>JBOZRS010000138.1:0-164598 GCA_050789065.1 Microvirga sp.
CTTGAGAGCTTTCATCGGTGCCTCCTGTCTGGGGCCGGCTGGCGGATCCTTCGCGTCCGGCAGCGGATGAAAACCTTGTACGACGCACCGCAGCACCGCTATTTGTCGCAACGCAAATACAAGAGCGGTTGAGCTTAAAATAGCTAATTTTTTCAGATATTTGATTTAAATCAATCGATGCGGTTGCGACGATCGGCGCACGAGTCCGTGTCTCGATTGAGGGAGGTCAAAGAACGGGAGGGCGAACCCCGCTAGACCCGATGCATCATTGCCAGCGATGCGGGCGCGCTCCGCCGAGCGCATCCGCCGCATGAGGAAACCCATCATGAGAGACGATCTGACAGCGCGATACGGTGAGGAGCGGCTTCCCCGGTACACGAGCTACCCGACAGCGCCGCAGTTCTCGGATGTGACAGGGCATGAATCCTATGGAGAGTGGCTTGCTTCGCTCCCAGGCGGGGCGACCGCCTCACTGTATCTCCATGTGCCGTTCTGCCGCTCCATGTGCTGGTATTGCGGCTGCCATACCACCATCACCCAACGGGATGCTCCGATTGTCGACTATCTTGCCGTGCTGCGCCGCGAGATCGAGCTCGTCGGGGATCGCCTGAGTGCTCCCCTGCCCATACGGCATGTTCATTTCGGGGGCGGAACTCCGACGATCATGGAGCCCGCCGAGTTCAGCGGGCTCATCGATCTCATGCGGAAGAGATTTTCCTTCGAGGACGATGCGGAAATCGCCGTGGAGATCGACCCCAGGACGCTGACGCGCACCATGACGGCCGCTCTCGGGGCTGCCGGCGTCACCCGTGCGAGCCTCGGTGTTCAGAGCTTCGATCCGGTCGTTCAGCGCGCGATCAACCGCGTGCAGAGCTTCGAGCAGACGGAGAAGGCCACGAACGGGTTGAGAGACGCGGGCGTCAACGGAGTCAATTTCGACCTCATCTACGGGCTTCCTCACCAGACGGTGGAGTCCTGCATCGACACGGTGCGGCAGTGCCTCGAGATCCGGCCCGAGCGGTTCTCCGTTTTCGGATATGCGCATGTGCCCACGTTCAAGAAGCATCAGCGCAAGATCGACGAAGCCGCGCTGCCCGACGGCGCCGCCCGTTACGCTCAAGCGGAGGCCATCGCCGGGGCGCTGATCGAGGCCGGATATCGCAGAATCGGCCTCGATCACTATGCCCTGCCTGACGATTCCATGGTGCGGGCTCAGGTCGATGGCGTTCTGCACCGCAACTTCCAGGGCTACACCACGGATCCGAGCGACGTCCTGATCGGTTTCGGGGCGTCCGCCATCGGGCGGCTCACACAAGGCTATGCCCAGAACGAAGTCGTGCTGGGGCGCTATGCGGAGCGGATCTCGCGGGGCGAATTGGCGACCGCGAAGGGCTATGCCCTGACCGCCGACGACCGTCTCAGGGCCGATCTGATCGAGAGGCTGATGTGCGATTTCCGGGTCGATGTCGGGCAGATCTGCCGTCGGCATGGAACGGAGCCGGAGACCATTCTGCAATCCATCCCGCGTCTCCGGACACTCGAGCAGGATGGCATCATCCGCCTCGATGGGAACGTCGTGTCGGTGAATGACGACACGCGCTTCCTGGTGCGGAGCGTCGCATCGGCCTTCGATGCCTATCTGGGCGCTTCCGGCAGGACGCACAGCCGGGCTGTCTGACGACCGCGCCTGAACGCCAAAGGGCGGGCCGTAGCTTCTGCCACGGCCCGCCCTTTTTCGTTCCGCAAGAGGCTTTATCGAACCAGATGCCGGTAAATCGCCGGAAGGGCGGAGGGGAGCTTCGCCACCTGGCTGACGATGGCGTAGCCGCCGCGGCCGAAGAGTGTCGGGAAATAGGACTGGGCCTCTCTGTCAACTGTCACGCCGAACACGGTCACTCCGGCCCTTCGGGCCTCCATGACGGCCCGGCGGGTGTCCTCGATGCCGAAGCGGCCTTCGTAGTGATCGATGTCGTTCGGCTTGCCGTCCGTGAGCACCAGCAGCAGGCGTTGCCGGTTGGGGCGCTCCGACAGTTTGGCCGTCGCATGCCGGATGCCTGCGCCGATCCGGGTATAGTAGCCGGGCCTCAGGGCCGAGATTCGCCGCAGGACGGCCTGATTCAGAGGCTCGTCGAAGTCCTTCACGGTTTCGGCCCGCACCCATGAGCGGCGGCGGGACGTGAAGGTCATGATCGAATGGGAGTCGCCACAGGCGGCCAGCCCATGCGCCAGCACCAGCAGCGCCTCCTTCTCGACGTCGAGAACCCGCCGATCGTCCACCCAGGCGTCGGTCGAGAGCGAGACATCCACCAGGAACGTCACGGCGAGATCGTGAGCCTGCCGACGGCTGGCGAGATGGACGCGGTCCGAGCCGCAGCCGCCCGAGCGCAGATCGCTGTGGGCGCGGACCAGAGCATCGATGTCGAGCTCCTCGCCGTCGGCCTGGGCTCTCAGGATCTCGTGCTTGGGCCGGAGCGCTTCGAACTGCCGGCGCACGCGGCGGATGCGACGGCGCGCTTCCGCGTCGGGCTCCCAGACCTCTCCCTCCTCGGAAGCGCGCGCGGCGAGTACCCGACAATGGTTCGGCAGATAGGCTTTGCGGGTGTAGTCCCACTCGGGATAGGTCAAGTCAGCTGTTAGCGGCGCGGTGTCGACGGCCTCGGGAGGAAGGTCGAGGTCGAACTTGAGCTTGGTCGACGGCTTGCCTTTGTGTTTGGAGAGGGGAATCTCCTCGAGATCGTCCAGAGCCTTTTCGGCGTTTTCATCCTCGCTGTCGTCGGAAGGTCTGTTGATGTTGACCGCTTCGGCCATGGCCAGGATCTTCTCGAAGCGATTCAGGATGAACGGATCGCTGCGCTGAGCCTGATCGGCTTCGCGGCGTGAGGCGAAGCGCTTGCGCGTGTCAGACGCGGCAAGATCGCTCGGGCCTGCGGGCTCGTCGCTGTTGCGGGCCGACGCCCCGGCCTCGCGAACCCAGGTGTCGCCCCAGAGCGGGACCGGAAGGAATGACTGATAGCCGGGAGGCGCCTGCCGGGGCAGGCCCGCATCGCCTGCCGGCGACTCCCAGAGGGGAGGAGGCGCGGCATCCTTGTCGCCCAGGAGCGAGAGCACGATCTGCTCGATCTTGGCTTCGGTGGCCGGAAGGGAGCGCCTCGGTCTCGCCTCGAGCATGCCAAGGCACAGGTCGCCGTAGGCGCCGGAGAGGCCCGGGCACTCGGCGAGGATTGTCCCGACCGTTTCCTTGACCCGTCGCAGCATCATCAGATCGCGCCGCAGCGGATCGGTCTCCTCAACCGGGCCTGTCGGGACATGGGCGAAATAAGCGGCGAGCCACAGATACAGAAAGCGGTTCAGGATGCTCGAGGGAAACAGCTCGATCCTCGGCGGCAGGAAGAGGGTGGCCGAGTCGCGGCCCGGTTGCTCGAGCCTCTCTTCGGCAATCCCGATTCGTTGCAGAAAGCTCATGCGGTGGGACGAGGCACGGGCGGCGGTGCCGGCCAGCTGCACTCCGGGCTCGCCGCCGAGCCCGCGAAAGAAGACGCCGAGCTGCGCGCGGACTTCATCGAGGGAGACACCAAGCTCGGGATAGCTCGGATAGCTGGCCGCGCGGCCCACGAGCCGATGCCAGAGCTGGCCGACGGTCTCTTCGAGCTCCAGGAAATCGAGCATGGCAGGCCTCCGGGTCAGGCAAGGGTCGCGCGAGCGACTTCGATCAGGGCCTTCTTGACGTCGAGATCATCGGTGAGGGGCTCGATCATTGAGGCGGCGACTGCTTCTTCCGGGGAGACACCAGCGGCGATCAGAGAAGCGCAATAGACCAGCAGCCTCGTCGAGACGCCCTCTTCCAGATCCTGCCCTTTGAGGGCACGCAGGCGGCGGGCCAGGAGCAGCAGCGGACGAACGCGATCCTGTGACAGGCCGCTCTCCGAGGCGACGACGGCGACCTCGTGATCGATCGGGAGGAAATCGAACTCGATGGCGACGAAGCGCTGGCGCGTGGAGGGTTTCAGCGACTTGAGCAGCGTCTGGTAGCCGGGATTGTAGGAGACCACCAGCATGAAGGAATCCGGTGCCTGCAGTTCCTCTCCGGTACGGTCGAGCGGCAGGATGCGGCGGTCGTCCGTCAGCGGGTGGAGCACGACGGTCACGTCCTTGCGCGCTTCCACGATCTCGTCGAGATAGCAGATTCCGCCCTCGCGCACGGCGCGGGTAAGGGGACCGTCCGCCCAGACCGTATCGCCGCCTTTGAGGAGATAGCGGCCGGTGAGATCGGCGGCCGTGAGATCGTCGTGGCAGGAAACCGTGTGCAGCGGAAGCCCGAGCCTGGATGCCATGTGGGACACGAACCTGGTTTTTCCGCAGCCCGTCGGGCCCTTCAGAAGAAGGGGCAGGCGCTTGCGCCAGGCAAGCTCGAAGAGGGCGCATTCGTTCCCGGCCGGAACGTAATAGGGGACATCGACCGTCGGCTGCGGGACGGAATGGAGAAGGGGCTTCATCGATCAATCCTCGAAAATGCATTGGTGAGGGCGGGGCGACCTGAGGCGGCCGCCCCGCGGGGATCTATTCGGCAGGCTGCAGCCCCTGCGTCAGGCGGGGAGCCTTCTCGCGGCCGGGCACAAGCACGGCGTAGAAGAACATCAGCGCCGAGATCAGGACGAACACGCCCGAGCCGAGGCGGATCCAGTAGAAGAGCGCCAGCTGATCCTGGACTTCCATGTAGGACTGCCCGAGCACCCGCTGCAGATGCACCTGGATGACGCCCGCGAAGGTGAGCGCGAAGGTCATGACCGACATGGCCGTGCACATGATCCAGAAGCTCACGATGCTGAGCATCTGGTTGTACGGCGCGCGGCCGAGGAGCTGCGGCATGGCATAGGCCATGACGGCGAGGTTGAGCATCACGTAGGCGCCGAAGAAGGCGAGGTGCCCGTGTGCTGCGGTGACCTGCGTGCCATGGGTGTAGTAGTTCACCGAGGACAGCGTGTGCAGGAAGCCCCAGACGCCCGCGCCGAAAAAGGCCATGACCGAGCAGCCGACCGACCACAGCAGGGCGGCGCGGTTGGGATGACGGCGGCCTGCCTTCCAGGTCATCTGGACGGTGAAGATGATCATGGTGAAGAACGGCGCGACCTCAAGGGTGGAGAAGAGCGAGCCGATCCACTGCCAGTAGCCGGGCGCGCCGATCCAGTAGAAGTGGTGGCCGGTGCCGAGAATGCCGGAGAACAGCGCCATGCCGACGATGACATAGAGCCACTTTTCCACCACCTCGCGGTCGATGCCGTTGAGCTTGATCATCAGGAAGGCCAGGACGGATGCCATGATCAGCTCCCACACGCCCTCGACCCAGAGATGCACGATGTACCACCAGTACATCTTGTCCACGGCCAGATTCGCCGGGTTGTAGAACGCGAACAGGAAGAAGATCGCGACGCCCCACAGTCCGAACAACAGGATGTTGGTGACCACGGTCTTGCGGCCTTTCAGAACCGTCATCGTGATGTTGAACAGGAACATCAGACAGACGACCACGATCCCGACCTTGATGATGAAGGGCTGCTCGAGGAACTCGCGGCCTTCATGGATCTTGAACATGTATCCCACCACCGCGATTCCGGCGGCGATGAAGAACATCCAGAACTGCAGCTTGGCGAGGAACGGGCTGAAGAGCTCGGTCTCCGCTTCCTCGGGGACAAGATAATAGGTCGCGCCCATGAATCCGATCAGGAGCCACACAATCAGCGCATTGGTGTGGATCATCCGGACGATGTTGAAGGGCAGAAGGACCGACAGGGTATTGGGCAGGACATAGATCGTGCCGGCCAGAACGCCGAACAGGATCTGAGCCAGGAACAGGGCGAGCGCTCCATAGAAATAGAGCAGGGCCACCTTTTGCGTTTGATATTTCATGATGGATATCCTGATCTCAGCCAGCCTTGTTCGGCGGCCAGTTTTGGGTCTTGATGCGGCTGGTCCATTCCAGGAAGTCGGCGAGATCGTTCACTTCCTGGTCGGTCAGATTGAACTGCGGCATCTGGCGGCGGCCTTCGATGCCGGAGGGCTGCGCGGCCATCCAGGCCTTCAGCATCTCGCGGGCAGCCCCCGGATCCTCCTTGCCGCCCCAGCGATCCCAGAGGTTGCCGAGCTCGGGCGCGAAATAGGCTCCCTCGCCGAGGATCGAGTGACAGTTGATGCAGGAGTTCTTCTCCCACACGTGCTTGCCGCGCGCGACCGAGGCGGACAGGGTCGAGGTGTCGGTCGACGTGGTGTTCATGTAGTAGTGGCTGTGGGCGGTCAGGCCCAGGAAGATGGCGAAGAAGAAGAACGAGCCCCCATAGAACACGTTCCTCGCCGCCGATT
This sequence comes from Microvirga sp., assembly GCA_050789065.1. Classification (GTDB taxonomy): domain Bacteria; phylum Pseudomonadota; class Alphaproteobacteria; order Rhizobiales; family Beijerinckiaceae; genus Microvirga. The sequence continues at coordinate 6,355 of JBOZRS010000138.1, forward strand.
TGGTGAGGGCTTCAGCCATCACGCGATCCTTTCTCAAATAACAGGGAGGCAAGGGTGCGGCCCGGGCCGCGCATCAAAGGCCGTATGGCGGACTTCGGGATCGGGTGTTCTGGTCGAAGGGGATGAACATGGCTGTGTGCCTCGGAGTGAAATCGTGCGCTGCTTGGGAGCGGACGAACGGCAAACTACAGGAGCGTCCGGATTGCTCTTTGCTCTGGCACAAGCTTTGAAGGAGAGCGCGGCCGTCAGCCGCGGAGCAGCGGGACGGCTGCCGCGAGCCAGGACGAGGCCGCGATCAGCGCAAGCCATGACACCAGCAGGAACCGCCAGCTCGGCGGCGCATCGCGGAGCTTGAGGAAGTCCATCAGCATCCACCGTCCCTTGATGGTGGCAGCCATCAGCACGACGCCGTTGCCGATGAGGCCAACCGTTCCGGCATGCCTGGCGGCCATGCTGACGAGAGTGAGCAGGACGAGGAATATCCAGGTCCGCGTGACTTGATGGGCGGCTTTCCGTCTCATGGCCTTCACCCGACGAGGTAGATCAGCGGATACATCACGACCCAGACCAGATCGACCATGTGCCAGAACGAGGTTCCGGTCTCCAGGTTCTCGACGCTGTCCGAGAAGGCGACGGCCGCGAGAATGACGATACCGAGCACGACATGGAGCAGGTGAAACCCGGTCAGGAGAAAGTAGAGCGTGAAGAACGTATCCGTCTCCAGCCCGATACCGGCCTGAACTTTTGTCGCGTACTCGGCGATCTTGATTGCCACGAAGGCGGAGCCCAGAACCATTGAGCCCAGGAGCATCCACCGCGCTGGAGAGCGTCGTTCCGCGATCCGAGCCTCGACAGCGAGAGCCGCCAGCCATCCGCTGGTGATCAGCACCAGAGTGTTCACACCGCCCAGAAGAGGGTCGAGCTGCGCCTGCCCTGCTGCAAACAGGGCAGGATGGATGGCTTTCGTCACCGCGAAAGTCATGAAGAGCAGGCCGAAGGTCACGGTCTCCGTCAGGATGAGGACCCACATCATCGGATGTCCCGGCAGGTCCGAGAGTGCGCCCCACGGGCGATCCTCTTGCGTGGCGATCATGGCTCTTCCGTCGCTCTTGTCTGTGCTGGCAGAGCCTCATAACGCTCGCCGTCAGGCATTCTCGTTGCGCTGGCGCAAACAACGGCCCGGCATTTCCGGCCATAGATGAGCCGGGTCCTGAAACAGAGAGCAGATCATGAGCGATGCCCAGGTCGGACTGGTGATGGCGACGCCGATCATCATCATTTTTGCCGTCATGCTTCACCGGATGGGCGTGCTGCGCCTGAGTGGCACGATTACGGCGGTCACCATGTCGGTTGCGATCGCGGTGGCACTCTTCTTCACCCAGTAAGAGTGCGAAAGCCTTCCGTATCAGCGAAGCGCGATGAGGAGGGCTACATCGCCGAGGCGAGGCCGGCCAAGGGGTCGGGGCCGATGAGAAGTGCGTGGCCCTGGAGAATGAACCAGGCGTAGAGGACAAGGGCGATCAGGCCCGGCAGGACGAGCGGGCGTAGCGAACTCCACCGCGCCCGCCCGGAGAGCAGCGCGGCGAAGGGGAGAACGGACGTCGGGGCGCTCAGGGCGCACCACCGCTCCGGTCCCAGGCTCTTGCGCGCCTTGCGGTCCAGGAGAGCGAAGCCGAGCAGCGAGAATACTGCCATTCCGCCGAAGAGGAGGAGCGCGACCAAGGTGCCGTTCGGCGGAATATGAGACAGCGCCCAAAGTAGGAATGCCCATAAGACGGGATGGCGCGTGATGGCCGTGATCGGACCGGGGATCGTGCCTGTGCGGACCGAAATCGAGAGCGGATTGGGCTGCATCAGGCCGGCGACGAGCAGGAAAGCGGCTACCGGCATGGCCACGAAGGGTATGTGCCATTGCCACGGAGCGGGATCCCAGAGCCACACCGTTTCGGCCCGCTGAGCCGCCACGATGAGCCAGCCGATCAGGACCAGGGACAGGACCGAGTAGACGGCGAGATAGGCGGTCCGCCCCAGCCGGCCGATCAGGCGGCTGCGTACCCGCGGGCTGGCCGGGATCAGGTGGGATGCGAGGAAGACAGTCAATGCGGTGGTGAATTCGATCATGGGAGCGGTCTTCCCAACAGCCTGCACCGGCTGACGACCGGCCGGGAGCCGACCGAAGCCCAGCCGGTCTTCGGTCAACTTCGCCGATCAGGGCCGCCTCAGGCGGCCCGGCTGATCCGGACGCGCCAGAGGTCGGGGCCCTCTTCCTGGTAGTCCCATCCGAATTCCCCGGGGCGTTCGACGTTGAACTGATAGAAGAGCGGCCTGGGATCGTGATCGTTGACAAGCATGAACGCCTCGCCGGGGGCGAGCTGGTCGAACGTCTGGAAGATGAGGGGATGGCGCATCCGCGGCATGATCTGGCGGACATCGATCGTTGTTTCAGTGACGTTGCAGTTGCACATCAGAAGGCTTCCTTGGTGGGCGGCCAAGCCATTGCGGGCCGCCGTCGGTCATGGAGGCCGGGCTCCTGTCCGGAGCCCGACGAGGTCCGCACCATGGGGGGAGAAATCCGCCTCTTCTTTGCCGCACCTCAAACAAGAGGTCGAACGGATTACCGCTTCCTTGCGGTCGCTCAAAGAAGGGCGACGGCAATCGGGCTAAAAATAAAGCATGTCGGTGATACCAGACCCTTGGAGGCGATGATGCCCGTCGAATCCACCCAACTCGTTGACGACGTGATGCGGCAATGGCCCGCGACGATCCGTGTCTTCTTGAACCACAAGATGCGCTGCGTGGGATGCCCGATCGCATGCTTCCACACCGTGGATGACGCCTGCCGTGAGCACGGCGTCGATCCATTCAGGTTCATGACGGATCTGAAGGCGGTGGCCGAGGGAAATCCTGCCGCCTCGACCGATCCATCCCTGATCCTGGCCAAGTGGCCTACATGATCCGGTGAGGTCCGGGGCATCCATTCGGGGACGCTGATGGATGCTCCGGCTTTGCTGGAACGGTCCGAATCTTGCGTCTCGAACGCAAAGTTGGGAACCGGTTTTTACGTGAAAAGATGCGCTGAATCGGTGAATGAAAGCTTGAAGTGAATTCGAATTCACCTCCGATGCATCAGTCGGGCGAACGTTCCGCGAGCACGAACAGCTTGTGGGGCTCCCGGATCGTGATTTTCTGCCGTCCGCTTTCGACGAGCCCCTGATCTTCCCAGGCGCTCAGGATGCGGCTCACCGTATGGAGGGTGGTGCCCGTCATTTCCGCGACATCCTGCCGCGAGATCGGGAAGTCGATCTGAATTCCGTCCTCGCCCTTCCGACCGGCTTGCTGGGCCAAGCGGAGGAGCGCATGGGCAACGCGCTTCTCCACCTGTTGGGTCGAGATCTCCACCACACGGGTATGAGCATCCTGGAGGCGGCTGCCGACGGTCTGGATCACGTTGACGGCAAGCGAAGGGTGCTTCGCGACGAGGCGGGGCCAAGCGGCCGACGGCCAGACGAGCGCGAGGCTGTCCACGACCGCAATGGCGGTTGCCGGATAGGTGGCCCGCGCCATGGCCATGGCGATCCCGAACAATTCGCCAGCCGTCACGAAGCGGACCACGACCTGCTGCCCGTCAGGGGTCACCTTGACGACCCGCAGATGGCCATGAAGAAGGACGAAGAAGGAATGCGCTTCCTCGTCCTGCTGGAAGACGCTCGTTCCCTTGGGATAACGGATCGACTGCGCCTCTTTCAGGATCTCGCTCAGATCATCCGGCGCCAAGCCCGCAAACATGGGAAGGTCCGCCACGAGGGATTTGTCCAAAATCGGCATCACACGACTTCCAGCTCAGGTACAGGCGATAACGGAGAATCCTTGCGGTGAAGGAGATTTCACCTCCTTGCCACCGTTGCCGCAAGACTTCGGCTTGCTGCGAACGATAGAGCACACAGGATCCTCCTTGAATAACTCTCTTACATGGCCGGAGGTCCGGTCGAATTGAGCTATCTCAAGGAAAGTAGTCTGTCGACCGGGATTGCAGGATCCGCCATATCGTTGCGAAGATCCGCGCCCTCGATCCGCTTCCGGTGGGTCCAGATGGGTGCGTCCCAGGCTTCGGAGGGAAACCGCCGAACTGTTTGTTTCAGATCAAACACCACCCTCCTGATGATGCGTATGAACTCTCCACGAGGGCCGTACTGAGGCTCGTCGATATGACATCTCATCAGGAGAAGAATTATGCGGAAGGTAATCGTGCTCGGCGCTCTCGTGGCTGCTCTCGGATTCGCCGGTGCGGCCAGCGCCGCCGAGGTCGAGGTGAAGATGCTCAATAAGGGCACCGAAGGCGTCATGGTGTTCGAGCCTGCGCTGGTGAAGATCAATCCCGGCGACACGGTCAAGTTTGTGGCGGCCGACAAGGGCCATAACGTCGAGAGCATCGAGACCATGCTGCCCGAAGGCGCCAAGGCGTTCACAGGCAAGATGAGCGAGGAAATTTCCGTCACCTTCGACAAGGCGGGTGTGTACGGTTATCGGTGCAAGCCGCATTACGGCATGGGCATGGTCGGAATGGTCGTGGTCGGAGAGGCCACCAATCTGGATCAGGCGAAGGCCGCCGCGCATCCTGGCAAGGCCAAGCAGGCCTTCAGCAACCTGTTCGACAAGCTCAACACGCAGGCTGCCGCGAAGTAACGCCCTTCCGGTCCGTTGCATCACGCCGCCGCCGATCTCCATCGCGGCGGCGTCACTCGTTCAGATGATCCCATGGCCACTCTCGATATCAGCTTCAAACCCGAACGGGCTCATCTGCGCAAGCCGAAGCGCGGGGTCATCACGGAGCGGGTGACTCCCCAGTCGGTTTCGGGCCGCTATCGGCGGCTGAAGTGGACAGCACTGATCGTCTGTCTCGGTATTTATTACGTTCTGCCGTTCATCCGTTGGACGAGGGCTGCAGGGCAGCCCGATCAGGCCGTGCTCTTCGATTTCGACCGGGGACGGCTCTATTTCTTCTTCATCGAGATCTGGCCGCAGGAGGTCTATTACCTGACGGGCCTTCTGATCCTGGCGACACTGATCCTTATCTGGATCAATGCCGTCGCCGGGCGGGTCTGGTGCGGCTATTTCTGCCCGCAGACCGTCTGGACCGATCTGTTTCTCCTCGTGGAGCGCTGGGTCGAGGGAGACCGGCGTGAGCGTCTGAAGAAGCGCGAAGCCGGGTTGTCCCCGAAGCGCATTTTCGAGATCGGGCTCAAGCACGCCATCTGGATTCTGATCGCCATGGGAACGGGCGGCGCCTTCGTTCTCTACTTCACCGATGCGCCGACGCTTCTTGTCGACCTTGCGACCGGGCAGGCTTCCGCCCTTGCCTATGCGTGGATCGCGATCCTGACATGCACGACCTATACGCTTGCGGGTTTCGCTCGCGAGCAGGTCTGCACATGGATGTGCCCATGGCCGCGCCTGCAGGGTGCGATCTGGGATCCGGAAGCGCTGACCGTCAATTATAGGGATTACCGGGGCGAACCGCGCGGTTCGGCGAAGAAAGCCGCCGAGTTGAGAGCGAAGGGCGAGCCCGCCGGGGACTGCGTCGATTGCATGCAATGCGTGAACGTCTGCCCGATCGGCATCGATATCCGCGAGGGGCCGAACTTCGCCTGCATCAATTGCGGGCTTTGTGTTGATGCCTGCGACAGCATCATGACGAAGCTCGGCCGCCCGCGGGGGCTCATCGATTACGAGGCGTGGACGAACATCGAGCGCGGGCGTCAGGGTGAGCCGGCCCGCAGGCGCGTGATCCGGCCGAAGACCGTGGCGCTGGGCGCGAGCGCACTCGGTCTGGTGGCCGTGATGAGTGTGGGGCTCGGCATGCGCAGCGACGCCAAGATCACGGTCATCCACGACCGCAATCCCGTAGCCGTGACATTGTCCGACGGGCGGATCAGGAACGGCTATACGATCCGCCTCTACAACAAGGCCGACGCCGAGCGCTCCTTCCGCCTGGAGATGACCGGACTGCAGGCAGGAGAGATTGAAATCGTCGGCGGTGGGGACACAGTGGAGGTTCCTTCCGACACCACCCGCGAGCTACGCGTGCTCGTCTCGTCAGCCGTGGCTGATCATCAGCCCGTCGAGTTCACGGCCACGGACGTCGAAACCGGAGAGCACGTGACGGCTCGCGACGTCTTCATGCCAGCCGAAGGAGGCCGATGATGGCTCCGATCCCGCGTCTGCGAGACTACAAGGGTCCAGCGCTCTTTTCCTATGGCTTCCGTCCGTTCTTCCTCTTCGGTTCCCTTTATGCCGGTTTAGCGATCCTGGTCTGGCTGCCGGCCTTCTATGGCGAGCTTGAGCTGTCGACAGCCTTCGCTCCCCGGGACTGGCACGTTCATGAGATGCTCTACGGCTATCTTCCGGCAGTCATCACCGGGTTCCTGCTGACCGCGGTTCCAAACTGGACCGGCCGCATGCCGCTCCAGGGCAGGCCCCTGCTCGTTCTCGTGCTGGTCTGGGCCGCAGGACGCGTGGCCGTCACCCTGTCGGGGTGGATCGGATGGGGAACCGCCGCGGTCATCGACAATGCATTTCTGATCCTTGTCGCCGCCGCCATGGGACGGGAGATCATCAGCGGTCGGAACTGGCGCAACCTCAAGGTCCTGATCCTTATGGGAGCGCTGATCGCAGGAAACGTCGCGTTCCATCTGGAAGCCCATCTGCATGGCATCGCCGAATATGGGACCAGGATCGGCGTTGCGGCGGTCATCATGCTGATCATGCTGATCGGCGGACGGATCGTGCCGAGCTTCACGCGCAACTGGCTCGCGCGGCAGAAGCCCGGCCGGCTTCCCGCTCCTTTCGGAACCTTCGATATGGTCTCGATGGGCTGCGCCGGAGCGGCGCTCCTGGCCTGGGTCGTGGCGCCCGACTGGAATGTGACCGGAGCGGTTCTGATCGCAGCTGGCGTTCTCCAGGCTCTGCGTCTCGCACGCTGGGCTGGCGACCGAACCTGGCAGGATCGTCTGGTGCTGGTCCTGCATGTCGCCTATGCGTTTATACCGCTCGGCTTCATCCTGACCGGACTGGCATCCTGGGGCCTGCTCCCCACCGCCGCCGGCATTCACGCCTGGACGGGCGGCGCCATGGGCGGCATGACCCTGGCCGTGATGTCGCGGGCGAGTCTCGGACATACGGGGCGGGCTCTCGTCGCCACCGGAGGCACGCAGGTTCTCTACGTGCTCGTTGTCGCAGCCACTTTGGCGCGGATCTGCGCCTCGCTTCATCCGGGCTGGAGTATTGCGCTGCTGCATCTGGCCGGCGCAGCCTGGGCCGGGGCGTTCGTCGGCTTCGCCCTCGTCTATTGGAAGGTGCTCACCGGGCCCCGCGCGAAAGCCTGACCCGGAGGCACCTAATGAAGGCTCTGCCCAGGCGAGCGGAAACGGTGGCACCGAGCCTGGGCAGGGCCACCGGGTTCTGATGGTGGAGGACAATGCCGAGGTCGGGGCGTTTTCGACACAGGTCCTCCAGGATCTTGGCTACGAAACCGTCTGGGCCACCCATGCGAAGCAGGCGCTCGAAGTGCTCGAACAGGACGCCGGACGCTTCGACGTAGTGTTCTCGGACGTGGTCATGCCGGGCATGAGCGGCATCGAACTCGGCCAGGAGATCCGCCGGCGCTACCCGGATCTGCCCGTGATCCTGACCAGCGGCTACAGCCATGTGCTGGCCGAGGAGGGCCGGCACGGTTTCGAACTCCTGCAGAAACCGTACGCAGCCGAAGAGCTGTCGCGCGTTCTGCGGGAGCTGACCCGTCGCTGAAGGGTCAGTCCAGCGCAATCAGGCGGCCGCCCGAAGGATCAATCGGATTTCGCCTTCGGATTGCTGACGGCGCCGGTCGAGAGCGGCTGCCCGTTCGGAGCCGAGCTGGCCGTCTGGAGTATTCTCTGCGCTTCCGACAATTGCGAGCGCATTTCGGGAAGGGCCGAGCTTGCCAGTTCGCTGAACCGGGTCTCCTGACCGAGGCGCTCCAGCGCGCCGATGGTCTGCGGATAGGCTTGCGCCACCCACTGGGCAATGCTGACTCCGAACTGCATCTCGTCCGCGTCGCGCGCGAGATTGTCGAAGGTTCCGCGTTCTGCGGCTGGCATTTCCTTCTGGTTGCGAAGCTCCGGGTCGACGGCCGTCAGGGCGCGATTGATCCGGCTGTTGGTGAGCACCATCTGGTCCCCCAACTCATGCACCGCTCCGCTGGTATGGCGTTTGGATGCCAAATTTCCGTATTGCTGAGCCGTCACGGTAGTGCGGGCGAGCGCTTCTACGGTCTGCCTAATGTCGGCCGGCAGGGGCGTGGTCGCTCCGGCCTGGGAGCCGCCTGAACCTACCTGCGGCGCATGGACGGTGCCGCCATGGCTCTCGGGGCGGCCGCCGTCCTTATGAGGATCCGCCAGCGGGCTGCTTGTGGGAGTGGGCTCGGCCCGGTTCGGAACCACCGAAGGCTGTTGGTTCTGCTGGGCCCAGGCTGACGGAGCCGCAAGCACGATACAGAAAGCAGTCGCAGCGAATTGCGCTTTCATGACGTTTCTCCAGTTGTCCTGGCAGAAAGCGCGCCCTGGTCAAAGGTTCCCGAAATGCGGCCCGAACTCCCGACGTGGTAAAGGGCCATGGCCGATCGTCATCCCTGCGCGAGAGCCGGCGGTCGCGATGCGGATTTTTCCGCTCACAGTGAGCCGATATTCGTGAAGTAGTAATCTTCCTTGATGTCGTGGATCTTCCGGTATCCGGCCTGCTCCATCCAATGAATGACCTTCTCTCGATTACCTTGAAGGATTTCGATCTGGAGAAAGCAGGGTGCAGATTGCAGCAGCTTCTTCATTCCCTCCAGAACCGCCAACTCATGTCCTTCGACATCGATCTTGGCGAAATAGGTGGGCGAGTAATCGCGAAACACATCATCCAGGACGACGTTGGCAACTCCGTCGCCGGCCGATGAGGGCACGACTCGCGCCATGCCGCGATTGGTCTCCCTCGGAGAGATGGACTGCGAAATGCCAGGCTTGTCGGTGACGACCCGATGATGAATGTGCAGCCGTCCCTGGCCGCCATCATTGATCAGCCAGTTGGCCGTGAGCTGTGCGAAGTTGACCGGGTTCGCCTCGAAGGCATGGACGCTCGAAAAGCACGGGTGCGACAGCGCCTCGAAGGCATAAAGGCCAAAATAGGATCCGATGTCGAGAAAGACGCAGTTGCCTGAGATTTTCCCGCTCGTCAGGGACGAGAACAGGAAGTCGATCTGCTCGTGCTCCCAGATCCCTGGTCCGAGAAGGTACTGATCGACCAGGCCTTCGCTGTCGAGCAGAAACCTGTAGCCCTTGTAATCCGCAAGCCGCCACCGTCCCGAAGCAGCGGTCTGATCCGCTCCGGTTCGGGGCTCCAGCTTCGTCAGCAGCGACTGAAGGTAGGCCGTCTGCAGGTCGATCTTGCCATCGATGATCTTGAGCCTCCGTCTGCCGGGGAAAATGCGTCTGTAGAGCGATTGCTTCGCTTCTGCGAGGATTTTCATGCGAGAGACCTTCACCGCTGCGGCCCATGCCGACCCTGTCGAAGGCCTAGTGGTACAATACGGACTTCGCTTCCGGAAGGTGCCGCTACCAGTTTGGCCAAACGGAGCTTGTCGCGGCCCGTTGTCCGGCCGCCAGCGGAAAGAGGTGGGGCGGCAACCGGACGAAGCACTATTTTGCTTGTTTTTGTTTGTCGCGCCGCAAAGCAGCGTGCCGACTGGGATGCGAGAAGTCCGGAACCCTGTCTGGAGCCCCGATGGTGATTTCGTCCGATCTTTCCCTTCTGCGCCCTTTGGCTGCGGGCTTGTCGTTGCGGCATGGCGGCGCGTCCGGGGCGGTTCACGGCCCTTGGCCACCGGCAGCCAGGCGCCGCGCCTGACGCTCCTTCGATAGGCTCCTGCCGCGGCCAAGCCGCCATCCTTTCCAGAAGATCCATCCCATGAGCAACAACCCACCGCCCGACTGGGATCCGCGGTCCAAGGCCGTGCTCGACGACCAGATCGCCGCCTATGACCATATGCGAAGCCGCTGTCCTGTGGCCTACAGCAATTATCTTCACTGGTCCGTCTTCCGGCACGCGGACGTGGTGCGGGTGCTGGAGGACCACGACGCCTTCAGCAATGCCGTCTCGCGCCATCCCTCCGTGCCCAATGGGATGGACCCGCCCGAGCACGCGGCATACCGGGCGCTCATCGAGCCTTATTTCGCGCCGGAGCGGGTGCGGGCCTTCGAGCCCGAGTGCCGGGAAATTGCCGTCGAGCTCGTGAACTGCCTGCCGGCCGATGGCGAAGTCGAGCTGATGAACGACTTCGCCAGCGACTTCGCGCTGCGGATCCAGTGCGCCTTCATGGGCTGGCCAGCGGATCTGCAAGGGTCTCTGCGGCAGTGGACGCACCGGAACCAGGAGGCCACGCTCTCCGGAGACCGAACCGCCACGGCCGCCGTCGCGCTGGAATTCGAGGGCTTCGTCCGTGACCTGCTGGAGGCGCGCCGCGGGGCCGGGGCCGACGCGCCCGACGACGTCACCACCCGCCTGCTGGGCGAGCGGGTCGGGGACAGGGCGCTGACCGACGAGGAGATCGTCAGCATCGTGCGCAACTGGACCGTGGGCGAGCTGGGCACGATTGCCGCGAGCGTCGGCATCCTGGTCCACTCCCTGGCCATGCGTCCGGACCTGCAGGAGCGCCTTCGCGAGGATTCCTCGCCGATCCCGGCCGCCATTGACGAAATCCTGCGGATCCATGCCCCGCTGATCGCCAACCGCCGGATCACGACAAGGCCGGTGGAAATCGGCGGGCGTCAGTTGGAGGCCGGTGCGCGCCTCAGCCTGATCTGGGCCTCGGCCAATCGCGACGAGGCCGTTTTCGGCGATCCGGACGAGTTCCGCCTGGACCGGAATCCTGCGCACAATCTGCTCTATGGCGCCGGCATTCACGTCTGCCCGGGGGCCGGTCTGGCCCGGCTGGAGCTGCGGGTCGTGATGGAGGAGCTTCTGGCCCGCACCCGCAGGATTTCATTGGTGCAGGAGAGACCGCCGGTCCACGCTACCTACCCCGCTGGCGGATTTTCCTCGCTGCCCGTGAGAATCGACCGATGCTCCTGAGCCCGCCGCCCGGCGTTGAACCAATGACCTCGGCTGGCGATATCCCCGCAGGCCGCGTGGCGGATGTCAGGGGTAAGGATGATCGCATGTCCGGCAACAAGGTCACTATCGGCCTGCTGGTGGGCCTCGAACCCGCAGTCGGGGCGGAACTGCTGGGGCAGGCGCAACGGCGAACGGTGCAGGCCGACGAGGTCCTCTTCACGGCCGGACAACCGGCCCATGCCGTGCACGTGCTCGCTTCCGGAGCTGCCAAGCTCGTGCAGACGATGCCTGGCGGGGCGAGGATCATCGTCAAGTATGTCCGGCCCGGCGAGGTCTTCGGCAGTCCCGCCCTGCTGGACAAGTTCTACCCCACCGATGCCGTGGCCGTGACGGAATGCGTTGAGCTGCAATGGCCATCCGATCTCGTCAGGACCTTCATCGAGCGGCATCCGCGGGTGGCGCTCAACGTGATCGGCGATCTCGAGGCGCGTCTGCGCGAGATGGAGGGCCGGCTGCGGGACCTCTCGAATGAGCCGGTCGAGCATCGCCTGGCGCGCGCGATCCTCAAGCTTGTGGAGAGTTTCGGGCGGCAGACCAGGGAAGGAGTCGAGATCCCGTTCCCGGTCAGCCGCCAGGACTTGGCCGAGCTGATCGGCAGCACCCTGCCCACGGTGAGCCGGACCCTGCGCGCCTGGGAGACGCAGCGCCAGATCAGCCGCTACCGGCGTCGGCTGGTGATCGCAGACGTGGAGGCCGTGGCCCGGGTCCTGTACCAGGAAGTCGCTCACGAGCCGAAACCCAGGCGAAGCCACCGCCGGGCCGTGCGGCGATAGTGCGCCGCTGCCGCGGAACAGGACGACAGGGACGGTACAGGCTGGGGATAGAGGTTTTTCTTTTCGCGACCCTATAATTCATGCCGAGGCGCTGCAGCGGTTCGAGGCGGTTCGCCGAAGCCAGCAGGCGCAAACCTGCTGCGAAGCAGTCATGTTCACAGGGAAGCGCGGCGCGGATGTCTCTCGAAAGTCGTGAAGCCGTTCTTGTTGTCAACACGCAATCCCGGCGAGGAGAAAGGTCATACGCGCGAGCCAAGCGGGAGCTGAGGGACCAGGGCGTCCGGCTGGCGGCGGCCTACCCGGTCCGGGATGCCTCACGCATCCCGGCCGTTGTCGAAGGGATCGTCGCCGAGGGCTGCCGCTTTGTCATCGTCGGGGGAGGGGACGGCACGATCAGCTCGGTCATGTCCTCGTTTGCCGGGCAGGATATCTGCCTTGGCCTTCTGCCCATGGGAACGGCAAACAATTTCGCCCGTGCCAACGGCATTCCACTTGACCTCGAGGCTGCAGCCAAGGTGATTGCGACGGGCCGGATCGCCAGGGTCGATCTTGGTGAGGTCGACGGGAAGCCCTTCACCAACGCGGTCTCGATCGGCCTCACGAGCGCGATCCACCGCGGCAGTCCAGACGGGATCAAACGGGTATTGGGACGCCTCGGCTATCTCGTGGTTGCGGCACGGCGCTTTGCTCAAAGCCGAGCCTTCCGGTGCCGCCTGATCGTGGATGGGGAAGCCTTCGAGATGGAGGCCCTGGATGTCCGCGTGGCGAATGGCCCGTTTCAGGGCGGCATCAGGATCGTGGATGAAGCCAGCGTCGAGAGCGGGGAACTTGCCGTCCGGATCGTCACGGGACCTTCCAAATGGGCACTCGGGCGCGCCTGGGGCGCCTCCGTCTTCGGCAGGCCGGCCGCCGCGCATTCCGTCCGAACTCTTCGAGGGCGGAACATCGAGATCTCTGCGAGCCCGACTCAATTCGTCTCGGTGGACGGGGAGGTCATCACGCAGACTCCTGTGCGGATCGCCGTCATGCCGGCAGCCCTGCAGATCATCGTTCCCGAGGCGGAGGGACCTGCCTGAACCCGTCCGATCCTATCGCTCCGGACCCATGAGGGCGAATGCGTGCTCGGCGCAGAAGACATGGCTGTGCAGGTTGGCAATCCACTGCCGGCCGGATGCCGTAACGTTCAGGTAGCCGATTGCCTCCGTCAGATGCGGGGAGACGCGCTTCCAGTAGAAGTCCGGATAGCGTTCGACCAGATCCGCCGGTGAGGCGTAGCCCAACTGACGGTTAAGCCCGATCTCCTCGAACTCGTAATACAGGGCATTGGCCTTCCTCAGGTATAGCGGGTCCCCAAGTTGGCCGATCAGGTCGGCTGCCTGGACAAGCCGCCCTTCGCGGTCGTCGGAGCCCTCGTCGGCGGCCGCGCACGCTGGAAAGCGGGTGAATTCGATGGCCCAGGCAACCCGCCCGGCGTCGATCGCGGGCGACGTTCCCAGCCGCTCCTTCGCGAACAGCTTGGAGCGGTCCACATGGTGGAGGGTCAGCGCCGCGTCCGAGGCACCGCGAGGCAGGGTGACGGTGCTCCCGTCCGGAGCAACCACGTAGCGACCATCCCGGTCACCTGAAAGAATGCCTCGGACATAGCCGATGTCATGCAGCAGGCAGGCGACAATCAGGTGAGCATAATCGTCCGGCTCGAGACGCTCGGTGAGCATGCGGCCACGCAGAATGTCCCGGCCGACCAAGGTCACCAGGAATGTATGCTCCAGGTTATGGTAGAGGGCGTCGCTCCTGCCGAGGCACTCCAGCGCAATGCGTGCAATCCCGTCGAGCCGCTCGGCATGCTCATGCTGGGACGATCCGAACAGGCGCCTGATATCCTCGGCCAGGAGCTTGCCGAGCGCGTCCGCAGCCATTTCGGGCATGGTCATCATCGCCGTCGCGCCTTGCCGCGCACCGACTCCAATCAGTTTCGACTATACCATCTCCCAGGCAGCACCAGGAACCTCGAATCGCTGCGGCCGGGAGGCAAGAGCCCATCGAGGGCGGTTCTCGGAGGGATCCTTTGTTCATCCTTCCACCATCGCCGTGCGGAACGTGCGCGAACCGCGCCACGAGTGGCTTTGCCTTCCTTTCGGACTATTGGGCTGTGATCGTTCTGGCCATCATGCTTGGAAACCTGCGCTCTCCCCGCTTCGGCTTGCTCGGCCTCGCACTCTTCACCGTTGGCCTGGAGGCTGGAGCCGAGGCCGACCCCGGCAGAGCGATGCCAACATCGCCGGATGCTGCCAGCCATACCCTCGATGGGCCGCGCAACGTCTACGGGAGAATCCCCGCCAGAGACGAATACGGGCGGGATCAGCTCGCGATGTTCCGGGCGTGGAACCCGGACCCGGTGGGAAATCACGAGGCCAACCTCCGGACCCTGAACCCAGCGCTGGCGGAGGTGGTTCGCAAAGCCCAGGCCGACAATCCTGACCTGCGCTTCGTGATCGGCTCGGGTCGGCGTGACGGCAGGATGCAGCGGATGGCGGTAGCCTGGGGCTGGTCCAGGACGCAGGACAGCCCGCACCGATCCGGCGATGCCGTGGACCTGTGGCCACTGGACCCTGAGGGCCATGTCTATTTTGAACCGGGCATTCAGACCCGGATTGCGGCCATGGTGAGGAAGGCCGCCACGGAATTGGGCGTGCCTCTCCGCTGGGGCGGCCATTTCCATGGCTTCAAGGATATGGACCGCTCGCATTTCGAGCTTTCGTTGCCGTAATGAAACAGGCATGCGGCGTGAGACGATAAGGCTGATCGCAGCCCGACTGGAGCATCCACGCATGATGCCGGTCTCCCCACTCGAAGCTTCAATTCGGCACCAGACAAAGGGAGCGGGAACATCCACGAGCGGTGAAGGGCTGACTTCCCCGGCACTGCTGCGGGATTACTTCCCCTTCGCAGGGGGCGGGTGATAGCCACGGACCCCAGAAAGGGGCAAAATTACGAAAGATCGAAGACGAGGCCGATGCATCCGGGCGATGACGGGCGGCTCTTCGTCCTTCAGAATTCCACAGGAGACCCACATGCGAACGATCATGGCGGCAGCGGTCTGCGCCCTGACGATGGCAGCGAATGCACACGCGGCAGTCAGGGAGGAGCCGGTCACCTATCAGGATGGCGGGACCACAATGAAGGGTTTCATCGTCTATGACGATGCGGTTCAGGGCAAGCGTCCCGGCATCGTGATGGTGCATGAGTGGTGGGGGATTACGAAGCATATTCGCAACGAGGCGCAGAAATTCGCGCAGCAGGGATATACCGCCTTCGTCGCCGATATGTACGGTAACGCCAGGACCGCCGACAATCCGAAGGACGCGGGCGCGCTTGCCGGCTCCGTGATGAAGGATCCCAAGGTCATGGAGGCGCGCTTCAACGCCGCGCGGGCCCAGCTTGCCGGGCATTCCTCGGTCGATCCGACGCGCATCGGCGCCGTCGGTTACTGCTTCGGCGGTGCGGTCGTCCTGAACATGGCGCGCGCCGGTGCCGACCTTGACGCGGTCGCGGGCTTCCATGCCACGCTCGGCCTCAATACGCCCGCGCCGGCTCCGGGCGCGGTCAAGGCGAAGATCCTGATTCTGAATGGCGCGGACGACCCCTTCGTCAAGCGCGAGGAATACGACGTGTTCAAGAAGGATCTCGATGCCGCGAAGGCAGATTACCGGATCATCGAGTACCCGGGCGCGCTGCACGCCTTTACCAATCCCGAGGCCACGGAGCTCGGCCAGAAGTTCAACCTTCCGCTCCGGTACGACGCGCAGGTGGATCGCGAAGCGAAGGCGGAGGCGGCGAAGTTCTTCGCGGCGAACCTCCAGAAGTAGCGAATACAGCCGGCGCTGCGGAGAGGGGACTCGGATCCGCTTAGCCTGCATCAGCCCCGAAGCCAGGGTCCTAGCACGCTGCTCTTTACTGCCGATCAGAGCGAGGAGCAGCGTCATTGATAACCAGAGCGTCTGCGCCAGGTGACGTCCCATCCATGTACAGGAGGTAAGCAATGGGCAAGGGCAGTGAGAAGCATCGCACCACCGCCAAGAAGAACAAGCTGCGCGAAAAGGCCAGAAAACTCATCAGCGAGGGTAAGAAGGTTACCGGGCGGCTTCTGAGGTACGATCATCGCGGCAAGGGGGCAGCCTGATCCCGTTGCACGGGACCGGCTCCGCTCTCTTGATCCGCTGCTGCGATGAAGAAGATGCCGCGTCAGGCGGCATCCTCCACGACATCATTCAGGGAAAGTCCTTCTGCCGGAAGCCGCCACGCTCGAAGGGGCCCCTCTCCTGACGCAGACCGGCGGCCGGTCCATCCTCCACGATCCGCCCGCCCATTATCACGATGATCCGGTCGAACGCCGTGAGGGTCGAGAGGCGATGCGCGACGGCGATCACCGTGCGGCCCCTCATGAGCCGGACAAGGGCACGCTGCACCGCCATCTCGGCCTCGGTATCAAGAGCGGATGTGGCTTCATCAAGAATGATAATCAGAGCATCCTTGAGAAGCGCACGCGCAATGCCGTTCCGTTGCCGCTGCCCGCCCGAAAGCTTCGTATTGCAGATGCCGGCAGAAAGGTGCTAAGGATCCTCCATTCGACAGGGGTGCTCCGTAATGCCGGGGCTGAGATGACGGTGCGAAGCCGTCGAACTCTCAAGCTGATCTGGATAATACCAGCGGAGCGAGGCGACGATGTTTTCCGGAGCACAGGTTTCCCTCTACCCGATGACCGACGATTTCGTCGGCGTCATTCTGGGCGCGATCGGCGCGCTCGAGCCCTACCGCCCACGGTTCCGGATCGAGACCGACGATCTCTCGACCCTTCTCGTCGGCCCGCCCGATCAGCTCTTTCCCGCCATGCGCGATCTTTTCCTCGCGGCGGCGGAGCGTGGGGTTCACTGTGTCCTTGCCGCAACCGTTTCTCGCGGTTGCCCAGGTGAACCGGACGATCCAATCTGCACCCCCGTAAACGGCTCGGGCTATGGCGAGCCACTCAGGGAGCGGATCGCAACCGCCCTCCGGCACGTCGACGCAGCGCCGAAGACCGGCCAGATCGTCGCCGCCCAGTTCTCACTCTATCCGCTCGGCAGCGGCCACCATATGGATGAAATCTACGGCTGCATCGATTTCCTCAAGCAGTCCGGCGTCTTCGAACGGTCCAAGAACTTCTGCACCAAACTGCGCGGCGACGCCGGCCCCGTCTTCGCAACCCTGAGCGAAGCCTTCCTGCGTTTCGGTGCCCCGCAGGGTCATGTCGCGCTCGATCTCAAGGTTTCGGCGAACAGCCCGTCCGCCGCGTAATGCTGCGCTGACAATTCTCTCCACATCGAGGAGGTTCATATGTCCTATAACCGTGGTTGGACGTTGAGGGAAATCCTCATCGTCACCGTTCTGGGTGCGGTCTTCGCCGTACTCTATCTCGGCTGGGTGCAAGTCTGGCTGATCGCGCAAGCGATCTTCGGATCGGTGACGATGGATGTGGTGATGGGCTTCTGGTTTGTCGCCTCCATCGTGGCGGCCGCCATCATCCGCAAGCCCGGCGCCGCATTTGCCGCGGAAGCCCTCGCGGCAGGCGTGGAGATTCTGCTGGGAAGTCCGGGCGGGCTTATCCTTCTTCTCTCCGGAGCAATTCAGGGCGCGGGCGCGGAAGCCGTCTTCGCGACGACCCGGTGGCGCAACTATTCCCTGCCGGTCCTCATGGCGGCGGGCGTGGGCGCAGCGGTCTTCTCCTTCGTCTACACCTGGATCCGCTTCAACTACGGCTCGCTCCAACCGGGGATCCTGATCGTCATGTTCGCCCTGCGCTGCCTGAGCGGCGCGCTCCTGGGCGGGTGGCTCGGGCATGTGATCGTGGAGGCGCTCTACAGGACCGGAGCGCTCTCCGGGCTGTCCATCGACGATGCCAAGCGATCCGCAGCAGCCTGAAGCCTCGGCCGCCGAATGGCGCGCAGTCGAGGTCCGCTATCCTTATACGGCGCGAAATGCGGTCGGGCCGCTTGACCTTGCGGTCCGTCCGGGTGAGCGGATCCTCCTGCTCGGCCCCTCGGGATCGGGGAAGTCTACCCTGCTGCTCACTCTGACGGGGCTCGTTCCCGACAGCATCCCGGCCGCCGTCGCAGGGGACATCCGACTCTTCGGCACCGATGTGAGAGCCAGACGACCATGGGAATGGGCTGCCGAGGTCGCACAATACTTTCAGGATGCGGATCAGACGCTCTGCGGCATGCGCGTCGAGGACGAGATCGCCCTCACGCTGGAGAACCGTGCGCTGCCGCCCGGGCTCATCGCCGGTCGGGTGACAGAGGCGATGCGCCAAGTCGGCCTGCCGGACGATTGGCGCCGCCGCCGCGTGTCGACGCTCTCTGGCGGGGAGAAGCAACTCGTCGCCCTGGCGGCCACCCTCGTGCAGGACGCGCCGCTGTTCGTGGCCGATGAGCCCACGGCGCATCTCGCGCCCGAAGCGGCGACCCGCCTTCACGGTCTGCTGATCGAACAAGACCCTCACAGAAGCATCCTGGTCGTGGACCACCGGCTGGATGGCCTGATCCAATCCATCGACCGCATGGTCGTGCTGGGACGAAACGGCGCCATCATCGCGCAGGGGGAGCCTCGGACGATCTTCCGTGACAAGCGAGACCTGCTGGCGTCGCTGGGAATCTGGTGCCCCGTAGCGAGCCGGCTCGACGCATTGCTTGCTGACGCGGGCGCGGCTCCGCCCGTCGCGCCGCTCTCCATCGAGGAAGCCTTGGCGCATCTCGATCCCGAAACTGCTGTCCGCGAGGACATCGAGCGGGCCCGACCCGCCGTCGAGGCCTTCGTGGCCGGATCGACTGCACGCACGAGCATGGTCTCAACGGACGCGCCGGTCGTCGCAGGGCTCAAAGGAGCCGACTGCGCGCCCTTTCTCGGTCCCACGGTCCTGCGCGACGTCGATCTCGCAATCCGCGCGGGCGAGATCATCGGCATCCTCGGAGCGAACGGTGCGGGCAAATCGACGCTTGGCCTGTGCTTGGCGGGGCTCCTGCCGGTGACGAAGGGCGAGAGAAAGGGGGCACCGGCTGGCGTTGCGTTCCAGCGGCCGGAAAACCAGTTCACCGAAGCCACGGTCCGTGACGAGATCGCCTCCGCCCTGCAGGAGCCCATGGCTGCCGAACGCGTGGCGCATGAGCTTGCGGAGTGGGACTTGGCGGCCCTCGAGAGCCGCCACCCGTTCGAACTGTCCCAGGGGCAGAAGCGCAGGCTCGCGCTTGCGGCGCTCACGGCCTGTGATCGCTGGCCGCTTCTCGTCCTGGACGAACCTCTCGCTGGCCTGGATGCTCATGGGGCGGCCGCCCTCGAGGCGAGCATCCTGACTCTGCGCCGGGAGGGACGTGCCCTAGCGGTGATCACGCATGACATGGATTTTGCTCTGCGTCTGTGCCCACGTTCGATTATCGTCGGCGAGGGGCGGATCCTTGCCGACGGGCCTACCGAGGAGCTGATGCGAAACACGACCCTGCTTGCACGCGCGGGACTGGCGGAGCCCTCCTGCGCCGACGCCATCCGGTGGCTGCAGCGGACCGCGACATGCTGAAAGCGCTCAATCCGCTCGGAAAGCTCGTGGTCTGCGCGGTCTGGCTCGTGGCGTCAATGCTGATCTTCGACGCTCGATTCCAGGCGGCCGCGATCATCGTGCCCGCTCTCGCGCTCGTCGCCCTCAACCGCACCTCGCCGCTTCTGCTGCTCGGGCTGATGGTGCCGTTCTGCCTCTTCGGTTTCGGCTTTCTCACCACGAGCCTGCTGTTCCGCCAGGAGAGTGACTTCGCCATGCGCATGGCAGCGGAGTCCCTTCTTGCGTCGCAGGCGCTGTCTGCCGGCATGACCCTGTTCCTGCGCGCCATCGCCTGCGGAATGATCTCGATCTTCTTCGCACTCACCACCGACCCGGATGATCTGGTGAGGGGGCTGATGCGTCACGCTCGGCTGCCGCCGCGAATTGGCTATTCGCTCTTTGCGGCTCTGCTGCTTGTGCCGGACCTCGTCTCGGAAGCCCAGCAGATGCGGATAGCCCGTGCGATGAAGGCAGGGCGTCGCCCTCGACGGATACCCGGACCGGCGGAATTGCTGAGCCTCGTGATCCCGCTGCTCGGGTTTGCCATTCGTCGGGCGGGACGGACAGCTATCGCGCTGGAAGCGCGTGGCCTTTCACCTGACGGGCCGCGGACCGTCATGAATGCCCCGCGCTTCGGCCGGTCCGATATTATCTTCATCGTTGTGGCACTCGGGATCGTGATGCTGTGTGGTATCGTGACGATCGGTGATTTCAGCTTGCTGCAGTTCACGCTGCGACCCTAGGCGGTATATGAAGAGCCCGCATAGTCGCGGGTTGACGAGGTCCCACCCGTCTATGCAGCCTGTGTCTTGCGCTGCTCGCCAGGTCAGAAGGGGGTCATGGAATTGCCAACCAGATGAGCTCTGCGTATGGTTTTGCCGGACGTGGACGGTGATGACGCCCGTTTCATGAGGGCCGCAGTGATTGAGCTCATTCCCGATGCGGATAGGCTGTCCGAGGTTTTCACCGAGGCAGCCGCACCCGCTTTTTTCCTTGGGGCGGTTGCCGGGCTGATTTCGATCCTCATGTCCCGCTTGTCGGACGTCATGGAGCGGATGAGGAGAGATGAGCCGGCCCTTGGCGACGATCCTGCGTACCTCCTGAAGCGAGCGCGACTTCTCCTGAGTGCGATCCGGCTGGCCCTGGCTGGGGGGATCTGTACCACGCTTCTTCTCGCTTTGGCATTTCTCGGCGCATTCCTGCAAATGCCCCACGTTTATGGCGCGGCCCTGTTGTTTCTGCTGGCTACGGCCTTCGTCGGCCTTGCCCTTCTCCGTTTCTTTCAGGAAGTGCATGTCAGCCTTGACGAGTTGAAGCGGTTCCGCCGCGAGTGAGGTATCCGTTCCGGCTGAGGCTCTGCAAGTCCTTTCGACAGTTCAGGCATGAACTTTTCCGTCCGCTCGACAAGGAGCCGCTGTGGGGGAGCGGATGGGATCGTGATCTACGGAACGCGGGGATGGGGGAAAACGTTCACAGGCCGGGTAGCCGAGGAGGATTTCATGCGTCTCTGTCACTTGTTTGCGGCCTTGATTGTTACCGTTGCGTCCGCGAGCTTCGCCGAGGCGTCGCCGAAGGCGACGACGATCGATCTGGACAAGGTCCAGACGTCATATGCGCAGCATAATGCGCGCCGGCATGCCCATCGCGCGCCGGCGTCCCGGAAAGCCACCCATCGCAACACCCGCTCTCACAGCCCGCACCGGGTGGGTCGCTCCTATTCCCAAGCCCGCCATGCTTATCGTGTTCCAGGGCGGGGCGTGTATTACGGCTATCCAGGCCGCCGGGCCTATAATCCGTATGCCTACCGCTATGGTTATTACGGTCACCCCTACGGGTACGACGGGCCGGTCCGTTACAACCGGATCCACGGCCGGCCGTATTACGATGTCCGAGACCCGAATTACCGCTAAGGTCGCGGACGGTATCCATGTCCTCTTTGCCGCGCGGCGGCGGATAGCCTTTGACACAAGAAGTTCGTTATCGGCTGACGCCCAGCATCGGGAAGAATGATGCCGGGGCGTCCAGCGGCATCGGGTTGTCGGACCCGGCAAACCTCGCTTAGCGAAAGTTTTCGCCTTCTGCTGGACGCAAGCATTGCGCCGCGGAGTGGACTGCTTTCGCGGCTTCCCGGCCGATATAAAACCCTATCCCAAATTGCCGGGCATCAGTCCTGTTCGGTCAAGCAAAAGCCCATAACCCAGCCATAGTCGAAATCTTGAGAATTGCACGAAAGCCATTTCTGTAAGCTCTCGCTCTCTGTGACATAAGGCG
Organism: Microvirga sp.; assembly: GCA_050789065.1. Lineage (GTDB taxonomy): Bacteria > Pseudomonadota > Alphaproteobacteria > Rhizobiales > Beijerinckiaceae > Microvirga. Next base: position 28,207 of record JBOZRS010000138.1, read on the forward strand.
TCGCGGGTTCGGTGAGGAGCCCTCGGTGCCGCATGTCGGAACAACCTGCGGACCGGCCGGCGAAGCGAGGGCTGCATCATGACGCTGACAACCCATAGACCCGCACCAGCCTCGCCAGAGGCGAGGCCTTCGCATCCTGGCATGGTGTGGATCGGGGGCGGCACATTCAGGATGGGCTCGGACCGGCACTATCCGGAGGAGGCGCCCGTTCATCGCGTGACGGTCGACGGATTCTGGATCGATGCGACACCGGTCACCAATCGCCAGTTCCGCGCCTTCGTCAAAGCCACCGGCCACGTCACGCTTGCCGAGCGGGCGCCCGATCCGAAGGACTATCCCGGCGCCCTGCCGCACATGCTCAAAGCCGGTTCCCTCGTCTTCAGCCCGCCGGACTACCCTGTCTCCCTGAACGACTGGAGCCAATGGTGGGCCTTCACCTTCGGGGCCAACTGGCGACGGCCGTACGGGCCAGGCTCCTCCCTCAAAGGGCTCGAGGATCACCCGGTCGTGCATGTCGCCTATTCGGATGCCGAGGCCTATGTCCGCTGGGCCGGCAAGGAGCTACCGTCCGAGGCCGAATGGGAGTTTGCCGCCCGCGGCGGGCTTGACGGGGCCGAGTTCGCCTGGGGCGACGAACTCACCCCCGGCGGACGGCACATGGCGAACACCTGGCAGGGCGCTTTCCCGTTCCAGAACACCAGGCTCGACGGGTATGAACGCACGTCGCCGGTCGGAAGCTACCCGCCGAACGGCTATGGACTCTACGACATGATCGGCAATGTCTGGGAGTGGACGAGCGACTGGTACGAGCCCAAGCACCCGGCCGATGCGGCCAAGCCCTGCTGCATTCCGCAGAACCCGCGCGGCGGACGCGAGGAGGCAAGTTACGATCCCTGCCAGCCCGAGATCCACATTCCGCGCAAGGTGCTCAAGGGCGGCTCGCACCTGTGCGCCCCGAGCTATTGCCGCCGCTACCGCCCAGCCGCCCGTCATCCCGAGCCGGTCGACACCTCCACCAGCCATGTCGGCTTCCGCTGCATCATTCGGGAGAAGAGGCCCGACTGATGACCAAGGACCCATCCAGGACAGGACTCGTCCTGGCTCGCTTGGCCGTGGTGATCATGATCGGCCTGATCGCCCTCGGGGCGATCTGGTACGGGTTTTCCGCCGAAGTGTCCCGACGCATCGGTCGAGACATTCTCGACCGCGCCGGCGGCCCGATGACATTCCGCTTCTTCCTTCAGCCAACGATGGCCGCGCTTGTCGCCATCCATGACGGCTTCAAGGATGCGCGTCTCGGTCGCTCGCCCTATTTCTGGGCCGTCCTGCACGACCCGCAGGAGTTCCGGATCCGCCTGCGCGAGGGCCTGATCTCGACCGCACGGATCATCCTTCTGGGGCTTGGAATGGACGTTGTCTACCAGCACATGGTGCTGAAGACGTTCTATCCAGGCGAGGCCGTGCTGATGACACTCCTGCTCGCCGTCCTGCCCTATCTGGCGCTCCGTGGACCGGCCGCGCGAGTCGCCGGGCGGCCGGCCGCGCACACTCCGCCGCAGGTCCCGCACAAGCGGAGGCTCGGGTCATGAGCATGCCCCCGACCACGCGCACACCGGACGAGATATCGGTCGAGCTGTCGTCGCGGCGCACGGGCATGTCCTTCCAGCGCACCCGTATGAGCGCGGACCGCACTCTCATGTCCGTGATCCGCACCTCCCTGTCGCTGATCAGCTTCGGATTCACGATCTTCCAGGTGTTCGAGAAGCTGCGGGACCAGCAGCTTGTGATCCACGCGGCCCCGGCCCGCAACTTCGGCATGGCTCTCGTCGGACTCGGGATCACGATGCTGGTCATCGGCATCATCTACCACGTGCAGTTCATGCTCGAACTGCGCAGGACGAGAAAGGCGATGGTCGCAGCCGGCCTCATCCACGGCGAAAGCCGTTTTCCGCCCTCGCTGACGCTCGTCACCGCCGTGATCCTGCTCCTCATCGGGATTGCGGCCATCGTGAGCATGGTCTTTCAAGTCTGGCCGTTCGGATAAGGGCCTTCGGCGGCCGACATCGAGTAGCCATCATCGGGAGGCCCTGTAAGAGGAGGAGCGACCCATGGCACCGCAATCGAAGAACTCCGGCAAGCCCAATATCCTGGTGATCTGGGGCGATGACATCGGTATCACGAATCTGAGCTGCTACAGCCACGGCCTCATGGGCTACCACACGCCCAACATCGACCGCATCGCCAGTGAGGGCATGATGTTCACCGATTCCTACGGTGAGCAATCCTGCACCGCCGGGCGCTCGTCCTTCATCACGGGGCAGAGCGTCTATCGCACCGGCCTGTCGAAGGTCGGCTTTCCCGGCGCTCCGATCGGCATGTCGGACAGGATCGTCACGATCGCGGCGCTCCTCAAGAACCAGGGTTACGCGACGGGTCAGTTCGGCAAGAACCATCTGGGAGATCGCAACGAGCATCTGCCGACAATGCACGGCTTCGACGAGTTCTTCGGCAATCTCTACCATCTCAACGCCGAGGAGGAGCCGGAGAGGCGCGATTATCCCTCCGAGAAGGACTTTCCAGGTCTGCGGAAGATGACGGGGCCGCGTGGCGTGATCCACTCCTGGGCTCAAGAAGAGGATGACCTCACGGATGAACCGCGTTGGGGAAGGGTGGGGAGGCAGAGGATTCAGGACACCGGCCCACTCACGAAGAAGCGGATGGAGACCTGCGATGATGAGTTCGTGGCCGCCGCAAAGGACTTCGTCAGGCGTCAGCACGGGGCAGGAGCGCCGTTCTTCGTCTGGCTCAACACGACGCATATGCACCTGTATACCCATACGAAGCCGGAAAGCCTCGGTCAGGCCGGGCGCTGGCAATCGCCCTACCACGATACGATGATCGATCACGACAGGAATGTGGGCGAGATGCTGGATCTGCTCGATGAACTCGGCATCGCGGACGATACCTTCGTGATGTACTCGACCGACAACGGTCCGCACATGAACTCTTGGCCCGATGGTGCCATGACCCCGTTCCGCAGTGAGAAGAACACCAACTGGGAAGGCGCATTCCGCGTACCATTGATGGTACGCTGGCCGGGCATGATCCAGGCCGGCAGCATCTCGAACGAGATCGTCCAGCACCATGACTGGCTGCCGACCTTCCTGGCCATGGCAGGTGATCCCAATGTGGTCGAGAAGCTGAAGAAGGGATATCAGGCCATCGGCAGGACGTATCGGAACCACATCGACGGCTTCAATCTGCTGCCGTATCTGACGGGCCGCGAGAAAGAAAGCCCGCGCAAGTTCTTCGTTTACATCAGTGATGATGGGGACATTCTGGGCGTCCGGTTCGACAACTGGAAGGTCGTGTTCATGGAGCAGCGCTGCCACGGCACCATGCAGATCTGGGCGGAGCCATTCACGCGACTGCGACTGCCCAAGCTCTTCAACCTGCGCACCGATCCCTACGAGCGTGCGGACCAGACGTCGAACACCTATTACGACTGGTTCCTCAAACGCGATTACATCCTGTTCGCAGCGTGGACCATCGTGGACAAGTGGGCTGAGACCTTCAGGGAGTTCCCGCCGATCCAGAGGCCGAACACCTTCACGATCGACGACGCCCTTCGAATGCTCTCCGAGGCGGCGGGCGGCGGAAAATCCTGACGGGCCCGAACCGGGGAGGCGGTGGTTCCGGCGCCTCCTCACAGCCACCGCCTCATGAGATCAGACAGGCGTCCGCGACAAAGTTGACAGACAGTTCGCGGCAGCAAGGCCCCGCCATGAAGATGCACGGCCAGTGGTCGGGATGTGAGACCCCTACGTCCTTCGTGGCGTCGCAACTGGAGCAACGCCAACCCGAGGTGCGTGAGCGCCAACATAGATAACCCTTCTGAGCCCGAACAGGGCGTCTGGTCAGCATCCGTCTGCTGTGGTCTGATGCCTGCGGAGGATCCGGAAGAGGGCTTCCATGAAGATGTTCGCCCGAACGCTGGCCTGCATTCTTCCCGCAGCAGCCTGCTTTGCCTCGGCTCAGGCGCAGGAATCCGCGCACGATGCGGCTCTCGCCAAACAACTTGCCAACCCGATCGCGAGCCTGATCAGCGTGCCCTTCCAGTTCAACATCGACAGCAGGATCGGCCCCGGCGACGATGGCAAGCGCGCGACCCTGAACATCCAGCCGGTCATTCCCATCACTCTCGATCCCGAGTGGAACCTCATCTCCCGCACGATCCTTCCGGTCATCTCGCAATGGGATGTCGCCCCGGGGATAGGTCACCAGTTCGGATTGGGCGATACACTCCAGAGCCTGTTCCTGTCCCCCCGCGCTCCCGGACCGGGCGGCATCATCTGGGGCGCCGGCCCGGTCGCCCTCCTGCCCACGGCGACAGACGATCTGCTCGGGAATAGCCGGTGGGGCATGGGACCGACGGCGGTCGTGCTCCGACAGGTGGGCCCCTGGACCATCGGCGTCCTGACGAACCACGTCTGGTCCGTTGGAGGTGGTACCCGCAGCGGGACGGACAATGTCAGCCGCAGGTTTGTGGAGCCGTTCATCTCCTATACGACGCCCGATGCGTGGACGTTCACGCTCCAGAGCGAGTCCACCTATGACTGGGCGAAGGACAAGCTGACTGTTCCGGTCAACGGGAGCGTCGCAAAGCTGGTCAAGTTCGGCCAACAGCGCGTCAGCCTATTCGTCGGCGCGCGTTACTACGCCTTCTCGCCGGAGGCGGGACCGAAAGGCTTCGGACTGCGGGTCGGCATGACCCTCCTCTTCCCAAGATAAGTAGAGACACTGAACCGTGCGCCATTTCCCGTGCTCTCTCCTCGCTGTGCCCCTCTCAATTTTGGCAGGATCAGAGGAGCGGCCTTCGCGGCTGATTTCATGACGCCCGCGCCGACTCTTCCCAACAAGACGCCTGCTACGACACCGTCTGGGGTGGCTACGGCTTTGCCTCACCTTAACTCTCAGCATGAATGCCACATACGATCGCGGCAGTTTTGCTCCCTCGCGTCAAGACCACGACACCCGTCGGGAGAGCGTTCGCCTCGCCAGAACCCGTGGTGCTTTCCACGACGGGTCATGGATACACCGACAATACCCCTTTGCCTCGAACTCGATCCGCCGCGGATCCATGTCAGATGACGAAAAAATCCTTGTAGGTCAGCTTGAGATGCTTGGAAAGCTGCGCGAACTCGATCGCAGCCTTGGGACCCGAGCCATCGACATCATAGGATAGAATGCCGGTCTTCTTATCGTAGATCAGATAGTCGTTCGCATCCTGAGCGTGAGTGCCGATAGTGAAAAAGTCCTTGCTCAGCTTCGCCGGGTGATCTTCTGATCCCTTCTGACCCAGCTTCCTGAAGATGGTGTGGTCGAGCCAGAGACTGTCGTACTTCACATTGAAATCGGCAATCTTGTCAAAGTTCACCTTTCGGTCGGTCTTGGACGTTCCAAGTTTCGTGTTGAACACGAATACATCATCCCCATGGCCGCCGCGAAGGGTGTCGTTTCCAAGCCCGCCATTGATGGTATCGCTGCCATCCATACCGGAAATGAAGTTCTTTCCTCTATCGCCGGTGATGATGTTGTCGAGAGCGTTGCCGATCACACTCAGGTTCAGGCCGCCATTCACGACGAAGTCGAATACACCATCGGAAAGCGTGACACTGTCAACCTTGTCGCCTGTCGTTGTGACCCGCAGGCCCAACAAATCGTCCAGGCTGAAGGTCCCATCCGCAAATTGGAAGAACTCGACTCTTTTGATCGTATCTTCTCCGTCCCGGCTAGGCACCTTGTCGGCCAGCGAAAGGGTGTAGTCAGAGTTGCTGGACGCATAAGCAAGACTGTAGTCCGATCTGTTGCCGCTGAACACGGCGGTATCGATCCCCGCTCCACCGTCAAGAACATCGGATCCCGAGCCCCCGCTGAGGATGTCGTCACCGCCGCCACCGTAGATGGTGTCATTTCCTCCCAAGCCGCGAAGTGTATTTCCCTGCTCATTGCCCTGTAACGTGCCGTTACCGGATCCACCCTGATAGTCTTGTGTAGCCATGATGCCGATCCTCTCCTGCAAGAGCCTGTTCGCATCCGCTGATGCGCTTAAGCAGGGACAGCGATTTGGGTGCCGGGCGCTACGCCGATTCTCACAATAGCGTCGGTCCCGCTTGCAATCTCCGGACGATGAGCAACGCTGATACGCGTAATAAACAAACGTCGAAGGTTCTCGTTGATGAGCTTCTCTCTCTCGGTGTCCAAATGGGCCGTGCCCTCGTCGAGGAACAGGATCTTTGGCTGCCGATAGAGCGCACGGGCAAGCAAGATGCGCTGTTTCTGGCCACCTGAGAGGGAGCTTCCCATATCGCCGATGAGAGTGTTGTAAGACATCGGCATAGCCATGATCTCATCGTGAATGCCCGCCATTATGGCGCACTCGACCATTTTGGCTTCGTCGAACGCCGGGTCGAAGAAGCAGATATTGTCCGAGATTGACCCTGACAGCAGTTGGTCCTCCTGCATGACTGCAGCCACATGCTCTCGGTAAGCTTGCAGGCCTATGGTCGGAAGCGGAATACCGTCAACCAGAACCTCTCCGCTCGTCGGCTCAAGCAGCCCCAGCATGATCTTGATAAGTGTCGTCTTACCGCCTCCTGACGGCCCCATAACTGTAACGAACTGCCCAGCTTCCACAATGAGGTTTACGTTATGAAGAACGAAGGGGTCGGTTTCGGAATATCGGAAGGATACGTTGCGGAGTTCGATCGTGCCTTCGACCTTTCTCGGATACGATGGAGGAAGATTGTGACCTCGCTCCAACGGGCTCAGCGCAATGTCTGACAAGCGCCCCAAATGCAGCTCCAGAATGCGGAATTCAAGCAACTCCTCAACCAACATGACCGCTTTGCTGATGAAACTTTGCTTGTAGCTCATGAACGCAAAAATCATTCCGACCGTCATGACATTATCGAGAGCAAGACGGGCGGCGAGATACACGGTCACGATGTTTTCCGCTCCGAAAATCGCATCATTGATGGTCTTGAAGCTGATCTGCGCGCGTCCTAAACGGACATTTGCGTTGACGACGCTTGCATATTGGTTGAGCCACTGGTTCTCGCGCTCGTTCTCCCGGTTGAACAGCTTCACAGTCTGGACTGCTCTCACGGTCTCGATAAAGTTCGACATCTCCTTCGCTTTGTTCTCCACGGCGGTCTCGCTCAAGCGGAGAAGCCAGCGGTAGAGTGCAATCCGGAGCCCGGCGTAGAGGGCGAGGGCCGCGAGAACAATGAACGCGAGCTGGAAGCTGTAGATGATAATCATCACCAGGGTTGCAATCGCCATCATGCCGTCGATGACGGCCGCTATGAGGCCCTTGGCGATCTGGTTGCGAATGGGCTCGATGGATGAAAAGCGTGAAAGAACGTCGCCGATATGCCGCTTCTCGAAGAAAACCAGCGGCAGCCGGATCAGATGGTGAAACAGGCGAGCGCCGATTTGAAAGTGCAGAGTGTTCTCGACGATCAAAATGATATAAGAGCGAAGTGCCGTGGACGCGACATTGAATATGGCCAGAAGGCCGAACCCGAGCGCGAGCACAAGAAGCAGATCGACATCGCCCTTGACGATAACTTCGTCAATGGCGATCTGCATATAGAGAGGCGAGGAGATGAGCAGCACTTCCAGGATGAGGGACAGAACGAAAATTTGGGAGAGTGCATGCGGCGTGCCACGGACTTGACCCCAGAACGCCGAGAATGGAAGCCGTTTCCGCTCGTCCTTGACGGAAAAGCCTTCGGTCGGCGTGAGTTCGAGGGCTATCCCGGTCAGGTGCTTCGATGCCTCCGCAAAAGGCATCCATCTCTCCCCGGCGGCAGGATCATGCACCACGATCCCTTTGGACGACACCGCCTTCAGAACGACGAAGTGATTCAGGTCCCAGTGGACGATCGCAGGCAGTATCAGGTCACGCAGGTGGTCGAGCTCGAAACGCAACGCCCGGCACGAGAGACTCAGGTGGCTCGCAAGCTGGATAAGGCCACGCAGCGTCACGCCTTTGAGAGAAACTGGGTGCTGCCGCCGCAGCGTCAGAAGATCGATGCGGTGGCCGTGGTATGAGGCGACCATTGCGAGGCACGCGAGACCGCACTCGGTCGGCTCCGTTTGAAGAATAACTGGTAAATGCCGCTTGTTACTGAAGTTCAATAGATTCTGGATCATTTAGAGATGCCCTAAATTTTCAGCGTCTCGAACACTCGCTTCACGCTTCAGAACACCTGCCTCCACGAGCCGCACTTTGATGAAGCGATGAATACTCCACAACTGATCGATCCAGTCGTGCCAAGAGTGGCTCAGCCGGTCGAAATCAAACACATGCCTCGCCCCGAGAAGGGGATTGAAGAGCCAGCTCAGGATCGCGCGCTTATCGAGCATTATGTCTGCCGTCAGCAGCATGTCGGCTTGCAAGGATATGGCTTTGTCATCGACGTTGACGTGCTGCAACTCGAGCGTCGCGATGGCTCGGTAGGCCGGCTCTCTCAGCGTCACGGGAACGCGAATGTCTGAATTAGTCACAACTGTCTTTGACAGCTGAACGATGCGACCGCGATAGGTGCCGAACTTCTGGTAGGGAAAGGCGTCATAGAGGAGCCTCACATCTCGTCCGACCTCGACGAAACCGATAGCGCGCGTCGGAATGAACAGCTCGGCTTGCAGCACACTGCCGGTTGGGATGATCTCTAGTTGCAGGTATTGTGGATCGGCGGTCTGTCCGACCATAGCCTGCAGCGAGGATACGCGGCCTGCAGTCGGCGCACGGACGTTGTAGGCCCGACGGCTATTGACCTGGTCAATCCGTTGCTCCACCTCGGACAGCTGGTTTCGGAGGAGCTGGACTTTTTGGGCCATCAGTATCGGGAGCTGCTGGAGATTGGATTGGGCTTCGTTGAGTTGGTTGCCTCGATCTGCCTGTTGCTGATTGAGCGAATTAAGGTTCTGTTCCTGTTCTAGCAATTCCTGTTGGCGCCTTCGGAATTCAACATCGGAACCGTAGCCCTTCTGTTTGAGCTGTTCCGCGGATTCGACGAACTTCCTGAAGATCTGAATTCGGTCATTCTGGATTCTCGCCATCGTCTCCAGGTTCGATATTTCGAGTTGGAGGCCCTTGATCTGCGACACGAGACGGGCTCGCTCGGAGAGGGCGCGCCCTTCTTCGGCCTTGACTTGCCGCGCGAGAAGGTCGCGTTGGCCGTTCAAAGTATTAAGCATCGATACATTGACGTCCCGGCCTTCGGACGAAATCTGAGCTGTTTCAACTGTAAAAAGGGGCTGCCCCTCGACGACTTGGTCACCTTCCTTGACGTAAACATTCTTGATGATGCCCTGCTGCGGGGCAAACACTTTCGCCCGCCCATTGGAGAGCGTCAGGTAACCGACGACCGTCTCCTTCCGGGCATATTGCGCAAGGCATAAGAAGACGACGAGAAGCGCTATTGCGGCCGTGATTCCCCAGGTCATGATGCGCGTGGAGACAGGCTGCGGCAGCGCGATCTGACCCCACTCTCGTTCGAGTTGTTGAAAATCGACAACTTCCTGGCGGAAAAGAGTATCGGGTACCGTCATTGCGAACCTCTAACGGCCGCTGATCAGATTGTATGGAAGCTTACGAATCGCGAGGGTTGACGACAAAAATCGCAGAGCTTTGCCGTAATGGCTTCAGAAGCCTCCCGGCAGATGCTGCCGGGAGGATAGTGGGAGCGCCGTGCGCGCATCGTGAATGTGCTTATCAGACACCATACAGACCGAATAGCTTGACGCTAATTCCGTCGCCGCCATTTGCGTTCGCAACGGCCGTGTTGCTCTGATATCCCCACTTGTTGAAGTTCAGAGCATTCACCGCAACGGCAGTGCCGCCATCGCCGCCTTTCCCAAATACGAAGAGACCTCCAGAGACAGAGTCGAGCTCGGCGTCGGTCAGAACACGCAGTTCCTTATCGGTCGAAGTACGAAGTTCCTTCATGACAACCTCCATCGGTTATACACGTTGAGGAATTGTGCAGCGTCGCTGCGGATGCGCTTAGAGACGTACGCTGATCCCGTCGCCGCCATTTGCATTGGCAACGGCCGTGTTGCGCTGATAGCTACACCAGCCGGCGTTGACGTTCAGCAGGTTCACGGCAACGGCTGTGCCGCCATCACCGCCGACGCCGACCACCTTGAAGTATCCTCCAGAGACAGAGTCGAGCTCAGCGTCGGTCAGAACACGCAGTTCCTTATCGGTCGAAGTACGAAGTTCCTTCATGATAACCTCCATCGGTTATACACGTTCGGGATTGACGCTATGGAGCCAAACTGCCGAAACGGTATTGGCTAGCATTGCGGCAGTCTGTTCCAACTATGTGCGCAGGCTGATCCCGCTGCCGCCGTTGGCATTGGCGATAGCGGTGTTCCATTGGGTCCCGCCGAAGTTGATGTTTCCGGCATTGATCGCGATGGCAAGGCCACCGTTGCCGCCGATACCGACGATCTTGGAGAAGTAGATCCCTCCAGAGACGGCATCGAGTTCGTCGTCGGTCAAAACGCGCAGTTCCTTGTCCGTCGAAGTACGGTGATCTTGCATAGCAACCTCCATTGGTCATACGCCTTAGGGATTGATACTTTCGCGCAAGTCATAGCTGAGTATATACTCACTATTTGAGCGCAATGCCCGAATGTCAGTGCGTAGTGGTGAAGCAATGACAGGGACAAGCCTTTGTGAGACCATCTGAGACAATTTACAATCGTCTGCGATTGGGTTCCTGATTTGGTTTAAGTTCTCTATAATTTGGAAAATTTGCTTTCGGATTGTGCTATGTCTTTGTGTTGGAAGCTTTTTTGCTGCTCAAGGTCGATCCTATCAACCCATGATAGAGTGCATGGCCGCATACAGAAATTGCACGAGCGCGCTTGTGTCACCTGTCGATGCGGACGCGGCCATGCAATCGGAGCATGCGAGGCCAACCGGGACCGGGCCGCATGTGGCAAAAGTCTTTTGCCGGGTCGAGGCTCCAGTGGTCCATCCATTCTCGTATTTCGAAGGCTGTAGGGTCCATGCAGTCGTTCAGACCGATCGGGCTGTACGGGCTATGGATCAAGTATCCGGACTTGCCCAACTGACCTGGTATGACTCGCAAGAGAAAGTCACGCCTTGAGCAGAAGAGGACGCCACATCTTGCGAACGAGACCTCGCTACAACCTCCGCTGTATGCAGTCCGGACCTTGAGAACATCCAGAAGGCTGATGTAATGGCCCATGGATGTCGCTTCCTCGTACTGTATACTCAGTTTGAAGGATGGGTGAGGTAAGGCCGCTATGCTTTTGGTAAAAGGCTATTCCAAATAGACAATGCGAAGCCTCATGCTTCCGGTTAATCTCCTGTCGAGCAGTTGCAGCGGAAGCTGAATAACCGCTTCGTTGTTATTACATTTAAATCATGTCTACTCGGGGTGTGCCCCGACAATTCGGACTGCCTCGCTACTCGGTCCAGTGCTCGGAATGATCCTTGTTTGACTCCTGTCCAGGGACGATCAGAGAGGATACGACTTGCTGCCAGATAATCATTTCCCGATCGAAATCTGCTCGCCGCGTCTGAAAGCCATCATCTTAACCCGATTTGGTGGCTGCTGCCCCACTGCTGCGGAGGTAGCCAATATCCCCGCGACGGACTGGACGAAGGTTCCAGGAATGGGCTCTGCAACGCGCAGGGAACTGCATCGCATCATGCGGAGCATGCCGGAGCGGATCCGACGCCTGTCTTCGGCGGCCTCTACGGAGACTGAGCTGTTTTCGCGGTACGCTGATGGGCAGCGTAAGCTCCACTTTCTTCAGCATGAACTTCGCAATTTGCGCGAAGAACTCAAGATACTGAGAGCGGAATTCCGGATGAGGGGCGTCACTGTTCGGGAAACGAAGCCCAGTCACCGCAAGACGAGGGCCCAAGGTGATGTCACATCAGCCAAGGTTGGGTGCGCTGAGGCGCACTCGAGTTCCTGATGATGTCGGGAGGGCAGCGCCTGTTGTGGATTTCCAGAAGCATTTACTCATCCCTGTCGACCGCTCGGACAAGACACTTTTGGCGTTCCACCTTGCCGGACGTTCACACAGGACCTCTTATGGCCGAATGCTCTCGTAGTAGAGCGACAGGGCGTCGATATCCTCGGCGGTCAGTTTGCCGGCAATTTCACGCATGACGGCGGAGATGTCGTTCTCGCGGGTGCCTGCCTTGAACGCGGACAATTGGGTCGAGGCATAACCCGCCCACTGGCCCGCAAGGCGCGGATAAAGCGGCGGTTCTCCAATCCCAGCGGGGCCGTGGCAGTTGCCGCAGGCCTGGATTCCGACTGTGCCGTTGCCGATAGCAGGAACGCCGATGGTCGCGAGTTCGCGCCCCCGCTTTTCCGTCTCGGAATGCATCTGTGCAGGGACAGGCAGGACGCTCTGCGTACCCGCGAAATAGGCTGCCGCATCCAGGCGCTCCTGGCCTGAGAGCGCCTGGGCGATCGGCGTCATGATGTCGTTCGGCCGCGATCCGTCTGCATAGTTCTGCAGCTGTTTCAGCAGATAGGCCGCGGACTGGCCGGTCAGCCGCGGGAACGGTCCGGTCGAGTTGCCTTCGCCGGCTTGGCCGTGACACTGGCTGCACGGCGCAGCTCCGTTCTGATTGCCCTGAGCCGCGAGCGTCGCGCCGCGATGCGGATCGGGAGCCTGCGGAGCTTGAGACTGTGCGCCGCCTCCCGTCAATAGGCAAGCGGCCACGAAGGCAGTCGGGATGAGTGTGGATCTCATGGCTGCACCAGCGGGGCAGGGGATCCGAGATAGCGGGTCTTGATGGCGTCGGCCGTCCAGTAGGCCAGCGCCCCGACCGTGTCGGTCGGATTGTACGACGCGTTTTGCGGAAACAGCGCAGAGCCCGTGACGAAGACGTTCGGCACATCCCAGCTCTGCCCATAGCGGTTGCAGGCGCTCGTCTTCGGGTCTGCTCCCATGATCGCTCCGCCCGTGTTGTGAGTCGTCTGATAGGGGACGACCGAGTACGGCGCGGTGCGCGGATTCACGACGACTTGGCGCGCACCCATGCGCTGGGCGATCTCCCCCGCGCGGGACGTCACATAGTGGGACATGCGCAGGTCGTTCTCGGGAAAATCGAAGGTGATGCGCAGGAGCGGCTGGCCGAAGGCGTCCTTGTAGGTGGGATCGAGATCGACATAGTTGGTTCTGCGCGCGCAGGATTGCCCATGCACCTGAAGCCCGCCGGTGTGGTTGTAGTGTCGGGCGACAGCCTGTTTCCACGCGAGTCCCCAGCGCGGCGTGCCCGGCGGAACCGGGTGCTCCTCGATGGGGCGCGCGCCGGTCGTGTAGGCAGCAACGTACGCGCCGCCGATAAAGCCCAGCTTCGAGTGATCGTAATTGTCGCCCACATAGTCGGAAATGACGGTGCCGAGCGCGCCCGCACCCATGAACTGGTTGAGCTCGACATCCTCGTCGTAGAACAGCGTGACGGATCCCATGGTCTGATAAGCGTAGTTGCGGCCGACATTACCCTCACCGGTCGAGGGATCGTAGGACTTGCCGATGCCGGAGATGAGCATCAGCCGGGGATTGTGGAACGCGAAGGCGGAGAGAACCACGAGTTCGGCTGGCTGCACGGTTTCCTGGCCCGTGGCTAGATCGATGTAAGTAACGCCCGTCGCGTGCCTGCCGTCGGACGTGAGGTTCACGCGGGTGACATGGGAGCCCGTGCGCAGCTCGAAATTCTTCTGCTGCAGCACGACCGGCAGCAGTGTCGTCTGCGGGCTCGACTTCGCGAAATGCTCGCAGCCGAAGCGCTCGCAGTAGCCGCACACCATGCAGGGTTCGAGGCGCACTCCTTCGGGATTCGTATAGGCGCGCGTCATGTTGGAGCTGGGCACCTGATAGGGACTATAGCCGAGCTCCATGGCGGCCTTCGCGAACATCGCCCCGAGATAGGCGGGAGCGGTCGGCGGGTTGGGGTAGTCGCGCCGCCGGGGCCCCTCGAAGGGATTGCCGCCGGGCCTGATCTCGCCGCCGACATTGCCCGCATAGCCGCCAGTGCCGAGCAGGTACTCGAACCGGTCGTAATGCGGCTCCAGGTCTTCGTAAGTGAGGCCCCAGTCCTGGATGGTCAGCTCGGGATGGATGAAGTCACGGCCATAACGCTCCTCGTGATGGCTGCGCATGCGGAAGTCCTGCGGCTGGAAGCGGAAGGTCTGGCCGTTCCAGTGGACGCCTGCCCCACCCAGGTCCGTGCCCGGCAGGAAGGAGCCGAGCTGGCGCATGGGCAGAGCCTTCTGATCCGGCGTGTTCCTGAAGGTCACGGTCTCCTGGGATAGGTCCTGCATGAGTCCGTGCCGCACGGCGAAGGCGAGCTCGTCATGCATGCTCGGGCTCTGGAAATCCGGCACGCTGTTGCGCGCCCGCCCTCGTTCCAGGCCGACCATCTTGACGCTGCTGTCCTTCAGCTCGCGGGCGATGATCGCGGCGGTGAAGCCCATGCCGACGAACACCACGTCGACGGAGGGAAGAGTTCTAGCCACGGCGCGATCCTCCCTTGCCAAAGTCGGGTAGTCCTCCCGGGACGGGATGATGCTCCTGGTCCGACTGCGCGATCGACATCGGCTCGCGGGTGAAGCGCAGGCCGTGGTTGGTGTAGATTCCGAGATAAGTGGCGTAGGCGCCGGGAAAGCCGATCATGCGCCAGCCCACCATGTCGCGATTTCCGCCGTACATCGGGTCGGAGAAGAAGCCTTCGATGGTGTTGGCGAGCAGGGTCTCGAAGAACTCGGCCGAAGGAACGCCGGAGAGGTTCATCTTGCCGGCCTCGAGATCGCGCAGCGTCTCGTCCTGCTCATTGGGAGCGAGACGGGCGAAAGCGGAGGCGGAGTCCGCACCGCGCTGCCCCGCACGGCGCCCCTGTGCATTTCCCGAACCTGAAGACTCGCGCTTCGCCAGCTGCTCGTCCAGGGCCGCGATGGCGGTGCGGTAGAGCTGCGCAGGCGTGAGAGCGAGCTGATAACCCTGGCTCGGCAAGCCGGGCTCCCATGGCCCGGAGCGAAAGAGGCGGGCGCCCTGGCCATAGGCGCCTGCCAGCTGCTCGTCGATATAGTTCGGCACGCCGGCGCCCACGGCGCCGGTCCATTGCGGATCGGGCGGGATCAGCCTGTCCACCGCGGCTTCGATGAAGGCGGCCTCGAGCGAATTGAAGAACCGATAGGGCGCACGGCCTGCGGGTGCAGGCTGTGGCACGCTTTGCTGCGCCTGCGCTTCGAGACCGGCCGGAATGGCGGTTGCCGCGCCGAGCGCTCCGGCTGCGCGGAAGAGGTTGCGGCGAGAGATTTCGCTCATGCTCGGCTCCGTGTCGGAACGGGGAGTTTAGCGGCTATTCCGGGAACCCCTTGGGCGGTGCTGCCGGACCCGACCGGGCTTGGCAGCGGGTCCTGGCCGTTTCGTCCCGGATGGTGTCGCAAGCAAGCCGGACCTGCGGGATCCTCACCGGTCCCGCCAAGCCGAAGGCCGATGGGTGGGGCTTCATCTCCTGCGGGAGCGGCTGACCCGCGATAGGCGTTCCCGAAGGCACCGAGGTCACCGAGTCGGTCGAAAGAAGCGGAGGTGGGTGTGCGCTCGTGTGAGGGGCTTGTGTCGAGGTGGTGCTTTCCTGCCCCTGGGCCAAAGCCGTCCGGCCCCATGTGCCGCTTGCCATCAGCGCAGCCGCAGCGGCCAAGGCGGCAAGTCTTGGTGGAGCCTTGGCTGAACGGAACAAGGCCTTGCCCGTCATGGGGAGCTCCCGGACACGGTGCATGACATGTTCATCCCGGCGGGACCGAACCGATGGTGTAGCTGGAATTCGATCCAGAAACGTCAACCCGCGCGATGTCGATCCTTGGAGCCGTTCTGCCCGAATGCGCGGCGGTCACGGACATCCGCCACTGCTCTCAAAGCAGGTTGCAAGCTTGCCTATGGCCTGCCGCCACGCTTCGATCCCGGCATCCCTTTGATCCGCAGCCGCAGCATGCATGGCCTTGTAAGTATTCCGAATATCGGTGAGGCGCTGGCGCAGTCCGCCGACGTTGCGCCTTTCCGTGCCGTAGGCGCCGACGGCGTCCGGCGGCATGTGAGCGACTTCCAGGTAGCACATGTCCCGGACCATGCAGACCACGTTCGCGTCCTCCGAGACACCGAGCCCGTCATCGACTTTCTGGAAGATATCGTACTGCCCATTCCCATTAGTCACGACAAGGAAGAACCCGTCAAAGTCCTGCTCGATCATGCCGATGATGGCGGGCCGCTCCGCGGAGGCCGCGAAGGCGTGAGTGAGCCCTGCCAGCGCCAGGGCCGCCGCGATGCACGCGCCCGCCACCTTGCTGCTCATGTCGCGTCTCATGGATCGGCACTCTCCCAAAAGCTCAAGGGACGACAGATGTCACGGCTGAAGGCCGGCCCGGTCCGTCATCGCACGAGCCGCCGGTACTCGCTGCGGATGAGGCCATAGCAGGCGCAGGACAGGGTCTGTAACTGGTCCGGAGAGGTGATCCGAACAAGCCCCCGGCTGTGATGGAGCACAGCCTCGTCCTCGAGCACCTTCAGGCACTCCGTCACACTTGCGCGCCGCACGCCGAGCAGACGCGCGAGGGTCTGATGAGTCAGGGGGATTTCTTCCCGTTCCAGAGCGTCACGGGCCAGCAGGAGCCAACGCCCCAGCCGCTGCTTCAGCGAGTGTTGCGCATCGCAGACATGAGCTTGGCTGGCCTGAAGCAGGACGAATTCAGCGTATCTGAGCAGAATCCCGTAAAGTGGCTGGCACTGATCGAGGGCGCTCTCGAAATCCGCCCGCGACACGCGATAGGCTTGGCCGCCCACCTGCACCGTCCGGCGAAGGGGAGGGGAATCCTTGTCCCCGAGGAGGACGGGAAGGCCTGTCATGCCCTCGGAGCCGATGAGCCAGACCTCGATCCACTTGTCGGATGACGCTTTCGCGGACACCGAGACGAGGCCCTCCTCGATGAAATAGACATACTCCATCGGGGTCCCCGAATGATGGAGGATCTGCCTCTTTTTCAGCTCCACGTGCTCCAGGGAAGGCCGCAGAGCTTCCAGGGCTTCGGCCGGAAGCGCCTGGAGCAGGCGGTTCTGCACGGGCCGCGAATTCATCACCACGGTTTTGCGAAGCGGTTCTGCGCTGGATCCTCGCATGCGGCCTCCGGTCCTTCGGATCTCCCGACGAGGCATCTAGTGCGCAGAACTCGGTACGCCAGCGGACAGGGTGGGTTCAATCGGATCCACAGCGCAAGTAGGGGCGCTGATCAGGTGGCTTATTCCTGACCGCGCTCGCGCCGGCGACGCTCCACCTCCTGCTTGATCAGCACGTCCAGGATCTCGCTCGGCACAGCCTTCGAAGGGCGGCTGTTGATGGCGCGCAGGCGTTCGGGATCGAATTTCGGCTCGCGGTTCACGGTGAGGAGGCCATTGGTCTCCTGAGCGGTGTCGGTCAGCTGGGTATAGCAGAACCCGGCGAGCGCCGTAGAGGACAGCAGCGCGTCGACGAGCTCCTCATAGCGCGCGAGCAGTTCGTCGGCGCTGGCGAACTGGCCGTAGCCGAACCAGTCCTCGCTGGCCTGCGGCACGAATCCGAGCCCGCCGAACTCGCTGATCACGATTGGCTCGTCCTCGATTTCGACGCCTTCGCCCAACAGAGGGTGATGGTGCGGCCGAACTTCGCGGAACGTGCGCGCGATGGTCTCCCGGTCCGCGTACCGCTCCCGCAGCATCTCGCCCGTGGGCGCATAGTCATGCACCCCGAAGATATCGCCGACGGCGTGCTGCCAGCCGTCATTGCCGATCACCGGCCGCGTAGGGTCGAGCGCCCGTGTGAGGTGATAGAGCGCCCGCACGAAGTCGCGCTGTTGGGCCGAGCGGTCGAGATCAGGCACGCCCCAGCTCTCGTTCAGGGGCACCCACGTGATGATGGACGGATGATTATAGTCCCGGCGCACCGCCTCCAGCCACTCGCGGACCAGCATTTCCGCCGCGCGGTCCGAATACACATAGGCATTGGCGGCCTCGCTCCAGACTAGCATGCCGAGCCGGTCGCACCAGTAGAGGAAGCGCGGGTCCTCGATCTTCTGGTGAACGCGGATGCCGTTGAAGCCGAGCGATTGGGCCAGCTCCACCTCCCGCTTGAGCGCATCCGCGTCAGGGGCGGCCAGCAGAGAGTCGGGCCAGTAGTTCTGCGCCAGGACGAGCCGAAGGAAGATCGGGATGCCGTTGATGCTGAAGCGCCCATCCCGGGCCTCGATCCTGCGCAGTCCGAAATAGCTTTCGACACGGTCGACGAGCGTGCCGTTCTCATCGATCAGGTCGATGGTTGCCTCGACGAGGTTGGGATGCTCAGGTGCCCATAGCAGGGTCCGGCGGCGGCGGATCGCCGCATCGTTGATGTCGAGAAGAAGGTCGCGCCGGAGTTCGCGACCCGGAAGCATGCAAGTGTCGTCGACGAGAGTGCGCGTCGGCCGGTCGCCCGAAAGCCGCACGCGCACGTGCCATCCGTCAGGAGGCGTTCGGTCGAGCCTGAGGATCAGCCCCACACCGAAGCGGTCGACATCCGGTGTCCACCGCAGTTCCGCAATTGCGGTCTGCGGGACCGGCTCGAGCCAGACAGGCTGCCAGATGCCCGTGGTCCGGTGATACCAGATGTAGCCTGGCTCCTTCTCCCAATACTGCTTGCCGCGCGGCTGCTGCAGATCCCGTGGCTCGTCCTCGGCGCGGACGACGATCACCTGTACTTCTCCCGGAATGAGCAAAGGGGAGATCTCGGCCGAGAAGGGTGTTTGCCCGCCAAGGTGCTCGACCGCCGTGCGGCCATTGACCCATACGGTCGCCTTGTAGTCGACCGCGCCGAAATGAAGCAGGAGCCGATCCCGGCGGTCCGCTTCGTCGACGTGGATCTCGCGGCGGTACCAGACCACACGGTGAAAACCCGTTTCATGCACGCCGGAAAGTTTACTCTCGGGTGGGAAGGGCACCACGATCTCGCGGCTGAAGGGGTCCATGCGCTCGAACCAGCGATCCGACAGTCCGCAGTCCCCGTCATCGAAAGCGAAGCTCCAGTTGCCGCAGAGATCGTTCCAGCGTTCTCGACGCAGTTGCGGGCGGGGATGGAGGTCTGATGGGGAAATGCTCTCGGTCATGTCTCGTCCGCTTGCAGATCGTCAGGCAGGCTCAGTAGCGGCCCGTCCGGTGGCGAAAGTCTGCCGGCGGAGCAGCCAGGGCCAGACGCCTTCTCTCCCATAGCCCCTTCAGGCGACATGCATCATACGATGCGCCGTTCCCCTGCGCAGGCAGTGGCTCGGGCTCCCGGATCTTCCCAGGGCTCTCCTGCTGGGATGTCACCCCCTCCAAGCCGGTCTGTCGCCGACGATTCAGGAGATGGATGTGGATCGGCATGGCCACGCTCCCATCCGGCACCAAGCCTGATAAAGCACTCTTTGCGGACCAACGCGCGAGGGTACGAGAGGTTCTTAAGCAGCAAGATAGGATGCAACTTTCGAGCATGTGAGCCGTTTCCCATCCTGGATCACGTGACGGCCGAGGTTGATCCTGCGGCCCGACCGCTGTGCTGCAGTGGAAGCACTGACGCTCAAGGGACGGCCTCGGCATGACCCCAGCACTCCCGCCTCGATCTCAACTCTCGCGCCTGATCGCGCCCGATGCCTTCTGGTGGTCAACCGGTATCGAGGACACGTTCATCACGGCCCCGCATCCCCTCACCGGGCGGACTCTGGACGAGTACGAGCTGACAGGACATTACGACCGCTGGCACGAGGATCTTGCCCTCGTCGCGGAGCTGGGCGTGCCCTGCGCCCGCTACGGCGTACCGTGGCACCGCATTCAGCCTGAGCCGAACACATGGGACTGGACCTTTCCCGACGAAACGCTGGAGCGGCTCCTCGATCTCGGAGTCGAGCCCCAAGTCGATCTGGTTCATTACGGATTGCCGGCATGGATCGAAGGGGCCTTCCTCCATCCCGACTACCCGAAGCTCGTTGCCGAATATGCAGGACGCCTCGCCGAGCGATTCCACGGACGGATCACCTGGTACACGCCACTCAACGAGCCCCGCATCACCGCCTGGTACTGCGGCCGCCTCGGCTGGTGGCCGCCGTTCCGGCGCAGCTGGTCCGGCTTCGTGGCGCTGATGCTGGCCATCGCGCGCGGCATGGTTGAAACGGTCAAGGCTCTGGAAAGCATCGATCCGGAGATCGTGCCCTACTTCGTCGATGCCACCGACCTCTTCGATACTGACGATCCTGCCTTCGAGGACGAGGCCCGGCGCCGGCAGGAGATCGTCTTTCTGGCCCTGGATCTGGTCTCGGGCCGGATCGACGAGCGCCACCCGCTCTGGTGCTGGCTGTTGAAGCATGGAGCCCCGGAGACCGATCTCGCCTGGTTTCTCGACAATGCCGTCGCGCTTCCGGTCATCGGTATGAATCTCTATCCGATGTTCACGCAAAAGAAGCTCTTGCGCGATGCCGGAGGGCGCTTTCGCATCCGTATGCCCTATGCGGGGGCCGATCTCATCATTCGGCTCGGGCGCCTCTATTACGAGCGCTATCGCGTGCCGCTCATGATCTCGGAAACGGCCTCCATGGGCTCCCTGCGCCGACGGCTCGACTGGCTCGACCAATCCGTTGCCGCCACGCGGCAGCTGCGCCAGGAGGGCGTTCCGCTCGTCGGGTACACGTGGTGGCCGATGTTTTCGCTTGTCACCTGGGCCTACCGCCAGGGCCGCCGCCCGGTGGCGGAGCATCTTGCCCAGATGGGTTTGTGGGACCTCGTCCCGGACGAGGCGGATCCGCTGCGGCGGGTACGGACAACTGCGGTGGACACTTACCGGCAGCTGGTGAGAGGCGGGGTCGAGGCCGTCGGCATGTTGTCCGAAGTCTCGCCCCGTGTCGCCGCAGGGCAGTGAATCAGAAGGGGAAGACGGAATGTTTCGCAGCTTCTTTCTGGCTGGGTTCGAAGGCTCGACAGGCTACAACCGGCATGGCCAGTGGTTCGATCAGGTGGTCGCGACAGGGCATGATAGAACCGTCGAGGACGATTATCGGCAACTCGCCGAACTCGACGTTCACGCGGTGCGCGAGACCATCCGCTGGCCGCTGGTGGACCTTGGAAGGCGACGATACGATTTCTCCACGGTCGAGCCGTTCGTCGAAGCGGCGCGCCGCCATGGCGTGGAGGTGATCTGGGATCTCTTCCACTATGGATATCCGCAAGACCTGGATCTTTGGACCGAGGAATTCCCCAGGCGTTTTGCCGATTATTGCTATGCTGTAGGCCGCTACATCGGATCGCGAACCGAGGGCATCTGCGCCTTCACGCCTGTCAACGAGCCTTCCTTCATGGCCTATGCGGCGGGCGAGCAGGGCCTGTTTGCACCTCATGGTACCGGACGCGGCTGGGACCTGAAGGTGGCGCTCACGCGCGCGGCCATCGAGGGCATCAACGCCCTGTGGGCGGCCTGCCCAGGCGCCCGCATGGTCAATGTCGATCCACTGTGCCGTGTCGCTTGCCCCCGCGACCGTCCCGACTTGAAGGACGAGGTGCGCGACTTCAACGAACGGCTCGTGTTCCAGAGCTGGGACATGTTGTGTGGGAACCTTCTGCCGGAGCTTGGCGGCAGTCGCGCGCACCTGGATGTGGTGGGCATCAACTACTACTGGACGAACCAGTGGGAATGGGGCGTCATCCCGGGAGAGGACGGAGTCGTTCCGCCGCTTGCCGACGACGATCCGCGCCGGTGGCCGCTCGGCGACCTCGTCCGCTCCGTGTGGGAGCACTACGGCGGCGAGGTGATGATCACGGAGACCAGCCATATCGGGGACAGCCGCGGACGCTGGCTGCGCGAGGTGGCGAACGAAGCGGAGATGCTTCTCGTCGACGGCGTCCCGATCCGCGGCGTGTGCCTCTATCCGATCCTCGGCATGCCGGAATGGCACGATCCCGATATCTGGACACCGATGGGGCTGTGGGATCCTGTCTGCCATCGCGAACCCGGTGGCGAGCGTCTGATCTGCAGGCCCATGCTGCAGGCCCTGCAATCCGTGCGTCACGTGGACAAGCTCCACCATGCCATGCTCGCCGGTGCCGGCAAGCTCAAATCCGCCGCAGGACGGCGGAAACGGAGCCGGGAATCTCCGCCACGGATAGCAGCCGAATAGGGACTGCAGTCATCATATCCGGCGCTTGGGCCCATGCCGCCTGAAGATGGGCAGCAAGGGCAGCCCGGTGCGGAACGAGCAGGTCTTTCGACGGAGGAATAAGGTCGAACTGAACCGCCGCGGGTCTGCAGCGGTCACGAGACGGAGGTGACATCCCCATCCTTCAGGAGGCGATCATTACGAAGATTTAATGCTCCTCCCCGGGGAAATGGCGCGGCGACGGGTTGCTCCGGCGAGTGGCAGGCCATAACTGAACTCGCGAGTTCATGTTGAACCCATGAGTTCAGTTTCCATGAAGAGCCTTGATACAGCCGGCTGGTCGGCTTCGGCGGCGGCGCGACAACGGCGCATCGTGGAGGCCGCGGTTCGCCTTTTCGCCAGTGCGCCTTATGCGTCCGTTCACATGCATGCGGTCGCCACGGCAGCAGCCGTGGCCAAGCCGACCCTTTATCGTTACTTCCCGACCAAGGAGGCCCTGTTCGTGGCCTCGCTCGAGTGGTCGCTCGAAAATCTGCGGTCGTCGCTTCATGCAATCCGCCAGGAGCCGGCTCCTGGCGAAACGAAGCTGCGCCGGCTGATCGCCCTGATACTGGACCGTGTCGAGCACCTCGCGCCGGCAATTCATGCGATCGAAAGCCAGAATGCCCAATGGGGCAAGGAGAGCCGGCGCATCCTGCGGCAGGGATTCCGGAATCTCCAGGAAGAAATCAGCACCCTGATCCGCGACGGTCAGCAGGACGCCGAGTTTACGGACGCTGATCCTGATCTCGCCAGCCTCGTCATTCTGGGTGGAATCCGCATGGCCGCTCATTCCCGAGCCGGACAGGGCAAGATCCTGGCCGACAGCATGGCTCGGATGCTGCTCGACGGCCTGCGCGGAACCGACACTCTCAGCCGCTCAACGCTTGCCTCGCCAGCATTATCGGGGACCGTTTCATGAAGCGCACAGTATTTGTGGCCTTGTTCCTGGCCTTGATCGCCGCAGCCACCTACTGGATGCAGGGGCAGCACGACGGCAACCTTCAGGCGGTCTGGGCCGACATTGCGACATCCGTGGGGCTCAACACCCCTGCGCCGTCCGGGCGACCGGCAGCCAATATCCGCGCGCCGGAGAGGCAGGGCGGTCCGGGCAATGCTGGGGGCGGACGCGGGGACGGTCCACGGATTGCCGTGATTTCGGCCGTGGCCCAGACCGCTGACCTGCCGATTACCCTCAGCAGCGTCGGCTGGATCGAGCCCATAGCGACCGTCACGCTGCGCGCCCGGATCGATGGTCAGATCCTGGAGCAGAACGCCAAGGATGGACAGACGGCCAATCAGGGCGATGTCCTGTTCCGCCTGGACGACCGCGAGATCCAGGCCCAGATCGCCCGCGATCAGGCGGCTTTGACCCGCGACCTGGCCAATCAGAGCAAAGCGGAAGCCGATCTCAAGCGAACCCAAGATCTTCTGGCCAAGAACATCGCGTCGCAGGTTCAGGCTGAGCAATACGCGGCAGACGCCAAGGTTGCGGCAGCGAACGTCGCCGCCGACAAGGCTGCCCTCGAGGCCGATCAGATCAAGCTCGGCTATGCGACCGTCAAGGCGCCGATCAGCGGCAGACTTGGAATTGTCCGTGTGACCGCAGGCAACCTTGTGCGTGGCAACGACAACCTGGGCGACGGCCTTGTGACCATCACGCAAATGAAGCCGCTGCGGGTATCGTTCTCCCTGCCGGAGCGCAATCTCGACATGCTCCGCGCTGCCCTGTCGCGCAAGAACGCCGCTCCCGTCCGGGTTTACGCCAGCGGCAGCGATCAGGTGCTCGCGGCCGGAACTCTGTCATTCATCGATTCCAGTGTCGACCAGGCCTCCGGCACCATCACCGCAAAGGCAATCTTCGACAACGAGGACGGCCGGCTGTGGCCGGGCCAGTATGTCCGCGTCGAGGTCGACGCCGGTATCCGCAACAATGCTACGACGGTTCCGCTCGTGGCCATTCAGCCGGGACAGGACTCGTCCTATGCCTTCGTAGTGACGCCCGACAAGGTCGTGGAGCGCCGGAAGGTGGACGTTGTCGCACGTCTCGGAGATGTCGCGGCAATCGGCTCTGGCATCAAGCCCGGCGAACACGTCGTCGTGGAAGGGCAGCTGCGTCTGCGCGATGGCGCCCGGGTGAACGAGACCGTGGCGAGCCGGGATGATGCCAACCGCACTGCCGAGGCCGAAGCGACGCAGAAAGTTCGATAATGAGCATCTCAGAGCTTTTCATCCGCCGCCCTGTGGCGACGATCCTGCTGGCGATCGCGCTCACGCTCGCGGGTCTGTTCGCCTACCGGACCCTGCCTGTGGCCGCCTTGCCTCGCGTGGATTTTCCGACGATCTCGGTCTCGGCGCAGCTCCCCGGGGCCTCGCCGGACACCATGGCGACGGCCGTCGCCACGCCGCTGATCAAGGAATTCTCCACGATTCCGGCGGTCCAGACCATCACGACCAGCAGCGTCCAGGGATCGACGTCGATCACGATCGAGTTCGATCTCAGTCGCGACATCGATCAGGCCGCGGCCGACGTTCAGGCCGCGATCGCCCGTACCCAGCGGCGTCTGCCGACCGAGATGACGACGCCGCCAAGCTACCGCAAGCTCAACCCTGCTGATGCGCCTGTCCTGTTGCTGGCCCTCCAGAGCGAGACGCAGCCGCTGTCGAAGCTCGACGCCTTCGCTCAGACGGTGATCTCCCCGGCTCTGTCCACCATCAGCGGCGTCGGTCAGGTGGTCAGCTACGGCAGTCAGAAATATGCCGTGCGCATTCAGTTGGACCCCACCGCCCTGACGGCCCGCGGGATCGGCGTCGATGAAATCCAGCAGGCCGTCGCGGCCGCAAACGTCAACACGCCGGTAGGCACGGTCGAAGGCGATGCCCAGAACCTGACGATTCAGGCCCGCACGCAGCTCGCGAACGCGGACGGGTTCCGGGATATCATCGTGGCGGTGCGCAACAATCACCCAGTGCGCCTCGGAGACGTGGCGAAGGTCATCGACTCCGTTGAGAACAATCAGGTCGCGAGCTGGCACGACGGCACGCGCTCCCTCGTGCTCGCCGTGCAGCGGCAGACCGATGCCAATACGGTGGATGTGGTCGACCGGATCAAGGAGATGCTGCCCAAGTTCCAGGAGGAGCTTGGGCCCAGTGCCTCCATTCATGTCCTGAACGATCGCTCGACTTCCATCCGAGAAGCCGTGAACGACGTGCAGTTCACGCTCGTTCTCACCGTCGGCCTCGTGATCCTGGTGATCTACCTCTTTCTCGGAAGACTGCTCGTCACTCTCATTCCGGGCGTCGCGGTTCCGATCTCTATCATTGCCACCTTCGCGGCCATGCATGCGCTCGGATTCTCGATCGATAACATTTCCCTTCTGGCTCTGACGCTAGCGGTGGGTCTCGTGGTCGATGACGCCATCGTGATGCTCGAAAACATCGTGCGACACGTCGAGGAAGGAATGTCCCCCTTCGAAGCGGCCCTGAAGGGCTCGCGCGAGATCGGATTTACCATCCTGTCGATCACGATTTCCCTGTGCGCCGTGTTCATCCCCGTCCTTCTCATGGGCGGCGTTGTCGGACGCATCTTCAACGAGTTCGCCATGGTGGTCACGATCTCCATCATGGCCTCGGCTCTCGTTTCCCTGACGCTCACGCCGATGCTAGCGGCGCGGCTGCCAGCAGGCCACGGCCATCACGATGGGGCGAAGAAGAACCTGTTTGAGCGCGGCTTCGAAAAATTGCTGGCCGGCTACCGGCGGCTTCTCGACCTCTGCCTTCGCTTCCGCTTTATAACCTTCCTGGTGTTTCTCGGCTCCGCCGTGGCGACCGTGTATATGTTCATGGCCATTCCGAAAGGTTTCTTCCCGACCGAGGACATCGGCCAGCTCAGCGTCAGCACGGAAGCGCGCCAGGACATCTCCTTTCAGGCCATGGGCGATCTGCAGCGACAAGCCGAAGAGATCCTCCGCCGCTCGCCGGCAATCGCCCATGTCGTGACGAGCATCGGATCGTCCGGCATCGGCAACAGCATGAACCAGGGTCGCTTCTTCGTGGAGCTGAAGCCAAAGGGCGAGCGCGCGCCCCTCGATCAGGTTCTTGGTGAGCTGCGGCGGCAACTGGCGCAGGTCCCCGGATTGCAGAGCTTCATCAGCCCCGTGCAGAACCTGCGCATCGGCGGCCGTCAGTCGAAGAGCCAGTACCAGTTCGTGGTCCAGGGACTGAACCAGGACGAACTGGAGCAATGGTCGGTGCGCCTGGCGGATGCCATGAGCCGGGACCGCGCGACCTTCGTCGGCGTCACCACGGATCTCCAGAACACGGCCCTCCAGGCAACCGTGAACGTGGATCGCGACAAGGCCCGGGCTCTCGGCATTACGGCCGACCAGCTCCGTTCGACTCTCTACACGGGGTTCGGAACCCGTCAGGTTTCGACCATCTACGCCACGGGCGACAGCTATCAGGTGCTTGTGGAATTCGATCCCGCCCTGCACTGGACGGCCGACCGCCTCGACCTTGTCCGGATTCGGAGCTCGAACGGCAATCTCGTCCCCCTTTCGGCTTTCGCCACCGTGGAGCGGACGGCGGGCTCCCTGTCGATCAATCAGCTTGGACAGCTCCCGGCCATCACGATCTCCTTCGACACGCCTGCCGGGGTGTCGCTTGGGGATGCGGTGCAGCATATCAATGCGATCAAAGCTCAGTTGAACGTGCCGACGACCATCAGCACGACCTTTGCGGGCACGGCGCGGGTCTTCCAGGACGCCCTTGGCAACCAGGGACTGCTCATTGCCGCTGCCGTGATCACGATCTACATCGTGCTCGGCATTCTGTATGAGAGCTTCAGCCACCCGCTGACGATCCTCACCGGCCTTCCGGCCGCTGCCATCGGGGCACTCGGCGCTCTCGAGCTGTTCGGAATGGATCTGAGCGTGATCGCGATGATCGGTATCCTGATGCTGATCGGCATCGTGAAGAAGAATGCCATCATGATGGTGGACTTCGCGTTGCAGAAGCAGCGGGACGAGGGGGCTTTGCCCTTCGCGGCCATCCGCGAGGCGTGCCTTCTGCGTTTCCGCCCGATCATGATGACCACCATGGCGGCCATCATGGGGGCGCTCCCCATCGCACTGGGGCACGGTGCGAGCGCCGAACTGCGCCAGCCCTTGGGCATCGCGGTGGTGGGCGGCCTGATCATGTCGCAGCTGCTCACCCTGTTCATCACGCCTGTGCTCTATCTCTACATGGACGCTCTCTCACGGCGGGTAAACGGGTTGTTCCGCCGTCGCAGGACGCGACCGCGCCTATCAGGCGCGGACGAAGCCCTGCCGTCTCCCTCGCCGGCCGAATAGCAGGATGATGTCATCACGCGCGGCATAGTCCGGCACCACGAGAGAGCCGCTTTCGTATCCGGTGTCGGTGCTTTCCTTTGCCGGAAGGACGAGGGGCTGGGGCTGCGTAATTCGGTTCCGGCAGACCTGTCGGCTGGCGTACTCCTGATCGACTCGGATTTCTCCAACAGATATGTCCGACCGAGTGTCCGCGGCGAGGCCCCTCAGGGAGAATTTTCCGGCACCTCATTCCCATGACGCCGTCGGCCCGCTACAACTCTGCCATCTCTCCTGTTTTTGGACCCTGACTCATGGCCGACAGTGCTGCCGATCGTTTCCTTCGCTACGTCGTTATCGATACCCAGTCCGATGCCGCGTCGCCCACGCAACCCTCGACCGAGAAGCAGAAGAATCTCGGCCACCTGCTGGTCGAGGAGCTGCACCGGATCGGCATCCCGGACGCGCATCTCGACGAGCACGGCTACGTCTATGCGACCATTCCGTCGAACACGCAGAAGGCCAATGTCCCGGTCATCTGCTTCTGCGCCCACATGGACACGGCGCCGGATTTTTCCGGTACGAACGTCAAGCCGCAGGTCGTGAGGAACTATCGGGGGGGCGACATCACGCTGCCGGGCGACCCTGCCCAGGTCATCCGCGTTGCGGACCACCCGGTGCTGGAAACCCTGATCGGCGACGACATCATTACGTCGGACGGCACGACACTGCTCGGGGCCGACGACAAGGCAGGGATCGCCGAGATCATGGCGGCCGCCGAATTCCTGGTCAGCAATCCCGACATCAAGCACGGTACGATCCGCATCCTCTTCACCACCGACGAGGAGATCGGGCGCGGGGTCGACAAGGTGGACCTGAAAAAGCTCGGTGCGGATTTCGGCTACACCATGGATGGCGAGACGGCCGGCACGATCGAGGACGAGACCTTCTCCGCCGATGCGGTGGAGATCGCCATCAGGGGCGTGGCGATCCATCCAGGCTTCGCCTACGGCAGGATGGAGAACGCCATCCGGATCGCCGGCGACATCATCGCCCGTCTGCCCAAGGACATGGCGCCCGAGACCACGAAGGATCGCGACGGCTTCATTCATCCGACCGGAATTTCGGCCGTGATGGAGAAGGCAAATCTTAGTTTCATCATTCGCGACTTCACGGAAGAGGGTCTCAAAGCCAAGGAGGAACTGCTGGAAGCGATCACCCGGGGAGTCCTGGAGAGCTATCCGGGTTCAAGCTACACCTTCACGGTCAAGGAGCAGTACCGCAATATGAAGGCGGTGCTCAGCCGGCATCCGGAGATCGCCGAGTATGCGGTGGAGGCGATCCGCCGGGCCGGCATGGAGCCGGTGCGCGGCAGCATTCGCGGCGGCACCGATGGCTCGCGCCTCTCGTTCATGGGTCTGCCCTGTGCCAACATCTTCGCTGGCGGCCACGCCTTCCACTCCCCGCTCGAATTCGTCAGCCGTCAGGATATGGACAGGGCGGTTAGAACCATCGTCGAACTCGCCAAGCTCTGGGAGGAGCGCGCGTAAGCGCCTTCCGTCCCGAAGAGGGCCGATTGGCTGTTCGCCGATCATGGTCATGCACGATCGGGCGTTTCCGGTGTACGAAGGAGGTATCAGGCTGAAGCGAAGGAGTTTCGCCATGTTCATTCTGCTGAAGACCAGCCTTGCAGCTGCCGTGCTCCTGTCCACCACCCTCTCCGTGTCCGCCCAGATGGCGCACGGACACCAGAACGGGCCCGGCCACGGGATGGAGGCTCCGGCCGGGCAGGGGATGTCGCCTCATGCCGGCAGGGCGGGAAGCGGCATGCCCGGGACCATGATGCAGGGGCAGGGCGGCATGGGCCAGCACGCCATGATGCCCCAGCCCTCCGGGGAAGCCACGCAGCCGACCCTTCCGGGCCAGGATGCGTTCGGGGCGATCCAGGAGGTCGTGCGCCTGCTGGAGGCGGATCCGAAGACCGATTGGTCGAAGGTCGACATCGCGGCGCTGCGCGAGCACCTCATCGACATGAATGAGGTCACTCTTCATGCGGCTGCCGATGAGAGGAGGCTCGACAACGGCGTCGAGGTTTCCGTGACCGGCGAGGGGCGTGTCCTCGACGCGATCAGGCGCATGGTGCCCGCCCATGCCCGGGAGGTGAACGGGATGAATGGATGGTCCGCCACGACCGAGGACCTGCCGAACGGCGTCAGGCTTGCGGTCACGACGAGCGACCCCCAGCAGGTGCCGAAGCTCCAGGCGCTCGGCTTCATGGGCCTGATGGTCCACGGCGCGCACCACCAGCCGCATCACCTGGCGATCGCGACCGGCCGGTTCCAGCACTGAGCCTCCCGGAGAGGAACCATCGACCATGAACAAGCGCGAGGCACCTCAGGCGACGTCGACGATGTCCCGCGGCCACGCAGGCGAAGTCTTTCGAGCCTTCCTCAAGCTCGGCCTGACCTCCTTCGGCGGTCCCGTCGCGCATCTCGGCTATTTCCGGGACGAGTTTGTGGTCCGGCGCCGCTGGCTCGACGAGCGGGCCTATGCCGATCTCGTGGCCCTGTGCCAGTTCCTGCCGGGACCGGCCTCGAGCCAGGTCGGCATGGCCATCGGCCTGTCCCGGGCCGGCTACCTCGGGGCGCTGGCTGCCTGGACGGCGTTCACACTGCCGTCTGCCGTCGCCCTCGTGCTGTTCGCCTTCAGCGTCGGATTCCTGGGCGAGGCGCTCGGCTCCGGATGGCTTCATGGCCTCAAGGTCGCGGCCGTGGCGGTGGTTGCGCTGGCCGTGCTCGGCATGGCCCGGTCGCTGACGCCGGACCGGGAGCGGGCCACTCTGGCCGTGGTGGCCGCCGCCATCACCCTGGCCTTTCCCTCGGCCTGGGGGCAGATCGGCGCGATTGCGCTCGGCGGCCTTGTCGGCGTCACCCTCCTCAGGGGCGGAGGGCCCATCGCCCATGCCGAGCTTCCCCTGTCCGTGAGCCGGCGGGCTGGCGTCGTTGCCCTGAGCGCCTTCTTCATCCTGCTGATCGGGTTGCCGTTCCTGGCTGCCGCGACAGGGAGCCAGGGTGTTGCCCTGTTCGAGGCTTTCTACCGGGCAGGCTCCCTTGTCTTCGGGGGCGGCCACGTGGTCCTGCCGCTGCTCCAAGCCGCGGTCGTGCCGCCGGGTTGGGTTTCCAATGACGCGTTCCTGGCAGGCTACGGCGCGGCCCAGGCCGTGCCGGGTCCGCTCTTCACCTTCTCGGCCTATCTCGGCGCCGTCATGGGCCCGGAGCCGAATGGCTGGGCCGGGGCGGCCTTGTGCCTGGTGGCCATCTTCCTGCCGTCGTTCCTCCTGGTCGTCGGCGCCCTGCCGTTCTGGGAAGACCTGCGGCGCACGCCGGCCGCGCAGGCAGCCCTGAAGGGCGTCAATGCGGCGGTGGTCGGCCTGCTCCTGGCCGCGCTGTATCATCCAGTCTGGACCGCGGGGATCTTCGGACCGACCGACTTCGCACTGGCCGCGGCCGCCTTCCTGCTGCTGTTCATGTGGAAGGCACCGCCATGGCTGGTCGTGGTCCTGAACGCCATTGCTGGAGGGGTCATCTCGGCGCTGTGACGATGCGGCTGGCGGGGGCTCCCGCACGAGGACGTTTACGCGGACCAGGCGATGGGGGCGTATCCTTCTGACGGACGCGGCACCGTTCGCCCGTGTCGTGACAGCGGGGCCCAACCCATGCATCGATGGCCGCCCGAATGGTGCCGATGCCCAAAGACTTAAGCCTGATGGTGCCGGCACTTCCCATGATCGGCCAGGACTTCGATGATCCGGCATTCGGAAATCCGCTTGTGGTCACACTCCACCATGGCCTCAAGCTCATTGCGCAGGGCTGTCAGACGGGCGATCTTGTCGTTGACCTCGTCGAGATGAGTCTTGGTGATGTCGTGCACCTCGCCGCAGGAACGGTCCGGCTGGCCTGCGAGGCTCAGGAGTTGCCGGATGGCGTCGACCTCGAATCCGAGTTCCCGGCCGTGGCGGATGAAGGTGAGACGCCGGACCTCGTCGGAACCATAGCGCCGCTGCTGGCCTTCGGTCCGGGCGGGCGAGGGCAGGAGCCCGATCTGCTCGTAGTAGCGGATCGTCGGCACCTTCACGCCCGTTTGCCGCGACAGGTCGCCAATCGTCAGATTCATCGACAAACCCTCTTGAACCTCTAGTCACTAGAGGATGTACGGTGCATCCGAATCGAAGTGAAGAGGTTTTCTGATGTGTGAGGCGTGCATTTTGCCCGACACTCCCGAGGAGAAGCCCGAGGCCGTGTCGTCGACGGGACTGCGGACCCGCTACCGGGTGTCCGGAATGGACTGCGCCTCCTGTGCGGCCAAGATCGATACCGCCCTGCGGCGCACGCCCGGGGTCGCGGAAGTGAATGTCTCGGTTCCGGCCGGGACGGTGACCGTGGCCCATGACGACACGGTCATGCCCGCCACTCTCGCGAAGCGGATTGCGACCCTCGGCTACAAAGTCACAGGGCATGGCCCGGCGGATGGGCAGGCGTCCGCTCCGGGATTCGAGCCTCATCACCATGGCTGCGGTCATGACCACCACGACCATCACCATGGTCACGTCCACGACCATGATCACACGCATGAGCATGATCATGCGGCCGAGGCTTTGGCCGGTCTGCATTCCCACCTGCACGACCATGGCGCCGACGAAGGCCCGTGGTGGAAGAGCAAGCGCGGGCTCCTGACCATCGCCTGCGGGCTTGCCATCGTGGCAGCCTACGTCATCGGCCACGCGGTCCCCGGAACGCAACACTGGGCCTTCGTGCTCGCTATGGCCGTCGGTCTGGTGCCGATTGCCCGCCGGGCCATCGTGGCGGCCCGCTTCGGCACGCCGTTTTCCATCGAGATGCTGATGACCATCGCGGCCATCGGCGCCGTGCTCATCGGCGCAGCCGAGGAGGCGGCCACCGTCGTCTTCCTGTTCCTGGTCGGCGAACTCCTGGAGGGGGTCGCGGCCGGGCGTGCCCGGGCCAGCATTCAGGGCCTGACCAGGCTCGTGCCCCAGACCGCCTTGCTCGAACGGGACGGTCGGACCGAAGAGGTCCCCGCTGAAAGCCTGGCCGTCGGCTCGGTCGTGCTGGTCCGTCCCGGCGATCGGGTTCCGGCGGACGGCATCATCGTCTCGGGCGAGAGCGCCATCGACGAGGCTCCCGTCACCGGCGAGAGCACCCCTAAGCGCAAGGGCGCGGACGACACGGTCTTCGCCGGTACGATCAACGGCGATGGTGCGCTGCGCGTGCGCGTGACCGCTGCGGCGCAGGACAACACCATCGCCCGCATCGTGCGCCTCGTCGAGGAGGCGCAGGAGAGCAAGGCGCCGACCGAACGCTTCATCGACCGCTTCTCGCGCTACTACACGCCTGGGGTGGTTGCCGTCGCCACGCTCGTGGCCGTCGTGCCGCCGCTGCTGTTCGGAGTCGCCTGGGGCGAGTGGATCTACAAGGGCCTGGCAATCCTGCTGATCGGCTGTCCCTGTGCGCTCGTGATCTCGACGCCTGCGGCGATTGCGGCCGGCCTGGCAGCGGGGGCCCGGCGCGGGCTGCTGATGAAGGGCGGGGCCGTGCTGGAGACCCTGGGCACGATCACCATGGCGGCCCTCGACAAGACCGGCACGCTGACCGAGGGCAGGCCCAAGGTGACCGATGTCGTTCCGGTCGCACGGTCCGAGCGCGAGGTGCTGTCGCTGGCCGCGGCGCTTGAGACAGGCTCCAGTCATCCGCTGGCCGTGGCCATTCTGGCGAAGGCTGCGGAAGAAGGGGTGCCGGTGCCGCCCGCCGCGAATGGCGCCGCCGTTGGCGGCAAGGGCGTGACGGGCAGCGTCGGCGGGCTCCAGCTCTTCCTCGGCTCGCCGAACGCCGCCGGCGAGAAGGTGGCGCTCACGGCCGAGCAGACCGCCTTAGTCACGGCGATGAACGACGAGGGCAAGACCGTCTCGGTGCTTCTGGCCGGGGATCAGGTCGCAGGGCTGATCGGCATGCGCGACGAGCCGCGCCCGGACGCCCGGGAGGGACTTGAGGCTCTGAAGAGGGCCGGGGTGGAGACCCTCATGGTGACCGGCGATAACCGTCGCACGGCCCAGGCCATCGCGGCTAGCCTCGGCATCGAGCCCCGGGCCGAGCTGCTGCCGCAGGACAAGCAAGCCATCGTTCGCGAGCTGCAGGCGAACGGCCACCGGGTCGCCAAGGTCGGCGACGGCATCAACGATGCCCCCGCGCTCGCCGCGGCACATGTCGGCATCGCCATGGGCGGCGGCACGGACGTGGCGCTGGAGACCGCCGACGCGGCGGTCCTGCACGGGCGTGTGCTCGATGTCGCCCGCATGGTGCGCCTGTCGCGGGACACCATGGCCAATATCCGCCAGAATATCGCCATCGCGCTCGGCCTCAAGGCGGTGTTCCTGGTGACGACCATCCTCGGCGTCACGGGTCTGTGGCCGGCCATCCTCGCCGACACCGGCGCGACGGTGCTGGTCACGGCCAACGCCATGCGCCTGCTCGGCGCAGGAGGGCGGGTGTGACCACGGGAATGCTCGTTTCATCGCATGCCTCGAGGGCTGCCGCCGGCCCCGGCGCGCTTCCGGTCCGGCAGGGACGTTCAGCGGGCGGCACCCGAGCGGCCGGGTCGAATGATCTGCTCCGTCTTCGATGAAAAGCAGCTGCATTCCGGTCTTTCGATCTGCTATATGAGGACGGTTCCCGGCTGCGGTGAGCGGCCCGACCCATGAGGCCGCATGTCCCGTTCATCTTCGAGAGTCGTCATCTGCGGCGCCGGCATCGCCGGTGTCGCGGCAGCCTATTATCTCGCCGTCGAATATGGTCTCGACCATGTGACGTTGGTCGACGAGGGCAATCCGCTCTCGCTCACGTCCGATAAATCGACCGAAGCCTACCGCAACTGGTGGCCCGGCCCCGATTGGGCCATGACCGCTTTCATGAACCGGAGCATCGATCTCATCGAGGGGATCGCGCGGGCAACCGACAATCGCATCAATCTCAATCGTCGCGGCTATGTGTTCGCAACCGCCGATACGGGCAAGATCCCTTTCCTCGAGACCATGGCTAAATCCGCCGAGGCGCGCGGCGGGGGTGCCGCGAGGTTTCACGAGACGGCGCAGAGTGTCTATACGCCGTCGCCCGAGCGCGGTTTCGACGGGGGGCTGACGGGCGCGGACGTCATCACCGATACGAGCCTGATCCGCCGGCATTTTCCCTATCTGGCGCCCGAAACGGTTGCTGTCGCGCATGCACGGCGCGCCGGTTGGCTCAGCGCCCAGCAGCTCGGAATGGTGATGCTGGAAGCGGTCCGCGCGCGTGGCGTGCAGATCGTGAAGGGCCGGGTCGTCGGCATCGACACCGCCGGAGGCCGGGTTCGCGCGGTTCACGTCGAGCAGGAGGACGAGCGCCGGACGCTCGCGGCGACGCATGTCGTGCTGGCCGCCGGGCCTATGCAAACCGAGATGGCGCGCATGATCGGCATCGACCTGCCGATCAGGGCCGAGCGCCACTACAAGGTCAGCTTCCCCGATACGCTGGGCGGCCTGCCGCGCAACGCTCCGATGCTGATCTGGCTCGACGAGCAGCATCTGCCCTGGAGCGATGAGGAACATGCCGCGCTTACGGCCGATGAGGAGGCCCAATGGCTCCTTGGGGCGTTTCCTGCGGGCGTGCATGGGCGGCCTGACGGAGCATCGGCGACGCTCATACTCTTCAACCACCATGGCGATGCTGTCGATCCCGTCTTCCCTCTGCCCGAGCCGGGATATTACGCCGAGATCGCTCTCCGGGGCATGTCGACGATGGTGCCGGCCCTCAAGGCCTACAACGGGAAGACGCCGCGGCCCTATATCGACGGCGGCTATTACATGCGGACGCACGAAAATCGGCCGCTGATCGGACCCGTTCCGGTCGAGGGCGCCTACATCTCGTGCGGGTTCTCAGGTTTCGGCGTAATGGCGTCGTGCGCAGGAGGCGAACTCATCGCCCGCCACATTCTGGAGGCTGCGTTGCCCGATTATGCGCCGGCCTTTCTGTTGTCCCGCTATCAGGACGCCTCCTATAGCGCATTGCTCGAGCAATGGGGCGACGGAGGTCAGCTCTGACGGGTGCGGTCAGCGCCCTCGCGATCCGTGGAGACTGGCGACCGGGCATCATGAGACCCGCAACCGCCGTAGCCTGACGGATCCATCAACGAGAGGAGCGTCTGGCGTTTCCCTTCGCGTGCTTGTCGGTCCCGTCTGCCTCCCGCAGACGGGCCTCGATCCAGGCAGCTTCCCTCTTGAGCAGCGGAACCAGCTCGCGCTGACGCTCTTCGCTCAGGCGGGTTTCGGTCGCGGCGATCGACAGTGCCCCGACCGGGCGACCGTCCGAGCCGGAAATGGCGACCCCGATTGCCCACGAGTCGGACAGCATCATGCCAGGATTGACCGCGTAGCCCCTTGCCCGCGTGTCCGCGACGAGCCTGCGGAGCACGGGGGGCGAAAAAGCCGGGTACTTGTCGGCCAGCACGTTGGCGTTGGCCGCCAGGATCTCGTCCACCTCCTCGTCCGGCAGGGCGGCGAGCAGCGCCAGGCTTCCGGCCCCGACGCCGAGGGGGTGACGGTCTCCCGCATGGAGGGCATGAACCCGGATCGGGTACGGGCCCTCTTCGCGATGGGCGCAAATGGAATAGACGTCCCGCGGAACCGAAAGGAAGGCCGTATCGCCCGTCTCCTGGCTCAGGCGGATGAGAGACCGGAGCGAGACCGAATGAATGCCGAAACGGGCGCTCGCCAGGGTTCCGAGAACGTAGATTTCCGGACCCAGATAATAGCGGCGCGTCTCAAGATCCTGGTCGAGGAGCCCAGCCCGCACGAGCGCCAGCAGCATCCGGCGGACAGTCGGCTTCGAGAGACTGCACTGTGCGACGAGATCCGACAGTCTGGCACCCGAGGATCCCGCCCGCCCCACGAGGAGAAGCAGCGTCGCGGCCCGGTCGATCGCCTGCGCTCCGCTGGATGCCGCTTCGTCGATTCCCTGCACGGCGATCTTGGCCGAAATAGTCTTCGGGTCTTCCAGCATATGGACCTCCCAGGGTCGCCAGGACGCGTAATTCTCTAGGAAAGGACTTTTCATTTGACAAGCGGCCCGTCCGGGTCCCTCCTTGTGACGCTAAGGAAAGCGTCCGCCAGAGACGTGCCAAAACCAAGCGGGTCCGAAATATGGACCAGCGTCGCAAGGAAACGAGAAGGTCCTGCGGGACCGACCAGGAGGGTTACATGATTCTGTCTCGCCGCCGGCTGCTGACTGTCGGCTCCACCGCTCTTGCGGGCGCCGTCGTCGGAGCGCCGTTCATCGCACGCGCTCAGCAGGCGGAGTTCTCGTACAAGTACGCGAACAATCTGCCCGAGACGCACCCGATGAACGCCCGCGCCCGGGAGATGACGGAGGCGATCAGGAAAGAAACGAACGGCCGCGTCGACATTCAGATCTTCCCCAACAGCCAGCTCGGCTCGGATACCGACACGCTCAGCCAGGTGCGTTCGGGCGGCGTCGAGTTCTTCACTCTCTCCGGCCTGATCCTGTCCACGCTCGTTCCGGCGGCGTCCATCAACGGGGTTGGATTCGCCTTTCCGAATTACGACGCGGTCTGGAAGGCCATGGATGGCGATCTCGGCGCCTATGTCCGGGCACAGATCGCGAAGGCCAATCTCGTGGCCATGGACAAGATCTGGGACAACGGCTTCCGGCAGACGACCTCGTCGACGAAGCCGATCAACACGCCCGATGACCTGAAGGGCTTCAAGATCCGCGTGCCGGTCTCCCCGCTCTGGACTTCGATGTACAAAGCCTTCGAGTCGGCTCCCGCTTCCATCAACTTCAACGAGGTCTACTCGTCGCTCCAGACCAAGGTCGTGGAGGGACAGGAGAACCCGCTGGCGATCAT
The DNA here is from genome assembly GCA_050789065.1 of Microvirga sp. Lineage (GTDB taxonomy): Bacteria > Pseudomonadota > Alphaproteobacteria > Rhizobiales > Beijerinckiaceae > Microvirga. The sequence goes on from JBOZRS010000138.1 coordinate 65,792, forward strand.
CGCGACGGCGAAACTCTACGAAGTGCAGAAATACTGCTCGCTCACCAATCACATGTGGGACGGCTTCTGGTTCCTGGCCAACCGCCGCGCATGGGAGAAGCTGCCGCAGGATCTGCGCACCACCGTGGCCAAGCACATCAATGCCGCGGCCGAAAAGGAGCGCGAAGACGTCGCCAAGCTCAATGCGAACCTGCAGCAGGAACTCGCCGGCAAGGGGCTGATCTTCAACCAGCCTGATCCGGCACCGTTCCGGGATAAGCTGCGTCAGGCCGGCTTCTACGCCGAATGGAAGGGCAAATACGGCGAAGAGGCCTGGGCCATTCTGGAAAAGTCCGTCGGCAAACTGGTGTAGCGGCCATGGCCCGGATCGAGACTCATCCTGGCGGGGCAAGCCTCATTGCGGAACGCTCGGCTGCGTCCAGCAAGCGGCCCTGGCTGTCATCGCTCGATGCCGTCCTCGGCGCAGTCGTCGAAATCCCGGTCGCGATCCTCGTCGCGACCGAGATCGTGATTCTGTTTGCGGGCGTGATCGCGCGCTTCGTCCTTCACCAGCCCCTGGTATGGTCGGACGAACTCGCCTCGATCCTGTTTCTCTGGCTCGCCATGCTGGGAGCCGTCGTGGCATTCCGGCGCAACGAACACATGCGGATGACGGCGATCATCAGCCGCGCATCGCCTCGAACCCGGGCGTTCCTCGATGTGTTCGCGACCGGAGCGGCGCTGGCCTTTCTCCTGCTCATCGCCTGGCCCGCTTTCGAATACGCCCAGGAGGAAACCTTCATCACCACCCCGGCGCTGGAGATCACCAACGCCTGGCGCGCGGCGGCCCTGCCGGTCGGCGTCGGCCTCATGGCGATCTTCGCCCTGCTGCGGTTGACGCGCATCGGGTCGATTGGAACCGTCGCGGCAGCTCTTGCGTCCGTCGCGGTGATCATCGCCGCGTTCTGGCTGGCCGAGCCCCTGTTCCGTCAACTCGGCAACCTGAATCTGGTGATCTTCTTCGTCGGCGTCGTGGCCGCGTCGGTGCTGGCCGGGGTTCCCATCGCGTTCGCGTTCGGGCTCGCGATTTTCGGCTACCTGACGCTGACCACGCAGACGCCGCTCATGGTTCTCGTCGGACGCATGGACGAGGGCATGTCGCATCTCATCCTGCTGGCGGTGCCGCTCTTCGTCTTTCTCGGCCTGCTGATCGAGATGACCGGAATGGCTCGCGCCATGGTGGCCTTCCTGGCGAGCCTTCTGGGGCATGTTCGGGGCGGGCTTCATTACGTGCTCGTCGGAGCGATGTATCTGGTGTCGGGCATCTCGGGCGCCAAGGCGGCCGACATGGCCGCGGTGGCTCCCGTGCTGTTTCCCGAGATGAAGGCGCGCGGGGCGAAGTCCGGCGACCTCGTGGCGCTCCTTTCGGCGACGGGAGCCCAGACGGAGACCATTCCGCCGAGCCTCGTCCTGATTACCATCGGTTCGGTGACGGGCGTGTCGATCGCGGCGCTCTTCACGGGCGGGCTTCTGCCCGGCGTGGTGCTTGCCGTCACCCTCTGCCTCGTCGTCTGGTGGCGATACCGCGGGGAGGATCTCAGCCATGTGAAGCGCGCGACCCGGCGCGAGATCGGGCGTGCCTTCATCGTCGCCGTGCCGGCCATCGCCTTGCCCTTCGTGATCCGCGCCGCGGTGGTGGAGGGCGTCGCCACGGCAACCGAGGTCTCGACCATCGGCATCGTCTACGCCATCGTCATCGGGCTCGTCGTGTACCGCCAGTTCGACTGGACGAAGCTGAAGCCGATGCTGGTCGATACGGCCTGCCTGTCGGGTGCGATCCTGCTCATCATCGGAACCGCGACAGGGATGGCCTGGGGCCTGACGCAATCCGGCTTCTCGCGCTCGCTTGCAACGGCCATGACCGGCCTGCCGGGCGGAGCCGTCACGTTCATGGCCGTGTCGATCGTCGCCTTCATCATCTTGGGCTCGGTCCTGGAAGGCATCCCGGCCATCGTGCTCTTCGGGCCGCTGCTCTTCCCGATCGCCCGGGCCGTCGGCATCCACGAGGTGCACTACGCGATGGTGGTCATTCTGGCGATGGGCATCGGCCTGTTCGCTCCGCCTTTCGGGGTCGGCTACTACGCCGCCTGCGCGATCGGACGGGTCGAGCCGGCCGAGGGGATGAAGCCGATTCTGGCCTACATGCTCGCCCTTGTCATCGGCACCATCATCGTCGCGGCTGTGCCGTGGATCTCGATCGGCTTCCTCTCGTGAGCCCCGTCCCCGGCCGCGGGCCGGGGACATCGCCTGACACAACGAAGCCGGACCGCTCGGCGGGACATGCGGAACATGGAGACCAGGACATGCCACGCGCATCCATCGTGGGCTGGGCCCACACCCCCTTCGGCAAGCTCGAGGATCCCGATGTCGAGAGCCTGATGGCGCGCGTCTCCGGCGAGGCTCTCGCTCATGCGGGCGTCGGGCCGGAGGACGTGGACGGCATCTATGTCGGGGTCATGAACAACGGCTTCTCGAAGCAGGGTTTCGAGGCGGCCCAGGTTGCCCTAAGCCAGCCCGAACTCGCCCATGTGCCGGCAACGCGGCTCGAGAATGCCTGCGCGACCGGATCGGCGGCTCTCTATACGGCGCTCGATTTCGTCGAAAGCGGCCGGGGACGCGTGGCCCTGGTGGTCGGCGCCGAGAAGATGACCGCCAAACCGGTGGTCGAAACGAGCGACATCCTGCTGAGCGCCTCCTACCGCAAGGAAGAGGGCGAGACCGAAGGCGGCTTCGCGGGCGTGTTCGGCCGGATCGCCCAGAACTATTTCCAGCGCTACGGGGACCGCAGCGAGGAACTGGCCCGCATCGCCGCGAAGAACCACAGGAACGGCGTGTCGAATCCCTATGCCCAGATGCGCCGCGATTTCGGGTTCGAGTTCTGCAACGCCGTCTCGGATAAGAACCCCTATGTGGCGGCGCCGCTGCGGCGAACCGACTGTTCCCTGATCTCGGACGGTGCGGCCGCCATCGTGGTGGCCGACGAGGAAACCGCCCAGCGGCTTCAGCGCTCGATCGCGTTTCGCGCCCGTCGGCACGTCAACGATATCCTTCCCCTGTCGCGGCGCGACCCGACGGCCTTCGCGGGTGCCCGAATGGCCTGGGAGAAGGCGCGGGCGGACGCCGGGATCGCGTTGGACGATCTCGACCTCGTCGAGACGCATGATTGCTTCACCATCGCCGAGCTCATCGAATACGAGGCGATGGGGCTCGCGGCTCCCGGCGAGGGCTACCGGGTGGTGCGGGAAGGCATCGCCGAAAAGGGCGGCCGTCTTCCGATCAACCCTTCGGGCGGGCTGAAATCGAAAGGCCATCCGGTGGGCGCGACGGGTGTTTCGATGCATGTCATGGCCTGCCTTCAACTCATGAACGAGGCGGGCGACATGCAGATTCCGGATGCCGGGCTCGCGGGTGTTTTCAACATGGGTGGCGCGGCCGTCGCCAACTATGTCTCGATCCTGGAGCGCCGTAAATGACTGCGACCGTGCAGGCCCCTTCGGGCGGCGTGACGCCCGTCTCCAGGCGGGTCATGAACCTGGCCAACTTTCTCCACCAGGCGGCGCGGCGCTACGGAAGCGAGATCGGCTTCATCTGGGGCGATATGACCTTGACCTGGGCCGAGCTGGACCGGCGCGCGAACGCTATGGCGGCGGCGCTCGCCGCCCGAGGCGTCAGGAAGGGCGATCGTGTTCTGGTTCAGTCCAAGAACTGCAACCAGATGTTCGAGTCGATGTTCGCCTGCTTCCATCTTGGCGCGGTCTGGGTTCCGACCAATTTTCGCCAGACGCCGGCGGAGGTCGCTTATCTGGCCCAGTCGAGCGGCGCCTCGGCCCTGATCTGCCATTGCGACTTTCCGGAGCATGTCGCGGTCGTGCGGGAGGCCGCTCCGGCCATTCGCCTCGTGGTTTCCATCGGAGCCTCCGGGTTCGGTCAGGATTACGATGCGCTTGTCGCGCAGCATTCCGGCGAGACCGTGCCGATGGCGAGCGTCCAGCATGACGATCCATGCTGGTTCTTCTTCACCTCGGGCACGACGGGACGTCCCAAGGCTGCGGTTCTCACCCATGGTCAGATGGCGTTCGTGGTGACGAACCACCTCTGCGATCTGATGCCGGGAACCACCCACGAGGATGCCTCTCTGGTGGTGGCGCCGCTGTCGCACGGCGCAGGCGTTCACCAGCTCACGCAGGTCGCGCGCGGGGTTAAGACCGTGCTGCTCACAAGCGACCGGTTCGACATCGACGAGGCATGGGCACTCGTCGAGAAGTGGCGGATCACGAACCTGTTCACCGTTCCCACCATCGTCAAGATGCTGACCGAGCATCCTGCGGTGGATACGCATGACCACTCATCCCTGCGCTACGTGATCTATGCGGGCGCTCCCATGTACCGGGAGGATCAGAAGCACGCGCTGACGAAGCTCGGAAAGGTGCTGGTCCAGTATTTCGGTCTCGGCGAAGTCACCGGCAACATCACGGTGCTTCCACCCGCGCTTCATGAGCCCGAGGATGGCCCCGGCGTGAGGGTCGGAACCTGCGGCTACGCGCGCACCGGAATGCAGATCTCCATTCAGGACGAGACGGGGCGTGAGCTGGCGGCAGGCGAGACGGGCGAGATCTGCGTCTGCGGCCCGGCGGTGTTTGCAGGCTACTACGACAACCCGGACGCCAACGCGAAAGCCTTTCGCGACGGCTGGTTCCGGACGGGCGATCTCGGTCACGTGGACGAAGAGGGTTACCTGTACATCACCGGACGCGCCTCGGACATGTACATCTCGGGCGGCTCCAACGTCTATCCGCGCGAGATCGAAGAGAAGATCCTGACGCATGGGGCCGTTGCCGAGGTCGCCATCCTGGGAGTGCCGGACAGGACCTGGGGCGAGGTGGGCGTGGCGGTTTGCGTTCTCCGGCCGCAGGCGAGCCTCAGCGAGCGGGAACTCCTGGCCTGGATGGACGGCAAGGTGGCCCGCTACAAGCTTCCGAAGCGCGTGTTCTTCTGGGATGCCTTGCCGAAATCCGGCTACGGCAAGATCACCAAGAAGGATATTCGGGCCGAACTCAAAGCCCGGGGCTGTCTGTCGCTGGATCAACCGACCCAGGTCCCCGCGTGAGCATCGGCACGCATTCTCCGCGCTGACGATGCGCCTCTTGTCGAACGCTGCCACTCACCGGAAGGGAGGAAATCATGTCTCAGGAACAGACGGTGCTGGTGACCGGAGGGGCATCGGGCATCGGCCTCGCGGTTGTCGAAGCCGTTCTCGCGGAGGGCTGGCGCGCCGTCGTGGCGGATCTGGACCCTCGGAACCTCGACCGATGTAGGGACACTCTCGGATCCTTTGACAGCCGCGTGCGGTTCGAGCCCATCAACGTTGCGGACGAGGACGCAGTCATCCGAGCCATCGAAGCCTGCGAAGCGGAGTTCGGCCCGCTGACGGGCGTCGTCAACTCCGCCGGGATCGGGCGGGACGTGCCGGCGCTCGACACGAGTGTCGATCTCTTTCGAAAAATGCTGGAAGTCAACCTGATCGGGAGCTTCGTGGTGTCCCGCGAAGCCGCCAGGAGGATGCGGGAGCGGGGAGCTGGATCCATCGTCAATATCGCGTCCGTCTCGGGACTCACGGGCAACAAGGGGCGTGTCGCCTACGGCGCATCCAAGGGTGGCGTGCTCACCATGACGAAGGTGATGGCGGTCGAACTGGCATCGCTCGGCATCCGCGTGAACGCCATCGCGCCCGGTCCGATCGAGACGCCCCTCGTCCAGGACGTTCACACGCCCGAGGTGCGTGCGGCCTGGATGTCGAGCGTGCCGCAGCGCCGATACGGTCTGCCGAACGAGATTGCCGGAACCGCCGTTTTCCTGCTCGATAGCCGCAAGTCCGGCTACATCACCGGGCAGACGATCTGCGTCGATGGCGGCTTCTCGATTGCGGGAATTCTGGACACCGCCGCAATGCCGGCGGAAGCCTCCGGAACGCGACACGGGTGAGCAGCGCATGGGCAATCGTCTGAGAGGCAAGACAGCCATCGTGTTCGGGGCGGGATCCTCCGGCCCCGGCTGGGGGAACGGCAAGGCAGCGGCCGTGGCTTATGCGCGCGAGGGCGCTCAGGTAGCCTGCATCGACCTCGTGCAGGATGCGGCGGAGGAAACAGCCGCGATCATCGCGCACGAAGGCGGATCGGCTCTTGCACTTGCAGCCGACGTCACCGACGCGAACTCCATCGCGGGTGCCGTGGATCGGATGATCGACGAGTTCGGAAGGATCGATGTTCTGCACAACAATGTGGGCGTGACCCATATGGGCGGCCCCGTCGAGTTGAGCGAGGAGCAGTTCCGAGCCGCTCTCGATCTGAATATCGGGCCGGTCTATCGCTCCGCCAAGGCCGTTATTCCGCACATGCTGCGGCAGGGTGGAGGCGCGATCGTCAACATCTCGTCGCTCGCCGCCATCCGATGGACGGGCTATCCGTACTTCGCCTATTACGCCACCAAGGCGGCCGTGAACCAGGCCACCGTGGCGCTCGCCATGCAATATGCCCGCAGCGGCATCAGGGCCAACTGCATCATGCCCGGACTGATCGACACGCCGCTGATCTACCGGCAGATCTCCGGGCAGTATTCCTCCGTGGAGGACATGGTGGCGGCGCGCAACGCCGCCGTTCCGCTCGGAAAGATGGGAACGGCGTGGGACATCGCCCACGCGGCCGTGTTCCTCGCGTCCGACGAGGCTCGGTTCATCACGGGGGTCTGCCTGCCGGTAGATGGCGGGCAGAGCTGCGCCGTGTCGGAATTCCATTGAAACATTGAAGGCAGGAGCAGGGGAAGCAGGGATGGCATTTGCAACGACGAGCGATGGCGTGCGGCTGTTCTATGAGGTAACGGGACAGGGTTCACCGATCGTATTCGTGCACGAATTCGGCGGGAATCACTGGAGCTGGGAGCCGCAGGTCGGCTATTTCTCCCGCCGGCACCGCTGCGTTACCTATGCGGCCCGAGGCTATCCCTCGTCGGACATTCCCGAGAGCGTGGACCAGTACTCACAGGCGCGCGCTGCCGACGATATCGTCGATGTGATGAGCGCGGCAGGCATCGAGCGGGCTCATATCGTGGGGCTTTCGATGGGGGCCTTCGCCTGCGTGCATGCGGCGCTGCGCCACCCGGATCGCGTGCTGTCCGCCGTCGTCGCCGGAGCGGGCTACGGCTCCGAGAAGGAGCACCAGGAGGCGTTCCGCAGGAACTCGGAGCAGGTCGCGAAAGGGTTCGACGAACGGGGTGCGGAAGGGTTCGCTCCCATTTACGCCGAGAGCGCGTCCCGCGTTCAATTTCAGGAGAAGGACCCGCGCGGCTGGAAGCTTTTCGCGGAGAGGCTCGCCAAGCATTCCGCGCGAGGGGCAGCTAACACCATGCGCGGCGTTCAGATGCGCCGGCCCTCTCTCTACGATCTCGAGGACGCGTTGTCTGCGATGCAGGTGCCCCTGCTGGTGGTCGTGGGCGACGAGGATGACCACTCCATCCAGCCGGGTATTTTCCTGAAACGGACCGTGCCTCGCTCCGGCCTCGCCATGTTTCCCAAATCCGGTCACACGCTGAACCTGGAGGAGCCTGCCCTGTTCAACCGCATGGTGGCCGAGTTCATCGCCCAGGTCGAGGCCGGGCGCTGGGGGCCGCGCGACCCACGGGCCGATCCTCGACAGATCATGCGTGCGGATTGAACGATGCCGTGTACTGCCGAAAGGCGCGGCCCACGAGCACGGGAGAGCGCACATGACCGGAACGAGGGCCGAGACAGAGCGGAGGGCAATACGATGAGACATCTTCTCCACCCGGGCCCGGTCGCCCCCGAGCGCACGACGGCCGTTGCCGGTGCGCCGGTTCCGCTGCGTTTCGTGCTCGAGCCCGGCAACGCCGTCGACGTGGCAATCGCCAAAGGTTTCGCGGCTTCCGGCTGCACCGGCGGAATCGTGGCGTTCGAGGGTGGCCGGTTCGAACCGTTCCAATTCGTCATGCCGGCGGCATCCCCGGACGCTCTTCACGCGGCTTGGTACAGCGAGACCTTTGCTCCCGCCGGCCCGGTCGAGATCAAGCGCGGTTGCGCCATCGTCGGAGAGCGTGACGGTAAGCCTTTCCTTCACTGCCACGGCGTCTGGGCAAGCTCCGAGGGGGTCCAGATGGGCCACATGCTGGCCCCGAACACGATCGTGGCGGAGCCGGTCGAGGTGACGGGGATCGGCTTGAGAACCGCGACCTTCAAGGCTCTGCCCGATCCCGAGACGAACTTCACCCTCTTCGAACCCGTGCCCGTGGGCGAACCGGGGCAGGACGGTGCGGGTCCCCGCGTGCTGCTGGCCAAGGTGCGCCCGAACGAGGACATCAGTCTCGCTCTCGAGGAGATCTGTTCACGACACGGGATCACGAAGGCCAGAGTTCACGGGATCGGCAGCCTGAACGGGGTGCGCTTCACCGACGGAAGCCGCGTGGATTCCCATGCGACGGAGGTGCTGATCCGTGAGGGCAGGGTGGTGTCATCCTATGACCGCCCCAGAGCCTCTCTCCAGGTCGACGTCGTGGATACGGACGGGCGTATCTTCTCCGGGGATCTCGTCCATGGAGACAATCCTGTTTGTGTGACCTTCGAGCTGTTGATCGAGGACCTCGCATAGTCGAAGCGCTCACTCGTAGCGCGTCTCCAGGTGACGGTTCCGCCCGGCGCAAGGGCTCAAGGAGATCACGCCCTAGGCCTCCGAACCGATACCGCCTTGGCCGGGCGCCGACCTGCGATTCCACCGGCCGATCCGCTGCCGTGCCAGGGGCGCCGCCTCACGCCGTCCGACCTCATCCCCGATCCGGAATTTTTTCACTGGCGGTGACAAAATACCGCGCTAAATACTGATCACGTTCGTCAATTCGGGGGACTTCGATGGATGGGGGCGATCAACTCAGCACTGCAATCGTGCTCGGCATTGTCCTGGCGGTCGGGCTGGCACTGTTCCTCTTCCTCGCTTGGTTCGTTCGCGGCACTTGGCGCTGGCTGACAGGAGGAGGGAAGCGGATCGGAAGCGCTCCGAGGCAGGAGTCCAGGTTCGAGCCCGTCAAGCCAATCAACGGGGCAGGGGTATCGGCCTCGGATCTGTTTGTCGTCAGGTCCAATCTCAATGCGGTCGCCAGACAGGTCGAGGATCTGGAGCGGAGGCTGCGTCTCGCATCCTTCGAAGGTGCGAAGGCGGAAGCGTCCTCTCGCCATTAGGTCGGGTTGCTGACGACGCCTGTAGCGGGCCTCCTTCGCAGGGATGATCTGCCCACACCACGCGAGGCGGGGAGCCATGCCGTTGCACGACTCCCGAACTCCTCCCCGCGGCTACAATGGCGCCGGTTGCCGTCGATCTGCCGGCAGGGCTGATTTCAGCCCGCCCGTGGCGGCGCAACCTCGACGCCGATTGCCCGCCTGCCATCGGTGACGATCTTCATCGTATGGCCCAGAGGCAAAGTCACTTCTCTGATCGTCGCCTTCTGCGGAACAGGGGCGACGTAAAGAACGAAGACCTCGCGTTTGGCTTCCAGTTCCGGCTGCCAGAACACGTAGAACTCCCGCCCGACCAGGAACTTCTTTGTCGCCAGCAGCGGCCTCATCCGGGAACTCAGAGGCGCATCGTCGATCAGAAAGCCCATCGCTTTGAGCTGAATGAGCAGAAAGGCGGCATTGCGCAGGGTGACTGCTCCGGCCGACATCGTCGGAATGGATTTCGTGGAATTGGCCCAGACCTGCACCTCTTCGAAATCGAAAATCTCGGCCAATGCGGCGACGGAAAAGCCCGCGAGCCGGGAATCCATGGCGGCGATCAGCTCCTGCAGGCAAGCCGAATAGATCCACCCCCGTGCCAAGCTTTCGTCGATCAGGTCAATGAAAGTCTCGGTCGGGATGAACTGTCCCAGTGGCGCCGGTGCCTGAGCTTGGTCGATCAGCCGTTCGAGTGTGTCGAATTCCTTTGAAATTTCGATAGGTATATCTTCTGTTCTCTTAAGCATATTTCCCAGCCGTTTCCCGTTACGTCTTGTCTGTTCGGCCTCAAATCAGCCATCAAGGGGCAATCCTGCTGAGATTGGAGCGGGCGAATTACCTTGTCACCCACGAATTCTGCAATCCGCCCAAACAATCGCTCATGCGGAGCCATCTGTTACTTTTGGGGAACAGTGTCCCTTCTGTATTCTTCCTGACATAACCTTGGCAGTAAGCTTGGATTGCCAATTTTTTCCCGGGAGCAGGGAGGGGGCCCAAATGGCGTCTGACAATCTTGGTGCCGGAACAGCCCGGCCGCTGTACTTCCCTCGCCATGACCGGGGTCGAGGCCTTCCGATCATGCACCAGAAGGCTCCACCCGCGGCCTCTGCCAATTCCGCTCGTGGCGACGTGAGCGAGAGCCGGACACTCTCCAGCGGTCTCGCTGTGCCAAAGGGAAGGCGCCGACGGGTGAGGTCTGCAACGCGCATTTCCTTAAGCCTTGGTGATCCAAGGCTCCGGTGAACAAGTTAGAGAGGCCCGCTGGTGACGGTCAGATCATCTCCAGCGGACGCTTGCGAGCAGGCGGCGGAAACGCAGCATCAATGGCCTTCAGATCCCCAGAGCTGAGCCGGATCTGCAGAGCCCGGTGGTTGTCCCTCACGTGGTCGGAACTGCCCGCTTTGGGAATGGCGATCACGCCCGGCCGCTGCAGCAGCCAGGCCAATGCGATCTGAAACACGCTGGCTTCATGTTTGTCCGCGATCGCCTTCAGGGCCCCGGACCGGGGCAGCTGACCCTGCTCGACGGGGCTGTAGGCCATCAGCGGCATCCGGCGCTCTGCCATCCGCGGGATCAGATCGAACTCCGGACCGCGTCGGCTCACGTTGTACAGCACTTGGTTGGTCGCGCACCTGTCTCCGCCCGGAAGGCGGAGGAGTTCCTCCATATCGCTCGTGTCGAAGTTGCTGACACCCCAATGTCGGATCTTGCCCATGCGGCAAAGGTCCTCGAACCCGGCAACCGTCTCCTCCAGCGGAACGTTCCCGCGCCAGTGTAGGAGATAGAGGTCCAGCCGATCGGTTCCGAGCCGCTTGAGGCTGCGTTCGCAGGCCTGAATGACCCCGCTTCGGCTGGCGTTGTGAGGATAGACCTTGCTGACCAGGAACACGAGCTCACGCTGGCCGGCGATGGCTTCCCTGACCAGTTCCTCCGCCGTTCCCTCACCATACATCTCGGCGGTATCGATCAGGGTCATCCCCAGCTCGATTCCAAGACGCAGCGCCTCGATCTCGCGGGCTCTGCGGCGGGGATCTTCAGCCATCTGCCAAGTGCCCTGTCCAAGGGCTGGAACAACCTCACCAGCCGGCAACATCACGGATCGGTTCATGACACACCTCACATCTCAGATTACCTCTGCTTCGTATCGCAGACAGGCCGCCTGAGTAACGTTCCGCCGCCTCTTCCGGATGGGCTGAACATCTCTTCAGGTCGTCACCTCGCGATTCAGTCGTTTGAAACAAGATCTCATCGAGGCGCATTCAACCTCTGAATGGCAGGCAGACTCTTCGCGCATTGTCTGAGTCCGCACTTGTCGAGAGGAGCGGAGTTGGTGCTTCGGAGGTAGCACCAACGGGCTTGCTGCGATCCATTTCCTAATATATGGATAATAGGAAGCTAACTGTCAGGCCCGCCCAACGGCGGTACATGCAAAAAAGACAGGGCATGCAGATTAAGAGAGGCAGAGCCCAGGTTCGGCCAGGGTCGCTCAGGTCTGCATTCTTTCTCAAAAATCAAAGTGCGCACACGTGTGAACGACTTCGCACGTGCTCGTGCGAGCGTGAGTCTTAGACGCCGAGCGGAAAGCAATTCGTGCTTTCTGCCCGCGACCGCTGACGATTTGCGGTTGAGGGGCGATTAAAAACTTAGCTGCGCAAACCTGCGGTTGCTGGTCGTCGAGTGGGGGCAAAGATGTTGGCATTGAATGGAAGCGATTTTCTGCGCGTCGCAATTTTCAGCGGCGCGTTAGGGTTCGCGGTGTTTTGCGCTTCATACGGCGTATTGGTCTGGAGAAAACGCAACAGGGGACACAGTCATCACCCGAGCTGGGCGCGTCGCATCGCCTATGTCTGCGCGGCGCTTGGGGCAGTGGGCTTCCTCACCGCATGGGGTTTTGGCGAGCTGGAAAAGCGCGAAGGTGTCGCAGGCGGTAACAATCTTTTCGTCGTGCATGCCCGCCGCGATAACACGGTTCTAACGCTGACCTCGCGGGACGTGGTCGAAGCTGGCGAGGTGGTTGCAGAATTTGTTCCTCTCGCCAATCAGACACACCTCGCCGTCAAGGATATCCAGCAGGCGCAAGCGCAGGCCAGAAAAGAGGCTATCCGCTCACAATCCCTCCCGGTCGATCAAGGTCTCATTCAGCGCGAGCTGCAAATTCGTGCACAGATCACCCAAGTGGAGGGGTTCCTCATTGAGCTACAGAAATCGCGAGGCGAGACTGAGAAGGCACGCGCGGCGCTGCTGACGGAATGGACACGCGAGAAGACCAGAATCGAAGGCGATATCGCATCCACCGAGAAGTCTCTCTCGGCCGCCTTGAGCCAGTTGGAGATTGCGCGTACGGCCCTGCAGCAGGCCGCCGACGCATTCAAGAAGCAGATCATCACGCAGCCTGTCTATGACATGCGACGCTCGAACTTCATCAGCGCAGAGCGTGAGGTCAATACCCAACAGGTAGCGTTGTCTTCGCTGAAAGTCCGGAGCCAGGCGCTGGAAGAGCGCTTCAAGCAGTCCGACAAGGACTTGGACCAGCAACTTGCCCAGAACAGAGAAAATACCGCCAAGTTCAGCGCCTCGTTGGAGACCTACAAGGAGAAGCTTGCCGGAACCGAGCGTCTGATCGAAGAGGACCGAACCCGTGCAAGGACGTTCGTCGAGCGTGAGATCGAAGCCGCAGATCTTGAGACCTCGATAGCGGCGGCTGAGAAGGAGCGCTCTGTCGAGACGACTCAGCTGAAGGCGCCATTCGCTGGCCATGTCGTCTTCCGCCATCCCACCCCGGGACTTGCAGCTGACGGAGCTCCGGTCCTTGCCCTTTCCTCCGGCACGGGCTTTCTCGCTCAGGTCAGGCTGCCGCGAGCCGAGGCTGACGAACTTGCCTCTAACAAGCATTCGGTTCCGCTCATGCTGGAGCACTCCGTGCTGCGCAATGTCGTGACAGCAAACTTTGTCCGGACCGAGCCGGTGCCGCTCATGAAGGATCAGGTGATTGCGCTGTTCGACTGCACCCTGCCGGCGGAGGTCGTTGCGAGTCTCGGGAATTCCGCTGAGCCGATCAAGGTGAAACTGCTCTGGAAGCCCTCTCTGCTGCGGAACACCGGTGCCCAGGCGAGCGCCGCGTTAGCCCTGCTCGGGCTCCTCGGCATCGTGTTCAGCGGCACGCGCGCAAGACAGGAGGCTCGATCCGAGCGCGAAACGCAAAACATGTCCGTGACACCCGTTCAGTCTGAGAGCGAACCTGACGCTGCAACATCGGTTAAGGGCAGGCCGGCAGCTTCCAGGCTGTCGACGAGCGAGATCGTCGACATCCGAAGCCGTAGGGCGATCGTCCAGAGCCGCGGGGAGATTGTGCCGAAGGACTTCGTGACGGGCCTCATCGATCGTGAGCAATTCTTGAGCATCGCCGATGCCGAAGTGAAGCACGCATCAGAGGCCGGCACTTCCCTCACTGTACTGGTCCTTCGTATCAACCAGCTAAGGGAGACGAATACCATTTACGGGCGCAAGGTCGGTGATGCGGTCCTGAAGGATTTGGCGGAGCTGTGCCGCGGCTCGCGCAACCGGGACCTTACCGCGCGCTGGACAGGCGAGGAGTTCGTTGTGTTGCTCCCTGAGACGGACATCGCGGGAGCCGAGATTTTCGCGGAGCGGTTGCGCCTGAGGGCGACGCAACTCCGGATTCGCGAATTGCCGCATGTCCAAAGCTCCATCACGGTTGGTGTTGCAAGCGTGCTCTCCGGCGAGACGACGGTGCAGCCGGCGGTCGAGAGAGCCTCTCTGCAAGCTGCAGAGGATCCCCGTGACATGCAGGCTGAATCGATTACGGCCTGAGTTCCCAGAGAGCCTCGCAACAGTAGCTGGAGCCCTCCTCGGCAAAGCTCAAGCCTACGATAGTTCTGCCGAATCAGTAAGCGAAGCGCAAAATGTCCGACATGGCGGATCAAACGGGGACTGTTAGGGAATTCAGGGCACGCCGGCGCTCAATCCCTCGGGCGCTGGTCAACTTTCTCGCAGTCGTCACATTCGCTTACGGCCTCTCTCTCGTCATGACGTTGCCCTGGAGTATGAGGGAGGCCGCCTTCGCCGAAAGCGGGCTTGCCGCTACAGGGCCGCTCGGGCACATCAAAGCCGTCCTGCTGGTGACGATCGGGACCTTTATCCTGTTGCGCTGGCTCATCATTCAAGGGCTTGCCTTCGTAGAACTGAACCGGATGCGGAGTTCCGCGCCGGGCGAACTCAAGAATCAACCTTTCGTCTCGATCCTCGTTCCCGCCTACAACGAGTCGGAAACGGTCGTGGCGGCGCTTCAGTCCCTGATCCACCTCGACTATCCCGCTTATGAGATCATCTTCATTGATGACGGGTCTTCCGACGACACCTATGCCAAGGCACTTCCCATTGCGGGCGCATACGGGCGCTGCACCGTTCAGGTGTTCACGAAGCCCAATGGAGGCAAATGGAGCGCTTTGAACTTCGCCTACGAAAAGGCGAGGGGCGATCTCATTCTGTTCGTTGATGCGGATTCGGGTTTGGCGCGGGACGCATTGAAGGTCATGGTGCCGCGTATCCTAACCCCTGGCGTCGCCGCCGTGTCCGGACAGGTCACGATCCGCAACCGCATCAACATGCTGACGCGGTTCCAGTCGATCGAATACCTCCTCGGCAATGGTGGAATGCGGACAGCTTTGAGCGCCTTAGGGGTCGTCACCGTGGTGCCGGGTCCCATCGGCCTCTACAGGCGGGAGATACTGGAGGAAATCAGGCGCCTGCCGGGCAACCAGCCAAAACATGCGATCAGCAAAAAGCCTGGCGACGTCTTCGGCCCCCTGTCGGGCGAAACGTTTGCAGAGGACTTTCAATTGTCGCTTTCGGCACTCGCTCTGGGCGGCCGCATCGTCTATGAGCCGCGCGCCTGCGCCTACACGAAGTGTCCGGAGGATGTCGGTGTCCTGATGAATCAGCGCTACCGCTGGTTTCGCGGCACATGGCAGGTTTATGCCATCTACTGGCGGCAGCTGCGTCACATGAAGAAGGAGAAGATCCGCTATCTGCCGACGATCATGGCATTGTTCTACCCTCTGGATATCTATCTCGTTCCAGTTCTGAATTTCCTGTTCTGGGGTTCGATAGCCCTTTCCGCGGCGGCCGGCCTGTCGCTTGATGATGTCGCGGCCTGGATCGGGTCGGTCAGCCTGTTGAACGTCATGACGGCGACGATCTATGTCCTCGAACAGGATGACGAAGTCGAACTCCTGCCCTTCGTTCCCTTCCTTGACATCTATCAGAGCTTCTTGGTGAACAGCGCCTGGATTGTCGCTGCTATCGACGAGGTGCGAGGCAAACGGATGAAGTGGTCATGATTGATGGATCTCGTCCTGAACATCGGGGTGGACCACCATCATCCGATGCGCCCAGATGAACTCCGGCAGAGTGCTATCGGCGCGGGCGACGTAGGGCCCCAGTGGCTGTCGGTTCCTGAAACGTCTGTTGCGCCTCCCGCTGGCGGAGGGCGTCAAAGGCCGCCTTGTTGGCGCGCCCCTCGGCGATGGCCCGCTGCAGGCGTCCGTCGCGTGTCATCGCATAGGACAACTCGGTAAATTGAGACAGGTAAGAGTCTTTCCCGCCGGTTTCGGCAAGGGCGGCAACCGGGACGAATGCCGCGCAAAGCCCAAGGATCAGAGAGAATTTCATGAGAAAAGCTCCCTAGGTAAGGACAGTCTGATCCTAACCCGGCCTGCGCTGAGGAGCTGTGCGCCAAATCACAACAGCTGACTGCGAGGCCCGGCAGCCGCTGAAAGATCGTCCCAAGCCTAGAGGTCCATGCCGGAGCACCAGCCTAGCAGTCTGATTGCACAGATGGGTAACCCGGGTTATTCTGCCTCTCGAAGATGGCTGGCCCTTTTCCTCCTGGAGGCATCAGCTGCCAAGAGCGCCGGCTCAGCAGGATTTCAGACCGTGAAGGGAATCGTCTTCACTGAATTCCTTGAGATGGTTGAGAGCAGGTTCTCGCCAGAGCTGGCCGACTCTATTATCGAAAGCGCCAATCTGCCATCCGGAGGTGCATACACGACCGTTGGAACGTATGATCATAACGAAATGCTTGAGCTCGTGTCCTGTCTCAGCAAGGAGACAGGCACCAGTACTGCCGAGCTGACACGGTCGTTCGGCGCGCATTTGTTTAAGCGGTTCTCCGTTCTTTTCCCAAAATACTTTGACGGAGTCGATTCTTCCTTTCGCTTTTTAGAACTGATTGAAAGCTACATTCATGTCGAGGTGCGCAAGCTGTATCCTGAGGCGGAGCTGCCATCCTTCGAATGTGACACGTCCGAACCTGGATGTCTGCGTCTGACGTACCATTCCACTCGCCCGTTCGCAGCCCTTGCCGAGGGCCTGATCCGGGGCTGCCTCGATCATTATGGAGAGACCGCCGACATTGAAGTCGATGATCTCTCGAATGGCGCGGGCACGGCCGCAAGGTTCCTCATTACCCGGCGAGGACCCTTGCCATGAGTGGCATCGAGCAGCTCGAACGCCGTCTGGAGCGGGAAAAGAAGGCGCGTAAGGCAGCCGAGGCAATCGCCGAGGAAAAGACGCGCGAGATTTATGAGGCAAATCTCCAGTTACAGCAGCTCAACAGCCAGTTGGAGGAGCTTGTGAGGCAGCGTACCATCGAGCTTGCTGCGGCTCGTGACGCGGCCATACGGGCAAGCCAAGCGAAGTCGGATTTCCTTGCGAGCATGAGCCACGAGCTCAGGACACCACTGAACGCGATCATTGGCTATAGCGAAATCCTCCTGGAGGAGTCCGACGATATCGTGCGAACAGAGCTCAGGCCAGACCTTGAGAAGATCCGCGGCGCAGGCAAACACTTGCTTGGCCTGATCAATGACATTCTCGACGTGTCGAAGATCGAGGCCGGAAGAATGGATCTTTTTCTGGAGAGATTTGATATTGCGGCTCTGCTCGCCGACGTGGGCGCGACTGTCCAGCCGCTGATGGCCAAGAACGGCAACCTGTTTGACGTGCTTTTCGATTCCAATCCCGGGACATGGCATTCGGATCAGACAAAGGTGCGGCAGATCCTCCTGAACCTGCTCAGCAACGCCGCGAAGTTCACGAAGCAAGGCCGCATAACACTCACGGCGAAGCGGGCGACCAGCGACGATGGCGACTGCCTCGAGTTCATGGTTTCGGACACCGGAATCGGGATGACGCCGGCACAAGTCACCGGACTTTTCGAAGCCTTCAGCCAAGCTGACGCATCGATTACTCGAAATTACGGCGGGACCGGGCTTGGGCTGGCCATCACCAAGCACTTCTGTCGTATGCTCGGCGGCGATGTGACGGTCGCCAGCGAATACGGCAAGGGCACGACTTTCACGGTCACGATCCCGGCCGCTGCTCCCAGGATGACTGCGGGACCTCTGCAGTCTGGCCCGGAGTGGCACACGGCCGGCACAGTGCTGTTGCTGGAGGACGAATGCACGACCAGAAGCGCGCTTGATCAGGCGCTGACCCAGGAAGGTTACCGCGTCGTCATGGCTATGGACGCACATGATGCTCTGCGTCTTGCACGTGAGAAGAGACCTGATGCCGTTATCCTCGACGTCGTCAGTTCGGATCTCGACGGTTGGGCCATCCTGCGAATGCTCAAGACCGATGTCGAGAGCTGCGATATTCCGGTCATCCTCATTACGGTGTTTGGCGATCGTGACATGGGGTTTGCACTTGGGGCCGCCGAATACCTGACCAAACCTGTCAATCCAAAGGAGTTGCTGCGACTCCTCGCTCGTGTGAAGTTCTCTGAGGCCGCGCCGGACGTCCTGATCGTGGACGATGATCACGGGACCCGCGACGTGCTGCGCCGCATGCTAGTTAAGGAGAACTGGACAGTGCGTGAAGCCGCCAGCGGCACCGAAGCGCTCCGGCAGCTTGCCCGGGCAATGCCCGCCGTCATGCTGCTTGATCTCATCATGCCCGGAATCGACGGCTTTGAGGTCCTACGGGCGGTGCGGCAGGATGCGACATGGCACAACCTTCCGGTTGTCATTGTCACGTCCAAAGATCTGACCAAGGACGAGTTGGAATGGCTGCGCGGCCATGCAATGGACGTGCTCCAGAAGGGGGCCTACAGCCGCACGGAACTCGTTTCCGCCGTGCGCGCTATGGTAGAAGCCGCGCGTCCTGTGCCATCTCGACCGATGTCGGACTGATCGGCGCAAATGCAGGTCTGTTAAAGCAGATGAGGCGTGTCGCATGGCGAAGATCCTTTTGGTCGAGGATAACGAGCTGAACAGGGATATGCTGTCCCGGCGACTCGCCCGACAGGGGCATGAGGTTCTGCTCGCATATGACGGCGCACGCGGCCTGGAAATGGCGGGATCGGAACATCCCGACCTCGTTCTGATGGACATGAGCCTGCCGGTACTCGACGGGTGGGAAGCGACGCGGCGCCTCAAGGCCGATCCGGAGACGTGCGCAATCCCAGTGATCGCGCTCACAGCTCATGCCATGGCGGCAGATCGCGAGCACGCCCTAGCCGCTGGCTGCGACGATTATGACACGAAGCCTATCGAGTTTCCGCGGCTTCTGGAGAAGATGCAGCGCCTGTTGCACACAGGCTGATAGTCGCCGGTTGGGCCGGTAGAAAGCGACAGATGGCGAAACCCGGAACCGACATAGACCTCAGACAACGCGCTTCGCTCGCGGCAATCTGGCAGGAGCTTGTGACCCCGGCGCGCGTGATCCTGGGCTATCAGGAAATTATCGTCGAGGAGGGGCATCGGCTTAAACTCGAAGACGTTCTGCCACATCTTCACCGGGTCCTTGCTGCTGCCAGAACATTGAGCAATCTCGTCGACCAAATCCCTAATACGGGAGCAGAGGGCGAAGCTGGTACAGACGACCCAATCGACCTTCCGGCGAAGCTCCGGCACGATTTACGTACGCCCCTGAACGCTATCATCGGCTACAGCGAACTGGCACTGGAGGATCTTGGCACCTCAATCTCCGCGCAGGTGCTGCGGTATGACCTGGAAAGACTCCTGGCCGAGTCGCGAAATCTGCTCGCTCGCATTGACGCAATCGTCGATCTCCGATGCAACTCTGACCCGGTCGGCACCACAAAGAGCCACCGTGATCCTGGGGCTGAGACAGCCATAGTCAGTCTTATCCAAACACTGCGCCCCGACGGCAACAGCTCGAAGCATCACGGAGCGGGCCGCATCCTCGCGGTCGACGATAATGTCAGCAATCGCGATTTACTGTGCCGTCGACTGACTCACGAAGGCCACGAGGTCACCGCTGCCGGCTCAGGATTGGAGGCATTGGCGATTCTGGAGGAGGGAGGATTTGACCTCGTTCTGCTCGACCTGCTCATGCCCGACATGAATGGGATCGAAGTGCTGGAGCGATTGAAGTCTGACGAGCGCTGGCGCTCAATTCCCGTCATCATGATTTCGGGACTGAGCGAAATGGAGGCGGTCATCCGCTGCATCGAGGCCGGTGCGGATGACTACCTACCTAAGCCCTTTAATGTTGTCCTGCTGCGCGCTCGCATCAATGCCTGCTTGGAGCGCAAGCGCTGGCATGACCGAGAGCGGGAGTACTTGGCGCGGCTGAGGACCGAAAAGGAACGTTCCGAAGCCTTGTTACGCAACATCTTGCCAGATCCTGTCGTGCTGCGCCTCAATGCGGGAGAGACACTGATCGCCGACCGCTTCGATGATGTGTCGATTCTCTTCGCGGACATCGTCGAGTTCACGCCGGCAGCCGCGATGATGACCCCGTCTCAGTTGGTAGAATGCCTCAATCGCTTGTTCTCCGAATTTGACATACTCGCACTTCGATGCGGGGTGGAAAAAATCAAGACTATCGGAGATGCCTACATGGCAGCAACGGGCCTGCCTGAGCCAAGGTCGGACCACGCAGAGGCGATGGCGCAGTTTGGGCTTGGTATGCTGGCTGCCTTGCAGCGGATAAACGCAACGCATGAAGGAATCCCGCTTCAGATCAGAATCGGCATCCATACCGGACCTGTGGTTGCGGGTATCATCGGTCACCACAAGTTTATCTACGATGTTTGGGGAGACACTGTGAACGTAGCAAGCCGACTTGAAGAAAATAGCCTTCCGGACAGGATCCAAGTGTCCGAGATGACGCGGCGAATTCTCGCTGGCCGCTACCGTTTTGAGCCGCGTGGGCTGATTAGCCTGAAGGGAAAGGGCCGCACGAAGGCTTTCTTTTTGATCCCGCCGGACCCAGATCGACATTCTTCTTGAAGTGGCGAGATGATCGGCACGCCAGCGTGTGCACGAGCGATCGGAGTACGGACCTCAGGTGTGTTTGGTTGCTGCCATCAGCCCCGCTCCCGGTATGGTCCGGAGCCAGACAGGACGTTGCGGGTGCAGTCCAGCAGCCCTCTGCCATGTCTGAATCGTCCCGATCGACCAGGTTCCGGAGGCGCTTGCCAGACCGAAATACACGTCCAGCACGGCTCCAAGCCGTCGGCTCGGCTGGTTCGCATCTGTCGGCTTGTCGGCCCGAACCGCATCCATGATCATGAACACGCCGCCCGGCCTGAGGGCGCGGGCCACCTTACGCGCGAGCCGGAGGTTCTGGTCCTCATCGAAGTGATGAATGAGATTGGCGGCGAGCACGGCATCATAGCTCTCCACTCCAAGCTCGTCCTCAAGAGCGTCGCCGGCGACATGGGATACTCGATCTCCCATGTCTTCCCGAGCCAAGATATCAGCGGCTATTGGGACGGCTTCCGGCAACTCCAGGATCGTGGCCGTCAGACCGGAATGGCGCCGGCATAGCTGGACAGAGTAGAAGCCGTGTGAACCACCGATATCGAGCAGCGACCGGGCCGCCCGGGGCAGCCGTGCCCGCCATGCCAGTTCCCTGGCCGGGGCAGTCGAGATATCGCGCATCCCCCATTGGTACCGGCGCCATTCGTCGAGGCTGAGCATCCGGTGCATGTCTCGCGCGATCCCATCGGAGAGCCACTGATCGAAACCCTCCGTCAAGCGCCACTCGACCTCCTGGAAATCAAGTTTGTGCAGGAGCGTATGGGGGCTGTCGGCCAGCAGCCACTTCCGCGAAAGGCGATTGAGACCATAGCATCCGCGTCTATACTTCAGATAGCCATGCGCCAGGAGCGCATCCATGACCTTGGCCGTTGCCTGCGGGTTCGTGCCACACCGTTCCGCCACCTCTTGGACCGTCCGGTCCTGATCCCGCAAGGCTTCGAACAATCCTGCCCGGGTTGCCGCCATAACGATCCGCGCAAAGTGGAATGCGACCTGCGTATCGGCAAGAGGTTTCGGCCCGAGATTCAGTTTGAGAGCCAACCACTCGAGCATGGTTTCGGGATGAGCGCCCAAGCGCATCGCAAATCACTCCCCGATGGATTCCAGCACGCCGCGAGCCAAGGCATGACGCCCTTGATATACGGCCATCGCTCCAGCAATGCACGCCCCGACGATCGCGAAGGCGGCCGCCAGGAGCCAGGCCTCGTTCACCGCGAGGGTAAGGGCCCCCTTCTCCACGGGCGGTCTCAGGAAAGTCTGCACAATCGCACTGTCCGGCGCGGGCTGCGGCTCAGCGAGAAGCTCTGGCGATAGCCCCAGGAACAGAGCCGCCGAGCGGTCACCGGCCATAAGCCGGGCGACGAGGTGGCGACTGTGCTCGGCGACGCGAGACCAGATCACCGTGTCGATCAGTGCGATCCCGATCGCCCCGCCAAGATTGCGCATCAGATTGAACAGGCCGCTTGCATCTGGCACCTGCTCTGGATCCAGATGCCCAAGCGCGAGCCGGGTCGGTGGCAGGATGCACAGCATGATGGCTGAGCCGCGAACCAGCTGCGGCCAGAACATGCCGGCAAAATCCGTCTGCGGCGTCTGAGAGGCGCTCAGCCACAAGCCGGCACCGAACAATGTGAAGCCCGCAAAGGCGAGAAGCGCCGGGAACCCTTGCCGCTCAATCCAGACCGTCACGGGCGCGGCGAGCAATTGAGCCGTTCCGGTGACCAACATGACGAGGCCGATCTGAAGGGGGGCATGCCCCCGGACGAGCGACAGGAAGACAGGCATCAGGTAAACCGACCCGTAGAGCCCAATTCCAAGCAGAAAGCTCAGGCTGCACCCGACTGCAAACCGGATATCGGCAAAGAGGGAGAGGTTGACGAGCGGCCTCGAGTGTCGAAGCACCCGCGCAGCGAATGCGACGCCGAGCAGAAGGAAGGATCCGAAAGCGAAGAGGACTGGCCCGGACAGCCACCCTCGTGCCGGAGCTTCCTTCAGGCCGATCTCCAGCGCGGCCAGAGCCGTCGCGATGGCCCCGACCGAAGCCCAGTCGAGGGTGCGGATAAGACCGGGCTCAGATTGCTGCCGGGGGAGAAAGGCCATCCCGACGAAGAACGAAATGAATCCGGGCAGGACATTGATGAGGAACAGCCAATGCCAGGAATACGTCGTGGCTGTCCATCCGCCGACCACGGGGCCGAGGGTCGGGGCCAATACCGCAAGGACGCCCGCGATGGTTGTCGCCAAGCCCTCGGCCCGGCGCGGCAGCAGCAGGAAGACGGCGGAGAACACCATCGGGATCAGCATTCCGCCGCTGAAGCCCTGCAGGACGCGCCATCCGGTCAGGGAGGCGAAGCCGACGCTCGCGGCACACCCGATGGATGCAGTTGTGAACCCGCCGATGGCCAGCATGAACAGCCGCCGGAACGTCAGGGCGCGGGTGAGCCAGCCCGTCAGCGGGATCGAGATGACTTCCGCGATCAGATAGGCAGTTTGAATCCAGCTCATCTGATCAGGGGAAATCCCGAGCGCCGAACTGATGGCCGGCAGCGATGTGGCGACGATCTGGATGTCGAGGATCGCCATGAACATGCCCAGTGCCATGGCGGCGAAGCCGATCCAGTCCGCCGGAGAGGCATGATCTGCGTGCTGGCCGGGGAACATGGAGATCAGACCGCAGGCAGGAGGAGAGCGACGATACGCGGAGCCGCTCCAAGGAAGCAGGGTAAGGAATCACGTGACGGCAAACCCCAGAATCCTCCGCGACGGCAGTCGACACAGCGGCGATGAGGGGCAGTGGACGGAGGGGTCGCATGCGAAGCATCATGAAGCATGGGGACTCCTCTTCAGCTGACAGTCGCGATGCCGCGTCACAACCTGGGTTCGAACCCGACGAGCCATACCAACAGATGACATCAGGGAGTTATTTGGCGTCGATCTCGGGAAATAGATCACAAGGGCGTGAGAAGGCGGCATGCCGTCCGTCATGAACCGAGGCTCAGCCCGTCATGTTAGCCATTCCAACAATCGAATAATCGATCCGGCTACGGTGTTCCTTGTGCGTTGACCGCTCCTTGGGAGGACAGCATGAAAGACCTTCGTAACGCCATGCACCGCTCTCGTCTGTTGGCAGGACTTCTCGTCCTGTCCATCGGTACCGCTCTTGCTCCCATGCCTGCTCTGGCTGCGGGAGGCGGCGATGGCGGAAACGCAGGGGGTGGCAGCAACGGTGGCGGAGGAAGCAACGGAGACAGCGGACGCGGCGACGCCCATTCTCAAGACATGACCACCTGCCCCCGGGGTCAGATCTACAGCGTGAGATCACGCAGATGCGTTCAGGTCCGGAGCGATGCCCTAACGGACGAGACAATCACGGATTATGCCTTCGCCCTCGCCAAGGCCGAGCGGTACGACGAGGCCCTTGAGATGCTCAATATGCTCCAGAATCCGGACACGCCGAAGGCGCTCAACTACCGCGGCTACATCACCCGCAAGCTGGGACGGACCGAGGAGGGCATCGGCTATTACCTGAAGTCGGTCGCCATGGATCCTCACTATACCCAGGTGCGGGAATATCTGGGCGAAGCCTATGTCATCCAGGGCAAGGTGGACCTCGCGAAGGAGCAGTTGCAGGTCATTCAAACGCTCTGCGGAACGGAGTGCGAGGAGTACCAGGACCTCGCCGAGGCCATAGCGGCTGTGCCCTGACCAGACATGGCGCATTTCAAATTTACCAAGCCGACGCCGCAGAGCGGCGCCTCGTCGATCCGGGAGGCGACAATGGCAAAGCTTCAGGCTCCGATAGCCCTCGTTGCAAGGCTCATGCTGGCCTTCATCTTCATCGTCGAGGGATGGGGCAAGGTCGGCCATTACGGCGGGACAATGCAGTACATGGAAAGC
This sequence comes from Microvirga sp., assembly GCA_050789065.1. Taxonomy (GTDB): domain Bacteria; phylum Pseudomonadota; class Alphaproteobacteria; order Rhizobiales; family Beijerinckiaceae; genus Microvirga. Next base: position 90,311 of record JBOZRS010000138.1, read on the forward strand.
CATGGCGTACCGGGGATGCTGTTGCCGCTCGTCATCGCAACGGAACTGGGGGGTGGTCTGCTGATCGCATGCGGTTTCCAGTCTCGCGTGGCCGCGCTGGCCCTGTCGGGCTTCTGCGTTCTGACCGCCCTGCTTTTCCACGCGAATTTCGCGGACCCTAACGAAGTGATCCAGTTCAACAAGGACATCGCCATTGCAGGAGGTTTTCTGGCTCTCGCGGCGTTCGGGGCCGGCGACTGGTCCGTCGACGCCGTGCAGGCGCGGCGAACACATGCTCAATCGCCTCCGCCCAAGGCACTGGAGCAACGGGGATGATGGCGCGCGTTCTTGCCCCGGGGGCTCTGCGTTGCGTCGATTCCGCGCCTTTGGTACTTAGGAAAGCGTCCTGGAAAAGCTTGGCTTTGCAGCCCATGATCGGGAATGGCCCGGAGGAGGTGAAGGCGGCTCTCGCTGGCCATTTGGCTCGGCTCTGGCGCTATGGGCTGGTCCTGACCGGCCGCCGCGACGCGGCCGAGGATCTGGTCCAGGCAACCTGCGTTCGCGCGCTCGAGCGTGCGCATCAATTCGAACCCGGCACTCGGCTCGACCGCTGGCTCTTCTCGATCCTGCGCTCCATCTGGCTCAACGATGTCCGTGCAAGCCGGGTACGTATGGGAGAGGGGACGGTCAATGCGGAGACGGCCCTTGCGTTTGATGGCGCGGGGCAGATCGAGGCGAAGGTGTTGGCCCATCAAGTTCTCAGGGAGGTGGAATCTCTTCCGGGAGCGCAGCGGGAGGCCGTCTTCCTCGTCTACGTGGAAGGGTTGGCCTATCGTGAGGCTGCAGCCATTCTCGACGTGCCGATCGGAACGATCATGAGTCGTCTGGCGGCGGCACGCGCCACGCTTGGACGGCTGAGCGTTGAGGGAGGGCTTGATCAGGATGCGCCGGAGGCGAAGCACTCATGAGCGATGCACACAGCAACGATCGCCTGACGGATGAGGAACTCGTCGCTTACCTCGACGGTGAACTCACTCCCGACGCACGCAGGCGCATCGCGCAGCGGATCGCAGCCGATCATGACTTGCAGCGGCGTCTGATCCTGCTGTCCGGCGGCAACCGCCCGTTCCGTGACGCATTCGAGCCTCTTCTCGAACAAGCACCCCAGGCGAGGCTTGAGGCCATGCTCGCCAACCTGCCTGCCGCAAGGACGGCCGAGGCAGAAAACACCCGGCCGACAGGACGATGGCGCTTCGGCACGAGAGCCGCCGCTGCCAGTCTGTTTCTCTTCCTGGTGGGCTTCGGGGCCGGCTGGCTTGCGCCGGCCCTCCGCCAGTTCGTCCGGGACCAGATCGTGACCGAGACTGCGTCGGACGAAGATGACTGGCGGCAGGCTGTTGCCGAGTATCTGAGCCTCTATACGTCTGAGACGCTGGCGGCCATTCCGGATGATGCAGCGATGCGAGAGCAGGAAATCGCGGCAGTGGGAGCCAAGATGGGGATAGGCCTCACGCCTCAGAGAGTGGCCTTGCCAGGACTGACCTTCAAGCGGGCGCAGCTCCTCGAATATGATCGCAAGCCGCTCGGACAGATCGCCTATCTCGATCCAGACAGCGGTCCGCTGGCTTTATGCATTACCATGAACGATGATCCCAACACCGGGCTGCAGATCGAGCAAAGACAGGGGTTCAACGTGGTCTATTGGTCGCGTGGCCGCCACAGCTTCATGGTGATCGGACGGGTCCCAACGCCACGTCTGCAACAATTGGCGAGCGATCTCTCGGATCGACTGACATAGATGCCGAAATCATTTCAGCAGATCTGACGAGATGAGGCCTCGGATGAACCAATGGTTCACAGTTCTTCATCGTCGCGAGCCTCACAAGAGGCGCCTCCATTGGCCAGAATGATACGCCATACGCCGCTCGCAGCAGGAAATGGGCGGCGGATTCGAATAACCCCAGGCGCCGAAGTGTTGAGTGCGCTGTCTGCGGATCCGCGTCGGGATCGACACAGTCTCGCGTCGGTCCCAGGATCCGCGGCGATCAAGCCAAGCTGAAAAGGTCAAAGCCGGGAGGCCGGACAGATGCCGAGTTATCTGCTTGAACGCTGGGAGGGACCGATCAGAGGCCTCCGTCTGCCTGCGATTGCCTGGAACAGGCTGCACGATGAGGGCATCACCACTCTCGATCAACTCAAGGCGGCTGCGGATCACCTTGAACAACTCGTCGGGATCGGCCCCAAGACGGCTCAGATCATCCGGGACGAACTAGCCCGCATCGTGACACATGCAGGGCAGCCTCCGGCCGACTCGTAGCATCTGAACCAGCGGTGGCGTGCCCAAGCGAAACGGCACCTGCGCAGCCGGACTGGATGAAACAGGGTGAGAGCATGCCTACGCTCTGCTCGAAATCAGCGCTGCGGCGTGCTCGCTACAGCCCTGTGACGCTTCATCCTTTGAGGGCGAAGCGGAAGGTTTCCGCCACGAGTCCTGGCCCGAAAGCCATGCCGATTCCCTCTGCGTTCGGTCGAGCGGACTGCATCATCCGCTTGAGGACGAACATCAGCGTGGCCGATGACATATTGCCAAAGTCCCGCAGCACCCCTCGCGAGGAGTCCAGTGCTTCGGGCTCGAGCTTCAGGCCCTGCTCGACAGCATCGAGGATCGTCCGGCCGCCCGCATGAACGGCCCAGAGATCGAACTCGTCCTTGCTTTGCCCGCGCAGAATTCCCTCACCATCGTTACGCACGAGCTCCTGCCGCAGAGCGTGCGCGATCCGCGCCGGAACCTCGCCAGAGAGGGTCATCTTGAAGCCGGAATCTCCGATCCGCCACGTGATGAGGTCCCGCGAATCCGGGATCGTCACGACATGGAAATCCCTGAGCGCGATCCCTTCCGGTCGTGCGGAAATCAGACTCGCGGCACAGCCGTCCCCGAACAGGAGAGCGCTCAGGAGCGCTTCAACATCGGACGTCTCCTGGAGGTGAAGGGTGCATAATTCGAGGTTGATCACCAGCACCCGCGCTGCCGGTTCGGAGCGTACGATGTGATGCGCAACCTTCAGGGCGTTGACAGCAGCGGCGCATCCCATGAAGCCGACAAGCGTCCGCTCGATCGAGGGGCTAAGCCCGAGGCAATCGACCAGCTGCTGGTCGAGACCCGGCGCCGTAAAGCCGGTACATGAAGCGACAATCATGTGGGTAATGGTCGACTGCTCTCCGTCGAGATCGAGGGCCTCGACGCCGCGCCGGGCCAATTGGACAGCGTGGGTTTCGAAATGCTCCATCCGGGCGGCTGTGCCGGCGAAGCGGCCAAGCTGATAGAAGCCCTCCCGATCAATCGCGCTCTCGATGTTCCCGCTGGGCTCGAGAGTCGAATAGCGATGGGCGATGCCGGCGCGCTGCACCATGCGCCCGAAGAGGATCTTGGCTCTCCGATCCGGCAGCAACCGATCGACGAACTGGATGAAGGTTCCATGGACGTCATGCTCGGGCACCGCCGTGCCGATCCGGTTGATGTAGGCCGTTGTCATGTTGCGCCAGGCCGTTGCCGTTTATGTCAGAGGCAGAACACGTGCGGTGGCCGAAAAATTCGGCTGCGTTGCCAAATTCGAGTGAAACGCGGGAGACGATCAACGCGGCGCCAGAGGGCTACGCAGCGAATCGCTCGAACTGCGCCGCAGGGCACGGGAACTGAGCGCAGGCACAATTCACCCGCCCCTTGCGTAGGATATGGACCGTCTCGATCGGAACCGTCACAGGTTTTGTTCCAGAGTTTCATCTTCGGCTCTGTAGCTTGGTTGCGAGATCGCGAGGCTGGTGGGATGACGGGTCAGATCGCTGTCTGCCTTAGCAGAGGGCCTGTGCAGCTGCATTGGCGCGCCACCCCGTCTCAGGAGAGAACGCTCAGCATCAACGCCATGAAAAAGCCAAGGTATCTGCTCCTCATCGGCCGATGAGCAAAACTCCGAAGCGCCCGAACGAACGTAATGACTCCAATCGGCAGGAGGAGAGTGGTGTGCCACGTTCAAGCGCCTCCGCCCGCAAGCCACGGTCTTCGCCGAAGCGCAAAGCGGAGACGGTCTCGGACTCCGTGAACACCGAGGTCGTCAGCGGCGACATGGAAAGTCCGGAGGGAAAGATGTCCGTCAACGACCCGTCAGTACAGGACGGCACTCGTTTCGAATCTCGAAACATGATTACGGGAGGCGATCAGAAGGGCCAAGGGGAACAGGGCTCGGACAAGGTGACCAGGGACGAAGCCGGCCAACAGGAGCAGACAGCTCCGCTCTCGGAAGGCGCTGACCGGCGGGAAACCGATCAGACTAGTGAAAGCAACCTGCCTCAGTCGGCTTTTAGGATGGAGGAGAAGGCCGAGCGGATTGAGGTGGTGCCATCCGGGCGTCATCCAATCACACCCGAGGTCGGATTGGAGCGCCTTGAAGGTGCTGGAAATCCGGCTCATCCCGTTCAGGACGGTGAGCCAGTACAAGTGACGGAGGTGGAGGCCCCACGTCACGAAGCCGCCTCGAAGCCCGTTGGAGGAGCCTCGGGCCATGTAAAAGTCTGGTCTCAAGGTATTGCGACGCATCTGACGCGGCGGACTGACGAGTCTGGTGAGCCAGCTAACCCGATCTTCATCTTGGCGGCGATCGGGCTGGGCATTCCGGCTCTGGCGCTGATTGCGCTCGTCGGCGTAAATCCTGGCGTTCAGGAGGGGACTTTCATAACTCTCCTGACCTTCCTCGTGATCTCAGCCTTCGTGATCGCCGCCGTGTTCGAGATCAAGAGAATCGCCGATCAAGGTTCCGATGCCGACCGGCATTAGAGCGGTAAGGGAGCGCTCGGGTACGATGAAACCCGTACAGTGATCCTGATCGGGATCACGTGCGCAGGTGGGGAAGGTCGCCGGGACGCGAGCCCGTCTGCGCCACAAGGCGAAGAGTGCTATCGCTATCTTCGAGTTACGGTGCCTTTACCACGAGCCGTTCAAGGCGCCGTCTTACGGCCAAGCTGTCCCCTTATTGCCACGATTGCCCGGCGAACTGTCCCTCAAGCAAGGGGACATTCATGATTCCACGTCTCATTCTGGGCTGCGCTCTGGTGGCCTGGGTTCTCCCGGCCGCTGCATCCGACCGGGCTGCCATCGACGCACTCGTGGCGCAGCATGCGCAGGCCAACGGTGTTCCCGAAGCGCTGGTGCATCGGATCATCCAGCGCGAGAGCGGCTACAATCCCCGGGCGTCGCATCAAGGCAATCTCGGGCTGATGCAGATCCGCTATGGGACCGCGCGAGCCATGGGTTACACCGGACCGGCCTCGGGCCTGCTCGATGCCAACACCAATCTCGCCTATGCGGTGCCGTATCTGGCCAACGCCTATAAGGTGGCAGGAGGCAATCCGGATCGAGCCCTATCCTTGTATTCGGGTGGCTACTACTATGCGGCCAAGCGCAAGGGTCTGCTGCGGCAGCTCCGCACGGGTCCCAGCGAGCCGACCGCGACCGGTGCTGTTTCGACATCGTCTCCTCTGTCGCGCTTTCTATCGTTCACGCAGGCGGACCACCAATAGCTCCGCAAGTCTTCAGGTTGGCACGAACTGAGCCGGAGAATTCCGGGCTCGCAGACCGTCTTTAGACGGTCATCGGCTTGCAGAATCCTCAGCGGTGTTGCTAAAGCGGAATTCAGACAAGAAAAAAGGCCGCTGTTGTCAGCGGCCCGAAGTTTAGGGAGGAAACGCCCAAGAAGGGCTGCGATGCGGCGACGCCATCGCCATATCGCACTGCAAAAAATAGTTCATGCCTGAACAACGGGCAAGATCAAAAGGGCAGCGGGGCTGCCCTTTTTCATAGCTTCTGGCATGCAGCATGTGCATAACGCTGCAAGCTTGGCCGGATCCTTCGTTGTCGCGATCATACGCCGGGCGCTTTGTGGCATGCCCTAAAAAGACTCGGACCGCAGGCGCTCCAAAGCATCGGACGTGAATTCGAACTCAGGCCCGATGCCTTCAATTTCCGGTTCAGCACATCTTTCCAGGCAAAACCGACTCCCACTTTTACGTTCGACGCTCCGGTCGCGCGATGAACGGAGATGGGTCCTCAGCGGTTGCTCATGCGCGCGGAGGCCGGGTGACCTGGAACCTTGAAGCGCTTGCCGGTGTCCGTCACCTCGGTGCCCTCCACCTTGAGGATCGAGAAGTCCTGGTCGAGGTAGTTGCCGACGTACAGGTAGCGGCCATCCGGCGTAAAGGTGACCGGCTCCGGCAGGCCGCCCACGTCGATGCTCTTCAGAGGCGTCACCTGTTTGCCGGCAATCTTCAGAACGGTGACGCTCCCGCTGGAATGGTAGAAATAGGACGCCTTGGCCGAGTTGCCGCCGCGCAGGATCGCCGCGACCGCAAGATCGCCCGTTGGGCTGATGGCCAGCCCTTCCGGCCCATCACCGACGACCACCCGGTCAATGATGCGGGGCGGAGTGGCTTCCAGGTCGACGACGCTCACCGTGTCAACGCTGCCATCCGAGGCTCCGGCGTTCCCGTTGTCGGCCGTGAGGGCAATCCGGCCCGACGGGGCGACCGCCACGTTGTACGGCCAAAGCCCGGCTGGCAGATCGAGCTTGTCGTAACTGAGCTTGCCGTCGCGAACCTCGAGGAGCGACACCTTGTTGCTCGCAAACTTCACGGCAAGAATCCTGCGGCCATCCGGGGTAAACACCGCGGCGGAGACCTGATCGGCCGGAGAACCGATCATGACGGTGTCCGAGACGGTCACGTCCGTTCCTTTGATCGAGAGCAGGCTGACGGTGCCGTCGCCCCGATTGGCGACAACGGCCTGGTCACCCTTGGAAGAAATATCGAGGCCCGAGGGCTGCTTGCCCACCGACAGGGAGGCGGCGACCCGAGGCGGGTTCGCCGTGAGGTCGATCACATGAACCTTGCTGTCGGGGCCCTGTTTCAGCGCATCGCCATCTTTCGTCACTTCGACCGAGTCGGCGACGAGGCCAAGCGCTCCATCCGGGGTGAGGGCGACGTTGACCGGCGGTCCCACGACGGAGTTCTTGACCGGCAAAGTGGCAATGATCTTCGGCGTCTCGGGCTCGGCAAGATCGAGGACAAGGACGCTGTCGCGCCCTGCGGGCGAGAGAACCGGTTTGCCCTGATCGTCCCAGACGAGCTTTTCGTCGGCGCCGACGATCATGAATGGCGCCGCCTGCGCCGCGCTGGCGAGCAAGGAGGCGGCGAGGGAAAGAGCGCTCAGACCCTGTCGCATGGAGCTTCTCCTGATCCGTCATGGGAAGTGTAAGTGAGGGAGGAGGGGGCGGCGAGCGCTTCGGGGGAGTACCTCCAGCAAGATCGTTTGCAACGGCACTTGCGGTCGAAGACAAGGAAGGGACCCCGATGGTCTCTGTTGGGCACTCCTGACGCGTAAGAGCTTGACCCGCTCGGGCGCTCAAGAGCGGACATGAATGGAGCGGCCCGTGGAGCTTATGCCTCGGGACAGCCCGCCTCTGAGGCATCCGGCACGCTAAGAACCGGACCAGGAGGCTTTCAAACAGCGGAAGCATGCGACACTTGCGCTGGATCAACGTCCGCGACCCCGTTTCATTCCATGTTAAACAAGTGATGGTGCCCCGTCAGTCCTGGCGGTTGCTTGCCGGACCGATCCCGCTCAGCAGGGACAAACAATCATAACTCATCGAATGAGGGGCGAATTGCGTTTACGTCTGCGTCTGGCCACGCTTGCGCTGCTCGGGCTGGCCCTGGCCGTGTTTCACGCCGGGCCGATCGTTCTCGGCCGGGACGGAACGGGTTTGCACTGGTGGAACAATCTGGCCTGGGTCGGCTCGTCCGCCTTGGCCATGGCGGCCTGTCTGCGGACTGCCCTCCGACAGGATCATCAGAACAGGGTAGCTTGGCTCAGCTTCGGTCTCGCATGCGGGAGTTGGCTCACGGGAAGCCTGGTTTGGGCGGCCTACGACCTACAGGGTATCGAGCCGCCTTTCCCGGGGCTGCCTGACGTCGGTTATCTGCTGTCCTGTCTCCTGTTCCTGGATGGCATGTTCCGGTATGGAAAAGCCCAATCAGCCATTGGGCGAGTGCAGGCGTGCAATCTCGCCCTGGCGGTCTGCGCTGTCGTGACCACTGCGTTCGTGTGGCTCTTTCCGGACATCGTGGCTTCCGAGAGCGGGTTGCCGGCCATCCTGGTGGCCTTTCTTTATCCGGCCCTGTGGTTTGGAGCTGCCGCATTCGGCCTGATCTACCTTGTCCTGTACGCACCGCGCCGGAGGCTGTTCACCACCATTCTCCTGCTGGCGGGCATCCTGGCACAAGGCGTCGCCAATCTGTCCTATGCCCTCGCGCTCATGGGACCAGCCTATCAGGTCGGCAGTGCGTTCGATGGCTTGTGGGTCCTGTGCTTCCTCCTGGTCGGCTGGTCGGCCGTCGAGGAGATGCGGCCGATGGAGATGCAGCCGATCAAGAGGGACATGCTTCCCTCTGCGGCCCGAACGTCGTCGGAGCGACAGCGCCTGATCGAGGCCCTGATCCCCGCCGCCGCTGTTGCCCTGATCCTTCTCTCGGGGATCTGGGGCATCATGGCGGGGGTCCTGGTCAGCCACCCCGTTTTTTGGCTGGCGGTTCCCCTGGCGGTGACCTTCGCCGGAACCGTGGGCATCCGGGAATATCAGGTTCTGCGGGTCGAGCGAAAGCTTAGGGCTGCCGCTGAATGGAGCTCACGCGAGTTGGAGGAGAGCCGCCAGCAACTCCTGTCAGTGCTGGACAGCACGACTGACTGCGTCCTGGTGATTGACCGCGACTGGCGCGTCACCTTCATGAACCAGCACACAAGGAGCGCGCTCAATGAGCGCGCCGACCTGCTGGTCGGTCTTAACCTGCGCGACATCTTCGCCGAGGAAGTCGGCAGTGTCTTCGATACGCAGTACCAGACCGCCATGGACAGCCAGGTTCCTGTGGAGTTCGAGGCCTCGCTGCGGTCCACCGGGCGCTGGTACGAGGTTCATGCCTACCCAAAACACGACAGCCTCACGATCTTCTTCCGCGACATCACGGAGCGCCGCAAGGCCCGGGAGCAGATCGAACACATGGCCCACCATGATGCCCTGACCGGCTTGGCGAACCGCCGCGTGTTCCGCGAACGCTTGAGGGAGGCATTGCGGACGGCCGGGGGCGGGGGACATGTCACGGTCATGCACATGGACCTGGACCACTTCAAGGAGGTGAACGACACCCTTGGCCATCCGGCCGGCGACGCCCTGCTGGTGCACGTGGCCGGGCAGTTGCGGGCCTGTATCCGGACCTCCGATATCATCGCCCGATTGGGCGGGGACGAGTTCGCGGTGATCTGTACCGAGGGGCACAGCCAGGAGAGCCTGGTCGCCATGGCCCGGCGCCTGATCGAAGCCGTGAGTGCCCCATGCATGATGGATGATCAGCGGATCCGTGTCGGCGTCAGCATCGGCATCGCGGTGGCGGAACCGGGCGTCGAGGCAGACGCCCTGTTCCGCCGGGCCGACATCGCCCTCTATGCGGCCAAGGCAGCCGGACGGGGACGGTACCGGTTCTTCGAGCTGGCCATGGAGGAGCAGTTGCGGGTGCGGCAGTCCCTCAAGGCGGACTTGGGACGGGCGATGGAGAACAGCGAATTCGACTTGGCGTTCCAGCCGATCATTGATCTCGGCTCGAACCAGGTGCGCAGCTTTGAGGCGCTGCTGCGCTGGAGGCATCCAGAGCAAGGCTGCATTGCTCCCGAAACCTTCATGCCGCTTGCGGAGGAAACCGGGCTCATTGTCCCGCTCGGCGAATGGGTTCTGCACCAGGCCTGCGCCGCCGCAGCAGTCTGGCCCAGCGGAATCCGTGTGGCGGTCAACCTCTCACCCTGTCAGTTCCAGAGCTCCAACCTGCCGGAGGCGGTGACGGGCGCGCTCGCGACGACGGGCCTCCCGCCCAATCGACTCGAGCTGGAAATCACCGAGTCCGTTCTCCTGCAGCACAGCCACGCCAATCTGCAAACCCTGAACAAGTTGAGGGATCTCGGAGTCCAGATGGCATTGGACGATTTCGGAACAGGCTATTCCTCCCTCAGCTACCTCCAAAAATTTCCCTTCAACCGGATCAAAGTGGATCGCTCCTTCGTGAAGGAACTGCCCGGCCACGAGGAATCAGAGCTGATCGTGCGAGCCATCACGGACCTCGGCCGATCCTTGGGAATGGCGGTCACCGCGGAGGGGGTGGAGACCCGGCAGCAGCTCGATGCGCTCCGGGCGAGGGGATGTGACGAGGCGCAAGGCTATTTTTTCAGCAAGCCGGTTGCGGCCGGTGAGATCAATGACTGCCTGGCCCGCCTGGACGCGGCCCGAGGATGGTAACCTGCTGGCGCCCGTTTTCTTGACCAAGCTCCCGTCATCGGACCACCCGGTGCGAATTCTCCGCCCTATTATTCTCTCGTGATCCTTGCTCGTGGTGATCGGTTAGGCCGAGTTCTCGTTTGGCAAATGCGTGGAAGTTCAGCCTGCTCGCCACGAACTCGCTGGCGCAGAGTTCTGACGCTTCAGCAACCTGCGGGTGAGCCCCAGAGCGTCAACCTCACCAGGACGGGACGGGTCTGCTACAGGCCGGATCCGGATAGCCTAACAGTATCGACAGTGGGGCATGGGATAATCAGCGGCGCACCATCTGCCAGGTTCTGATGCGCTGCACCTTGAGCGTGGTGCGATGCATCAATGCTTTGGAATTAGTCGGACGCTGACATGAAGTGCCATGATCGCCGAACCTTTCCGGTCGGCTGACCTCCGGACGCGACCAACCGCATTCTCTCCGGTCACGAACGATTGACTGGAGCTCATCCCGGTCTAGGTTTCATAGTCGGTCCTTGCGCCTGAACGCGCCGCTTACAATCAAAATCCTGGAGAAGGGTCATGGTCAGCCTGACGGTCAATGGAGTTGTCCGCGAAGTCGATGCCGAGCCCGACACGCCTCTCCTCTGGGTGATCCGCGAACAGCTCGGGCTGACGGGCACCAAGTACGGATGCGGCATCGCTCAATGCGGGGCCTGCACCGTCATCGTCGATGGAGCCGCCACACGCTCTTGCAGCTTGCCCGTCTCGGCATTCACGCCCGAGCAGAAGATCGTGACCATCGAGGGATTGTCGCCCGATGCATCGCATCCCGTGCAGAAGGCTTGGCTCGAAGTCGATGTCCCGCAATGCGGCTATTGCCAGACCGGCCAGATCATGGCCGCTGCGGCTCTCCTCCAGTCCAAGCCCAACCCGACCGACGAAGAGATCGCGGCGGAGATGACCAACATCTGCCGGTGCGGGACCTACAACCGCATCAAGACCGCCATCAAGCTCGCCGCCGCAAGCAATCAAGGCTGATCGAGGTCGGGAGGAAACCATGACCGCTGCATTCGACGTATCCCGTCGCACTTTTCTGGTCGGCTCCGCGGCCGCGGCCGGAGGGCTCGCCCTCGGCTTCAACATCCCCTTTGGCGGAGAGGCGCTCGCCCAAAGCTCGCCGGAGATCAACGCATGGGTCATGGTGAAGCCGGACGAGACCGTTGTCGTCCGGATCGGCCGTGTCGAGATGGGGCAGGGCACGCTCACGGGCCTCGCTCAGCTCGTTGCCGAGGAGCTGGAGTGCGATTGGGATAAGGTGACGACCGAATACCCGACACCGGGCCAGAACGTCGCGCGCAGCCGCGTCTGGGGCAATTTCCAGACCGCAGGCAGCCGTGGCGTGCGTGACTCGCACGACTACATGCGCAAGGGCGGAGCCGCCGCCCGACAGATGCTGGTCCAGGCTGCCGCCAACGGATGGGGTGTGCCGGTCGGCGAATGCAGCGTCACGAAAGGCGTCATTACCCACAGCCCGTCCGGCCGGACGACGACCTACGGCAAGGTTGCCGATGCGGCGTCCAAGCTCGAGCCTCCGAAGGATGTCCAGCTCAAGGACCCGAAGGACTGGACGATTGCCGGCAAACCCGTGAAGCGGCTCGATACGGCCGCCAAGCTCAACGGCTCCCAAACCTACAGCATCGACGTGAAGCGGCCTGGAATGCTCAACGCCGCGATCAAGGCCTGTCCGGTGTTCGGTGGGAAGCTCAAGGGCTTTGACGCCGCCAAGGTCGAGGGCATGCCGGGCGTCAAAAAGATTGTCCCGGTCGGCGACGATGCAGTCGCGGTCGTCGCGGATACCTGGTGGCGCGCGAAGTCGGCTCTCGAAGCCCTTCCGATCGAGTGGGACGAGGGGCCGAACGCGAAGCTCTCCAGCGCGGGCATCACCGAGATGCTGAAGGAGGGCCTGACGGCGGAGCAGGCCTTCGTCGGCAATCAGGCCGGTGATGTCAAAGCCGCCATCGCGAACGCCGCGAAGACGGTCGAGGCGGTCTACGGCTTCCCGTATCAGCACCACGCGACCATGGAGCCGATGAACGCCACCGCCGTGTGGACCACCGACCGCTGCGAGGTCTGGACCGCCACGCAGAATGCTGAGGCTGCCCTCGCGACAGCCGTCGATGCCGCAGGCCTGCCGATCGAGAAATGCGACGTCTACCGCCTCAATCTCGGCGGCGGGTTCGGCCGGCGCGCGACGAGCCATGACTTCGTGCGCCAGGCGGTTCTCATCGCCAAGCAGATGCCCGGTACGCCGGTGAAGCTGATCTGGTCCCGCGAGGAGGACATGCTTCACGGCCATTATCACCCGGTCACCCAAGCCAGAATGGTGGGGGCGCTCGACGACAAGGGCAACCTGACCGGGTTGCACATGCGCATCTCCGGCCAGTCGATCCTGGCGGGCCTCAACCCGCAGGGCCTTCAGAACGGGCGTGATCCCGCGACCTTCCAGGGCCTGAACCCGAGCGGAACGGAGGGAGTGTTCGGCTACACCATCCCGAACCTGCTCATCGACCATGCGATGCGGAATCCGCCGATCCCACCAGGCTTCTGGCGGGGCGTGAACAACAATCAGAATGCCCTGTATCTCGAGAGCTTCATGGACGAACTCGCCCATGCGGCCGGCCAGGATCCCCTCGAATTCCGGCGCAAGCTGCTCGTGAACCATCCCAAGCATCTCGCCGTGCTCAATGCAGTCGCCGAGAAGGCCGGCTGGGGCACGCCCGCACCCCAGGGGGTCTACCGGGGCCTTGCCCAGCACATGGGCTATGGCAGCTACGTGGCGGCCTGCGCGGAGGTTTCGGTCGCCGATGATGGGACGCTGAAGATCCACCGCATCGTGGCGGCGACGGATTGCGGCCACGCGGTCAATCCCCAGCAGATCGCGGCGCAGATCGAGGGCTCCTTCGCCTTCGGCCTCACGGCTTTGCTCTATGGCGAGATCACGCTGAAGGACGGTCGCGTGGAGCAGGAGAACTTCGACACCTACCCCATAATGCGCATGAACGAGATGCCTGCGGTCGAGTCCATCGTCATGCCGTCCGGAGACTTCTGGGGCGGCGTCGGCGAACCGACGATCTTCGTGGCTGCGCCCGCTGTGCTCAACGCCATCTACGCAGCGACGGGGAAACGCATTCGCTCCGGCCCGCTGACGAAAGCGGACCTCCGCAAGGCATAAGGCTGTGGCGAGTGCCCGCAGAGCCCGTGTCTTCCACCGGGCGAGCATCGTGTCCATCGCCGCAGCCGGCGTTCTGCTCGTGGCAAGACCGGCGATGGCCCAATCCGTTGCGCCTCCGGGCGCGGACGCCTGTTCCGGGTGCCATCCGCCGAACGCGTCCGGGGCGGTCGTTCCTCCGCTTCAGGGGCAGAGCCCGGAGGCGATTGTGGACGCAATGCAAGCCTTCCGCTCGGGCCAGCGCCCGGCGACCGTGATGGACAGGATCGCCAAAGGCTTTACCGACGAGGAGACCCGCGCCATCGCGGCATGGGTCAGTCAGCAGCACTGAGGGAGCGGCATGGCGGGAGCACTGAGCCGCAGGGCATTCTTGAGTTCGACGGTGCTGGGGGCAAGCGCTGCCGCCATGTCTCGCCGCGTCGTCGCGCAGGTCACGCCTCGGGTCGTCGTGGTGGGAGGCGGCTTCGGAGGCGCTACCTGCGCGCGCGAGCTGCGGCGCGGCGGCTTCAGCGTGACCCTCGTCGAAGCGGGCCCGATCTATACGGCGTGCCCTTTCAGCAATGCCGTGATCGTCGGCCTGCGCGCGATCGAGGACCAGCAGTTCAAGCTGGATGGAGTCGGGCAGGGTGGGGTCGATCTCGTCCGCCAGCGGGCGACCCGCGTCGATCCTCAGGCCCGCCGTGTCATTCTCGCGGATGGCTCGACCCTGGATTACGACAGACTTGTGCTCTCGCCCGGTATCGACATCCGGTTCGACGGCCTGCCCGGATACGACGAGGCCGCATCCGCAACGCTGCCCCATGCGTGGAAGGCGGGGGAGCAGACGATCCTGCTGCGCCGCCAGCTCGAGGCGATGGACGATGGTGGAACGGTCATCATCTCGGCTCCCGCCAACCCGTTCCGCTGCCCACCGGGGCCATACGAGCGCGCCAGCCTGATCGCGTACTACCTCAAGACACGGAAGCCGCGCTCCAAGATCCTGGTACTGGATGCAAAGGACACGTTCTCCAAGCAGAGCCTGTTCCAGGCCGCGTGGCAGGAACTCTATCCGGGCATGATCGAATGGGTGTCCTTGTCCTCCGGAGGTAAGGTGATCGAAGTCGATGCAAAGACCCAAACGCTGGTGACGGATTTCGACCGTCACACCGGAGACGTCGTGAATGTCATCCCGCCGCAAAAGGCGGGCGAGATCGCCCAGGCTGCTGGAGTTGCCGACCGGAGCGGGTGGTGTCCCATCGATCCGGTGACCTTCGAGTCGCGCCTGCAGCCGAACATCCACGTGATCGGCGATGCCTCCATTGCTGGCGGGATGCCCAAATCGGCATTTTCCGCAAACGCTCAGGGTAAGGTCTGCGCCGCTGCGGTCGCGAGTCTTCTGAGGGGGCAGGCGCCGGCCGCGCCGAAGCTCATCAACACCTGCTACAGCCTCGTTGCGCCCGAGTATGGGATCTCGGTCGCCGGGGTGTATCGTCCCGTCAACGGAGTCCTGGCCGACGTGGAGGGCGCCGGCGGAGTGAGCCCGGCGAAAGCTCCGCCCTCCTTCCGAGCGCAGGAAGCAGCCTATGCCGAAGCATGGTTCCGGACCATCACGACCGAAGTCTTCGGGTGACTGTCTCCCGATGATGGCGGCGATCCTGGCCTTGGCAATGGTCCCGCTTGAGCATGGCAGGGCGCAGGAGCTGCGCTCCTACAGGATCGTCGGGGACGCCATTCCGGAGCCACTGACGGGTGTCAGGGGAGACCCTGCGCGCGGCCGTGCAATCGTCGTAGACCGCCAGAAGGGCCTCTGTCTGCTCTGCCATACCGGCCCGTTTGCGGAACAGCGCTTTCAGGGGAATCTCGCACCGGATCTGGGGGGCGTCGGCAGCCGCCTCTCCGAGGGCCAGTTGAGGCTTAGGCTCGTGGACAGCCGGCGGCTCAACCCCGCCACGATCATGCCACCCTATTACGCTATGAACGATCTCGCCCGGGTCGGACGGAACTGGCAGGGCAGGCCCGTGTTGAGCGCGGAGCAGATCGAGGACGTGGTGGCGTTCCTCACGACGTTGACGGAGAACCCATGACCAGGGGATCGGGATCTTTCCGCGCCACACGGCGCGACGTGCTCGCGGCCGGTGCAGGCGCTCTGGCGCTGATTGCCGCTCGCCCGGCGAGGGCGACGCCCGAAAGCATGGCGGCAGCCATCAAGGCCTTCGTCGGCGAGGCGCAGGTGCAGAAGGGCAAGGTCGCTTTGGACATTCCTCCGCTGGTGGAGAACGGCAATTCCGTCCCGCTCAAAATCACGGTCGAGAGCCCGATGACGGCGCAGGACTTCGTGAAGACGATCGCCGTCTTTAACGAACGCAACCCGCAGCCCAACATCGCGCATTTCCATCTCGGCCCCCGCGCCGGTCGGGCCACGGTTTCGACCCGCATCCGCCTGGGGGATTCCCAGACGATCATAGCCATTGCCGAACTCAGCGACGGCTCCTTCTGGTCCGGTTCCGCCGAACTCGTCGTGACATTGCCCGCCTGCGTGGAGAGCTGACCATGGGACGCGCCCTCATCAATGTTCCGGCCACGGCCAAGCGTGGGCAGATCATCGAGATCAAAGCTCTCATCGCGCATCCGATGGAGACCGGCTACCGGACCGGGCCGGACGGAGCGCTGGTGCCGCGCGACATCATCAACCGGTTCCTGTGCACGTATAACGGTGAAGAGATCTTCAGCGCCGATCTCTTTCCGGCGATTGCGGCCAACCCGTTCTTTGCCTTTACGACCATTGCGACGGAGAGCGGGACCATCGCGTTCCGGTGGATCGACGACCAAGGCCGGGCTCAGCTGGAAACGGCCAAGATCACGGTCGAATGACAAGGCCGTGGCAACGAATGGCTTGGATTGCCGGAACCGCCGCTGCGCTGGGTCTCGGCTGCCTGACCGCTGTCGCCCAGCCTTCTCCCGCGTCGGAGCGCAAGTCCGGCTTCGACTTCATGAGTCCGGAATCCCAGGCCACTCAACGGGACGATGCGTCCAACCCTGGCATGCTGTGGGTTGCCGAGGGCGAGACGCTCTGGGGCACGAAAATCGGCCCGGACAGCCGATCCTGCGCCGATTGCCATGGCGACGCGGCGGTGAGCATGAAAGGTGTCGCCACGCGCTATCCGGCCTATTTCGAGGAGGAGCGCAGGCCGGTCGATCTACAGGGCCGCATCAATATCTGCCGGCAAGTCCACCAGAAGGCCACGCCTCTGCCCTACGAGAGCCGTGAGCTTCTGGCGCTTGCGGCCTTCGTCGGGAAGCAGTCCCGCGGCATGCCGATCACCACCGGCGAGGATGCGCGTCTTGAGCCGTATCGCGCTCAGGGGCAGGCGTTCTACGAACAGCGGCAGGGACAATTGAACTTCTCATGCGCCAATTGCCATGACGACAATTGGGGACGCAGGCTCGGGAGCAGCGTGATCCCGCAGGCGCATCCAACCGGCTACCCTCTCTATCGCCTGGAGTGGCAGGACCTGGGATCCCTGCAGCGACGGTTCCGGAACTGCATGGTGGGCGTGCGCGCGGGGCCTTTTCCCTACGGAGCGCCCGAATACGTCAATCTCGAGCTCTTTCTCATGACCCGCGCCAAGGGCATGCCTCTCGAGACTCCTGCCGTTCGACCCTGATGAGCGGGAGGAGATTCGCCGGGGCGGGGGCATGGCCTACCCACTCGTCGGCTTGTCCGCGATCTTTGGGCCGATGGTCAGGGAGATCGCCTCTCCCTGCTTGAGGCCATATGCGCTCAGGGCGCGGCTCACCTCCTGAGCCGCATCGCCGCCCGTGCCGCGATCAAGGCTGAACTTCTTCTTCCAGTTGTCCGACTCGTTCTCCGGCGGCGCCCATCCGAGCTGCTTGAGGAGGTCGGGTGTGTCCGGCTTCATGAGCGGATAGTTATACTTGCTGACGGCTTCGGCCAGCAGGCCATCGTCGGTTCGGATGAGGCTGACGAAGTACTTTTCCTTTTCGCTATAGATCTTGGCCGCCATGCCAGGCTGCGATCCCACGAAACCCACCAGATCGGACAGGCACTTCTCGCTGAAGCGTCTCAACTGCTGGGTCATCGTCCCCGTGCACGACGCCTCGTTATCCTGCTGGGCGACGGCTGCCGCGGAGCCGACCGCAGGGATCGTAAGAACCAGAGCAGCGAGTTGTAGAATCCTGAGCCGGTGGATCATCAAGCCTCTCCCTGTAGGGTCGCAACGGACCAACAGGGGCTCGGAACTTCGGTTCCCTACAAAGCGAAACGGGCTTTCTATGCACGGTTCAAGGAGCGGCGGGCCGAAGAATACCCGATTGTCCTGCCGGGTCCTTCAAGAATCGCAGGTTGATCTGTCGTTTCCTTTGACGGGCAGTCGTATTAGCTTCCCGTGCCAGGGGCATGGCGCCCAAGAACGAGAGTTCGAGAGGAAAGCATCGTGGATCAAAAATGGAAATTTCAGATCATCCCCAGTGCGAACGCGATGGCGCGGGACGAACGTGAACGACTTCTGGAAAATCCAGGGTTTGGCAGGATTTTCACCGATCACATGGTGACGGTGATCTGGGAGGACGGGCGAGGCTGGCACGATGCGACGGTCGGCGAGCGCAAGCCGTTCCAGATCGATCCGGCCTGCGCCGTCCTGCACTATGCGCAGGAAATCTTCGAGGGCATGAAGGCCTACCGGACGGCGCAGGGCTCCGTCGTTCTGTTCCGGCCCGAGGAGAATGCCCGCCGTTTCCAGAGTTCAGCCGAGCGACTGGCGATGCCGGTGATGCCCGAGGAGCTGTTTCTCGAGGCGGTCGAGCAGCTGGTCCGCACCGACCGTGCCTGGATTCCCTCCGGGGAAGGCAGCCTTTACCTGCGCCCCTTCATGTTCGCAGATGAAGCCTTTCTCGGCGTGCGCCCCGCGACCCGGTATACCTTCTGTGTCATCGCCAGCCCCGTCGGGGCCTATTTCAAGGGCGGTGCGAAGCCCATCACGCTCTGGGTTTCCGACACCTACAGCCGGGCGGCTCCCGGCGGGACTGGGGCCGCCAAATGCGGCGGAAACTATGCGGCGAGCCTCCTCGCGCAGGCCGAGGCTGCAAAGAAGGGATGTGACCAAGTCGTGTTCCTGGATGCCGCGGAACACCGGTGGGTCGAGGAGCTCGGCGGGATGAACATCTTTTTCGTGATGGAGAACGGTACGCTCGTGACGCCGCCACTCGGCACGATCCTGCCCGGCATCACCCGCTCGTCCTTGATTACGCTCGCGCGGGATGCCGGCATGCAGGTCGAGGAGAAAGCCTATTCCTTCGATCAGTGGCAGAGCGATGCGGCCAGCGGCCGTCTCAAAGAGGCTTTCGCATGCGGCACCGCCGCTGTCGTGGCTCCCATCGGCTCCGTCCGCCATGCCAAAGGTGAATTCTCCATTGCAGGCGGGGAGATCGGGCCTGTGACCCAGAGGCTCCGCGAGGCGCTCGTGGGAATTCAGAAGGGCTCACAGGCTGATGACCACGGCTGGCTCCATGTGATCGACTGAACGTGATTGCCTGAGCGGAAAATTACCGTAAAGGCTGGTGGGCACTGCACGCGAGCCCATGCAAGCTCCTGGTGCGAGAGCACCCTGACTGAAGCCTCTTCCCAGCTCCAGTCAGGGCGCATGCGGTCCCGGCTGCAGCACCGCGCCATCATCCCACCCTGCCTCGGACGGGCGTCAACGCCCATGAAGTCTGCATCCGGACAATCCGGATGGCGGGAGAGGTCAGGTCCAAGCACGACCCGGATCAGCCTGTGGACCCGGGAAATTTACGCGTCCCGCGGCAGGGCGGTGTAGACCCTGACGATGAACTGGTGGAACTCGGCCATGTAGTTCTTCAGGAACTCGGCCGTGGACGCATTGGTGACCTCGCCCTCGTCGGTGATCAGGCCGGGCTTGAACTGGATATAGGCTTCCGGTGCGTTCATCTGCGGCGAGTTGCAGAAGCCGAGCACGCTGCGCAGCTGCTGCTGGGCGATGGCGGTGCCAATAGCGCCGGGCGAGGTGCCGATCACGGCCGAGGGCTTGCGCGTGAACGCATTCTGACCGTAGGGCCGGCTGGCCCAGTCGATGGCGTTCTTCAGCCCGCCAGGGATCGAGCGATTGTATTCGGGGGTGACGAACAGAACCGCATCGGCAGCCGCAATGGCGTCTTTGAAGGCGCGGGCCACCGGCGGGAAGTCGGCATCGTAGTCATAGCTGTAGAGCGGCAGGTCACGGATCGGGATCTCGGTGAACGTGAGGTGTTCCGGGGCCAGGCGGATCAGCGCCTTGGCGAGTTTGCGGTTGATGGATTCCTTGGCGAGGCTGCCGATAAGATAGCCAACCTTGAACGTGGTCATGGCATGCTCCTTGGTTCTCCGGATCCAGATCGGGTTCCGTCCTCTTGCCCCTTGAGACAACTCTTTGGGCCGGGAGATGGTTGGCCCGGTTCCTTGCGAACGGCCGGTCGAATTCATGCTTTGCCTTAGTGGCCGGACCGATCAGGCGAGCGAATCCCAGCTCCGGCCCAAGCGGCACGATTCCGGTCGGGTTGAGGTTCTTGGTCGAATAGTAGCCGCCGAACATGTCCTGGAAGGTCTCATCGTAGGCCACCTGGGTCGTGGCGAAACCCGCGCGATAGGCGCGATTGTTCAGGCGCGGACAGCTCCGGGCGGTAAGCGCGTCGATTTCGGAGCGCAGGTCATCGGGATAAGGGTCGACGGTTGAACCAGCGAGGGCACCGAAGCCTGAATTGAACATGCGAACGATGTCGGCGGGCGACATCCCGACATGACAATACCCCTTCCTTTGTCGGCGTCGCTGATCCGCGGGTCTTCGGGGCGATGCTTCGGAATTCTCCGTAGCCATCCAGCGATATCTGCGGGCACCGACCAGGAGGTGATCCAGATGATGACCCTTGGTGCTCGATGTCTCAGTTGGTCAGGGGTCGGCCACGGACCTCAGAGCGCGAGCCCGGCTCGAGCGTCGCTCCTCGAAAGCGGGTGGAACCGGTCGTGTCCTCCGGCGCTGTCTTGGACAACTGATCGGTGCCCACTGCACTGCTGACAGAATTTGTAGAGTGCTGCTCCGAATCAAGTTTGGAGAGAATGCCGGGGTCGAACGACTCCTCCTGCATCGACCCATCCATCCTGATGATCGTCTTGATCCCGGTTTCGGCATCGAAGAACATTGACTTGACGGCTGCCCTTTGGGCGTCGTCGGTGCGAACTGGCTCATCCGAGGCGCCGAGGTTTGGTGTCGCTGATGGAGCTGCAACGGTCGCGACGGTGGTGATCTGCTGGTCCTGGGTCGTTTCCGTCGCCTTGCCGGCATTGCCCTTGGCAGGCCTTGCAACACCCTCATCCGTGGTTAACTGCGAAGAATGTTGGTCCTTGCTGGCTGCCGCAGCCTGTTGCTGGTCCGAGAGGACCTTCTCGAGTTGAGCCTGAGCCTCCGTGGCCTCCCTTTGGGTCTGCGATCCGAAAACAGCTACCAACGGATTGCTCGCACGTTCCGCCGCGGCCTTCGCTCGAGCGGCCTCGACAGCCTGCGCCGCCTCGATCTGCTTGCGGGCCGCTGCAGCCTGCTTGCGGTTGTTGGTGTCGTACGAATACCGCTCGCCGTTGATCTCGTAGAAGACGGTTTTCGCCTGCACGCTTCCCATCAAGGTCCCGAGCGCAACAACCGAAGCCCCGAGTGTCGCAACTAGCCTGCCCATTCGAGTTCCTCTTGTATGGTCCAGTTGGCGTAAGATTCGTTTAAGGATTGCGGCAACTGTATGGCGCAGCTCTGCCTTTCTGGGTGCAGTCTGTTCCGAATCCTTTTCTGAGTGCAGGAAAATCATGACTGGAGGCTCTGGGAGCGACGTGAACTGGCGCGAACGAAGAAGATTCTCGTCAGCGCAATCCAGCACACGTGTGTGTGATGAGATATCACCAGGCCTGAGCTTCGGGTCTTTCAGAACTTGCCTGCTTTGTGTCAGATTGGCAGGACGCTTCTCTCCAGTCATTGGTAGACCGCTGCTTCTGGTTCGCTGAGACACGATCCAATCGAATGTGATGATCCGATGCTTGGAGTCTGTGGTGAACATGATGTCACCTCGCATGGCGGCCCTCGGTCACGCCAGCATTCTCATCGATCGCTCGATCTGCCGGAACCATGCATCCTGTCTTGGTGTTGGATCCGGCGAGCAAAACAAGGGGTCAATTGCATGCGAAAAACTGTTATCGCGGTTGCTTCGCTATCGGCGCTCACACTTTTTCCAACTTTTGCCTTGGCGCAGAACCGCACAGCAGTTGGCGTTGGAACCGGTGCGGTGGCGGGCGCGGTCGTTGGTGGCCCCGTTGGAGCGGCTGTCGGCGGAGTGATCGGCGGCATCATCGGCGCAAACACCGGCCGCGGACACTATCGGGTGTATCGGCATGATCGGAAACCGGTTTATACCAGCTACAGAAACCGTGACCGCTCGGCGCGTTATCCTGCTCGGCGTACGGTTCCTCAGCGCAGGCACGACCTTCTTCCTCTAGGCTAGATTCTCTATCCAAGATCCCCGCGCGATCAGATCGTCGCGACGCGATCCGACATTCATCTGCACCGCGTAGAGTGGAAGCTATTGCCTGGACAAGCCTTATCTGGGCCAACTCACCCTGCGTGGATGCGCAGACGTCGAGGCACGCACTTATTTACCACTTCGTCGCCAGATAGAAATGCGCGGAACGTTGCAAAACTAAGATGTCTGGAAGGATCGAAGTCGTTGGATTGGATCGACAGACGAAGATTACCCTCGCACAACCTGAGTATCACCGAAGCGCTCATCTGTTGGCGATGAACGCTCCATATGGGCTGAAAAGAAAGCAGGGTCGATACAAGCGTTGGGTGATTTCCACGCGGTAACGTTTTCTTCCTTCCGGCGCTGTCAGTTCGGCCGTGCGCATGACATCGCGCTCGGCCGCCTTCGGACATCCAAGTTCATGGCCGCAAATCATCGCACCGGTCGTCCACCCCAACATCACGTCGGAGCGGAAGTGCGGCATCGGGCCGTCTTTGCAGAACTTGAACTAGAGCATTTTTCGGCGAAGTGGATCCGGTTCGCCGTCAACGAAATGCGGCGCAGCAAAGAAGAGAGCTGATTCCACGGGAGCGGAAGCAGCTCTAGGCATAGCGCCGCTCATCCTGTCCTTGCCCGGCCCAGATCCGGCGGGCTACATTCCGCACGGCCCGCGCGGCTTCGGCGAGTTCCGCATCGGCTCGGGCTTCCGCCCGGCTCTCGACGCTTTCGAGCACGAGTATGACCTGACTTCGGTTCTCGGTGGGCAACGCCGTGAGGGACGCCTCCAAATCCGCAGGATCGCCTAGGGAAGGATCCATCTGCCGCGCCATGGCGTACAGGCGCTCGAGAATGATCGTGAAGGCTCCCGATATCTCGGGCCGGGTGGTCTGAGGAGATGCGTGCATGATTGCCTTTGCAGGTTCTTGATGGGCTGATGGAACAGCCGCTCTTCGTTATGGCTCGAAGCCTGACGCCTCAGGTCGAGCCCACATAACGCCGAGCTTCCAGCAAAGTTCCCCGCCAAGGCAGGATCCGGGCTCGCGTCGAGATCCAATCCGACACCTGAGCCGTCGATGGATGGTCCACCCTCGCAGAAATGAATCCCAGCTGAAGGACCCATTCTGGTGGAGGTCACACCGTCTCCACCATTGTGTCGGTCACGGTCGCCTCGGATGGGGACCCGACCGCAAGGAGAGACGGATGCGAACAGCCAGGGTTGGTCTCATGGGGGTGCTGGCGGGTCTGTGCCTGGCCGCCTCAGCCCAGGCGGCGGATTATGGGGTCGCTCCCTACGAGGGGATCGAGACCGAGAGCCGGAGAGAGATCTATGAGGCGCCGCCTGTCGTCACCGAGCGCTTTCGCGAGGAGCGGATCGAGCGTGGCCCGCGATATGTCGAGGAAGAGCGGATCTATGGCCAGCCAGGACCAGGCTGGCGCCGGTCCGGGTATCCCGTGGCGGTCCGACCCTGGTGGAGAGGCGAGGATTGCCGCCTGATCATCCGGCGCCGGATGAACCCGTGGGGCGAGGTCACCGAACGGCGCGTCAGGGTCTGCGACTGAGGAGGAGACGCAACCGGGCTTCATGCTCGCCGTTCTCCTGGTCGACGTCGGAGGAGGTGGGCCTGCTGGAACCACCGCAGGAGACCGTCACCCCAGGCTGCGGATCGCCCACCCGACTTCGTCGCACCTCTCACGTAGGGGCATCTACTCCTGCCCGATGCGCTTCACCACCACAAAGGATTGGATGCGAACGCGACCGTGGTCCGCCGGATGCAGGCCTCCTTGCGGTTCCGTGCTCGCAACCGGGCCAGCCTCATCCCGCTCTGACGCCGCGGTCGTCCCACCGGAAGGTAGAGCCTCGTATCCGGGCCATCCCTCGCGGCGCCAGGCGGCCTGCTGCTCGTCGAGGTCCAGCACGCCTTCGCGATCCAGGATGCCAACCACCCGCTCGACCTCGGCCTCGTCGCACCTCACGATCACCAAGGACCCGCCGCGCCGGACACCCTCGACATAGGCATGCGCGTCGGCTGCCGCTACGCCTGCATCCTCCAGGACAGCAGCGAGATTGTGCGGAGTGGACCAGATGTCGACCCGATCTCGCGGGATACCGGTCCGCTCCAGGTGGTGTGCCGCGGTCGTGGCGTGCTGCTCGCTGTGAAAGAGGGAGGTGATGGTCTTGGTCATCGGTCAATGTCCTGCAAGGCCGTGCGGGATCGAACTCGCTGGCGAAGAGCTAAGCCGGCATGGTGGCGACTGGCGCCATCGGTAGCCCGGACGAGGCGAGCGGATCGTCAAAGGTCCGACCGGACAGGCGGGGCCCAGCCTCCGAACTACCAATGTACCGGGTCGCAACCGGTTCCTTCCCGCCATTTCCCTGCGGGCCCGTGACCCTGCCGACAGGCACAGCAAGGGCCTTTCAAGGACCCGGCTCTCTTTTGCAGAGGCCTTCGCGTCTTGTCCGGCACGGAGGATGCTGGCTGGTTCTCGTGCTCAGTCGGGGCGCTTACTGTCAAGGTTAGCCTTTGGTTAACGTTATGGGTTCACCGTTGAGGCTGAACACGGGAGCCTCGTAATGCGTACCCTCAAGACCTCACTAAGCCTCCTTGTGGCAGCCACCGTACTCGGGCCATTTGTTGCCCTTTCCACCTACGCAGCAACCATCTTGGCAGCGGCTGCGGTCGCGCCTTGAAGAGACATCGTGCCAGGGTGAGCCCCTGGACGGGAAGGGCGAGGTTCCATGAAGTGGTCGATCGGCGGGCTGAGATCTGCGATAGGCTAGACCACAGCGGCGATCACTGCTCGAGACGGGCAAGGAACGGGCCTCGTCACGGTCGAGGCCCAAATGCGGCTTCTCCCATGATGCCTGAGTGACCATTCGACCCTACAGGGCTCCTGTTCACCTCGCGCGAAAATCCTCATCTTTCACAAGATGAAAGGCGGGGGCATCCCAGGACCGGCAGAGGCGTTCGCCCGCTCTCACCAAGCGCAGACCCACCGTAGAGCCAAGGTGGGCCAAGTCTGCCGTATCGAGCGCGATGTCACCGCGATAGGAGCAGTTGAGGATCACGAGATCGCCACCCGGCCGCAAGATCCGCGTTGCCTCGGCCATGTGCCGAGCGGCAAGATCTGCCCCCGACAGCAGGATATAGGGGAAAGCATCGACAATCGTGATGAGATCGATGCTCTCCTCATCGATATCGGCAAGGTCCCGACCGGACGTAAGAATGAAGGAGACGTTCATCAGCCCGGCACAGCGCGCCCGGGCCTCGGCGATCATTCCAGGCGAGATATCCGTCCCAATGACCGAGCCGACATAGGGTGCGAGAGCCATCTCAAGGCGTCCGATGCCACAGCCGACATCAAGGACGCTCCGTTCCCTCCCGAGCAGTCCCCAACCATCGAGCACTGCGACGATCTCGCCCGTCGCCCTCGCGAGGAGTTCGGGGCTTCCCAAGGAATAGAGGGCGACACTGCCCTCGGGAGACATTTGCATGATCCTGTCGAAGAGGCCTGCCCAATGGGCAATAGGATCGCCTTCGGGCTCCGCATGCCTGACAGATCCGATGACCGCGTGTACCAATCTCCAGGCGTCTGGATGCCTTGAGATCAGATCGATGACCTGCTGCAAGCGGGGAATTGCCTCTGCACGGCTGTTCTGAAGCGCCTGGTCGAGAGCAGCCCGTGCGATGTGGGGGCTTTCGGCTTCCATGAGGAGGCGCATCGCCGCAATCGGCGCAGGAACAGCTCCGGCTGCGCAGCCTACAAGGATGTCATCGAGATATGCGTTATCAGACATGAGCCACCTCGCGCACAAGGGTGCGGCGCATCGACCAGCGATCGACGGCTCCCCACTCATACTTGTAGGGCTCTTGGCCGCGCAGAAAATGGAACTCCCGGCAGCCCTCCGCAACCGCGGACTCGATCGCATGGCCGATCAACACCGTACCGGGGCTCTCGAAGGCAAAAGCCGGATCGAAGCCACCGAGATAGGCGAAAGCCTTACGGCCGTGACAGAAGCCATAATAAGCGCCAACAACTTGCCCCTCGAGATGCATGAGAACGAAACGGGCAAGCCCTGCCGCAAGAAGCGCAGGGGCTGTGGCCCGATGGAAGAGGCGAACCCGGTCCTCCCGGAGGAGGCCGGCCTCGCCGCGCCTTTCCCAGCGAGCGCCATGAAGACGGAAGAGTTCGTCGAGAAAGATCTGAGCGTCGGCAGGGGCGACGCGCTCGATCCGGTAGCCGTTCCGACGGGCCGCGCGATTGCGCGCCATGCGCCATTTGCGCAGCTTTCGGGCGGGCACGACCTCGCTCAGATGCGAGAGCGCCTCGGGAAGGTGCAGGGCCGGGCACGCGCTCTGGGGCTGGATCGTATCCCGCAGCCTGATGTCTGAGGAAAGCGCGAGCGCGGCCGCACCAGGAGCAAGCTCCTCGAAACTGCAGATATCCCAGTCGATGGCGTCCGTAGCAGTGCCAAGGAGCAGTTCGGCAGCTTCCGAGCAGGCCGGATCAACGAGCACGTCGTGGTAGTCGCTGAGCGAGATGCCGAGCGGCAGGAGGCGGCGCCCTTGTGTCCCATGCTCGCAATAAAGCGGCGCAAGAGCGACCAGCCGCTCACGGTCGTGAACGGCGATCGTGCACAGTGCTCCGGGGTGGAAGACCCGCCACCATGGCAGGAGCCATCCAGGTGCCTGGAACGGTGTCGCGGCTGGCGTTCGGCGCCAGAGATCCCACCAGGCATCCTCGATACCGTTCAGAGAATCCTCGCTTCGCAGGATCCGCGCCTGCAGCGTGGTCATCTTGCTGGCCGCCCGCACTGGCCGACAAGCCGCCGATAGAGCTGGACGTACCGGATCGTCATCGCTTCCTCCGAGAAACGCTCACAAGCCACCTGCCGGCAGACGGCTGGGTCAATCGTTCCGGTGAGGCCGATGGCGGAGGCCATGTCGTCCGCGTCATAGACCAGGAACCCTGTCCGCCCATGATCGATCGTCTCGGGCAAGGCGCCCTTGCCAAAGGCGACGACCGGGGTGCCGCAGGCCAGGGCCTCACGAGCAACAAGGGAACTCGTCTCGGGCACGAGGCTCGTTACGAGAAGGCATCGTGCCGCAGTCAGAAGACGCCGCTTGCGCGTGAAGCCGACCGGGCCGATGAAGCGGCAGGTGTGATCGAGACGTGGCGCGATCTCCCTTTCGAAGTAGGTTCGGTGCTTCTCATACGGAGCGACATCACCCGCGATGACGAGTGGGATTCCAGCCTGTTTGGCCGCCACGATGGCCAAGTGCTGACCTTTTTCCGGGCAGATGCGCCCGAGCGATAATGCAAAATTTCGCTTGGCGTGGCGTGCCTTGAGGGCTTCGACTGGGATGCCGTTCTCCAGCGGCTCGAGGAGGGCAGGGCTCTTCGGACATCGGCTGTACTGATTGAGCGACACGGGGCTGAGCCAGGTGTATGGACGGGAAGGCGTCAGCTCCTGCGGCGGATACCACTCGGGTGGGAGATGAAGTGTGACGAGGGTCGGCGGGCCAGGAGGGGGCAGGTAGGCATGGAAGTCGACCCCGTGCATGTGGATCACGTCGACCGAATGTCGGGCCAAAGTCTCCCAGATAGCTCTCCGTTGTCTCACATGCATCGCGACCTGGCGGGCAGCATCCAACTCGCCGTCGGAAACGGAAATGCCAATCAGTTCGCCCGTCACCTCCGAGTCGGCGCGCGCAATGACAAGGGAGCGATGTCCCCATGCCACAAGGGCGCGATCGAGCGCGGTGAGAATCTGCTCCGCGCCGCCCGGTGTATCCCGGCTCACGCGAGCCATGGGATAGGCGATACTCAGGACCGTGAGGCTCATGGCGCCCCTTTCAGCCCGAGTTCCCGGAGGGCTGCGCGGGTACATTGCAGCCATTGTGATCCTGTCAGCCCCCAGTGTTGGTATTCGTAGAGCAAGTCTCCGCCATTCGGCAGCCGGGTGAAGTCATATCCAGGCGAGAGACGAAACCGCTCCACGCCGGGCGGGAACAGGGACAGCACATCCTGCTGCGACACATAGGCATCAAGCATCGCTTGCTTCAGGCGCCGCTCATCCGGCCGGAGGTGGATCACAGTCTCGGGTGAGGCCATGTCGCCGAACTGCTGCACGCGCCAGCCGGTCTCTCCGATGGTGTAATAGGGCATCTCGATCACAGATGGGGGCGGCAACCCTTTACGTCGCATGAGGCCGCAGGCCGCCTGAACGGCAAAGGCGCAGGCGTCATGATCGGGGTGCCCGCCTTCGAAGGCATGGGTTAGTACAAGAAGAGTCGCGTACTCGGCACATAGCTGTGTGAGACGCCGGGCGATCCCTGCAAGCTGGAAGGCGGCTTGTTGGTCCGGAACATCAAGGGCCACCAAGGCCTTGGCCGGCACTTCAGCGCAATCCATGGCGGCATGAAGTTCGCGCCGTCGCTTCGCTGCGTAGCCCTCCCACGAGGAGAAGCCATGGGCGGCCACATCATCACCGGAACGTGGCGCTCCATCGGTAACATGAACCAAAGTAATCCCTCGCAGTCTCGGAAGCTGAGCGCCAAGGCCGATTGTCTCGTCGTCTGGGTGAGCGACGACCAGAACGACCCGCTCTGCGCTAACGGGCGCCCGCGCCGGATCGGACAGGGTCCTGAGAAACAACGAGGCGTTATCCAGGACGCTGGGACTCGGGAGCGGCTCCAGAGTAGCCCAAGGGGAGGGGCGTTCGTCCTCAATATCATGGGCGCAGAGGGCTGCTGGTTCCGGAGCCGCGAGCATTTGATGGTCGCAGAGCCTTTGTAGAACGCGAAGAATGAAGGAATGCGGCTCCTGGCTTTCCGGTTCCGTGTGGAACTCTTTTGCTGCTGTGCATCGTGCAAGATCCCCGGCGGTTGTGGCATTCGGGGGCAGCGCACAGGAGGTCGACGACCCGGCACCCCTTGTGCCGAAAGCCGACGAACTGACGGCCGCGCTTGCGGTGATCGAGGAGCCTCCACCCTGGCTGTAGACGCTCAGGTGCGGAAAGCCTCAAACGCTCGGATGGAGTGAGCGGCGGCGCGCGACAGCCGTAAAGGTTTGCCAGTCCGGATCCTGCTCGTCTGGAGATTGCGAGGTAATCACAGACGCTTCAGGACCATACCGCGATCGGATCCGGAAAACCACGCCATCTGCGCCCTTGCGCACGGCTGCGGTTCGGTCAACATCGGCCCATGAAGGCGCTCCCACTCCTGCTGACCGCTGGCCTTGTCCTGACGACCACTCCGGCCGGCGCCTCGCCCTTGCTGCTCGTCGATGCGTCCTCCGGAAACATCCTGGCGGCCCAGGAGGCGACCCGCTCCTGGCATCCGGCCTCGCTGACCAAGCTGATGACGGCACATCTGGCGCTCATGGCGGTTCAGTTGGGCCAACTCGCCCTGGACACCTCGATCGCCCTGAGTGCACGGGCCGTGGCCCAGGCCCCCACAAAGCTGGGTGTCCCGGAGGGCACCACGCTCCGCCTGGAAGATGCGCTTCGGGTCATGATGGTCAAGAGTGCCAACGACGTGGCAGTGGCGATCGCCGAGGCCGTTGGCGGCAGCGAGGCGGGGTTCGTCGCTGCCATGAACGCGGAGGCCCGGCGCCTCGGGATGAGCGGGACGCGCTTTGTCAATGCCAGCGGCCTGCACGACGACCGCCAAGTGACCAATGCCCGGGACATGGCGGTGCTCATGCTGGTCGTCCTGAACTCTCATGCGGCCTACACCGACCTGTTCAGGACGCCAGCCGTCACGGTCAACGGCCGACTGCTGAAGAACACCAACAAACTGATCGAGGATTATGCCGGCCTCGAGGCGACGAAGACCGGCTACGTTTGCGCCTCCGGCTTCAACGTGGCCGTCTCGGCGATCCGCGGCGGGCGGCGGGTTGTTGGCGTGGTCCTCGGGGCGCCCAGTGCGGCAACCCGGACCCTGATCACACGCGGACTGCTCGATCGCGGACTGCTCGATCGGGGCCTCTTGGGCGGGACGGACCCTGTCGGCAACCTTCGCACCGTCAAAGCCGATGCCCCCACGCCGGGCACTGACCTGCGGCGCCTGAAGTGCGGCCGACAGACTCCTGCCGCCGAAGGAACCTTCACGGCGGGTGGCGACCTGCAGCATGCGGGCAGGAGCCTGCGCCAGTGACAACCCGGCCGACGCGCGGCCGCGAAGGCTGATGCGGACGCAGGCCCCTTACAAGCTGTCTTCGCGATCGTGCCTGGGGGTCGCGATGAAGCGCTCGCGCAAGCCCCGGCTTACTCTACGCGTGCCGCGATTCATCGGATGATCAGGATTCAAGAAGGTTCCAAGAGCGTGCGACGATTGGCCGATCGTTCGCAATGTGAGTTGCCGGAGGTGGAGAGAATGGATCGGGTTGGGAAGATCGTACGTGTGGCGCTCGGCTTGGGGTTCGAGAGCAAGGAGATCAGCGTGCTGCAGATGGGCTTGCGTGCGACCGTATTGCACGGATCAGCTGGCGAGCACATGGACCCCGCTCGGGGCCTTTGCTTAAGCGATGCGAATGGACTTCCGATCCTGGTCGGTGACGATTGGATGAAGCGAGAGCCAAGAACGTTCCCGCAGCATGAAGCCTGTGTTTACAAACGCTGGATCACACCCCGATCCATGATCTCCTCGATGGACGGAAAGGCCCGCAGCGCGATTTCGGGAATGTCGCCGCCTGCTTGCGCCGACACGCTGGCGGCCGGCGATCTGCCAGGGTGACCGACAACGATGCGCCCGACCATGCCGGCATGCTCGTGCGGGATGCAGAAGAAGTCGTAGACGCCTTCGACGGTGAGCGTGACTGCAAAGCTCTCGTTGGGCAGCAGGTAGTCCGAGTTCCAGGGCTCGGCGCCTTCCGGCATGCGTAGCGGCCGGTCGAAGTTCTTGGGATGATAGGCCGTGGCCGTATGGGAGTTGCCGGGGTCCAGATTGATCCAGCGCACGGTCTGACCGGGCCGGATGTGCAGCCCGACCGGGTCGAACCAGACATGCGAGCCATCAGAGTTGCCCTGCATCCGAACCTCGACCGGCTCACCGGCCAGTGGGAGCCCGGTTCCTGCCAGACCGGCGAGGACACCCCCGCCGATCCGCAGAACGTCTCTGCGCGAGATCATCACTTCGCCGCCACCCGTGTCTCATCGGCCTTCGGCACATGCCACAGGACGACGTGGGCATGCGGCTTCTCGACACCGGGATGGCCGGCGTTGAAGTAGACGTCCACATGGTCGACCTTGCCGCCGGGGGCAGCGAGATCGTCGAAGCGCTTGTCCTTGTTCGAGAGGTCCTCGATGGGCAGCATGTAGATCGTGCTGACGAGACGGCCCTCATGATCATAGGCCAGGAACGGGCCGGCCGGCAGGGTCTTGGGATCGACATAGAGCTGACCAAGTCCGGGCAGGAAGTCGGGCAGCTTCACGAGTTCACTCACCTTCTTGTACGCGCCTGATGGCGGGGCTTTCTCGACCTGATCGGCGGCCAGGGCCGGCAGGCTGAAGGCGGCGACCAGGGCAAGTGTGGCGACGGCAGTCCTCATGGCATCCTCCGTTTGCGCGTGACCTCATTTTGGCCGCGCGTCCCGATTGGATGGAAGCAGGCTGAAAAGGTTCCCGGCTTCGAGCGGCTGGAACCTTGGCATGGAACAGACGCGAATTTGGCACTTCCCGCGCCGGAGAGGTTGGTTCGCTTCGCCGTTTTCGAGCTGGCGTTCGTTGAGTGGCCAGAATGTGAAGAGACGACCCAGCGCGGACGCTTGTGCATGAGACCTGCGCTCTGGCCAAGCTTTCAAGCCCCGGCCCTTGGTGCCCCTTATCGGGTATGGCCTCCCGTCAGAAGAGGAAGTATTCTCCTGCCGAGGCAGTGGGCGAGCTCTCATTGAGGAGGTCTTTTCCCATGTCAGGCCATGCCATCCACATCAAGATTGACGGAAGAACCTACTCGGGAACCTACCAAGTTGACCGAAAGCTGCTGACCGTCACAACAACTTACGGCAGGAAGTCCGCCGAAATAAACCCGCGAGTGGCGCACGAGACCCTTGCCCACCAGCTTCTGCAGGAACTGGTGCAGCAGGAGAAGTCGCGCAAAGGCTCGACACTCTGACAAACGGCCGGTGCCACATGTGGCGCAGGTTCCGGCACTCTGCTTCGGATAGGCGAGCGCACTTATCCCGGCGCCTGCTGACGAGAGAGCCGCATGGTCTGCCCTGCGCCAGGGCGCGATCGGTGACACGAATGACGATGGCACCCTATGGTGCGCAGGTGACCGGCATCAGCGTACCCTTCAGAGACACGACGAGATCGGCGGCGCTCGTCCTCTGGGCCGCCGGTTCTGTATGGCTCTGGTGCAGGTCGGGAAAGGCCTTCGAGAGGTCTGAGACCGGAACAATGCCATAGCTCGCCGCCGGAATCATGCCTGCAATCCTGCGTTGATTGGCAGAAACCGAGCCGACCAGGCCCACGAGCCTGTGCTGGTCGTCGAAAACGGGCGCCCCGCTTGCGCCGGACTGCAATGGAGCGGTGACTGTCGTTGCGGTCACCGCGAGGCCTGACACAGCCGTTAGGCCGGGACCTGAGCCCTCATCGGCAAAGGCGAGGATCAGGAGTGGCGAGCCTTCCGCCATGCCGCCTTGGATAAAAGTGGCAGGCTTCGCCTTCAGGTCCTCCGCAAAGTCCAGGATATAGGCTCCCTTGCCTCTGACCTGCCGGGGCTCGAGGCCGAGTACCCGCACATCCTTGCAGGTCTCCACGGGGGAGGTCGTCATGATCTGACGGGCACCCACGACTAGGCCAGTGCCGATCAGGCGCGCACCATGGGTCTCCGGCACCGGAGGGGGAGCTTGCGGCGTGGGTGCAGGATCGCTCGCGGTGGCCATCGGCGCGGCTGATGTCGTCGGGAAGGGCGTGAAACTGTTGGCGATGGCGACCACGAAGCGGTCGACCTGCGGCGCCAGCGTTTTGTCATAGCCGATGGAAAAGGCGCGGATGCCTTCCGGGCCGCCGGCGTAGCGCGAGTAGAATTTGCCCGTTGGTGTTTCGCCCGCAATGACGAAGAAGTCGGGACGCAGGATCTTATAGGTCACGACCCGGCCTGCTGTTCGAATGGCGACGTTGCGATCGTAGAGCATCTGCAGCGTCGTATCCGGCGGCGCGATACGGGTGTCGAGTGTCACTTTCCCATCCAAACTCTGCCACCGGCTGCCGCCATTCGAATTTGCGTCCTGCTTCGGCAGGAACTTCGTCGGCACGCCGACCCGCACTCCCGATCTGGGGTCATCGACAATGGTGAAGCCGACCGTATCCTTGGCCTGCCTGGTAAAGTCCTGCAGGGCAGTGCGATCCCACGGGCTCAGGATTCCGTTCGGCACTTTCTTGGTCGCCATCTGCAGGGAAACGATGGCATCAAAGGTTTGGCGGCCGAAGGTGCCGTCGGCAACCCCGCTGTAGTCGCTCGCCCAGATCAGGGCGTCCTGGAGCGCCTTGCGGTCAGCCTCCGGCAGGTTCTCGAAGGCGGCCCGCGCAGCGTCCAGCACGGGTGCCGAAGGCGCGGTCCGTGACACCGGAGCCTGCGCCCATGAGCCCAGCGGCCATCCGATGATCAAGGTCACAGCTAGACCTGCGCCCGCTAAGAAGGCCTTCCAACGCCGAGTTCGATCTATCATTCACGTCCTCCCGGCTGCCCCTTTGGGATCCCCACCCCAAGAGAAAGCTAGAGCGTAAGGTTTGACGATGTAAAGCAGACAAGACGTGCAACAGCGCACGTCACCTTGCCTTGCCGATTCATGTCGCAGTGTTAAGCTCCGCATCCAAAGCCTGGAGAGGAAGACGGCATGATGATCGTCAATTGGCTGAGGGCAGCGTGCCTCGTGATCGGATTGAGCGCCAGTCTCTCCGCCTACGCACAGACGCCGAAGAGTTTCGTGCGCGAGGACCTGGCGAGCGACGCCGTCCGCCTCGAGCAGGCGCTCAAAACGGAAAGCAGTCAGCTCACGGTCGACCGGTCTCCGGCGGCGCTGCGGCGCAACGGCGAAGCGGCCCTCTCGAGGGGGCTCCCCAACCAGGCGATGACGTTCTTCGGCGCCGCCGTTGCTTTCGAGCCGAACAACTGGGCGAACTGGGCCGCCTACGCTCGCGCGGCCCTTGCCGTCGATCCCGGCAACAACTGGTCTGAGCGCTACAAGCTGCGGGAGCGCCAACTTGGGGCCGCCTATGCCGCCTACCAGCGCGCCACGCGGCCTACCGACGAGGCGGCCGCTCTGGTCCTCCTGGGACAGGCCTACGCGGCGCAGGAGAGCTGGCGCCCCTCCCTTAACGCCTATGCGGCCAGCCTGAAGATCCAAGACGTGCCCGATGTGCGCAGCGTCTACGAGCACCTGCGCGAGGAGCACGGCTTCCGGGTTCTCGACTACAAGGTGGATTCGGATTCCGCATCACCGCGGGTGTGCTTCCAGTTTTCCGATCCGCTCGCCCTCGGGAAAGTCGATCTCGCGCCCTACGTCGCGGTCTCCGGCAATGCCAACGCGGCCGTGACTGCGGAGGGAACCCAGCTCTGCGTGGATGGGCTCAGGCACAGCGAGCGTTATGCGTTGGTGCTGCGCCAGGGCCTGCCTTCCTCAGTCGGCGAGAGCCTGCTCAAGTCCGTCGATTACGAAGTCTATGTGCGCGACCGCGCGCCCCAGGCCCGCTTCACCGGCCGTAACTACGTGCTGCCGAGCACGGGACAGGAGGGTATCCCGGTCGTCTCGGTGAACACCGGGAAAGTGGAGGTGGAGGTCTATCGCATCGGCGACCGCAGTCTCCTGCCCACCGTGCGCTCCGAAGACTTCATGGGCCAGCTCACGCCCTATGCCGCGAGCCAGATCGCTCGCGAGAAGGGTGTGAGGATCTGGAACGGAACCCTCCACACCGCATCCGATCTCAACCGCGACGTGACAACGGCTTTTCCGGTCATGGAGGCGGTCGGCAAGCTAGAACCCGGCATCTATGTGATGACCGCGAAACCGCACGAGAACGGCAAGGCCGAGAACAATGACGATCCGGGCAGCTTCGAACCGATCTCGACGCAGTGGTTCGTGGTGTCGGATCTCGGGCTCACGGTCTTCACCGGCAAGAGCGGCGTCCAGGTCTTCGTTCGCTCGCTCGCCAGCGCAGAGGCCAAGGCCGACGTGGAGGTCAGGCTGGTCGCGCGCAACAACGAGATCCTGGCGACGAAGAAGACCGACAAGCTGGGCGTGGCCACCTTCGATCCGGGTCTCGCGCGCGGGGAGGGCGGACTGGCCCCCGGACTCGCTGTGGCGACGGACGGGTCCGATTACGGCTTCCTCGATCTCGGCTCAGCCGCCTTCGACCTCACCGACCGCGGCGTGAAGGGGCGCACCGTGTCCGGAGCGGTTGACGCCTATCTTTACACGGAGCGCGGCGTTTACCGTACAGGCGAGACCGTGGCGCTCACGGCGCTTGTGCGCGACCATAAGGGTGTCGCCGTGCCGGGTGTTCCGCTGACGCTCGTGATCCGCCGCCCCGACGGCGTCGAGTATCGCCGTGCGCTGGTGGAGGACCAAGGCCTCGGTGGGCGGGCGACGTCAATCCCGATCCTGCCGGGATCTTTGCGCGGCACATGGCGCATTGCCGCCTACACGGATCCGAAAGGTCCGTCGATCGGCGAGGCGAGCTTCCTCGTCGAGGATTACGTCCCCGAGCGGCTCGAGGTGAATCTGACCCCGAAGGTCGAGGCCCTGCGCCCGGGCCAAGCTGCGCCGATCGACCTGTCTGCCCGCTATCTCTACGGTGCTCCGGGCTCCGACCTTGCCGTGACAGGCGAGGTCTCCGTCGCGGCGGCGGCAAACAGCGCCATCAAGGGGCTCGACGGTTATGCCATCGGTCTCGACGACGAGTCCGTCGAGGCCTCCACCGCCGAGATCGAGCAGACTGCGACCACCGACGCGCAGGGAAAAGCCTCCCTGCAGATCCCCGTGCAGGACGTGGCGGCGCCGCGGCCGACGGAGGCGCGCATCATCTTGCGGGTTGCCGAGACGGGCGGACGGGCGGTGGAGCGCAGCGTGACGCTGCCGATCCTGCCGAACGGACCGGTCGTCGCCGTGCGCAAGGCCTTCGGGCAGTTGAGCGAGGGGGCGAACGCCACCTTCGACGTGGTGCTCGCTAGTCCGGATGGACAGCGCCTCGCCGGCCGCAACGTGGTCTGGCAGCTTTCCCGGATCGAGCGACGCTACCAATGGTACAATGCGGACGGCCGCTGGACTTACGAGCCGGTCAAGAGCGTGCGCCGCGTCGCCGACGGACGTCTCGATGTCAGCGCCAACGCGCCGGCCCGCATCTCGGCCCCGGTGGATTGGGGCAGTTACCGGCTCGACGTCAGCGCCGCCGATCTCGGCGAGACGGCGCAGACGAGCCTTTCCTTCACGGTGGGCTGGGCGGGGGATCAGACGGCGGACACGCCCGACCTTCTCGACATGACCCTCGACAAGGCGAGCTACCGCGCCGGCGAGACCATGCAGCTGCGCCTGAAGCCCCGCTTCAACGGCAAGGCGACGCTGGCTGTGGTCAGCGACCGGGTGCAGGACATCCGCGTAGTGGATGTGGCGGCATCCGGGACCGATGTCAGCCTGCCGGTACGGGCGGAATGGGGGCCGGGCGCTTACGTGGTGGCGATGGCCCACCGGCCGCTCGATCAGGCCGCGCGGCGCATGCCGGGCCGCGCGCTCGGCACCGCCTGGTTCGAGATCGACCGCGATGGCCGCACGCTGAACGTGAACCTCAACGCGCCCGACCGGATCAGGCCGCGCGGAAGCCTGTCTCTGCCGATCAAGGTGGAGGGGCTGAAGCCGGGCGAGGAGGCGCGCATGACCGTGGCGGCGGTGGATGTGGGTATCCTCAACCTCACGCGCTACGAGGCGCCGAACCCGATGGCCTACTTCTTCGGGCAGAAGCAGCTCTCGTCCGAGATCCGCGACCTCTACGGTTATCTCATCGACGGCATGCAGGGCACACGCGGCGCGATCCGATCCGGCGGCGACATGGAGCCCAAGGCGCTCGACGGTATTCCGCCGACGCAGGAGCCGCTGGCCCGCTTCTCCGGCGTCGTGACCGTGGAGGCGGACGGAACGGCGAATGTGAGCTTCGACATTCCGGTCTTTAACGGCACGGCACGGGTGATGGCCGTCGCCTGGACGAAGGATCGCGTCGGCAGCGCCAGCGCCGATGTGATCATCCGCGATCCGGTGGTGCTCGCGGGAACCCTGCCACGCTTCCTCTCCGTGGGAGATCGCTCGCGTGTCTTCATGCAGATCGACAACATAGAGGGGGCGGCCGGCGATTATACGATGGATCTCGACATCCATGGCCCGATTGCGGTCGCAGCCGACGCGCTGCGCTCGACCGTGACGCTCGCCGCGAAGGCGAAGGGCGGCGTCGCCATTCCGGTGACGGCGGGCGGGCAAGGCACGGCCGTGATCGACGTGACCCTGAACGGCCCGGACATCGAGCCGCTGTCGCAGAGCTTCGCGATCGCGATCCAGCCGGGCACAGGGTCGCTCGCGCGCCGCACGGTGCGGCCTATCGATCCGGGCGCGTCGCTGACGATCTCGAGGGACCTGACGGCGGATATCCTCGCCGGAACCGGCTCTGTCTCCGTCTCGGTCTCGCCTCTGGCCAGTCTCGACGTGCCGGGCCTTCTGCAGGCCCTCGACCGCTATCCCTACGGCTGCACGGAGCAGGTCGTGAGCCGTGCGCTGCCGCTGCTTTACGTCAACCGCTTGGCGGAAGAGGCGCAACTATCCCTCGATGGGACGGTGGATGAGCGCGTCCGCGGAGCGATTGAGCGCGTGCTCGCGCGCCAGGACTCGAACGGCTCCTTCGGCCTCTGGTCCGTCGGCGGCGACGATCTCTGGCTCGATGCCTATACGACGGACTTCCTCACACGAGCGCGCGAGCGCGGATTCACGGTGCCACAGACGGTGTTCAATCTCGCGCTCGACCGGTTGCGGAATTTCGTCGCCAACACCACGCAGGTGGAGGGCAACGCCAAGAGCCTCGCCTATGCGGCTTATGTGCTGGCTCGCAACGGGCGGCCCGTCATGGGCGACCTGCGCTATCTGGCCGATACGAAGCTGTCCGACTTCGATACGCCGCTCTCGCGCGGCCAGGTCGCTGCGGCGCTGGCGCTGCTCGGCGACCGGGCTCGGGCGCAGAAGGCCTTCGCATCGGCCGTGGAACAGCTGCGCGGTGGGCGCGACACAGGTCTCTACCGGGCCGATTACGGCTCGCGTCTGCGCGACGGAGCAGGCCTGCTGGCACTGGCTTCCGAAACGGACAGCACGCCCGCCGTTCTGCCTGTCGCATCGCAGGTCATCGACGAGGAGCGCGGCAACCGCCGCACCAGCACGCAGGAGGAGGCCTGGCTTGTGCTTGCCGCCCAAGCCGTCGCCCGCGAGGCGGAGGCGATGGTGCTGAAGGTGGACGGCGCGGAGCAGAAGGGTGCGCTCTACCGCACCTATAAGGATGCCAGGCTGGCGAGCAGTTCCATCACGCTTGCCAATGCCGGGCGCGCGCCCGTCCAAGCGGTCGTGACCGTTACCGGCAACCCTGTCGAGCCGGAACCCGCCATGTCCAACGGCTATGCGGTGGAGCGGGCCTATTACCGGCTCGACGGCACCCAAGTGCAGCTGTCCTCCGTGCCGCAGAACGAGCGTCTCGTTGTCGTGCTGAAGGTGACGGAGCTGGAAACGAAGCAGGCCCGCGTGCTGCTTGTGGATCACCTGCCTGCAGGCTTCGAGATCGACAATCCGAACCTCGTGGACAGCAACACGGTGGCCAATCTCTCCTGGCTCAAGCGAGACGTGGAGCCAGCGCATGTCGAATACCGGGATGATCGCTTCGTGGCGGCTTTCGACCGGGAGGCGGGCCAGTCCGCCTTCTTCACGGTCGCATACATGGTTCGCGCCGTCTCGCCCGGTCGCTACGTGCACCCCTCCGCACAGGTCGAGGACATGTACCGGCCCGAACGCTTCGGGCGCACGGAATTCGGCGTGGTCGAGGTGGTGCAGGTCAGGCCATGACGGAGAAGGGCGGCAGGCTGAGTGTGCATGCGCGGGGCTTCGTCCTGGCTGCAATGATCGCCTGTCTGGTTCCGACCCTGGCAAGTTGGCTTTATGCCAGGAGCCTCGGGCCGCTCGATATGTCGGCGACCGACAACCGCTCCACGGTGGTTCTCGACCGCGGCGGTCGGCTTCTGCGACCTTTCGTCACGAAGGAGGGCCGCTGGCGGCTTCCTATCGAGCCGGACGATGTGGATCCGCGCTATCTCGCCATGCTCAAGGCCTATGAGGATGCGCGCTTCGAGCAGCATGCCGGCGTCGATCCGATAGCGATCCTTCGCGCCGCCCTGCAATTCGTCTTGAACGGGAAGGTCGTGTCCGGGGGCTCGACGCTGACCATGCAAGTGGCGCGCCTTCTGGAGCCGCGCGACGAGCGGACCCTGCCGGCAAAACTGCGCCAGATGGCGCGCGCCGTGCAGTTGGAGCGCCGCTTCTCCAAGGACGAGATCCTGCGGCTCTACCTGACGCTCGCGCCCTATGGCGGCAATCTCGAAGGCGCGCGGGCGG
Organism: Microvirga sp.; assembly: GCA_050789065.1. GTDB lineage: Bacteria > Pseudomonadota > Alphaproteobacteria > Rhizobiales > Beijerinckiaceae > Microvirga. The sequence goes on from JBOZRS010000138.1 coordinate 130,049, forward strand.
CGAGCCTCGCCTATTTCGGGCGCGAGCCGAAGCGCCTGTCCTTCGCTGAGGCGGCCCTTCTCGTCGCCTTGCCGCAATCGCCCGAATTGCGCCGCCCCGACCGCTTCACGGATGCCGCGCGCAAGGCCCGCAACCGCGTGCTCGATCGGGCACGGGAGCGCGGGGTCATCGTGGCGGCCGAGGCCGAAGCCGCGAAGGCGGAGCCTGTGCCCCACGCACGCCGCCTGTTTCCCATGCTCGCGGCCCATGCGGCGGAAGAAGCTGTTGCCGAGCGGCCCTTCGAGACTGTGCATCGGCTCGCCATCGATGCGGGCCTGCAGGCGAGCCTCGAGCGGCTGGCGCGGGAGCGCATCGAACGGCTCGATCCGAAACTGTCGCTCGCCATCCTGGCGATCGACAACGTAACGGGCGAGGTCCGTGCCCAGGTGGGCAGCGCCGACTACATGAATCGCGAGCGCGCGGGCGCCATCGACATGACGCTCGCCCTGCGCTCGCCGGGATCGGCTCTGAAGCCGTTCATCTATGCGCTCGCCTTCGAGAACGGACTGGCCCATCCCGAGACGCTCCTCGACGACAGGCCGTCGCGTTATGGTCTCTATCAGCCGGAGAATTTCGATCTCGCCTTCCAGGGCACGGTGACGGCGCGCCGGGCACTGCAACTCTCCCTCAATGTGCCGGCTGTGGAACTGCTGAACGAACTCGGTCCGGCTCGTCTGCTTGCACGTCTGCGTCAGACCGATGTGGCCTTCGCCCTGCCGAGGGAGGCGGCGCCGGGCCTCGCCATCGGTCTCGGCGGGCTCGGCATCACACTCACTGATATGACAAGGCTCTATGCGGGTCTCGCGCGGGGAGGGGACACGCCGGCTCTCCGGCGCCGGGTGAACGAGGCCAACGCGCGCGAGAACACGGGGCGCATCGCGGATCCCGTAGCCGCTTGGTATGTATTTGACATCCTGCGCGGGGCTCCGCCGCCGGATAATGCGCTCGCCGGGCGCATCGCCTTCAAGACCGGCACGTCCTACGGCTATCGCGACGCCTGGGCCGTGGGATACGACCGGCACGTCACCATCGGCGTTTGGGTCGGGCGGCCCGACGGCACGGCGGTGCCGGGCCTCGTCGGGCGTCTCGTGGCCGCACCCATCCTGTTCGATGCCTATGGCCGCCTGGGAATGGAGCCGGAGGCCCTGGTTACACCACCTTTCGCTCTCCAGGCGACCACGGCCACTCTGCCGCCGCCCTTGCGCCATGTGCGGCAGGACGTGCCGAAAACCATCGCCTCGACTGTGCAGGCCCCTCTTCGGATCGCCTTTCCCCTCGACGGCTCCCGCGTCGACCTCGGCTTCAGCCATCCTTCCGATGAGAGGGGGAGCCTCGTCCTCAAAGCTTCCGGCGGTGTGCCGCCTCTGACCTGGATGGTGGATGGAGCGCCGATGGAAACGAAAAGCCTCCGGCGAGAATCCTCCTGGCGGCCGGAAGGAGCGGGCTTCGTGCGGCTCTCGGTGATCGACGCCAGAGGGGCGACGGACAGCGTGCTGGTGCGGGTGGAGTAGCTGATCGAGGGGATCAAATCTGCAACGGGCAGATCACGACTGCCAATCGCTGTCCGCTTTCACGTGGCGCAACTGTCGCGAAGTCAGCGTACGTTGGACCCTGACACGGGATTTCCAGGCACGCCGCAAGACAAAACCGTGAGGTGGGGGCCCTTAGCGGACGGACCGGATCGACCTTGCCACCTGCTGAAGCATCTCAAAGGCCTTGAAACGCTTCTCGTGCCATTCGGCCGATGCTGGATCCGGCCGGTAGATCTCCCCCATCGTCGACATCGACGACATCGCCTGTGCGATATCTGAATACCGGCCAGATGCGACAGCGCCGAGGATGGCGGAACCAAGGAGCACGGGCTCTGGAGAGGTCGGGGCGGCAACGATCTTTCTCGTGGTATCGGCAAGAAGCTGTCGCACAAGCGGGCTCTGACCCGCACCGCCACTGACCACGATCGTGTCGATCGCCACGTTCTTCTCGTGCTGCGCCTGCAGGATCTGCCGGGCTCCATAACCAAGCCCGCAAATGCCGGCCAGGTACAGCGCCACGAGGCTGTCCAGTCCAGTTTCCATGCCAAGCCCTGCGATGACCCCGCGCGCATCGGGATCGGCGAACGGTGCACGGTTGCCGAGGAATTCGGGAACCACGTATAAGCCGCCGATGAGATCGGGCGCTGCGGATGCGCCACCGCGGTTTTCAGCCTCTAGCGACAGCCACTGGCTGAGGCTGACGCCACTGTCCTGGGCCATTTTCGCCGCCTGTTCCGAGGCCGGGTGCATCCGCACCAGATGATCTATGGCGGCACCTGCCGCCGATTGACCGCCTTCGTTGAGCCAGAGGTCGGGCAGCATGGCCGAGTGATAGGGACCCCAAACACCCTGAACGAAGGCGGGCTCCATTGTGGTTGACATCGTGCAGGCGGAGGTGCCGAAGACATAAGCCATGCGGGTGAGAATGCTGCCGGCGTCGCCACGTGCGCCGACCGTTCCCACACCGCCGGCATGCGCATCGATCAGGCCCGCCGCAACTGGGGTTCCAGGCGCCAGCCCGAAATCGGCTGCTGCCTGCGACGTTAGACCTCCGAGCCGGGTGCCGCCCGGCACGACCTCCGTGCCGATGCGGCGGAAACCCTCATCCGCCAGAATGCCGAGTCCGACTGTTCTGAAGTAGCTGGCATCCCAGCGTTTCTCATGGGCAAGATAGGTCCATTTGCACGTTACCGTGCAGACGGAGCGCGCCAGGCTTTCCGTAGCTTTCCAAGTCAGGAAGTCGGCCAGATCCATGAACTGCCATGCCGCCGTGAAAGTCTCGGGCATGTTCTCGGCAAGCCACAGCAGCTTGGGTGTCTCCATTTCGGGCGAGATGGTGCCGCCGACGTAGTTCAGGACCGCTTCGCCCGTGCTGTTGATCCGGCGAGCCTGCTCCGTCGCACGATGGTCCATCCAGACGATGATGTTGCGTTCGGGGTCGCCGGATGGACCGACGGGCAGAGGCTGGCCACCATGCCCCAGGACCACGAGAGAGCAGGTCGCATCGAAGCCAATACCCGCAATGGACTCGCGAGAAATGCCAGCCTGACGCACGACTTCCCGCACGCACGTGCAGACGGCACGCCAGATGTCATTGCTCGACTGCTCGACAATACCGCCGGCCTCGTGCCATAGCGCGATATCGGCCTTGGCCGAGGCCAGCAACGCTCCACGCTCGTCGAAGACACCCGCGCGCGCGCTGCCGGTGCCAACGTCGATGCCGAGAAAGTGGTTTACCATGGCTGTCTTGATATCCAGATGAATCCAGAGGGTATCGGCGCGACCGACCGTCCTTACAGATCGTTGCTTTGCGGCAGGATTACGAGGTCCCGAATGGTGACGTTCCGCGGTCTCGTCAGCATGAACAGGACGGCTTCTGCGACTTCTATAGGCTGCATGAGGCCACCCGCCGCCAGTTCTGCGTCGAGCTTCTCCTTCGGCCAGTCTTTGATCAGGGCCGTGACCACCGGGCCCGGCGCCACAGCGCCGACGCGCAGCCCATGTTTCGCGACCTGCCGCCGTACCGTATGCACGAAGGCCTGCACGGCATGCTTCGAAGCCGTGTAGATCGGCTCCCAGACGACGGGAACGAGACCGGCGATCGAACTGGTGACGATGATGTCGCCCGTCCTGCGCTCGACCATATGCGGCAGAACGGCGTGGACGGATCGGAAGACGGCATTGATATTAAGATTCAGCATGCGGTCCCAGGCATCGGGATCACCTTCCAGGATCTCGCCGCCGATATAGGAACCAGCATTCGCGTGGAAGATATCCAGCTGCCCGGCCTGCTCCAGGATCTGCGGCATCATGCGGGCAACGCTCTCCGGATCGGTCACGTCCACCCGCAAGGGAATCGCCTGAGAACCAAGATCAGCGCAGACGGTTTTCAGGGCCTCCTCGTCGCGATCCACAAGAACGACCCGCGCACCCTCGGAGAGCAAAATTCGGGAACATTCGAGGCCGATGCCAGAGGCTGCCCCGGTGATCGCGGCGACTTTTCCGGATAGCTTCTCGCCCATGGCTTCTTCCTCTTTTTTCGACTGGTTCAGGCACGGCCATGGGAAGCACGCGAGCGACGGGCCAGCGAGTCGACGATGACAGCGATGGCGAGCACGGCGCCGGTGATCATGTACCGAAGCGACGACGAAAGATCGAGCAGCGTCAGGCCACTGGCGATCGATTGGATAACGATGATGCCGAGCAGGGCCGAATAGGCGCTGCCGCGCCCGCCAAAGAGGCTCGTTCCTCCGATGACCGCCGCCGCAATGGCGTTGAGATTAACGTCACCGGTTCCCGCCTGCTGGCTGGCAGAAGCCAAGCGCGCCGCAGACAGGATTCCGCCAGTGGCAGCCAATGTCGAACAGAGCATAAACGCAGTCGTATAGATGTAGCGAACATTGATACCCGACCGGCGCGCGGCCTCGCGGTTGCCTCCCACGGCGGTCATCGAGCGGCCCCACTTGGTTCGCGTCAGCGCATATTCCATCGCCACCACAAGCGCGACGAAGAGACCGAACATCCAGGGAATGCCGCGGTCGAGATTTAGGTAATAGACAATGAATTCCAGAATGACGGTTAGGACTACGGCGCGCACGAGTAGTCTGCCGAGAGGATGCGAGGACAGGCCGGCCGCACGTCGGCGAGCGGCGGTCCTGTATTCGAGCCCCAAGAGCACGATGCCGGGGAGCGCGGCGAGGATGTAGGAGACCACATCGGGCATGACGAGCAACTGGCCGAAATTGACCAGAGGCGATTCGTAGGGAAGATTGATCGATCCGGTGGAGCCGAGAAGGTAGAGCTGCAGACCGAGCACGGACAGAAGGCCGGCCAGCGTCGACACGAAGCTCGGCATGCTGAAGCGGTTGAACAGGAATGCGTAGATCGCACCGATCAATGCCCCGGACGCCAGTGCGGCGATGATTGCGGCCGCGACCGGCCAGCCCTGGTTCACCCACAGCACGCCCACCAGCGCCGACGCGAGCCCGCTGACCGATCCGACCGACAAGTCGATCTCGCCAACCATCAGGATGCAGACGATGCCCAAGGCGATCACTCCGACCGTCGAGCAGTCGAACAGCAGATTGACGAGGTTGTTCGGTGCGAGGAAGACCGGATTAAGGCTCTGGAACACCGTCCAGATGATCGCCAGGCCAACCACGACGGGAAGCGAGCCGAGATCGCCGGACCGTATTCGGTCCAGGAAGGCACGGATCGAATCGCCGATCCCTTCGGCATGCTTGACGCGTTCATCTCTGCGGTCGAGCATCGGTCCAGCCGGTGTATCCTGATCCACGCTCTTGGTCATTGGCGCGCCTCCGGCAATTGCGCCGTCTGTTCCTGGGTTTGCCCGATGTGGGCCTGACGCCGAATGGCACGGCGGGAAACGGAATTATTGGCAGCCCCGGTGATGGCGCTGACCAACTCCTGATTGGATGCGTCTGGAGAGAATACACCGTTGTTACGGCCGAGCCTGAGCACGACAATGCGGTCGGCAACCGCGCGCACGTCTTCCATGTTGTGGCTGATCATGATCACGCCGAGTCCGCGGTCGCGCACACGCTCGATCAGGTCCAGCACCTCGGCCGTCTGGGCGACGCCCAGGGCAGCCGTCGGTTCGTCCAGGAGAATGAGTTTTGGCTCGAGCAGCAGAGAGCGCGCGATGGCGACAGTCTGGCGTTGGCCTCCGGAGAGAGAGGCAACCGGCTCGCGTACGCTTGGAATACGCGCGGACAGCTCGTTAAGCAGGGTCCAGGCCTTCACCTCCATCGACACTTCGTCAAGTCGAAGAGGATTGAGCTCCCTGCCAAGAAAGATGTTGGCGACCACATCGAGGTTCTCGCATAGAGCGAGATCTTGGAACACTGTCGCAATGCCGAGGTTGAGCGCGGTGCTGGGATCATCGAGGGTCACGGGTTGGCCGCGAAATGTAATTGATCCCGCACTCGGCTGATGCACCCCCGCTAGGATCTTGACCAACGTGGACTTGCCGGCACCATTATCGCCGACCAGCGCAACGACTTCGCCGGCATGAACGTCCAGATCGATGTCGGTCAAGGCGGATACAGCGCCGAAATGTTTTGATATGCCGCGGAGGCTGAGCACTCGCTCGCGGCCGTCGCTGTGCACTTCGGTAATGTCCGTCATGTGGCCTGCCTCGGTGGTATCCTTCCGACACTGCCAGAATGTCCGGCCACCATCAGGCGGCCGGACGGAGTCTTGCACATCAGTTGGTAATTCCCAACTTCTTGCAGCCTTCGGAATAGCGGCCGCTGCAGAGCTGCTCGGCGGAAGCAATCTTCTTGTCGATGATCTCGGCCTTCAGGTTCTGGGAGGTGATCACCGCCGGAACGAACAGCTTCGACGGCGTGTTGAAGAGAGTCGTATCGGCTTTCGGCGTTTCCCCAGCCAGGAGCTGGACGGCCACATTGGCTGCGGCCGCAGCCACGATCTCGCTCGGCTTGGAGATCGTGTTGTACTGGTCGCCCGCGATGATGAGTTGCAGCGCTGCAATTGTCGCGTCATTGCCTGTGACCGGCGGGACCGGGTTGACGCCTGCGGCCTTGAAGGCGGCAATCGCGCCGCCGGCGGTGCCGTCATTGGCCGCCACGACACCCAAGATGTTCTTGCCGAAGCGAGTGATCTGGCCGCTTGCCCATTGCTGCGCCTTTGGCGGCGCCCAATCTGGCGTGTCGTATTCTGCCAGGATTGGATAGCCACTGCTGTCGAGCCCGGCATGGATACCCTTCTTGATCAGGCCAGCGGCCGCATCAGTCGGCGAGCCATTGATCTGCAGGACCCCCGTGCCACTGCCGGCGGTGACATTGGAGGTCTTCAGGTGCTGCACCAGGGAATCCGCGATCGCCTTGCCGATGGCTTCATTGTCGAAGGAGACATAGAAGTCAGCCTTGGCATCGGGCACGGGCCGGTCATACGCAATCACCTTGATACCTTGGCCCTGCGCCTGCTTGACCAACGAGGCTGCGGCGGTCGAGTCGACCGGATCCATCACGATGACCTTCGCGCCCTGCGAGATCGCGGAGTTGAATTGCTGCTGCTGGCGCGCCACGTTGGCATCTGCGTTCTGGTAAATCACCTTGCAGGTCGGGCAAAGCTTTTCCATCTCGGCCTTGAAGCCGGGATAATCGTGCTCCTCATAGCGGGTAGAGGCCTGATCGGGCATGAGGAATGCGACCGTGGCATTGGAAACCTTCGCATTCTGGGCCATGACGCCGCTCGTGCCGGCGAGCAAGGCCAAGGTAAGTGCCGCCAAGCCGGTGAACTTCCAGGAAACATTTGGCATTCGCTTCTCTCCCTCTGATATGATTTTATACTTGTCGTCTTTGAGTTAGCTCGGGCATGGCTTCCGGCAAGATGGTCTGGCCGTTTTATGGCCATTCCTAAATTGCTATCGCACCGGCCGATTCCGAACGGGACGTCTCTTCTCGCACGCGCGTCCGCGCGCGAAGGCCGCTGTGTTGATGGTCGATCTGCTCTCTCTTGGACCCTCCTTGAACGGCCTTGGCCGTGCTGATGTTATCGAGCAGGAGGCGTCTGAACCGGGAGGGCGTCATGCCCTTCTCGGCCAGGAACTGCCTGTTGAAATTGGATAGGTTGTTGTAGCCGACTTCGTAACAGATGCTGGTGATCGATGCCTGCTCGTCGCTCATCAGGATCTGGCAGGCGAGATTGATGCGCAGACGCTTCACATACTGCACCAGTGACATGCCCGTATGCTGACGGAAGGCGCGCGAGAAGGCGCTGGCTGATTGTCCTGCGATTGCGGCGAGGTCTATTTCGTTGAAGGGGCTTGTCAGATTTTCGCGGATGTAGGCGAGCGCCTTGTTTATCCCCGCCGACATATAGCCGGAAGGATCGGGCAGGTAGCTGGCGCTCGCGAGCAGACGGGATCCCTGTGCGCGGCTCAGCAGGCCGGCAATCAACATGAACAGCTCGATCCGGCGCACCCCCTGGGCATCCATCAACTCTTGCATGTGTGGCGCCAGCTGGCGGCTGGTCTCCTCGCTGAACAATACTCCACGCCGCGAAGCTTCAAGTACGGGCTCAAGCACGGCGAGTTCCGGAAAGACCTTCATGGCCCCGCTGATGAACTGCTCACCAAACTGAATGATGCGGCAGCGCAGCGGTATGCTTGTGCCGTTCAGGACATCGCTGATCCAGTTGTGCGGAAGATTCGGTCCGGTCAGGACAAGGTTGCCGGGCCTGAACTCGCCTATGAAATCGCCGACGAAATAGCGGCCCGAAGTAGCGACGACCAGATGAAGCTCGTATTCGGGATGAAAGTGCCAGCGCACAGTCCGGTAGGGATAGCCATGCGACCAAGCAGCAAAAGACTCGCCAGGTCTTATCTGCACAACTTCGAGATCCGGCTCCATGTCCGTTTCCTCCGGGGCGCGTGCGGGTACCCGCAACGACCCTCGCTCCCAGGCGGCCGATTGAACTCCGGCTCTCACTGGGCATTACGGTAAACGTCGCTGCTGGCGAGTACCAGCACGTTTCGCACGCGGCGCTGATACTTTTTTGACTGAATTGGGAAGAGGACTATCGCAGAACACAAATCCTGGGCTTCAGGTTCAGCATTTTTTGTAACCCTATATCCGAAACCAGGCTGCTCGGAGTATTGTGCATCTTGGACGCTATGGCTCCTGCGGCTTAATCGTGAGGAACGATACTCCCACGTTCAGGCGCGATGCATGCCGGAGATTCAATCCGTCGATGGGGAGGCGATCTGGAGTTGACAAACGACGTTGGTCTTCCTCGACTGGGGTGACCTGAAGGTCTGCCCGAACGCCCGTATGCCAGCGATGAACTGACCTCTGGATCGTACCGGACTAAGGCGCAGCTTGCCCGCCCTCGAAGACGAGCCCGGCCTGCAACGCCCTCTGCTTGACCTCGATGGAGGTCCTCTGCTCTCCCTGTCGCTCCTGAGGAAGATCTCGGGAAGACTATCGCTCAGGAGCCTTCCGTGCGGCCTTCTCCATACCCTGCGGGTTCTTCTTGACGCCCTCCCGGAGCACTTTCGCGGCAGCATCCTGCTCCTGCTCCAGAGGGGCCGGAATCGGCGCGGTGTCGCCGCGGGCTTCGAGACCTTGGTTCCGCGGTTTCTGACTTCCTGCTTTCGTGGCGGATTTCAGGGAGCGCAAAGCCTCGGGCTGTTGACCATCCTGCTTGCGGTCGGGCATTGGGCAAACTCCTCTCAGGGCAGCTTCAACGCCGCCTCCCAAGGCAATTCCCGATATGCAGAGGCGTTCCATGCGGAACACGTGCCGGACACCGAGGGCGCCCGGGCCCCGTACGCCGGAGCCTAAGTCGCGGCCAAGGATCAGAGCTGCTGCCTGTGCAAACCGAAGGTCCGCGCAAGTGCGTGAGACGTTCCTTTGTTCACACGACGCGTTGGACAGGCGACCCAAGACGCAGGCGCATGACCGCCGCCATGCGGGCAATCGATCGACCCTGATGTCCGCCGCAATCCCCTGTCGGTATCTTGGCAACATTGCTATCACGCCGACTCACGAACGCACCGAATCGTCTGGAGTTCTCTCCCGTGCACCCACTCCGCAACACCCGCCGACCGTTCGTTCTCGCCTGCGTCATGCTGGCCATGTTCATGGTGGCCATCGAGGCCACGATCGTGGCGACAGCCATGCCGGAGATCGTCGGGCAGCTTGGCGGGTTCGCCCTCTACAGCTGGGTCTTCTCGGCGTTTCTGCTCACCCAGACCACGACCATCGTCATCTTCGGCAAACTCGCCGACCTCTATGGGCGCAGGCCCGTCCTGATCGGCGGGATTGCGGTGTTCCTAATCGGCTCGGCCCTGTGCGGCTGGGCTTGGTCGATGCCGTCTCTGATCGTCTTCAGGTTGATCCAGGGACTCGGCGCGGGCTCGATCCAGCCGGTCACAATGACGGTCGTCGGGGATCTCTACACGCCCGAAGAACGGGCGAAGATTCAGGGCTTCCTGTCGAGCGTCTGGGGCTTTTCGGCCATCGTCGGTCCCTTGGCGGGCGGTCTCATCGTCGGTCATCTGTCCTGGTCGTGGATCTTCTGGATCAACATTCCGATCGGTATTGTCGCAGCCCTTGGATTCCTGATGTGCCTCAAGGAGGATCTCGAGCACAAAGCCCGCCCGATCGATTATTTCGGCGCTGGCCTGTTCGGGATCGCGATCGCCTGCTTGCTGCTCCTGCTGACCGAGACGCAATCCGCGAGTCCATGGCAGAGTGCCGCATTCGGTCTCGTGTTCCTCGCCAGTTCAATCATCTTCCTGTGGCATGAGCGTCGTGCGGCCGAGCCCATGGTGGCTCTGAGGCTCTGGACGAACCGGCTGATCGCCTCCGCGAACGGTGCGACGCTTCTGGCTGGCATGGCTCTGATCGGCTTGACCACGTTCCTGCCCGTCTACGTGCAAGGCGTGCTCGGGCGCTCGCCCGTCCTGGCGGGCTTCACCCTCACGATGATGGCCGTGGGCTGGCCGCTGGCGTCGGTAATCTCGGCTCGCCTGTATCGAGGGATCGGCATGCAGCACACCTTACGGCTCGGCAGCATTCTCATGCCGATCGGCGCGGCGTTCTTCCTGTTCCTGTCGCCGAATGCCAGCCCGATCCTGGCGGGTGTCGGCTCATTCGTCATGGGATTCGGCATGGGGCTGCTCAGCATGACCTGCATCATCCGGATCCAGGCCAGCGTCGGGTGGTCGGAGCGGGGCAGCGCAACCGCCTCGAACGTTTTCGCCCGAAGCCTGGGCAACACGCTCGGCGCGACCGTTCTGGGAGCCATTCTGAACCTTGCCATCACTAGTCTGACGGGAGCGCGCGCCGGCGGCGGGATCGGTCCTGAGGAGATCCACCGGGTCCTGAATAGCCCCTCCGGCCTCACGCAGGGAGCCGGAAACCCGCAGATCCAGTCGATCCTCGATCAAGCCCTGCATCTGACGTTCTGGGGCGTCTTCGCGATGGCCATCGCCACCGTCCTGCTGACCTTCGTAATTCCCCATCCAAGGCACGACCCCGGCCCGCAGGCGCCGGGGCGCTAAGGATCGGGTTTAGAAAGGAGATCCGATCATTCGCTACGCGGGTTCCCGGGTGGCGCCAGCGGCCAGCCAAAGCTTCGCTCAGACATCTCCCTCGTCCCGGGAGCAGACCTCTTCACGGCGGAGCCTAAAGGCTCGGTTTGACCCTGATCCGCTATGAGTCGTCAGCCGTGTGAGCATCTCTAATGCAGGTAGAGACGATCCGTTGGGAACGCACGGCGCTCTTGTGCTCACGGTCGGCATCCTGATGTCGTTCGTCGTGATGTCCGGCTACTTCCATCCAGAACCGGGACCGGAGCGCCGGCCCATCTTCAACGGAGCAAGGATCCGGAGACGGGCCTTGATCTCATCCGTCTATAAATCTCAGGAACCGCAGCCGGTGGTGGCTCGTCCACCTGGCGCTGAACTGGGGCCCCGGACACATCATGGCAAAGCCAGCCATCCGCGCCTACGAGCGTTCAACAGCACTCCGCAGACACGCAGGACCTCAGCCCGCGCGGCCTCCAGATCGGACAGCACCATGCCTTCAGGATCCCGCTGGACCGGTGCGGGCATCCACAAGTGGAGGTAATATCGCGGCATCTTGATTGGCTCCGTGCAGACGGAAATGCATACGTTCGGCGCCGGTATGGATCGGCTTTCGCCCCATTTGGCCCCGGACTACTGATCCGCCACTCAAGCGGAAAGAGAGGGAAGTGGGCTGTGCCGATGCATATCCTGAGCGCGTGGAGCGCTTCACGGCCTTCCCTGACACGATCGGTCGGGCAGCAAATATGACAGGGACGCGATCATGCAGGTGTTGGCTTGCACTTTCCGTCGTCCCAGCGACTTCATCGGCACTGATCGCCACCGGGGGGATCGTTGCGGAGGCGAGATGCAACGCCTCCGCAGGAATATTTCCGTCAGCTGTTCGTCGTCACCTGGCTGTTTGGGTCCCCGATTGTCCCTGGCTTCCAGGCTGCACGCCCTGCATGGTATCGGGCTGTGTGGACTGAGATGAACCGCCTTTCCCAACCTGGATGCGGCGGCTGCGGTCCTGCGGCTGCGATTTCGGGAGCCTCACCGTGAGGACGCCATTCTCGAAATCCGCCTTCACCTCGTCCGGATTGACTTGATAGGGGATGCGGAGTGAGCGCTGGAAGCTGCCATAGGAGCGCTCCATGAAATGGTAGTTCTCCTTGTCGTCCGTGCGCTGGAATTTCTTTTCGCCCCGGATCGTCAGGACGTCGCCATCGAGGGTTACATCGACATCGTCCTCTTTGACGCCGGGCAACTCGGCACAGATGCGCACCTCCTTGTCAGTCTCGCTGACATCAATGTGTGGCGTGAGCATGCTACCTGGGCCAGACTGCTCACCCTGTGGGGCCGCGAGTGAGCCGCGAAAGACATCATCGAACAGACGGTTCATCTCCCGGTGCAGAGACAGGAACGGATCGCTGAAGCCGTTCCCGGCGAAGCCACCGGAGCGATAGGGGGAAAGGGGATTGCGCGCCATTCTGACCTCCTTTGTCTTCTTGCCAGTTCATCTTTGCCGAGAGCGGGTCTCAGCGTTTCTCCGTCCGCCCTGCGGACGAACGGACGGCGTGCTCCATCTTATCGCCGTGGCATTTTGGGCTGCCCTCCTCCTGGCCAGCGTCCTGCGGCGTGCGCCCGGCCTCGTGCGCCCTGGCGTCCGCATGCCGCCTTTCCACATCTGCTTCGGCTTGATGGAACGGTTTGACGGCATCGAGAACGGCCGGATCCTTAGCCGTATCCTGTATCTGGTGGCCCTTGTTCCGAGATCGGCCTGCCATGATGCTCGTCCTGTGGTGACTGAGCGCATTGCTGCGGGGATAACGATCCAGAGCGCTTCACGTTCGAGTTCTACAGCGGTTGCAGCGTCAAACCGAGGCATGGCCTCAGTGCCTGTCGTGGGTAGGGCAATGACGGTGCAACGGCCCGTACCAGCCTGAGGGGTGTCTGGCGCTCAGACGTACGGCCCAACGAAGATATCATGCCTGCCGCGCGGGCAGTCGTTCACGGTTCATCGGGTCACGACGGTGACGGAGGTACCCCATGGGTCGCGCAGCCGCAGCCGTGTCGGGCTGGCCTCGGCGGCCTGCTCCGGCGACAGGCGGGAGCGCACAGTCTCGAACGTGCCCGCGTCGGTGACGAGTTCGACATCCGCCAGTCCGGTGGCCGGTTGAGAACGGACCGGAGCGCCGCGGCTGTTCCAGATGTTGGTCGCGAGGTGGTGGTGGTAGCCACCCGAGGAAAGGAAGGTGGCACCGGGATAACGGCACACCACGTCGAGGCCGAGGAGGTCGGCATAGAAGCGCTCAGCCGGCTCCAGAGCGCCAACCTGGAGATGAACGTGACCGATGCACGATCCCGCCGGCAGGCCCGCCCAGCCACGTGTCTTGACTGTGGCCACGAGCCCATTGAGGTCGAGGGCCATGGTGCTCATTTCGACCATGCCGTCGCGCCAGGCCCAGGCCTCGCTCGGCCGGTCCCAATAGACCTCGATGCCGTTGCCCTCCGGGTCCGCGAGGTAGATCGCCTCGCTCACGAGATGATCCGAGGCACCCTGCAAGGGCACGCGCTGCTCGGCGGTATGGAGCAGCCACTGCGCCAAGTCGGTCCGGTCCGGCACGAGAAAGGCCGTGTGGAACAGGCCCGCGGCGCGAGGGCTGGCCAGCGGAGCGGCCGGGTCATGGCGCAGTTCCAGCAGCACCGTTTCGCCCACGCCGAGCCGAACGAGGCCGACGCCGCTTTCCACCAGGGCGAGGCCGATCACCTGCTGGTAGAAGCGGCTGACGGCGTCGAGATCGCGCACCGTCAGCGCTATCGTTCCGATTCGCATCGGCGCGCTGGCCGATGTCACTCCGGCTCTCGCGCCGTGGGCTTGGGGGGATTGGCCGGCAAGGCTGCCGGCCAGGATGGCTCCGGATGTCGTCATGGGCGTGCGCCTCGTGAGCATGAGGGTGGATCAGCGGGCGAGGATCGGACGGGCAGCAGCCGGGGTGGAGGACCGCAGCGCATAGGCGCCATCGCCGAGCAGGGCGACCGCGATCAGGCCGACGATCCACAAGGCGAGGAATTCCCATCCGCCCTTCGGGTTGGTGAAGAAGAATCCAGCCGGGCCATGCACAGCCACGATCGCGCCGAGCAGGATCGGGATGAGCGCCAGGGCGACGATCCGGCTGTAGACGCCGGCGATCAGGGCGAGGCCGCCGGCGACCTCGGCGAGGATCACCAGATAGGCGAGGGGGCCGGGCAGGCCGAGGCTGCCGAAGAACTGGGCGGTGCCGGCGGGGGTGAAGACGAAGAGTTTCAGGCCGGCATGGGCCAGGAACAGAATGCCGAGCGCCACGCGGAGCGCGGTGGCCGCATAGGGAGCGGTGCGGGTGTCGATCATGAGAGGTCTCCAGGTGGGTGGACCTCCCCGATATGCCTCTCGCAGGTGGGTTTGATAATCCGGGCGCAGGATTTAAGACTTCACACCCAGGGAGTGAGATAGATGTTGGACCAGGTCACCGGAATGCAGGTGTTCGCCAAGGTTGCCGCGCTCGGCAGTCTCTCGGGCGCTTCCCGTGCGATGGGCATGTCCCAGACCATGGCGACCAAGCATGTGGCCGCCCTGGAGGAGAAACTCGGGGTCAAGCTCCTGCACCGCACCACCCGCAAGATCACCCTGACCGAGGCGGGACGGCGTTACTTGGAGAGCGTCGAGCGAATCCTGGCTGAATTGGCGGAAGCGGAAGCGGCGGCAGCGGCGGAACGGATCGAGGTGACGGGCACGCTGCGGGTGAATGCTCCCGTCTCCTTTGGCGTCCGCGAGCTCGCGCCGCTGATGGCGGAGTTCTGCCGGCTGCACCCGGCGCTCACCGTCGACATGGGGCTCAACGACCGCGTGGTGGATCTCCTCGAGGAGGGCTGGGACGTGTCAGTCCGGATCGGGCGCATTCAGGATCAGACCCTTATGGCCCGCAAGCTCGCCCCCTGTCGCCTTCTGGTGGCCGGCTCGCCCGCCTATCTGGCGGAGCGGGGTACGCCCCGTACCGTGGCTGAGCTCTCCTCGCACAATTGCCTCGGCTATACCCTGTCGAGTGCGCTGGGACCGCACCGATGGTCGTTCGGCCTCGATGGCTCAGTTTCCGTTTCAATCAGGGGCAACCTTCAGGCCAGCAACGGGGACGCGCTGGTGGTAGCCGCCTTAGCCGGGCAAGGGCTCATCTACGAGCCGACCTTCCTGCTGGGCGACGACATCCGTGCGGGCCGGCTTGTGGCGTTGACGCTGGATCATCCGCCGTTGAAACTGCCGGGCGTGTTCGCCGTCTATGCCAGCAACCGTCGGCCACCCGCCAAGGTGCGGGCCTTCATCGACTTCCTGGTGCAGCGGCTTGGTCCCGTTCCTCCATGGGACCGCGATCTCGAATAGCGTAGAGCGCAGGCAGGCTGCGAACCTGGTGTCTGAGCTGGCTCTCGAATGGCTGGTCATTCAGGCGGGAAGCAATGCCGAGCATCACCCGACGCCATGGGGATTAAGGCATAGACCACGAAGGTGGGAGCCGGTCTCGCGTGAAAAGATGCACTGCATCAGAAACTGAAAGCATCGAACGTGAATGCGGTGTCACGTCTGATGCTTTAAGCCTGTTCCGTCAGGACAGGAGGCCTCCTCATCCGCTTGGCTGCGGCGACTGGAGAGGTATTGAGCGTTAATGTGTCGTCTCGCGCTTTGCCGACGCGGGCAAAGCGCGAGAGCGCTTCTATCTGTAAAGTCCTATTCCTTCGTCGCCCAGTAGAACAGGATCTGGTTGTCGGCTCGCTGGACGAGCTTGACCTTCTTCGACACGCCCCATGCGAGAGCCTGCTGGTGCAGCGGGATAAAGCTGTAGTCCTTCGTGGCGATGTCGAAAGCCTTCTTGATCAACTGATTGCGCTTCTCGGTATCCGTTTCGACCAGGATCTGGTCCGTCAAGGCATCGAGTTCCTTGTTGCAGTATCCGCCGTAATTGGTCTCGCCCCGGCTCGAGCCTGGAACGTCGCGGCAGCCCATGACATCGTACAGCACATTGTGGCTGTCGAAGGTGCCGGGGGTCCAGCCGAGAAGCGAGAGCGATGTGGTGTAGCCTCCCGACTTGCCGGCTTTAGCGAAATAGAGCGCCTTCGGCTGGGCCATCAGGTTCACCTTGACGCCGGCGCGGGCCAGCATGCTGACGACGGCCTGGCAGATCGCCTCGTCGTTGACGTAGCGGTCGTTCGGGCAGTCCATGCCGACTTCGAACCCGTTCGGGTATCCAGCCTCCGCCAGCAGCTTCTTGGCGCCTTCGAGATCGTATTTCGGGCGCACGAAGTCCTTCGAGTAGACGAAGAGTTCCGGCGCGATCATCAGGGCCGACGGCGTCGAGAGGCCTCGCATCACGCGGTCGCGAATGAGGTTGATGTCAATCGCCTTGAAGAAGGCCTCCCGGACCCGCACGTCCTTGAAGGGGTTCTTACCCTTCACGTTCGAGAACAGAAGCTCGTCGCGAGCCGAGTCGAAGTTGATGAAGATCGTCCGGAGCTCGGGCCCCGTGAGCACCTGGGCATTGGGGGAAGAATTGACGCGGGCGATATCCTGCACCGGGACAGGTTCGATCACATCAACTTCGCCCGACAGGAGCGCTGCGACGCGGGTTGCGTCACTCGCGATGGGCGTAAAGACGATCTCGTCGAGATTGTGCTCGGGCTTGTCCCACCAGTTCGGGTTCTTCTTGAAAACGGTCTTCACGCCAGCCTGGTGGCTTTCGATCTTGAACGGTCCCGTTCCGTTGGCGTTCAGTGCGGCGAAACTCGGAGTCGTGGCGGCCGCCGGCGTTGGAGCGGTGGCATTGTTCGCTTCACTCCACTCCTTATCCAGGATGTACCAGGTATCCCACTGGGAGTTCAGGATCGGGTTGGGGGATTTGAGCTTCACGTCGACCGTATAGTCGTCGACCTTCACGAACTCGGCATTGGTCGGCACGCGGGTCGTAAAATTCGAGCCCTGGGCCCGGACACGGTTCGCGGAAAAAATCACGTCGTCTGCATTGAAATCATTGCCGTTGTGGAACTTGACGCCCTTGCGCAGGAAGAAGCGCCAGGTCAGGCCGTCGTCGCTGATCTCCCATCGCTCCGCCAGTGCCGGCTGGATCGCGAGGTCCTTGCCGCGCCGCGTCAGGCCCTCGTAGACATGTCCGAGATGGGCGTTGGTGGTGGTCTCATTGAGCGTGTAGGGATCGAGGGATTTCAGGTCGCCTTGGTTGGCGTAGCGGATGGAAGCGGCCAGGACGGGCGTGGACAGGGCTGCGAGCAATATTGTGGCGGGGATGAAGACGCTGTTTCGGATCATGAGGCTGTTCTCCACTGGCGGCTCCGCCTGTTGCGATGGCGGCGCTCTCGTTCGGTCCGGCCTGGAGCCGGAAGCTTCAGCGTGGCAGGAATTTCTGCCAGCGTCCAGCGGGGAGGGTTGATCGGGCGGCCTGCGATAGGACCTGCTCCCAAACGCGCGCTCGCGTCGAATGCGGTTGTGTTGCAGTCTGGAAGCTCCGTCTGCCCGGATCATGACGTCAGGCTGTTAAGAGGAGCCGACGGTGCAGCAAAATAACAAGGGCCCGTTCAGGGGGGCGGCAGTTCACGGCGGAGATCATCCTATCGGGCGCTGAGATGTGCAATTCCCGATCAGCTATCGTGATCTGGAATGCATGCTCTCTGACCGTGTCCAGATAGCTGCTCAGCGCGATTTCATTGCGGCTCCGTTCGGCGCATCCACCTGACCCCGAATTCCAGCCGACCTTCGCTTGAACGAAGCCGGGATTTGCAACAGAGCCAGAACCGATGCCGGAGCAGCGTCTTGCGGCGCAGAATCGCTCCGGTGGTCGTCAACCCTTCATCCTGGATCCGGGGCGCTTGCCCCCGGCCTCAGCCTTCTGAGCGGAACTTTCTTCGACGGTTGGATAGACGCCCGCCAGAACCTGATCGAAGTGGCGGCGCAGGGCAGTGTTGCAGCCGCACGACAAGGCGTTCAAACCATCCGGATCGTGCACCCGAACGCCACCCCTGCGCGTCTCCAGCAGGCGCCGGCGCTTCAAGGACTGAATGACCCGGCTCACGTAGCTTCGGCCGACACCCATCATGCTGGCCAGCTGTTCCTGAGTCAGGGGAATGTCATGATCGCCCGTTCGATCGATGGCGGCCAGAAGCCATTTCACCGTTCGCTGCTCGATCGTATGAACCGCATTGCACGCCACCGACTGGAACACCTGGGCCAGCATGCAATCCGCATACCGGGCGAACAGATGACGCAAACTCGGCGATCGGGTTTCGAACTCCTCCAAATCGGCTGTGGAGAGGCGCAGGAACGGACCCGGGAACTGGACCTCGGAACGGGCGAAGGCCGGCAGGCGTCCCTGGCTCACGATCCCGCCGACTGCCCCCTCGCGCCCGATCAGGGCCGTCTCGACCGTCAGGCCATCCTCGAGTTCAACGACGAAGGAAACCAGACTCGGTCCGCAAGGAAAGTAAACGAACCGGACCTCATCTCCCGGCTGATAGAGCCTAGCTCCGGCTTCGCCTTCCCACTCCTGAAGCGAAGGCGCCACGATGGCCAGATCTTCGGGTCTGAGAGCGCTCAGTAGGTTGTTGCCGGCAATCCTTTTGCTGAGGTGTGACGGTATTGTTGCGGGTTGCATCAGGCCTTCCTCACTGCTCCGGCAGATCCAACGCCCTAAGGCAATTTACGTTCATTTGTGAACATAACGCCGGCCATGTGTGCACATGTGGACAGACAGGCATGCTGCGCTTGTCTACAAGAACACACAGGCGCCCCTACGTGGGGAGATACCCGATTCATGCGCCAAAGGTCAGAGCCGATGAACCGCATGAGGGTTGGAGCGCCGAATCAGGCTCAACGGAAGCCGCTTACCTGCTGAGAGTTTTCATGACGAATCCGTCGCATTCCGATGCCGCTCCGATTCCGAGCGGCGTCCCAGGCCTCGACGACATCTTGGCCGGCGGCTATGCCGCCAACCGCGCTCATCTCATCGAGGGACGGCCCGGCTCCGGCAAGACGACGCTTGGGATGCAATTCCTGCTCGCGGGCGCCCAGCAGGGCGAGACCTGCCTCTACATCACCTTGTCCGAAAGCAAGCGTGAACTCCTGTCGGTCGCTTCCCGCCATGGCTGGTCTCTCGACGGCATCGAGATCTTCGAACTCGTACCGCCGGAGCTGAGCCTCGATCCGCAACAGCAGCAAAGCCTCGTCTACTCCTCCGATCTGGAGCTCGGTGAGACGGTGCGCATGGCGTTGGCGGAGATCGAGCGGGTCAAACCGAGCCGGGTTGTGTTCGACTCGCTTTCGGAGATCCGGCTTCTGTCCCAAGGCTCCCTGCGTTACCGGCGACAGGTGCTGGCCCTGAAGAGCTATTTCCTGCTCAACGACGCCACGGTCCTGATGCTCGACGACCTCACGTCCGAGCAGGACGATCTCAACCTGCACTCGATCAGCCATGCGGTCATCCGCCTCGAGCAGATCGTCCCAGCCTACGGATCGGAACGGCGCAGGCTCACCGTCACCAAGATGCGAGGAACCGCCTTCCGGGGCGGCTACCACGACCTCGTCATCCAGCGCGGCGGCCTGCGGATCTTCCCCCGTCTCGTGGCAGCCGATCATCACACCTCGTTCGCATTCGAGGCGGTCCCCAGCGGCATTGATGAGCTCGACACCATTCTCGGCGGCGGCTTGAGCCGCGGAACGAGCACTCTCGTCGTGGGCCCTTCAGGAGCCGGCAAGTCGACGCTTGCGCTCGGTTACCTCTGGGCCGCTCTGGAGCGCGGAGAACCGGGCTTGATGATCAGCTTCGACGAGACCACCGGTATCCTCATGCAGAGAGCGAAGGGCATCGGCTTCGACCTGACGCGTCATGTGGAAACCGGGCGGCTTCGCATCGAGCAGATCGATCCGGCCGATGTCTCGCCGGGCGAATTCGCCGGCCGGGTGCGGGAGGCCGTCGAACGAGGTGGCGCGAAGGTGGTCGTGATCGACAGCCTGACGGGCTACCTGAATGCCATGCCGGAGCAGCCCTTCATCGTGCTCCAGATGCATGAGTTGCTCACCTACCTCAACCAGCAGGGCGTGGTGACGATTCTGATCCTGGCGCAGCATGGGATGGTCGGCCAGATGGTCTCGCCGATCGACCTGACCTACCTCAGCGATGCGGTCGTTCTGCTCCGCTTCTTCGAGGCCGATGGGCGCATCCGGAGAGCCTTGTCGGTGGTGAAGCGGCGCACGGGTTCGCACGAGGACACAATCCGGGAGTTCCGGATCGACGGACAGGGTTTGCGCGTTGGTCCGGCACTGGAGCAGTTCCGGGGTGTGTTGACAGGCGTACCAACGTTCGAGGGTCAGCGCGCTTCGCTTCTGGAGGAGCGTGAGACCGACCATGATGCAGGCCGATGATGGATCCGTGCTGATCCTTGCCCCGCACGGGCGAGACGGCACGGTGGCGGCGGCGATTCTGGATGAGGTCGAGATCATCGCCACGATTTGCCCCAGCCTCCAGACGCTTGTCGCGGGTTTGGACGCGTCAGCCTGCGCGGTGATCACGGAGGAGGCGCTTCTCAGCGCCGATCGGCGGGATCTGGCCGATTGGGTTAATCTGCAGCCGCCCTGGTCCGACTTTCCCTTCATCCTGCTGACCTACCGCGGCGGATCGCCGGTCGAGCACCTGACGAAACTGCTTGGCAACGTCACGGTTCTCGAGCGGCCGTTCCATCCTGCCGTCCTGGTGAATGCCGTGCGGTCTGCGCTGCGGGCCAGACAGCGGCAAAAGGAGGTGGAGGCCCATCTCAAGGAGCGTCAACAAACGCATGAGCGCCAGGCTCTGCTGATCCGCGAACTGCATCACCGGGTCAAGAATACCCTTGCAACCGTGCAAGGGCTTCTCGGGGCCACGGCTCGCTCGACGCGCTCCGTCGACGAATTCTATCACTCGTTCTCGGACCGCATCGTTTCCCTGTCCAATACGCACAACCTCCTCACAGAGGACTACTGGCAGACGGCGCCGCTGATCGAGATGTTCAGGAACGAACTGTCCCATTACGACGACGGTGGGATGCGACGAATCACGCTTGACGGACCGGAGGTGGAGCTCTCGGCCGATCTCGCCGTGCCGATCGGCATGGCCGTGCATGAGTTGACGACGAACGCCGCCAAGCACGGAGCCCTGTCGGTTCCAGGCGGACAGATCGCTGTGATGTGGCAAGTCCGGGAGCTGGACGCTGGGCGTCGGCTTGCCATCGATTGGGTGGAACGGGGTGGGCCACCGGTGAAGCAGCCCAGCCGGAAAGGCTTCGGGTCCACGCTATTGCAGCGGGTGTTGACCCATCAGTGCCGCGCGGCGATCAGCATTGCGTATGATCGCGAGGGATTGTCCTGCCACATGGATATTCCGCTCGTCGAGGAACGCCTCGTGCCGGAATATTGACTGCCGAGGCATCCCCGGATTCCGGCTGCATCTCTCCCGTCGCATGTTGTCCCCGCATTGATAGCAGGCCAGCACCGGCTCTGCCTCCACGACCGGGCGAAACTCTCGAGTTCCGGTCATTGACGCTCGAATGCTATCCTGAAGACAGATCTGTCACGGACACAGGGAACAGATAAGTCCATGGGGGCAGCCGTCATCCATCAGGTGCGGAAAGCCATTCGGATTGCATGAGCCCTCACGTCCTCCGGCCAGCTTGCGACGAGAGCCTCAAACCGCTCTCGATTGTCGGCAAACAGCGCTCTCGATGCCTCCTCAAAGCCTGGAAGATTTCCGGCCATGGCGGCCATGAAGGCATAGGCCGCATTGCGCGCCGATCGACCGCTCTCCGCATCCTTGCGTCTGGCCTCGTCCACGAGCCGCCGCAAGGTCACCGACGCTCCTCCAGGCTGTGCGCTCAACCACTCCCACTGACGTGGCAGAAGCGTCACCTCCCGAGCCGTCACTCCGAGCCTCGGGCGCCCCCGACCGCGAGGTCCGGCGGGCGCGGCGGCATTCGCGACGCGGTCTGGATCGAGCCGGGCGATCACCTCTTCGGCCCGGCCTCTCAGATCGAGGTCGATCTGCTGCCCTGTGGCATCCTCGAAGATGAGTACGACTTGCGTTGGATCGGCCTCACTGGCGCGTTTTACCGCGAGAGCAACGGCGGGCAACTCGCCGCGGGCGAGCAGGCTGAAGCCGCGAAAGGCCGTGTAAGTGGAGTGGAGTGTGGTGGCCATGGGTGTCTCGGGTGGTCAGATAATATTACCCGGATATAATTGACAGGACCGAGGATTGCAACTACACCCCGGCCTTAGACGCACCGGAAACGCGCCGAGCTGCGATCCTGTTGGAGAACCGACGCATGGGCATCATCGACCGGAAGGCCGCCATTGCAGCCTATAAGGAACGCAAGACACCGTCCGGCATCTTCGCGGTGCGCTGCTCGGCCACAGGTCAAGTGTGGGTCGGCCGCAGCCAGCATCTCGATACTCAGCAGAACGGCCTGTGGTTTTCGCTCCGGCTCGGCTCGGGCATGAACCGCGACCTGCAAGCAGCTTGGAATGCGTATGGTGAGGCCGCGTTCATCTTCGAGGAACTGGAGCGTCTGCCGGACGAGACCCTGTCATATGTGCGGCAAGCCAAGCTGAAGGAGCGCTTGGCTTACTGGAAGGCCAAACTCGATGCCGCCCTGGCGTGAGGTAAATAGGAAAGCCGCGGCATGCGGTCACTGAAGACGCCATGATCGCAGACGCCGTACCATTGCTCGGCGAAGTGGCTCCAGCTCGCCGTCAAACGATGCGACGCCGCAGAGACAAGAGATGATTCCACGTGATTGGAAGCAGGTCTAATAACCCGTCAGCTCATCGGCTTTAGGCGGGTGCGGTACGGGTTTTCCTAGAACCCTCGACATGATTGTTCCCAGAGTCACAGGATCGTTGTCGAATCCGCCATGCGAGAGAGACGCCGTTTTGCCGCCGCTGCCAGTCGAGTAAGCGATATCGAGTTTCGAGTGGGAGGGCATCTCCCGCGTATAGATCTGCATGCCGGCAAGCGGTGTGTTCGGCGCTTGCTCATAAGCACGCGAGACCAGATAGAGCAGGGAGTGGCTGTAGGACGGCAGCAGGGGCACGTTGGCGGAGACGGTGTCGTCCTGCTCCAGCTGGTCTGTCAGGTTGTACAGATAGATGCGGTCCTGCAGCTTCATCCCACCGTGTCCGGTCAGATATGGCTCATAATGTTCCTTGAAGAACGCAACCGTGCAGGCTGGTGCCATGAGGTGGATCGTTCCGAGCTCGAGCTTGTCCAGATTGAAACGCCTCAAGGAAGAAAGGAGATATCCGAGCACGTTGGCGCCGGCGCTGTGCCCAACGAGATGAAGCTTGGGGCGCCGATGTGCCTTATCGAGGCCGGACAGCAGCGGCAAAAGTCCCTTGAACCCGCCGTCGTAGTCGGATCCCCGGTTAAAGGACATCAGTGCGTCCTGCTTCATGTTTCGCCAGGCATATGAGCCGACCTGCTTTCCGATACCCGCCTCGAAGAACCAGTCGGACAAGGCGCCGCCGATACGGCCAACGGCAGGCGACCGGGACAGCGGCCCGAACACCTCGTCGATGAACCCTGAGTCCCACATCAGGTGGAAATTGTAGAGGCGATTGCGGGCGTAGATGTTGTTTCGCTTCCAGGTCGCAATCCGCTGGGCCTCGGCCCCAAGCGGGTTCAGGCCGCCATGCGCATAGATGATGAGGTGCTCGTAGCCGAGATTGTCGTTCGCGTCGGCTTTGGTCAGGCGCTCGACGGTCTCCCGCATCTCAGTCTCTGTCGGCGACCCATATTTGCCCGACGTGACGAGGAGCCCGTCATCGATGTTGATGAAGTGGCCGATGATGTCGCCTCGTGTCGGTTCGTTGTAGCCGAAGAGACCCGTTGTGCTCGTAGGCGTTGCGCCTGGAGCAGCTCCGAATGCGGCCGGCGCGCGCACGCCAAGCTGCAGGACCCACGCATCCATGATCGTGTTCGCCCAGTCCGCATAGGTCCACTTCGCAATGCCGTTCACGCCCCAACCTGGCCCCCAGGAGTTCAGGACCCAGAATCCGGTGTCATCGTATCCTACGATTGCGAAGGCGTGGCCTCCAACGGGATCACCGCCGGGCTCGATGAAATCGTCCTTGGGATTCTCCCAGTGCGAGTGGATCTGCGCGGACGCGTAGATCACGCCGATCTCGTTGAGCGCGGCGTGAAAGTCGCTGATATCCGGCTGGAGTCTGAAATAGGCGCCTAGGCGCGTTTCTCGTGCTTCCTTCGCCATCGCATAGGTGAGCGCCCAGTTCTTGACCCCGGGCTTGTCCGGCGCAGAGGCCTCGGTGCAGACACCATTCTGATAAAATCCCTTGATCGCTCCGCGAAGGCTCGATCCCTCGTAGGCGGTCCCCTGCCACTCGTCATTGCGCTTCGCCATCTCGTAGAGCATGCGAGAGCTTACCGGATCTGGCCGCTCGGGACCGATTTCTCGGCAGCGCAGGAAGTCAATGACATGCGCCAGAGCGAAGCCCGTGCAGCTTGCATCCTTGCCCTGGTCGCGGACGGGAAATGCTATCCTCGGATAGATGCCAGGATGGAGGGCTCTCAGGTGGGGGAGATAGATGCGGTCCCGGATGTCAGGCATGTCGGGGAGTATGTCGAGCACATGGGATCCGAGTTTCTTGCTCACACCGGCGAACTCGCGATTGCCAACCCGGATCTCTGTCGGGGTCGACGTCGTCGATGTGCTGGCATCGGCGGGAACGTCGTCGGATATGGCCCCGGGAGCTGACCGCGGGGTGTTGCGGATAGTGGCCGACCGGGAGGAGGAAACATCGGATCGGCTGATCTTGCGCGATCCCTTGCCGGAGTTCGATTGGGCTTTTGCTCGCGCCATCCTGTCACCGCAGAAGTCGATTTGCCCCCACAATATCATCTCACGCTTGAGCGAGGCAGTCGACTCGGGAAACCTGGTTTTCCAAGGGACTGTCTTCCGAGCCAGGTCGGCGAGTCCAGCGCCCGCGAACTTTGACATGCGTCTCGTCGACGTGCCGCGTCCAGATGACAGTCCGCTTGCGTCGGTTAAATTGCCTGCTCCGAAAAAGAGGGGAAACAAGCTCATCAACCTTCAGTGGTCAACGGGCTTGAATCCCGTCCTTTGATGCTTATCTTCATATTGTCATGATTACTTCGCGTCACATCCTCACTCACCGCGGAGGCCGGCTCTTCGCAGGCCGCTGAACCCCGAGCCCGCGCAGGCGCATTGCGCCGCCGTCGTTCGGGGTCATGACCAATCTCGCAAAAACCAAAGCCAGCAAGCCCGATTCCGGGTGAGACCGGCTGTTCGCCGCAATCCGGCCCGTTCGCGGGCCTGGATCGGCACTGCCTTGGAGGATTCCATGAACGGAACCGTTGAATTGCCGCGCGTCACCATCGCAACAAACGACTACAACCATCTCATGTCCATTGCGGCGATGGACCGCCGCCAGCGCAATCCACATCGTGAGTTCCTGATGTCGGAGCTGCGGCGGGCTTCCCTCTGTCATCCCGACGCGTTGCCCGACGATGTGGTCTCGACCAACGCGAAGGTCACGTACCGGCTCAACGGCCGCGGACAACCGATGGCGCACGTCTTGGTGTATCCGGAGGATCTGCACTGGCCCGGCGCGGAACTGTCGGTGCTGACGCCCTTGGGGATCGCGCTGCTCGGCCTCCGCGTAGGCGACCGCATGCCGTTCCGGACGAGCCGCGACGGGCCAGTGCACGAGGTGGTGGTGGAGGATGTCGGGATCAGAGTTCTGCCGGACGAAGCGGATCCTGCAGCGACCGCACCCGATCCTTCGAGGCACGGGAACGGCAACTCGAGGGACGATCTCGACCGCCGGCTGGACGATGCCCTGACGGAGACCTTCCCGGCCAGCGATCCGGTCTCGGTCATCGTCTACGGACGGTCCTGACGCACATCGGTGCCGTCCTCATGAGACCGTCGGAAGGACAGTCGATCAAGTGGCCGGGGCCAAGGGAAGAACGGTGTGGGTTGATGTGCAACGAGCGCATATCCAGCCCGAGCGCATGGTCGGCCCCAGCACTTGAACCCGTGACGAATGCCGCCGCAGGGAAACGCTCCCGAGCGGCCAAGGAGAAGAAGCATGAAAACCGAAAACAGAACCTCAAGGACCAAGAAGCCGCGCATCGCTCGGCCAAACGAAGCCAAGGCAGTCGTGGGTCGGGCGTGGGCCCCGCAACCCAGCCTGCTCACCCGCGAAGAAATCCGAAAGCTCGTGATCGACCAGATCGGGTAACGGCAGCCTGCCGCGCCCCGCCACCGACATGGGCGCTAGTTCCGTACCATTCGAACCCACGGGAGACGAACCCATGCACATTCTCACAGCGACGGACTTTTCCACCCGCTCGCAGCGGGCGGTGAGGCGAGCCGGCCTGCTGGCGCGGTCCAGCGGCGCCGAGCTCACCCTCGTGCATGTCGTCGACGATGACCAGCCGTCGGACCTGGTGGCGCTCGAAACGCGCGAGGCCAAGCGGATCCTTGACGAGCAGATCGGTGCGGTCGCCGAATTGCGCGGGCTCCGCCCGCGTGCCCTCGTGGTTGCGGGTGACCCGTTCGATGGCATCCTGCGTGCCGCGGCATCGGCCGGCGCGGACCTCATCATCATGGGAGCCCACCGCAAGCAGATCCTGCGCGACATCCTTGTCGGAACCACCATCGAACGCGTGATCCGCACCGGCCCGGTTCCGGTCCTGATGGTGAACCAGGAAGTGGAGCAGCCCTACCGGACCGCCTTGGCTGCCGTCGACATGTCCGAGCCATCCATGAACGCCATCAGGACCGGCATGGCCCTGGGATTGCCTGGCGAGGCCCGGCTTACGCTTGTTCACGCCTTCCTGCCGCTTGCGAAAGGAAAGATGTTCTATGCCGGACTCAGCCAGGAGGCCATCGACGGGCATGTGGCCGACGAGCGTGAACGGGCTACCAACGAGCTGACCGCGTTCCTGAAGGCGACTGGAATCGAGGACCACGGACAGCCGATGCGGGTCGAGGAAGGCGCGCCGGTCGAGGTGATCTCCACGGCCGTGGAGCAGTTCAAGCCCGATGTCCTGCTCATCGGGACGCACGGCCGCAGGGGCATCGCCAGGGCGTTCCTCGGGAGTGTGGCCGAGGAGGTCCTGCGGTCCCTCGACGTCGACATCCTCGCCGTCACGAATGCCTAGGTTCGCGGACCGACATTCACCAAATGAGGGATGTCACGCTCCGTCTGGCCGACCCTCTTGTGTCCGGCGCCGAACGGCTTAGAATCAACCATTATGGGCAACTTTACGCCCGAGCCAGAACATCCCGAATGCCGCCACTCACTCCCGAGCAGTGCCGTGCCGCCCGTGGCCTCCTGGACTGGACCCAGGAGGAACTCGCCGCACGCGCCGACGTCTCTCGCAGCACCATCCGCGATTTCGAGAACGGGCGTCATTGCCTGCACCCCGCGACGGCGATCCAGGTCGTGGCGGCCCTGGAGAGAGGCGGGGCATTGCTGATCCCGTCCGACGAAGTTGGCCCTGGGGTGCGGCTTCGAAAGCCCATCGGCTAGCGCATCGTTCGGGCGGAAGACAGGATCCACTTTTCACGGGCGTGGCCCCTCGGGTCGTTGCGCGGACCTCCGGTTCCGCACGATGCACCAGCCGAGAGAAGGAGCATCGGAGTTGATCCCAAAAGTGCAGGTCCACTTTTAGGCGCGCGGCTCGAGCGCGGCACACGAGGCTCTTGGAGCCGGCAGCATAACATCAGGCCGCCAGTCCTGTCCCTTTCGCTGTGGGGCTGACGCTCGGCTGGATCGTTCATGCACCGTCCTATCCCGGAGGGATCGGATCCTCCACGGCCTCTGCTGCCGGAACGTCCCTGCTGCCTTCCGTCCGGTCGCGATAGAGCGCCGCACGAACGAGCAGCATCAAGGTCACCGGTGTGGTTAGCGTGACGAACACGGCGATCAGGATCTCGTGAACGACAGGGCGCGCCTCGATCACGCTGAAATACAGCGCGGATCCGATCAGGATGCTGGCCATGCCCAGCGTCGTGCCAAGCGTGGGCGCGTGGACGCGGGCATAGAAGGTGCCGAGTCGCAGCAAGCCGATCGACCCGATCAGGGTGACGGCCGCCCCGATCAGCACGCAGATGGCGGTCAGCAGCGCGGCCCAAGCCGGCAGGGTCCCTGCTGCGTTCATTCGATCACCTCCCCGCGCATGAGGAATTTGGCAAGCGCCATGGTCGAGATGAACCCGAGGAGGCCGATGACCAGCGCCGCCTCGAAATACAGCGTGCTGGCCGTGCGAATTCCGAACGTGACCAGCATCAGCATGGCATTGGAGTAGAGCGAGTCCGAACCGAGGATGCGATCCTGAGCCCGTGGCCCCATGACGAGGCGGTAGGTGGCGCAACACATCGCCAAGCCGAGCATGACCTGGGCGACGGTGATGGCCCATCCGAGGATGACGACAGCGCTCATTCGAAGATCTCCATCAGCATCCGTTCGTAGCGATCCTTGATGAGCCGGATCCATGCCGTCTCGTCGACCAGGTCGAGAACGTGCAGCAGCAGGGTTCCCTTGGCGGCATCGTAGTTCACCCAGATCGTGCCGGGGGTCGAGGTGATGATGATGGACAGCACCGCGAGCCCCTGACGGCTGCGCAGATCGAGCGGAATCGTCAGGAAGCCTGCATTCACACCGGGTTCCCCCGAGCGCACGATGATCCGCCCGACCGCGAGGTTCGAGCGGAGAATGTCGACCAGCACCATGCCCGCAAGGCGCAAGGCCGCACCGGGTCGGCGGATGCGCGGTTTCTCGGGCCGCAGGGCCGCCGTCGCCCAGGAGGCCAGGACGGCGATGACGCCTCCCAGGATGAAATGGCCGGCCGAGATGCTCTGGTTCAGCAGGAGCCACAGGGCGAGCAGGGCGGCGGCGAGCAGGGGATAGGGCAGGAGCCCGCTCATGGGGCGTTCCTCGCCACGTTTGGTCCGGTGCCCGGCGCCGACAGCACGCCTGTCACGCGATCCTGCGGAGTCCGCAGGGCCTGCGTCGTCGCCTCCATGTAGCGCATCGCCGAGCCGCCGCCGACAGTAAGGCCGAGACAGAGCAGCAGGAGGCCGAGAACCGGGGCCATCTCGATGACGCGCACTCGGGGAATACTGTCGTCCATGCGCGCCCAGAAGGAGCTGATTCCGGTCCGCGTCATGGCGATCACCATCGCCAGGCCCGAGATCGTCAGCAGGCCGATCAGCAGCCAGCTCGAGGCCTGGACCACAGCGCCGTCCGTCCTCAGCATCGCCGCCATCATGCCGAACTTCCCGATGAAGCCGGGCAGGGGCGGGAGGCCCGCCAGAAGCAGCGCGCAGGCGATGAAGCTGCCGCCGAGCAGCGCCACGGTCGCCGGAATGGCCACGCCGACCTCCTCAGGATGATCATCGTTGCCCTCGCCGTAGGCTTCCATCGTGACGGCCAGCACGTCGGCACCGGGATCGCGCAAGCGCTCGACCAGTTCGACGAGCAGGAACAGGGCGGCAATCCCCAAGGTGGAGCTGACGAGATAGAACAGGGCTGAGGCAATGACGTCACTGCCCCCGGTGCCGATGGCGGCGATCAGGGTTCCGGACGAAACCAGGACGCTGCACCCGGCAAGCCGCGGCAGGGTCTGCGAGGCCAGAACTCCCACCGTGCCGAAGGCGATGGTCAGAACCCCTATGACGAGCAGCCCGTTGCCGCCGAACCCGGCGAGCGGACCCGCCACCGGGCCGAACACCAGTGTCCACAGGCGCAGGATGACGTAGATGCCGAGTTTGCTCATGACGGCGAACATGGCGGCGGACGGCGCGGAGGCGGCCGCATAGGTTGTCGGAAGCCAGAAGTTGAGCGGCCACGCGCCCGCCTTCATCAGGAAGGCGGTGCCGAGGACTGCCGCCGCAGCCGCAGCGAAGGCGGCGTCTCCCGGCGCAAGGGTCGGGAGACGGTGGGCGAGATCCGCCATGTTGAGCGTGCCGGTAACCCCATAGGCCAGGCTGGCGCCGATCAGGAAGAGGAGGGAGGCCGCCAGGTTGATGGCGATGTAGGCAAGCCCCGCCTTGATCCGCACAACCCCGTCCCCGTGCAGGACGAGGCCGTAGGAGGCGGTGAGCAGCACCTCGAAGAACACGAAGAGATTGAAGAGATCGCCGGTCAGGAAGGCGCCGTTGAGGCCCATGAGCTGAAGCTGGAAGATCGTGTGGAACCGCGGCCCCGCGCGGTGCCAGCGTGCGAGCGAGAACAGCAACGACGCGATGCCGAGCACGCTCGTCAGCACCAGCATGAGGGCGGAAAGCCGATCCAGCACCAGCACGATGCCGAACGGCGCCGGCCAGTCGCCGAGCTGATACGTCCTCGCGCCGGGTCCCGGAGGCATCATGTCGGCCTGACGCAGCAGGACGATGGAGACGATCAGCAAGGCAGCCGTGGTTGCAATCCCGATCCCGCCCTTGAGGCCGCGGCTGCGCTCGTCGAGGAGCAGCATCACGGCCCCGGAGACGAGAGGCAACAGGATCGGCATGATGATCAGGTGGTCCATCAAGCCTGTCATCGCGGGTCCTCTCGGCCGTCCACATGGTCCGTTCCCGTGAGGCCGCGCGAGGCCAGCAGGACGACGAGGAACAGGGCCGTCGTCGCGAAGCTGATGACGATGGCGGTGAGGACCAGCGCCTGGGGCAGCGGATCGGTGTAGAGCGCCGGGTCGACGGCCTCGGTGTTCTCCAGGACCGGCGCCGCCCCGACCCGCAGGCGGCCCATGCCGAAGATGAATAGGTTCACCGCATAGGAGAGCAAGGACAGGCCGATGATCACTTGGAAAGTGCGCGGGCGCAGCAGCAGCCACACGCCGGAGGCGGTGAGAATGCCGACCGCGAGCGCGAAGATGAGTTCCATCATGCGTTCTCCTTCTTCAGCGGCGGCCTCTCGGTGGGGAGTGGCGGGCGGGCGGGACGTGGGGTTCGGACCGACTGGTGCGCCAGGGCAATGAGGATGAGCACGGTAGAGCCCACCACGACTGCGAAGACGCCGAGATCGAACAAGAGCGCGGTGGCGGCGGGCACTTTGCCGATTCCAGGCAGATCCAGGTACCGGAAGTGCGACGTCAGGAACGGATGCCCGAACAGCCACGCGCCCATCCCCGTGAGGGCAGCGCAGAGCAGACCAAGGCCAATCCAACTGATGGGAAGGATCCGCAGCCGCGCCTCGATCCGGCGGGTTCCGCCCGCCATGTATTGCAGGATGAGCGCAATCGACATCGTGACTCCCGCCGCGAAGCCTCCGCCCGGCATGTCGTGGCCACGCAGGAAGAGGTAAACGGCCATCACGATGATTACAGGAAACAGCCATTGCATGATCACCGCAGGGATCGTGATGTAGTCGGCGAGGGTGTCGCCGACAGTCCGGTCAGGCCGGGCTTCGTCATAGGCATCCTGCAGGCGCTGCTGCTCCGGTGCGTCGACGCTTTCCGGTGCCGGACGGAAGCGGCGCAGCAGGGAGAACACGGTGACGGCCACGACGGCGAGCACCACGATCTCGCCGAAGGTGTCGAAGCCGCGGAAGTCGACAAGGATGACGTTGACGATGTTTCGGCCACCACCTTCGGAATAAGCGTTCTCAATGAAGTAGCGCGAGACGGTGTCCGGAAGCGGCCGCGTGAGCACGGCATGGACGATCAGCGTCATGCCCGTTCCGGCCGCAATGGCCAGCATCAGATCCCGCGCCCGTCGCATCCGGGCCCGCCCCCCCATCGTGAGGCCCTCGCCCGCGATCTCGACCCGCTTCGGCAGCCAGCGCAGGCCGAGAAGGATCAGCACCGTCGTGACCATCTCGACCAGTAGCTGGGTGATGGCGAGATCAGGCGCCGAGAACCACACGAAGGTGATGCAGGTGACAAGTCCGGCCCCGCTCAGCAGCACCAAGGCTGCGAGCCGGTGGTACTTGGCCAGATAGGCCGCGCCGATGGCGCACATGCCCCCGACGATCCAGAGCAGGAGGAACGCCGGGTCGAAGGCCGTGCCTGGACGAGAGCCTGCTTCGAGCCCATACCTGCCGAGAGACCAGAACGCCGCGGCTACTGCGAAGGCCACCAGCAGCCGCAATTGCGGCTGAAGCCGCTGGGTGCCGAAGACGCGTTCCAGGGAGCGCGCCCATTTCCATGACAGGACGACGAGCGCCCGCTCGAAGATGCGCTGGCCCTTGAGGCGGCGCAGCAGCGGAGAACCGTCGACGCCCTTTGCGAGGTATCCCTGCAACAGCCAGTACAGGATGACGCCACCGGTGAGCGCAATCATGCTCATGAGCAGGGGCTCGTTCAAGCCGTGCCATACGGCAAGGCTGTAGTAGGGCGTATCCGGCCCCAGGACGGCACGGACCGCCGTGGCGAGGAAGGGCTTGATGGTCATCGCCGGGAGGATGCCGACGAGCAGGCACGCCAGGACGAGGAACTCGATGGGAAACCGCATCCAGTGCGGCGGCTCGTGCGGCGTGCGCGGCAGGTCCGTGGCGGGCGGGCCAACGAATACGCCATGGATGAACCGCAGGGAGTAGGCGACGCTGAAGGCGCTCGCCAGCATGGCGAAGTACGGCAGGGAGTGGTCGAGAAGCGAGTCGATATGGAAGGCGGCCGCCTCGGCAAAGAACATCTCCTTTGACAGGAAGCCGTTGAGCAGGGGCACGCCGGCCATGGCGGCGGCCGCAACCATCGCCAGGGTGGCGGTGATCGGCATGAACCGGAACAGCCCGCTCAGGCGCCGGATATCCCGAGTGCCGGACTCGTGATCGATGATGCCGGCGGCCATGAACAGCGATGCCTTGAAGGTCGCATGATTGATGGTGTGGAAGATGGCAGCGACTGCGGCAAGCGGGCTGCTGAGCCCGAGCAGGAGGGTGATGAGGCCGAGATGGCTGATGGTGGAATAGGCCAACAGACCCTTCAGGTCCTGCTGGAAGATGGCTGCGTAGGCCCCGAGGACCAGGGTGCAGAGGCCTGCCGACACGACGATGTAGAACCACGCCTCCGTGCCCGACAGCACGGGCCAGAGCAGGGTGAGCAGGAACACGCCGGCCTTCACCATGGTGGCCGAGTGAAGATAGGCCGAAACCGGCGTGGGCGCGGCCATGGCGTGCGGGAGCCAGAAGTGGAACGGGAACTGGGCGCTTTTGGTCAGGGCTCCCAGCAGGACCAGGATCAGCATGGGCAGGTACAGGCTGCTGGCGCGGATCCGATCCCCAGAGGCGAGCACTTCATCCACATCGTAGCTGCCGACGATGTGGCCGATCAGCAGAATGCCGACGAGCAGGCACAGCCCGCCGGCGGCCGTGACTGTCAGCGCCATGCGGGCGCCGTCGCGGGCACTGGCATGATGATGCCAGTAGCCGATGAGAAGGAACGAGAACAGGCTGGTCAGCTCCCAGAAGAAGACCAGCTGAATCAGGTTGCCGGAGAGCACGATACCCAGCATGGCGCCCATGAAGGCGAGCAGGAATGCGAAGAAGCGCGGCACCGGATCGGCCGGCGACATGTAATAGCGGGCGTAGAGCGCCACCAGGAAGCCGATGCCGGTGACCAGCATGGCGAACAGCCAGGTGAAGCCATCCATGCGTAAGCTGAAATCGAGACCCAGGGTCGGCAGCCACTCGACACCCGTGCGCAGGATGCCGCCATGGTGAACGGCCGGATACTGAAGGGCCGTCAGGACGACGCCGCAGAGAGCCACGGCTCCGGCCAGGAAGGCGGCGCCGTTGCGGGCATCCTGCCGCAGGGCGACGGCAACGAGGCTCCCGATGAAAGGAAGGGCGACGATGGCCAGGAGGGGCATGCCACTGGACATGGATGGGGCGGTCTCCTTCCGGGTGGGAAGCGCGGGTGAAACTCCGAAACTGGTGCGATATCGCCCAATATGGTTGACCTGAGCGCCCGAATGCAAGGGCGGAGCCAGTAAAATAGATGTCAGGGGGCTTTCAGGGTGACGCGGGCAAGGCAGCAATCACCCCTTCCCGCTGATCTCAGGCGAGCCCGCCTGCTGCAGCCTTCCCCTCCGCCAGCGCAAGGAGGCGATACCTATGGATGTCGAGCGCAGACCGGTGGGACCGGGGCGCCACGAGCAGGTTTCCGACGGCCGGAAAGAGGGCGGTGAACCCCTGCAATCCTGCTGTTGATCGAGAGCCCGGCATGACCTGCCGCCTCGCTGATCCGTAGGAGGGTCGCCTGTCGGTGATGATGCGCTTCGACATTAGATGCCGTAATGGGCCTGCCGCTCACGCAGTAGCGGACCGGGGTGGCTGTCCCTCAAAGTGATGGTGTTGAACCGGGGTCCGAGCGGATCGACCC
>JBOZRS010000139.1:0-81883 GCA_050789065.1 Microvirga sp.
CGAGCTACATCCAGCGCCGGCTGCAGATCGGCTACAACCGCGCCGCCTCGCTGATGGAGCGCATGGAGAAGGAGGGCATCGTCGGCCCCGCCAACCATGCCGGTAAACGCGACATCCTGCTCGATGCCCACGGACTGGACGACTGATCCCTCGGCGGAGACGTGTCCTCATAAAGAACAAGGCGGCTCGGGCGAGCCGCCTTTCGCTTTTCGAAGCGATTGCGCGCTTATTCGATGACCTGAACCACGGTCCGGGTGCGCGGATCGACCAGCACGGCCTGATCGTTCACGATCGTATAGCTGTAATTCGTCCGGAGGCCGACGGTCGGCGGGACGGGATAGAGCCTTACGCGCGGCGGCAGCGGCTCGCCGACGACCACCTCGTTGGGAACCCGCAACGACGGCCGCCTTTGCGCAACCACGTAGGTCCGCACGCGGGTGGATTCATCGGCCGTCAGTGCGCCACCGACGGCAGCGCCCGCAACGCCGCCGACGACTGCGCCGACAGGGCCGCCGACGACTGCGCCGGTGACCGCGCCGCCGGCGGCTCCCGTGGTGGCTCCGGTCTGGCAGGCGGCAAGGGGAATAGCGAGAAGGGTCAACAGAGCGGCCGAGTTTAGGACGCGATTGCGCATGACGGACTCCTTTCCGATTGGCACAAGGCGAACGCAGGAAAGCTTGGCTGGTTCCGTCCGGGTCGAACGAATGAGGCGGGTTGTGCTTCGGACACGACAATGCATCAATGCGCGAAACCGCATTGATCGGCGGAGGCCGGCGGGGAATAAGGATTCCGGTGCAGCCCGACCGGCGCTCGGCCCGGTCCCCTGAAACGACGAACAGGTATCAGCGATGTCCCAGGATCAGAAGAAGAAGTATCGACTGGCTGTTATTCCCGGCGATGGGATCGGCAAGGAGGTCATGCCGGAGGGCGTGCGGGTGCTCGAGGCCGCCGCCTCGAAATTCGGCTTCGATCTGCAACTCGATCACTTCGACTTCTCGTCCTATGACTATTACGCGAAACACGGCCGCATGCTGCCGGAGGATTGGAAGGACCGGATCGGCTCCCACGACGCCATCTTCTTCGGGGCGGTCGGCTGGCCGGCGAAAATCGCCGACCACGTCTCTCTCTGGGGCTCGCTGCTCCAGTTCCGGCGCGAATTCGACCAGTACATTAACTTAAGGCCCGTCCGCCTGATGCCCGGTGTGCCGTCGCCGCTCGCCAACCGCAAGCCGGGCGACATCGATTTCTGGGTCGTGCGCGAGAATACGGAGGGCGAATACTCCTCCATCGGCGGAAAGATGTTTCCGGGCACCGAGCGCGAAGTGGTGATCCAGGAGACGGTCATGACACGGATCGGCGTCGACCGGGTGCTCAAATTCGCCTTCGAGCTCGCCCAGAAGCGTCCCAAGAAGCACCTGACTTCGGCCACGAAGTCGAACGGCATCTCGATCACCATGCCTTACTGGGACGAGCGTGTGGAGGAGATGGCCAAGGCCTACCCGGACGTCCGCTGGGACAAGTACCACATCGACATCCTCACCGCCCATTTCGTGCTGAATCCGGATCGGTTCGACGTGGTCGTGGCCTCGAACCTGTTCGGTGACATCCTGTCCGACCTGGGGCCTGCCTGCACGGGCACCATCGGCATTGCGCCTTCGGGCAACATCAACCCGGATCGCGACTTCCCGTCGCTCTTCGAGCCGGTCCACGGCTCGGCTCCGGATATCGCCGGGCAGGGGATCGCCAACCCGATCGGCCAGATCTGGTCCGGTGCCATGATGCTGGAGCATCTGGGCGAGGGGGAGGCCGCCGCGGCCATCGTCCGGGCCATCGAGGATGTTCTGAGCGAGCGGACGCTGCGCACCCGCGATCTCGGCGGCAATGCCGGGACCGAGACGACCGGAAAGGCCATTGCCGACGCCCTTGGCTAGGACGTCACGTTGACTCCGGAAGCGGTTGCGGTCGGTTGAATGCGCAACCGCTTCCGGCCAGAGGGCCTACTCCTTCACGGCCCCCGTCATGGACGACACGTAGTAATCGACGAAGAATGAATAGAGGATCACCACCGGCAGAGAGCCCAGAAGGGCACCCGCCATGAGCGATCCCCACTCGTAGACGTCGCCGCGCACCAGCTCCGTCAGCACACCCACAGGGACCGTCTTGTTCTCGGAGGATTGAATGAAGGTCAGCGCGTAGATGAACTCGTTCCAGGACAGGGTGAAGGCGAAGATGCCGGCGGAGATCAGGCCCGGGACCGCGAGCGGGAGCATGATCTTCGTCAGGATCTGCCAGCGGGACGCTCCATCGACGAGGGCGCATTCCTCCAGCTCGTAGGGGATCGAGCGGAAATATCCCATCAGCAGCCATGTGCAGAAGGGGATGAGGAAGGTCGGATAGGTGAAGATCAGCGCAAGCTTGGAGTCGTAGATCCCGAACTTGAAGATCATCACGGCCAGTGGAATGAACAGGATCGAGGGCGGCACGAGATAGGCGAGGAAGATCGCCAGTCCCGTCCAACGGGAGCCCGGAAAGCGGATGCGCTCGATGGCATAGGCCGCGAACACCGATGCCGCGAGAGACAGAAGCGTCGACCCGATCGCCACCACCATCGTGTTGAGAAGCCAGCTCGGATAGGAGGTCTCGAACAGCAGATAGCGGATGTTCTGCAGCGTCGGGTTCGACGGCCAGAAGGGGTTGTAATCGCGGAAGTTGTTGAGCTCCGCGTTGGGTTTCAGGGCCGTGATCGTCATCCAGTAAAAGGGAAACAGGAGGACGAATACGAAGATTGCGAGCGGCAGGTACACCGTCAGGATTCTCTGCGGTGCACGGTTGAGGTAGCTCATGCCGACGCTTTCGTCGGCGAGGGGAGGGCCCGCCGGCCTGGCGCTGTAGGTCATCAGTCTGCTCCTCCCTGCTGCCAGCGGCGGCGCTGCAATCCGAAATAGCTGAACAGAATGGCGGCGAGCAGGAACGGCACCATGGCGACGGCGATCGCCGCGCCTTCGCCGAGCTGGCCGCCCGGAATGGCGCGCTGGAAGCTCAGGGTCGCCATGAGATGGGTGGCATTCAGAGGCCCGCCGCGGGTCAGCACATAGATGAGCTGGAAATCCGTGAAGGTGAACAGCACCGAGAAGGTCATCACGACTGCGATCAGCGGTGAGAGCATGGGCAGGGTGATGTGGCGGAAGCGCTGCCAGGATGTGGCGCCGTCGAGAGTCGCAGCCTCGTGCAGGGACGGGGAAATCGTCTGCAGGCCCGCCAGCAGGGTGATGGCCACGAAAGGAATGCCGCGCCACACGTTGGTCAGGATCACGGTCGCGCGGGCATTGTTGGGATTGCCGAGGAAGTTGATGGGCGTGTCGATGAGGCCGGCATTCATGAGCGCCCAGGAAATGATCGAGAACTGGGAATCGTAGATCCACCAGAAGGCAATGGCCGAGAGCACCGTCGGCACCACCCAGGGCAGCAGGACGATGGCGCGGATGAAGGCCTTGAACGGCAGGTGCTCGTTGAGCAGAAGCGCGAGCCACAGCCCCAGCGCGAATTTCAGGGCCGAAGCCACCACCGTGTAGAGGACGGTGTTGAAGACCGAGAGCCAGAATATGCTGTCGTCCCAGAGAAGCTGGTAGTTCTCCAGGCCGACAAACACGCCGGAACGGCCGATGCGCGTATCGGTAAAGCCAAGCCAGACGCCGAGGCCAAGGGGATAGGAGAGAAAGACCAGCAGAAAGGCTGCCGCCGGCAGCATGAAAAGCAGTCCGAGAAAGCCCCGGCTCTGAAGCAGGGGCGTCCGTGTCGGCGCGGCTGGCGCGCCTGCACGGGAGAGGGCGGCATCGA
Organism: Microvirga sp.; assembly: GCA_050789065.1. Lineage (GTDB taxonomy): Bacteria > Pseudomonadota > Alphaproteobacteria > Rhizobiales > Beijerinckiaceae > Microvirga. The sequence goes on from JBOZRS010000139.1 coordinate 3,838, forward strand.
CCATGCGGCGTCTCCGGCTGTTTCTACAAGGGAGCAGGGCGGCGCCTTGGCGCCGCCCTCACCGTCATCAGACTCGGTAGTAGCGGTTCGCCCGCTGTTCCGCGCGCTTGGCGGCTTCCTCGGGCGTGCGCTGCCCCGTAGCGGCCTCGGCCACCATGTCGACCATCACGTAATCCGCCATCGTGGCGGCGGAGGCATAGCCCAGCGGGCCCGCATAGCCGTTGGTGCGCAGGGTCGAGGAGGCGCGCTTGTAGGGCTCGTGCACCGGATCGGACGTCCAGACCGGGTTGTCGATCATGCCCTTCAGGGGCGGGCAGCAATAGGCGCTCGAGGCGGTGATCCACTGGTCCATCTGCGGCTTGTCGAGCATGAACTGCAGGTAGGCTCGGGCCGCATTCGGGAACTTCGTGTATTTGAAGATCACCGCGGAAGTGGTCTGGTGCAGTTCGACCGGCTGCCCGATGGGACCCGTGGGCAGCACCGTCGAGCGGATATCCTTCGCGATCTCGGCCATCTTCGGGTCGTTCTTGGCCGAGTAGTAGAGGGAGACGCCGTTCGCCGTCACCGAGATGTCGCCCGAGAGGAACACGCGGTTGTTGTTGATGTCGAGCCAGCTCTCCGTGCCCGGAATGAAGGTCTGGTAGAGCTCGCGGGCATATTGCAGCGCCTTGATGGTCTCCGGCGAGTTGATGACGACCTTGCCGCTCTCGTCGACCATCTTGCCGCCATGGCTCCAGACGATCCAGTGCGCGAAGTTGTTGCCGTCGCCCACAGCCTTGCCGAGCGCGAAGCCCGCAGGCTTGCTCTTGGCCTTCAGGGCCTTGCACATCTCCAGGAACTCGTCGGTCTTCTCGGGGAACTTCGACCAGCCTGCCTGCTGGAGCATGCTCTCGCGGTAGAGGATGCCGTTGCCGATGGCCGCCAGGGGGAGGGCGATGAACTTGTCGTTCTGCTTGGCATAGGCCTCCGGGCCCGGGTAATAACCGCCGTACTTTGCCGCGAAGCTGGTTCCGATGTCGGTGACGTCCATGAGCTTGTCCGGATACTGGAACGGATCGTCGAACCAGACCAGCATGATGTCCGGACCCGAGCCCACATTGGCCGCCACGGCGGCCTTCGGGCGGATGTCCTCCCAGCTCTCCTTGTCGACGCGCACCTCGACGCCGGTGGCTTCCGTGAATTTCTTGGTGTTGGCGAGCCAGGAATCCTCGTCGCCTTTCACGAAGGGCGTCCAGCGCAGAACGCGCAGGGTGGCGCCCTGCTCCGGCTTGTATTGTGGCGCGGCGCCCTGCGCGAAGGCGGGCATTCCTCCGAGAAGCTGGGACCCCGCCGCAAGACCGGCCGTTCCAAGAAGCAGATCACGTCTAGACAGACTCATCGTTCGTTTCCTCCGCTGATCCGGGATCTATGATGAGCGGCGCGGCCGCCCCGGTTGAACCGCGCGCTTGAACTCAGTTGATGCGCTGGCCCGTTTCCCTGTCGAACAGGTGCACGAGGGCGGGATCGGGAGCGACGTGGATGATCTCGCCGGGACCCGCGCTGATGCGCTCGCGAAACACGCAGGTGATCTCCCGGTCGCCGGCCTTCGCGACGACCTGGGTCTCCGAGCCCGTGGGCTCGACAACGATCACCTCGGCCGGGATGCCGTCACTCCGAAGCTGAAAGTGCTCAGGGCGGATGCCGTAATAGGCGGGTCGCTCGACGGAGGCCGCGGGAGCGTTCTGAACCGGCAGGGTCAGGTTGCCGATGGAAAACCCGGAGGAGGCGATGCGTCCCTCCAGGACGTTCATGGCGGGCGAGCCGATGAACTGGGCCACGAACAGGTTGGCCGGGCGGTCGTAGAGGTCGAGCGGAGCGCCCATCTGCTCGACGATGCCGTCGTGCATGACCACGATCTTGTCGGCCATGGTCATGGCCTCGATCTGGTCGTGGGTGACATAAACCGTCGTGGTCTTCAGGCGCTGGTGCAGCGCCTTGATCTCGCCGCGCATCGACACGCGCAGCTTGGCGTCGAGGTTGGAGAGCGGCTCGTCGAACAGGAAGACCTGCGGGTCGCGCACGATGGCCCGGCCCATGGCGACGCGCTGGCGCTGACCGCCCGAGAGCTGGCGCGGATAGCGGTCGAGGAGCTTGGTCAGGCCGAGAATCTCGGCGGCGCGATTGACCTTGGTGTTGATCTCGGACTTTGGCGCCTTCTTCAGCATGAGCGAGAAGGCCATGTTGTCGGCCACCGTCATGTGCGGATAGAGCGCGTAATTCTGGAACACCATGGCGATGTCACGCTCTTTGGGGGGAACGTTGTTCACCACCCGCGGGCCGATGCGGATCTCGCCGCCCGTGATGTTTTCCAGGCCCGCGACCATTCGCAAGAGGGTGGATTTCCCGCAGCCTGACGGCCCGACCAGGATCACGAACTCGCCATCCTGAATGTCGATGGAGACCCCATGGATGACCTGCGTAGCCCCATAGGCTTTCCGGACGTCGCGGATTTCAACAGGCGCCATGAGACACCTGCATGATGACCTGGTCTTTTGACGGAATATGAAACTGCCCATGTGGATGGGCCACAGGCAATGGCTTCGCCAATGCCGCACGACGGCGCTGAAGCATGCGCTTCCTCCCTGCCCCGCTTGTTTTCCTGTCGCCCATCTGACGCGGGCTTACAGTGTTGTTGCAGGGGATATTCTAGGAAGACCTCTCCAAGATCAAGCGTTCAAGTCCGGCGCCTCCACAGTCGATCTTCGGATGCCTTTTCACGAGACAAAATAGCCAAGTCGTTCCTGGGGATCCGGTGATTACTCTTCATCTCCTTGCCAGAGACGGTCGGCCGTTTACTTTGTGATTGTCGCCGCGCTCCTCATTGCCAAGGCTGGCGGTGGCGGTCAGACTGGGGCGAACGCTAGGGAAGATCAATCATGCAGGTTCTTATCCTCGGGGCGGCCGGGATGGTCGGCCGGAAGCTCACAGAGCGCCTTGTGAAGGACGGGCGGCTCGGCGGAGAGCCGATCACACGTGTGGCTCTCCATGACGTCGTGGAGCCCCAGGCTCCTCAGTCCGCCCCGTTCGAGGTGACGACGCTGACGTCGGATTTCTCAGTTCCGGGTGAGGCGGAGAAGCTCGTCTCAAGCCGGCCGGACGTGATCTTTCATCTCGCGGCCATCGTGTCCGGCGAGGCCGAGGCGGATTTCGACAAGGGCTATCGCATCAATCTCGACGGCACCCGCCATCTGTTCGATGCCGTTCGCCTCATCGGGGACGGCTATTGCCCGCGCTTGGTCTTCACGTCGTCCATCGCGGTCTTTGGAGCGCCTTTCCCGGACGCGATCGGCGACGAGTTCTTCCTGACGCCGCTCACCAGCTATGGCACCCAGAAGGCAATCGGAGAGCTTCTGCTGGCGGACTACACGCGGCGCGGCTTCTTCGATGGCGTCGGCATCCGGCTGCCCACCATCTGCGTCCGGCCGGGCAAGCCGAACAAAGCCGCCTCGGGCTTCTTCTCCGGCATCATCCGAGAGCCGCTGAGCGGCCAGGAGGCAATCCTGCCGGTGTCCGAGGATGTGCGCCATTCCCATGCCTCGCCGCGTTCCGCGGTGAATTTCCTCGTGCATGCGGCGACCATCGACGGCGCGAAGCTCGGTGCCCGGCGCAGCCTCACCATGCCCGGCGTATCGGTGACCGTGGCCGAGCAGATCGACGCATTGCGACGCATCGCCGGGGACCGGGTGGCCGCGAGGATTCGCCGTGAGCCCGATCCGACCATCATGGGCATCGTCGAGGGCTGGCCCCGGCGCTTCGATGCGCGGCGCGCCGAAAGCCTCGGCTTCCAGGCTGAAAAGAGTTTCGACGACATCATCCGCATTCATATCGAGGACGATCTCGGTGGGCGCTTCGAGGCCTGATCCGACGCGAGGGGGGAGGAACATCATGAATAGGCGGTTCGAAGGCAAAAGGGCGGTTGTCACCGGAGGAGCGTCCGGCATCGGCCTCGGCGTCGTCACACGGCTGGCGTCGGAAGGGGCTCAGGTCGCCATATGGGACCGCAGCGCCGATGCTCTCGCGGCGGCGCGGGAGAAGGTGGGCTCCAATGTCACGGCCGTGGAGGTCGACATCACGGATCCAGGCGCCGTGGAGAGGGCTCGTCAGGAGACCCTGTCGGCTCTGGGCGGGATCGATATTCTCGTCGCGAGCGCCGGCATCACCGGGCCGAACATGACGGTCTGGGAATATCCCGTCGATGCCTGGCGGCAGGTGATAGACGTCAATCTCAATGGCCTGTTCTATTGTAACCGCGCCGTCGTCCCCTCGATGCTGTCGGCGGGATACGGCCGCATCGTCAATGTGGCGTCCATCGCCGGCAAGGAGGGCAATCCGAACGCCTCGGCCTACAGCGCCTCGAAGGCTGCCGTGATCGGCCTGACCAAGTCCCTCGGCAAGGAACTGGCCAAGAACAACATCACAGTGAACTGCGTCACGCCAGCCGCGGTCCGCACGCCGATCTTCGACCAGATGAGCCAGACGCACATCGACTACATGCTGTCGAAGATCCCCATGGGGCGCTTCGGGGCGGTCGAGGAGGTGACGGCCCTGATCTGCTGGCTTGCCAGCGAGGAATGCTCGTTCACGACGGGCGGCGTCTTCGACGTGTCGGGCGGACGCGCAACATACTGACAAGGAGAGGGGAATGGCGGAAGCCAGCAAGATTGCGATCGTCACGGGGGCAGGGACCGGAGTGGGGAAGGCCATCTCGGCCGGCCTCCTCGGCGCAGGCTACACGGTCGTGATGACCGGCCGGCGGAAGGAGGTTCTCGAGGCGGCGGAGCGGGAGATCGGCTTTCCGGGAGCCTCGACCCTGCTGGTCCCGACCGACATCACGGACCCGTCTTCCGTCGCGGCGCTCTTCGCCCAGGTCAGGGAGGCCTATGGGCGGCTCGATCTTCTCGTGAACAATGCCGGCATGGGAACCCCGCCCGTTCCGCTCGAGGACATCACGCTCGAGCAATGGCGCAACACGGTCGACACGAACCTGACGGGCGCCTTCCTGTGCACCCAGGAAGCGTTCAGGATCATGAAGTCACAGGAGCCGCGGGGCGGGCGGATCATCAACAACGGCTCGGTCTCGGCCTACGCGCCGCGTCCTTTCTCGGCCCCCTATACGGCAACCAAGCACGCCATCCTGGGTCTGACGAAATCCACGGCGCTGGACGGGCGCGCCTATGACATCGCCTGTGGCCAGGTCGATATCGGCAACGCCGCGACCGACATGACGGCGAAAATGGCGACCGGGGTGCTGCAGGCCAACGGAACCGTCGCGGCGGAGCCGACCATCGACCCCAAGCATGTCGCCGACGCCGTCGTCTACATGGCCAGCCTGCCCCTGACGGCGAATGTGCTCAACATGACCGTCATGGCGACCAAGATGCCGTTCGTCGGGCGTGGCTGAAACATTGTTTTCATGGCGCGTCCCCCGGTGAGCGCGGCGTCACCGGGGGACTGTTCCTGCGCCGTGCCCGTCCTAAAACAGCCGCTATGTCCAGCTTCCATTCAGCATGACTCGTGCATGGTCGACCGCACCTCGACGACGCCCGGCGAGCGTCGGCACCGGGGCCGAAACAGCCCCGCCGGCTACGACCTGCCGAACGATGGCGGCTGAATGAGTGCAATTCTCGTCAAGATCTTCGCGACGGCCCTGACCCTGAGCCAGGTCCTCGTCAGCCCGGATTCGGTGAAGACATCCTTCGATCCCGCGCAGGACAAGGGCGAGGTGACGCGCATCCTCAAGGATGGCTGCACCTATATGCGGCACGCCTTCGACATCGAGGATATCAACCTCGACGATCTCATCACCACGGCCATGGACGATCCCCAGGCTGTTGCGGGAGACCTGAAGGTCCTTCAGGGCCTGAGCTTCAACGACCTGCACGCCAGCTACCGCCAGTTCTGCAAGAACGAGCAGGTCGAGCCTTCGCCGATCGATCTCGGCGAGGTGATCTCCTATTACAACGCCGCGGTCGCGGGACTGCCGGACGTCACGAAGCTGAAGGGGCTGAAGCTGCCGGGCGTCAGCGTGATCCTGGACCAGGAGGGCAAGCGCTTCGCGGAAGTGTACGAGCCCGACCACCGGCGCATGTGGGTGCCCTTGTCGGACATCCCGAAATCCGTGCAGCAGGCCTTCATCGCCGCCGAGGACAAGCGCTTCTATCAGCACAAGGGCGTCGACGAGCGCGGCGTCATCCGGGCCTTCGTCGGAAACCTGACGAATCCCGGGCGGCCGGCGGGCGGCTCGACCATTACCCAGCAGGTCGCCAAGAACCTGCTCGTGGGCGATGACGTCACCTACGACCGGAAGATGCGGGAGATGATCGTCGCATCCCGCATCGAGCGCAGCCTGTCCAAGTCCGAAATTCTCGAGATCTATCTCAACTCCATCTATCTCGGCCGCACGTCCTGGGGGATCGAGATGGCGGCCCAGAGCTATTTCGGAAAGAGCGCCAAGGCCCTGAGCGTGGCCGAGGGGGCGCTGCTCGCGGGGCTGGGCAAGGGCCCCAACTACTACAATCCCGATACCCATCCCGACCGGGCGCAGGAGCGCATGGCCTATGTGCTCAGCCGGATGCAGGAGGACGGCTACATCAGCGCTGCCCAAATGCAGGAGGCGGTCGGAACGCTGCCGCGCACGGTTGCGTTCCAGCGCCCCAAGCGGGATTCGGGCTTCTACTTCGTGGACCATGTGAGCCGCGATATGCGCACATTGGCCGATGTCGAGAGCCTCACGGCCTCGAGCTATACCGTGCATTCCACCCTCAACGCAGCCCTGCAGCAGGCGACCGAGGCGGCCTTGCAGGAAGGGCTTGCCCGGTATGAGCTGAGCACCGGCCGGCAGCGCTTCCAGGGAGCCGAGGCCAATCTCGCGCAGGCGATCAAGACGCTCGACAAGGCAGGGCCGCCCGAGGCTGGCGCGGCACCCACCTGGCAGCGCGCCCTCCAGGGGGTGCGTCTGCCTCTCTATGACGTGCAGTGGCTGGCCGCGGTGGTGATCGAGAAGGGGAAGGATCGAAAGAGTGGCGCGAATGTCCTGCGGGTCGGGCTCCCCGACGGGCGCGTCCTGCCCCTCAATGCCTGGGAGGCCGCCCGCCGGGACATCAAACTCTACGATGTGGTGCGGGTCCGCGTCATCGAGCAGAAGGCTAAGGGAGCCGTCCGGGCCGACCTGCGCACTCCTGCGCTGGTGCAGGGCGGAGCGGTCGTGCTCGACAACAAGACGGGCCGCATCCTCGCCATGGTCGGCGGGTTCTCGTATCCTCTGAGCCAGCTCAACCGCACGACTCAGGCGCATCGCCAGCCGGGTTCGGCGTTCAAGCCGCTCACTTATCTGGCCGCCCTGGCAAAGGGGCTTCAGCCCAACACGCTCGTATGGGACACGCCCGTGACATTGCCGCCCGTCAGCGGCGAGCAGAATGCGCGGGCGGGCGATTACTGGACTCCGAAGAATTACGAGGGAGGCGGATCCGGCATCACGACCTTGCGGCGCGCGCTCGAAAACTCGAAGAACCTCGTGACCGCGCGGCTGCTCGACGGGGCCATCGAATCGACACCCGAGCGAAGCCTGAACCGGGTCTGCGAACTCGCCCTCGAGGCGCAGCTCTATGTGGAGTGCACCCCGTATTATCCCTTCGTGCTGGGCGCCCAGCCGGTCCGGATCCTGGACATGGCGGCCTTCTACGCCGCCATCGCCAACGAGGGCGCAATGCCGACGCCCCATGCCTTCGAGAGTATCGAGGAGAGCGGGCGTACCATCTACAGCCGCAAGGCGACGGCTCCCGTGCGTCTCGGCTCCGCCGACGCGGCCTCCTTCTACCAGCTCAAGACCATGCTGCAGGGCGTGTTGCAGCGGGGAACGGCGCGCAACCTGCGGGCGCTCGCGCCCTATGCGGCCGGCAAGACGGGAACATCGGACAACGAGAACGATGCTTGGTTCGTCGGCTTCACGAATGACATCACCATCGCGGTCTGGGTCGGATACGACAATGCGGACGGCAAGCGCCGCACGCTCGGGCGCGGGCAGACGGGCGCGAAGGTGGCTGGTCCCATCTTCCAGGCCATCCTTGAAGCCGCCTGGACCAACCATGTGCCGAAGGAGCCGCTCAGCCCGCCTTCGCCGCAGGCGGCCAAGCAGCTCATCGCATTGCCCATCGACCTCAACACGGGCGACCGGCTGACGGACGGCCAGAGCGGGGCGTTCATGGAATACTTCCGGCTCAACTGGTTCGGACAATTGACCGAGACGCAGTTCCGTCTGGTGCCCCGCGCCGAGGCCTATGCCTTCCGCAATCCCGACCCGTGGGACGACGGCGAGGAGAGCGGCAGCCGCAGCGGGCCTCAGGAGGAGGGGCCCTATGCGCAGGGGCCAGGATGGCTCGACCAACTGCGCCAGAGCATTCCCGCGCCCCGACGCCCCGAAGGCGGCTTCAGGTGGTGGTGGGAGGATGAACCTTCCCGCCGGCCTCGGCGGGTCGATCCGGACTATTTCTGGGGCAACGGACGAGTTTATTGATGAAGACAACCATGTCGCTGCGCCGGACGCTGATCGTCCTTGCTGCTCTCGTCGGCTGCGTCGGCAGCGCCGGCGCGGAGGAGTTCAGGGTCGACGAGGTCCCGTCCGTCACCGCTGCACCACTCGCCAAGCTGAAACCGAAAACGATCATCTACAGCGATCATCACGACGATGAGATCACGGATGCCGGAACCGGCCTGATCCGGTTCACGGATTGGGAACGGGAAAGGCCCGTGCAGAAGAGGTTCCTGAGCCTCTTCCCCGGCTACGAAGAGCCGACGATCAAGGTCTCCGTGCACGGGATGACGAAGCCCTATACCGAGAAGCTCCACATGTATGTGGTCGAGGCGCGATTCCTCGTCGGGAAGGCGCCGGGAGCCATCGATCTGTCGCGCTATGCGCGTGTCGACATGCTGGAGAAGATCGATCCGAGCATCAAGCACCATCCGATCACGGCGGAGCAGGCTCGCCCAAACACGGATCCGCAGAGCGCCCATAACCGCAATCCGAACCGGCGCTGGTGCGAGGCGCCCCAGAGCCTCTGCATCGAGTCGCGCTACCCGCTCGAAGGAAAGCTGCCCATCGGCGTCCGACTTGCCAACAAGCTGGAGGAGGGGGGCAAGAAGATCTCGGAATCCATGGATTTCCAGAGCGAGATCAGGGTGCTTCCCTCGCAGGAGATCGACCAGGAGGGGCTCTCGAAGCTCACGGGGCTTGAAGCTCCTGTTTCGGGTGTGCTCGAACAGACGCTCTTCGACGTGAACCAGGTTCTGCAGTTCGGGAAGCTTCTCGCCGTTCTGCAGGAGCACCCCACGGACAAGAGCAGGACGGTCGCGACGGTGTTCATGGCGCTTGCGGTCGAAACGGACGTTCTTGAGAGGAAAAAGGAGTTCGAGAACGTTCCCGTTCTGCGCAACCTGATCCCGGCGCAGGTCCTCATGGGCAAGAGCTCATTCAATTCGGGAAACTCGATCAGCGCCGGGCTGCCGGATTATACGCGCAACCGCATCCGGGCTTTCGCGGACATGCTGGACCGATGAGGGGAGGCCCGTGCAGTTCTACCCCATAAGAGCAGGGCAGGATCGTGCCTCTAGCCATCGGAGCGCATAGCTGTGCCGGCTCTTCCTTCTATGATGAGGGCGAGGATGCTCGATATCTGCCCGTCGGGCGTTCTTAATCTTCGGCGCCGCCCGGCGCGCCCCGCCCATCGGCGGGGCTTTTTTCTTGTCTGGCCGAAAGGAAAAAGCCCCGTTCCAAACGATCCGAACGGGGCTTCGAAGTCTACGGAGGCGGCAAGGGGTTGCGGGGTGTGATGCCTCCGCACAGAAACAAGCGTTCATCTTCATCGACGTTCCTTTCCGGAAACTCATAACGAAGCTTGGCAGGCATCAATTTTCCTTGACCGCGTCGGACCCTCGGCAGCCGGGCCTGTCGGCGGCGCCCGCCTGCCGACTGCCGCGCGCTCATGTGTTCAAACGACCCACCAGAGTAACAATCCCGCGGATCCCGTGTCGGACAGGTCTATTCATGTCCTTCCCTCCGACCTTTGCCCTTTCCAGCCTCGTGCCGGGGCGGGGGTTTTCACCTGAGGGCCGCGAGACGCGGCACACCTCGGCGCGTCTTCCGATGCTGCCCTTTCGATACTGCGGTCTTTCGTCTATCTCCCCATCTCCGATATCGACCTTGCAGCGAGGTGTCTTCCCATGGCCAAAGCCATCCATTCCATGATCCGGGTGCTCGACGAGCGGCGCTCCGTCGAGTTCTACGACAAGGCGTTCGGGCTCAAGGTGGCGGATCGCTTCCCGTTCGAGGGCTTCACGCTCGTCTATCTGCGCAATGGGGAAACCGAGTTCGAGCTCGAGCTGACAATCAACCATGACCGGGCCGAGCCCTATGTCCTGGGCGACGGATATGGGCACTTGGCCTTTTCGATCGACGATCTGGAGGCGGAGCATGTCCGCTTCGAGGCTCTTGGCCTCGGCCCCATGCCCATCAAGGAATTTAGGCACGAGGGTCGGCTTCTGGCGAAGTTCTTTTTCGTGCAGGATCCGGACGGCTACAAGATCGAGGTGCTTCAGCGCGGCGGTCGCTATAAGTAGGGCCCCTTCAGTCTCAAGCCTCAAGGAGAGGGCTCGTGGCCACGCGTCCGATCGTTCGTTTTCCCGACCCTCGCCTGCGTCAGAAGGCGGAGCCGATCGTCGAGATCGGCGACGAGATCCGAATCCTCGCGCGCGACCTCGCCGAAACGATGCACGCTGCCCCCGGCATCGGCATCACGGCTCCGCATATCGGTGTCCTCAAACGCCTTGTGGTGATCCAGCTCGAGACGGATCCGGCGCCGCACATCTACATCAACCCCCAAGTTGTCTGGTCTTCCACGGACAGCGTCAGGCACATGGAGGGAAGCGTCTCCATGCCGGGCGTCACGGATGAGATCGAGCGCCCTGCAAGGGTGCGGGTGTGTTACAGGGGGCTGGACGGGGCGGCCCGCGAGGAGGAGGCCGAGGGCCTCATGGCGGTGTGCCTCCAGCACGAAATCGATCAGCTCGATGGGATTTTCTGGATCGACCGCCTGTCGAAGCTCAAGCGGGACCGCCTCATCAGGCGGTTCGAGAAGCTTCAGCGCGCCAGGGCCTGATCGCCGAATCATACCAGAGTGGAGTTTTACCGACGTGGTTGAAACCTATCGCATCGAGACCGTCGCCTCCGAGGAGGCGGGGGGCGGGGTCGTCCGCCGGATCATGGTCCGGGTCAGCTCTCCCGAGAAGGCGAAGGAGCGGGCCCTGAAGGTGTTCGCCCTCGCGCGCCGCCCGCAATCCCGCGAGCCCGAGATCGAGGTGGTCCGCGTGCTCGACGGGGCAGGCTACGAGGTTTTCTCGGTCAGCGCACGGGACTGAACGGGGCGGACCGGGCCGGCGAAGGCCTTGGGCTCGATGGATATGGTGACATTCTCCTTACCCGCCATCTTCGGTGAAAGCCTTCCGTTCACGTCCGGGCCAGGTTCGCTCTTTACGGACAGCGTTCGCGTGAGATTTTCCACCTGACGGCTCAGGGCATCGATGCTCGCCTTGAGCGCGAGGATTTCGGACGCATTCAGGTCCGGGGACACGGAAGGCGATGCCGGCTCGAGCGTCGGCTCCCGCCTCTCGAAATCCCGGTGGACGCGCGGCATGTCCTCGGAAGAACGGGACCGTTGACCGAAGGCCTGAAGAACGCGTCTGACCATGCGCCAGAAGAGCCACATCGCCCATGCGGCCAGCAGTACGATGCCGATCGTGGGTGCGAGTTCGACGCCCGTGGAAATGACTTCTGCCCAATTGATCACTGCGTTCTCCGAAGACCGTTCACGTTGAAAGCCGGCGAGACCTTAGCCAGGAGTGTGACTGCTTTAAGATCGTCGAAGAGCGAAAGCTGCTTTTCGGCAGGTTGGCCGAAACTGCTCGTGAAGATGGTTGATGGAAAACTGCAATTGACAGCCCGTCCATTCGCCGCTACGAGCGCGCCTCCATCACGTGAGACGCTGACTCGGTCGGCCAGATCCGTGAGGGGAATGCGCGGGCGTAGCTCAGTCGGTTAGAGTGCCGGCCTGTCACGCCGGAGGTCGCGGGTTCGAGCCCCGTCGCCCGCGCCACTCGGACCAGGTGCGTTCCGACAACATCTCCTTCAAGCGAGCGGACGAGCGGCCCCGCTGTCCTGGCGAATGCCGCAGGACAGCCCGGCGGGGATCGTGTATGGAGGAGACATGAGCACCGATATTTCCGCTATCCGAGAGCAGCTGTCCGATCAGTGGCAGAAAGTCGCCATCGACCTGATCAAGGGAGGAGTTCCTCCCGAGACAGTGTTCGAATCCATGATGACCGTTGGGCTCGCCGGGCACGTGGAAGTGCATGGCAAGGATGTCACGGCGGCCAAACTCGTGGCCATCGCCGAGCAGTTGTCCGAGCAGGTCCGGCGCGAGAAGGAAGCGCTCCGGGAGGCTTCCAGCGCGACCAAGAATTGACCGCACCGCCATGATTGGGGTTTCGAAGGCTCTGGCGGGAGCCGATCATCAGAAAAAAGCCGTTAAGAATCGTTAGCCGTGAAACGCCCACGGAGATTGCTGCGTTAGCTTGAGAACCATCCGGGGCAATGCTGCTCCGCAGCCCAACAGCAGTGACGAGATCGTGCCTCATGCAGCCGGCGCTTGATAGGAACACCCTCGACCGTTTGATTTCCCTCGGGCGCGATCAGGGACACCTGACGACGCAGGACCTCCGATCCGAACTGCCGATCGAATCCATGAGTGCGGAGGAGATCGCCCTGATCGTCACGCATCTGGAAGAGGGCGGCATCCCTGTCGAACTGGAGGACAGTCTTATCGATCCGGAGGCGAAGCCCAGGCCTCTCCAGGCCAGGAGCGCGGAGATCATCCCATTCCCGGGCCGCTCCGCTGCAGCTCGGCGCAAGCCGCGGGCCGCTCCGCTCCAGGGCGCGACGATGGCACTCCCACCATCGGACCATCTCAAGACGAAGCCGCAAGAAAGCCGCCGCGCCCATTGGGCGGTCGCCGGGGCCGGGCTGCTCGTGCTCCTGGTGCTTGCCCTTCTCATCCACTTCTTCGGAATCTGACAGGGCCGGTGCTCGCTTCCTGAAGCAACGCATCTTTTCACGCAAAACCGGCACACACTTTTGCGTTCGAGACTCTTTCTCTTGGCTGGCGCATCGTTTGAAGCGGAAAATCTGGTCCACTTTTCACTGGCGTGGCCCTTCGGGTCGCTGACGCGGACCTCCGGTTCCGCACGATGCGCTAGCCTCCCGATGCAACCTGGGCCTGGGCCTGCTTCAGAACCGGCACCGGCTTGACGGCGGGACCGGTGAAGCGGGTCGTGCTCAGCTCATCCCTCGGTTGCGTCGTGAAGCCGGTGTCGAGGAAGGATGTCCTCGGATCGAAGAGGGCGCGCACGGCAGCTTTTTCGTCCAAGCCCAGAGTGGCGACCGGCCCGAGGGCGATGCTCCGCGCGGGAAGAGACGCCGTCGTGATCTCATCATCCGAAGCGGTTTCCGGTCGCGTGGCACTCTCGGCCGATGTGGCCAGCGCCTGAGGCCGCTGCGGCGGCAGGGGAGCCGCCATGGTTTGGACAGAAACCATGCCGTCGACCGAGGCATAGGCCAGCGTCGTCGCGGGAGTTGAGGTGGTTTCGGCAGGCGGTGCCTGGGGCGGGGTCTTGCGCCCGAACAGGTTTGCCAGCAAGCCGCCAACGGAAGGTCCGCCGCCTGCGGAGGCCTGGGCCGCGAGAGCCGCGTTTCGGGCCAGGATCTCGGCCTTGGCCTGCTCGTAGCCCTGAAGAGGCTTGCCGTTGGACGGAAGGTGGAGGGTCTTGCCGTCCGGGAACAGGCGGGCGAGCTGCTCCTGGGTCATGCGCGGCCATGCGCGAACGTTGCCGGTATCGACGTGGACAAAGGCTGAAGACTGATAATAGCCGACGCCGCCATACTGCATCTTCATGGCGATGGCGCGCAGGCGTCCCGTGTCGACGTCGGGCAGGCGGATGTCCATGGCCTTTCCCAGCATGTGCTGGCTGTGCTCGGACACGCCGGAGGATCTGCGGCGCAGCGCGCTGTTGGTCTCCGGCGACCGGTAGGCCGAGATGATGTTGATGGGCTTCGTCGAGCCGGACTCGCGGTAGACCTCCCAGATGATGTCGAAGAGGCGCGGGTCCATCTTGGTCGGCCTGTCCACGCGCCAGTCGCGCAGGAACCAGTTGAGCTGGGTCAGCGCCTGCTCGTCATATTCCCCGTTCCGGCGGAAGGTGACCGTTGTGCTTTCCTGCGTATGGGTATGATAGAACGTCAGCGTGCGCGTCTCGCCGTTGGCCGCTGCGTCCTGCGTTCCAGCCGTTGCCGCCACGAGAGCGGCGACCGCCACCGGAAGGCATGCCGCAGGATGGAGGCTTCTCCTCCTGTCCTCGAGCCGACGATTTCTCCGCTCAGGCCCTTGCCTGTGCCCGCCAAACAGCCGTTCGGATCGGGCGATGTATCCCCGCATCAGTCTTGTTGTCCCGCTTCCCAGGGAGGTTTGTGGCGGGGAACAATGGCAAAATTTGGTAAATGGCGTGTTGAGGGCCGGTCCCGTGGCGGCCTCAGGCCGGGGCGGCCACGCGATTGCGCTTCCCTCGGCCGGACGCCAGAACCACGACCTTCGTGCCCACCGGAGTGCGGCTGTAGAGATCGATCACGTCCTGGTTGATCATGCGGATGCAGCCCGACGAGACGTTCGTACCGATGGTCCAGGGCTCAAACGTGCCGTGGATGCGATAGAGCGTATCCTTGTTGCCCTGCCAGAGATAGAGCGCACGGGCGCCGAGAGGATTGCCGGGGCCACCGGGCATTCCCGGACCGCCGGGTAATTCTCCCATGTGGTCCATGAGTTCCGGCTGCCGGCCGAACATTTCCTTGGGCGGATACCAGTCCGGCCATTCCTGCTTGTCCTTGATGACAGCCGTCCCGGACCAGCTGAAGCCGGAGCGCCCGACGCCGACGCCATAGCGCATGGCCGTGCCGTCGTCCTGGACATGATAGAGATAGCGGGACTGGGGATCGATCACGATCGTTCCGGGAGCCTCAGCGGTTTCATACGAAACCACTTTCCGGAGGTAGGCCGGGTTGATCTTGGAGAGATTGACACCCGGGACCGGGTAAAGATCGTCGTCGATCGGGGCATAGATGCTTCGGTAGACCGCTTGAGGGCCGCCGAATTGGGCAAGGCTCCGGCTGAGCGGAAGGCCGGAACTCACGGCGACCGCAGGAATCCCGACCAGGAAGGCGCGGCGGTTGAGGCCCATGTCGATTCTCCCCGAAATATTTCCACCTAGACAATAAGAAGACGCCGGAACGGCCGATCCGGTTTCATTCCAGCCTCGGAAGCCGGGGAGTGCCGATGAGCCTTCATCCGCGGACGTGGTGGACGGAGCGGATGAAATCGGGCATCAGCCGGCATGGTGGCGCGCAGCGCGGTTGAGGCGAGATGTTGACGGAAACCATCCCCTGGTCCTGGGCGGCAGGCTGTGCGCTGCTCGTCGCCCTGCTCGTGCTGGTCCTCTACTGGGCCCGCAAGCCGCGCTACCGGCGTCAGTCGATCATGACGGCCAATGAGAGGGAGTTCTACCAGCGCCTCGTCTTCGCCTTTCCCGATTGCCAGATCTGGCCGCAGGTGCCGCTCCTGGCCCTGCTGCGCCCAGACGCGAAGGAGGGGACCCGCGCCTTCTGGATGGCCTTCCGGCGGATCTCCAATACCCGCGTCGACTGGGTGGTGGCCCGGGACATGGAGGTGCTGGCGATCGTCGAGCTCGACGATCGCTCCCACGATGCCAGGAAGGACGAGCTGCGGGACCAGATCCTGAAATCGTGCGGCTACCGGGTCATCCGGTTCAACTCGGGCCGCAGGCCCGATCCTCAGCAGATCCAGGAAGCTGTGTTGCGCTTGAAGTCGCCGTGAGCGGCTCCATCAGGCCGTCATGGCGGTCGCGCCATCGGCGCTGAAGCTCTCGAACAGCTCCTGCCGGAGCACGCCGGGTTCGTTGAGATAGCGCGCCGAATGGTGAAACGGCGTGACATGCCTGACCCCGGCCTCGCGCGCGATGTCGCCGGCCTCCCACGCGGTGAGGTGGCGGGATGCCACGGCCAGGGAACGATCGCGCTCCAGAAAGACGGCCTCGATGAAGAGCTGGTCCGCCCCGCCGGCGAGCCGGAGGATCCTGGCCCTGTTCTGCGCATGAGGAGCCGCGTCCGTGACATAGGCGACCACCTGGCCCGGAGCGACGCGCAGGGCCCGGTTGCGGAGCTCGCCCAGCCGGATGGCCGCTCCACCCGGAAGAGTGATGGCGTGATCGTCGCCCAATCCAAGGCGCACTGCGCGCTTGGCCTCGTTGAGCCAGGGGCCGGGCGGAAGCCCCATCTGGTCGAGCGAGCCGCGCCAGACATTCACCTGAAGGACCTCCTTCAGGGCGAAAGCCAGGGACGGAATACCGTGATCGAGCGCCATCGCCTCGATCCTGAAATCGTCCTCCTGCCATGCGATCCCGTCCGGAAAGGACGGAGGCTGAACGTCACGGCGCGCGAAAGCCTCGCGTGCGTGGAACTCGGCGGCGGTCGTGAGGCGCAGCCCATCGTAATCCATGGCGCGGAGGCAGAAATCGACGGAGGTCTCGTCCAGCAGGTTCCAGGTGAAGCTGCGGATGCGGTGCTCCATCTGATCGGCGAAGCCCGGCGGCCCGACGAGGATCAGCGGCGAGGCGCGATGCAGGCAGAGACGGAACAGGCGGTCGAAGCCCGCAATATGGTCCAC
This sequence comes from Microvirga sp., assembly GCA_050789065.1. Taxonomy (GTDB): domain Bacteria; phylum Pseudomonadota; class Alphaproteobacteria; order Rhizobiales; family Beijerinckiaceae; genus Microvirga. The sequence goes on from JBOZRS010000139.1 coordinate 20,712, forward strand.
ATGGGTGTGGGACACGAAGGCGTGGCTGACCCGCAGGATCTCCCGAGAGGAGAGGGGGCTCAGGTCGCCCAGATCGAAAAGGATGGCCCGTCGGCCGTATCGGAAATCCAGATAGATGCCTGGATCGCTGAAGGGATCATTCACGAGGCGGGGTTGGACAAGCCAGCTCATCGGGAGCCAACGGTCACGTCTTGCGAGTGTTCCCGTCCCGTCCGGCTCGCCCCGGCCACCGGGAGAGACCGAACCCGGGGAACCCGGGCTCGGCTTTCTCGGGGCGATGAGGCATGGCCCGTTCAGGCGTCATCCGCTTCGTCAGGGTCGTCCACGTCCACCAGGAACATGATGTAGGGACCCTCGTCCTCGTCTTCGTCCTCCTCGTCCTCGTCGAAATCGGCCTCCTCGAACTCGGCAATTTCTTCTTTGGTCGCGGCGCGCACCGCGAGGGTCGCAAAGCCGTCCCAGAGGGGGGCGCCCTCGGTCTCCAGGGTCTTGAGATCCTCCTTGAAATCATCGTTCATGAAGAGTTCGCGGGCTTCATCCTCATCGGCATTGGTAATCGCAATCGGCTTGTCGCTGATTGTAAGCGTGAACATGGTTTTTCCTTTCCATTTGCCCGCAGGGAATATCTCTAACGCTCGATCCCGCCCGTTCGAAGCAGGCCGATTCGCCAGCCGCGCAGCCCGATGGCTGTACCACGCGGGGCGGCAACCGCCACGTTTCCTGAACCGGCGTTGCCTTTTCGGCCGGATCGTGAGTCAATGACATAGGGCATACGACTCCGAAGGGAGGTCGTCATGAGAACCTATTATGTGTTCCTGTCTGCAAAGACGCCCGGTCTGCGAGGCTTCACGGACGAGCCCAGGGAAGAGATGCTGCCGCTGGATCAGGGACCCTGGAGCCTCGTGCGGCAAATTTCCCCCGACGAGGAATGGGATCTGGACGTGAGCCGGGCGGTCGCCGCGGCTGGCATCCTGGAGAATGGCTTCTTCCTGTGGGGGCCGATCGACCGGCCGGAGTCATCCAAGCCGATCGTCGAGAGCGACCGCGTCGAGGGAACCGCGGTGTTCGACGCCGCCGCCACCCAGATCGGCACCATCAAGCGGTTGCTGATCGAGAAGGTGAGCGGGCGTGTGCTCTATGTGGACGTGACGTTCGGCGGCTTCCTGGGCATGGGTGTGCATCACCACACGATTCCCTGGGACAAGCTTCATTACGACAGGGAGCTGGAGGGTTACCGCACCGACATTACGGAAACTCATCTCCGCAATGCTCCGGCTCTGTATGGAGATGACCAGGTCTGGCCGGATCGCAAGCGCCAGCAGGAATTCCACGATTACTGGAACGATCTGCCGAAGGGTCCGATCTGACCCTGCGGGGCGAAGCGGCCAAGATAGCGGCAGGCTCATTCGTTCCCGGTGCATTCGTGAAATGGCCGCGGCATGCGCGGCCATTATTTCTTATGCTGCGGCGGGATCGGGAAAGCCGCGATCCCGGACCTACAGGGCGCCTTTCTTCTTCAGCCAAGCCTGCATCTCGGCGATCTCGCGCTCCTGTTCGCGGACCACGTCGGTCGCCCATTTGCGGACCTGTTCGTCCTTGGCATTCTCAAGGGCGACCTTCGCCATGTCGACGGCCCCCTGATGGTGGGGAATCATGCTGCGAACGAAATCGACATCCGGATCGCCGCTGAACTTGATGTCCATGTCACGGTGCATCTTGGCATTGGCGTCCCGATAGCCCTTGGTCGACGGGGATTCCGCCGTCTGCGCGGGTGACGAATGCCCCATGTGGCTCCCGTGCGATGAGGCCTGCGCCATCGCGAGGGATGGAAGAGCCGCCATTGTGGCGGCAACAACGAGAATGCGTATCGTCATGCAAATCTCCTGATGGTCGAGAACAAGATTCTGCGCCCGGCATTGGGGACGGAACCCCGGATATTCGAAGTGACGACGTGCCTAGACCCTCCCACCGTGGTAAGGTCAAGGCCGCAATGGAGGTTCGCCCATCATCATCGGGATTAGAACAACCGTATCGCCTTGGGTCTATCCCGTTGCTCTTTCGGCTAAGCTGCGTCGTCGGATGGGCTTCCGGATCGCGTGAGCGCTATCCTGCTCACGGGCAATAGGGCTATATGCCCCGACCCCGTGGCTGCCACGGGGTCGGTAAAGGTTCGAGTGCACAAGGCTGGCGCCCCGCCAGGAGATCATCATGAAAGTCATCACCCACAGCGGGACCTTCCACGCGGACGATGTGTTTGCCTTCGTGGTCCTGCGCTCGGCCCTCGACGCGTTCGACTTCGTTCGGACCCGGGAGGCCGACGTGATCGGTGGGGCTGACCTCGTGTTCGATGTCGGTGGGATCTATGACCCGGAAAAGGGGCGCTACGATCACCACATGCGGGACCTTCCGCGCAGGCCGGATGGGACGCCCTACAGTTCGGTGGGTTTGATCTGGCGCGACTACGGCCGCGCCGCCCTGCGTCATCTCGTGCCCGGCATCGATGACGATGCGCTCGATCCGGTCTGGCGGGATATCGACGCCGGATTCATTCTTGCCATCGATCAGGCGGATAATGGGGTCGCGTCCATCAGCCCGGGGCACCTGTCACTTCTGATCGAGGCCTTCAATCCAACCTGGGACAGCCCGCAATCCTATGACGAGGCTTTTCAGGAAGCAGCCGGGTTCGCCGAAAGCATCCTGCTCCGGGCCTGCCGGCAGGCTCATGCGGAGGCGCGGGCCATGGCACTCGTGCTGGCGGCCGCCAGGGCGGCGCAAGACGCCCGCGTGATCGTTCTCGACAACAAGCTGCCTTGGGAAAAGGCCGTGTTCGCAGGCGGTCTCGACGACCTTCTGTTCGTCATCTACCCCAATGAGGACAAATCGGCGTGGTACTGCCGGACCGTCCCGCCCGAGCCCGGCACCTTCGGACAGAGGCTGTCCCTGCCCGAAGCCTGGCGCGGACTGCAGGACGAGGCGTTCTCGAAGGCAGTCGGAATCGAGGACGGCATCTTCTGCCATCCGGGCGGATTCATCTGCGGCGCCCGCTCGCGGGCCTCGGCCATGCGGTTGGCAAAGCAGGCGATTGCAGCGGGCCAGCCGGCGGTCGCAATCTGACGAAAGGCATCATCGTGTTCACAGCCAAAATCCTTCTCCTCGGATCGGGCGAACTCGGCAAGGAGTTCGCGATCTCCGCCAAGCGCTACGGATGCCACGTGGTCGCGTGCGACTCCTACGCGAACGCACCCGCCATGCAGGTCGCGGACGAGGCGGAGGTCTTTCCCATGCTCGACGCGCAGGCGCTCAGGAGCGCCATCGAAAAGCACCGGCCTGACTACATCGTCCCCGAGATCGAGGCGATCCGGACGGAGGTGTTGCAGGAGTTCGAGGACAAGGGTTTCACGGTCGTTCCGTCCGCCCGCGCCGCATCGCTGACCATGAACCGGGACCGCATCCGTGATCTGGCCGCAAACGAGCTCGGTCTTCGTACGTCCAAGTACCGCTATGCGGAAAGCCTCGATAAAGTGAGGGCCGCTGCGCAGCACACGGGCCTGCCCTGCGTGATCAAGCCGGTGATGTCCTCGTCGGGCAAGGGGCAGAGCACCGTCCGGTCCGAGGACCAGCTCGAGCGGGCCTGGAACGATGCCGTGGCGAACATGCGCGGTGACCGCCAGAAGGTCATCGTCGAGGAGTTCGTCGCGTTCGAGTACGAGATCACGCTTCTGACGATCCGCTCGCGGGAAGGCATCTCGTATTGCGAGCCCATCGGCCATCGCCAGGAGCGAGGGGATTACCAGGAATCCTGGCAGCCCACTCCCATGACCGACAGGCTGCTCGACGAGGCCAAGCGCATGGCCGCGAAGGTCGTCGACGACCTGGGTGGTTACGGCATCTTCGGCGTCGAGTTCTTCGTCACCCGCGACGAGGTGATCTTCTCCGAACTCTCGCCGCGCCCGCACGACACCGGCCTGGTCACGCTCCTGTCGCAGAACCTGTCCGAGTTCGACCTGCATGCCCGCGCGGTCCTGGGGCTTCCGATCCCACCCGTCAGGCTCCGTGGGCCGACCGCATCCGCCGTGATCCTGGCCGACCGCGAAGCCGAGCGTTTCTCAATCGAAGGTCTCCGGGAGGCCCTCCAAGTGGACTCCGAAGACGGGGAGGTGGAAATCCGCCTCTTCGGCAAGCCGACAACCCGCAAACACCGCCGCATGGGCGTCGCGCTGGCCTCGGGCCGCACGGTCGAAGAGGCCCGTGAACGGGCCCGGCAGGCGGCTGGGCGGATCCGGATCACATACGCCGAGTGAGGGCGGCGCGGAGCCGGTCGAGGCCGTGACTGCGGGCTGGATGGCACGGGGAGAGGTGCTGCGGCGATAAACCCTGTGCTACGATCCGTCTGATCTCTCGTCTCACAGGAGAACGCGATGCCACTCCTCACGCCCGTCATCCTGGGCTCCGTCCGGTCGGATCGAAAGGGCATTCGGGCTGCCCGCTTCATCGTCCGCAGACTCGAGGAGAGGGGGTATGAAGCACCGCTCGTCGATCCGGCCGAGCTGAAGCTCCCCCTGCTGGACCGGATGTACAAGGAATACCCAAAGGGGGAGGCGCCTGAGACCCTGGAGCGCTTGGCCGATCTCTATCGAAGAGCGGATGCCTTCGTGCTGGTCTCGGCCGAGTACAACCAGAGCATCCCGCCTGCCTTGTCGAACACGCTGGATCACTTCCTCGAGGAATATTTCTGGCGGCCCTCGGCCATCGTCTGCTACTCGGCCGGCCGGTACGGCGGCGTCCGGGCGGCGGTGCAGCTGCGCACCATGCTGGGCGAGCTCGGGATGCCCAGCATTCCGACCTATCTGGCCATTCCGGAGATCGGCAAGACGCTCGACCCGGAGGGGCAGCCGCAGCAGCCCTGGCTCGAAAAAACGGCTGGGCGCTTCATCGATGAGCTCACCTGGTACGCCGAGGCGCTGAAACGTCAGAGGGCGGAGGGCACTCCGTACTGAGATCGGTCAATCGAAGAGAACGACCTGGCGGATGGCGGAGCCGTCATGGAGGCGGTCAAAGCCAAGATTGATGTCGTCGAGCGACAGGGTGTGGGTGAGAAGCCGGTCCACCGGCAGTTTTCCACCCTGGAACAAGGCGACGAAATTCGGCAGGTCCCGCTTGGGGACGCAGGTGCCGATATAGGAGCCTTTCAAGGTCCGCTCCTCCGCCACGAGACTGACGGCCTGGATGGACAGCTTCCTGTCGGGGTGGGGCAGGCCGGCCGTGACGGTGGTGCCGCCGCGGGCGGTCCCCGCATAGGCGAGTTCCAGCGCCGGAACGGCACCGGCCATCTCGAAGAAGAACTCGACCCCGCCGCCCGAGAGATCCTTGATCTCCTGCGCGGCCGTGGGTTGCCGGGCGCTGACGGTATGGGTCGCGCCGAGCTGCCGGGCGAAGGCGAGCTTCTCGTCCGAGAGATCAACGGCGATGATCTGCCGGGCTCCCGCCGCGACGGCCCCGAGAATGGAGCACAGGCCGACGCCGCCGAGGCCGACGACAGCCACGGACGAGCCCGGCGGCACTCTGGCGGTGTTGACCACGGCCCCGACTCCGGTGAGCACCGCGCAGCCGAAGAGAGCGCTGTGCTCGAAGGGCAGGGGCGCGGTCACCTTGACGCAGGATTCCCGCGAGACGACCGCGTATTCCGCGAAGGCCGAGACGCCGAGATGATGGTTCACCGGCTCGCAGGCGATGGAGAGTTTCCGGTCTCCGCGCAGCAGGGTGCCGGAACCGTTGGCTCTCGCCCCGGGCTCGCACAGGGCCGGCCGTCCCGTCGCACAGGGCAGGCATCCACCGCAGCTTGGAACGAAGACCAGGACGACGTGATCGCCGGGAGCGAGGTCGCTGACGCCGTCCCCGACAGCCTCGACCACCCCGGACGCCTCGTGCCCCAGCACCATCGGAGTCGGACGCGGCCGGTCTCCGTTGATGACGGACAGGTCGGAATGACAGAGCCCCGCCGCCTTGATCTTCACCAGCACCTCGCCGTAGCCCGGCGGGGCGAGATCGACCTCCGCGATCGCAAGCGGCTTTGATCGGGCGTAAGGGGCGGGCAGGCCCACCTCGCGCAAGAGCGCCGCCTTGATGCGCATGGGATTCCGTCTCCTGTCACTCAAGGGAGGAGCGTGGAAGGAGCCGCGAGCTCTGTCAACACGCTCCGCAGAGGGGCGGGCAGTTCTACGGGGCGTCGCGTCGTGCGGTCGACATAGACATGCGTGTAACCGCCCTGTGCCACCGCCTCTTCTCCGTCGTCGCGGAACATGGCGAATTCGTAATTCACGCTCGACCGTCCGATATGGGCGACCCGAAGGCCGAGGGTCACGATGCCCGGACAGGTCACGGGCTCGAAATAATGGGTGAAGCTCTGGACGACGAGGCCGATGATCTCGCTCTTCTCCAGGTCCAGAACACCGGCTTCGATCAGGGGCTGGTTCACCACCGTATCGAAATACTCGCCATAGACCGCGTTGTTCATGTGTCCATAGGCATCGTTGTCCCGCAATCGCGTCGTCATCGTCAGCAGGCGCCGGTATGCGCTGCGCCGCTCTCGTGCGGGCCTTGTGGGCTTCATTCTCGTCGCTCCAAGCCAATGTCCTTGGGCGCAAAATGCGCCTGCATTGCCGGAGGAGGCAAGCCGGGGCTATCCTTCTTCGACAAGCGCATCGTACGGCGGACCGGGTCCACTTTTCCGCACGATGCGCTAGGTTGCCCTTCATGCCAGTTCCACTCGTCTTTCATCCCGCCTACGAGGCCGCGCTGCCGGACGGTCATCGCTTTCCGATGCGCAAATATGGACGCTTGGCGGAGATCCTGGCCGACAGGGGACTCGTGCCCAATGGCTTCGCCATGCCAGAGGAAGCCTCCGCCGAGCTGATCGGGCTGGCCCATGCCCGCGCCTATGTCGATCAGGTCCTCGCCTGCGCGGTCCCTCGCGAGATCGAACGGAACATCGGGCTGCCCATGGATGAGGGCGTGATGCGCCGTGCCTGCACGTCCGCCGCTGGAACGCTGCTGGCCGGGCGGCTGGCTCTCGAGCACGGCCTCGCGGGCAGCGCCGCGGGCGGCAGCCACCATGGACAGCGGGAGACGGGGGCAGGGTTCTGCGTCTTCAACGACGTTGCCATCGCGGCGAAAGCCCTCAGGCGCGAGGGCGCGATCCGGCATGCGCTGGTCGTCGATCTCGACGTGCATCAGGGGGACGGCACGGCCGATTGCCTGCGCGACGAGCCGGACCTCTTCACCTTCTCGATGCATGCGGAAAAGAACTATCCGGTGCGCAAGATCCCGAGCGACCTTGATGTGGGTCTGCCGGACGGCATGGAGGATGACGCCTATCTGGCGACCCTCCAGGCCCATCTTCCGCGCCTTCTGGACGCTCTTCAGCCCGATCTCGTGTTCCTCAATGCCGGGGTCGATCCCCACCGGGACGACAAGCTCGGACGCCTTGCCCTCACGGACGAAGGCCTGCGCCGGCGGGACGGCTATGTGGTGGAGCAGGCACGGACGCGGGGCATCCCCCTCGTGGCCGTCATCGGCGGCGGGTATGCGGCGGATGTCGAAGCCCTGGCGCGCCGGCATGCCATCGTGTTCGAAGTTATGGCGGCGTGGTCTGAGGCAAACGGTTAGACCCTATTTGGGCTGGCGCACAAGGGAAGCAGCGAGACGCGCCGCCAGAGCAGCGTTGTTCTTCACAAGCGCGATGTTGGTCGCGAGGCTGCGTCCGCCCGTGCTCTCGAAGAGAAACGAGAGCAGGAAGGGCGTCACGGCTTTGCCGGTCACACCCCTGGCCCTGGCTTCGGCGACCGCCGCGTCGATGAAGCGCTTCATCTCGTCCGCAGGAATCTCGTCAGCGCTCGGAACCGGATTGGCAATCAGCACGCCGCCGCCGAGACCGAGCGCCTCCTTGGTGCCGATCAGGTCGGCGATTGCCTCGGGGCTGTCGAGCCGTAGGGGAACGGACAGCTCGCTCGTCCGGCTCCAGAAGGCCGGGAATCGGTCGGTCCGGTAGCCGACCACGGGCACCCCCCGTGTCTCGAGATATTCGAGGGTTCGCGGCAGATCGAGGATCGCTTTCGCGCCCGCGCAGACCACGGCGACGGGGGTGCGCGCCAGCTCGTCGAGATCCGCCGAGATATCCATGGTGCTCTCGACGCCCTGGTGAACGCCGCCGATCCCGCCGGTGGCGAAGACGCGAAGACCCGCCAGATGCGCGCAGATCATGGTCGCGGCGACCGTGGTCGATCCATGGCGCTTTGCGGAGACCGCATAGGGGAGGTCGGCCCGGCTGAGCTTCAGCACGTCCTTCGCGGTGCCGAGCCAGTCGAGTTCCTCGTCCGAGAGGCCGATCTTGATGCGGCCGCCGATGATGGCGATTGTCGCCGGCACGGCGCCTTGATCCCGCACGACCGCCTCCACCTCGCGGGCCGTCGCGACATTCTGAGGATGGGGCATGCCGTGGGTGATGATGGTGGATTCGAGCGCCACGACGGCTCCCCCATGATCCAGAGCCGATCTCACTTCGGGGGCGATGTCGAGGAAGCGGCTGAATGCGTCGTGTGTCATGAGGGCTCCCGTTCGAAGGCGAGATGGCCTCTACGCGACATCTCAGCTTCCAGCAACGCAAGGGAGAGGTCCGGACGGACGCTCGCCGGGCTCTCCAGGGTCAGGGCCGCCGCGATGGTGCCGAGCCGGGCGGCGTCCACGAAGGAGCGCCCGCCCTGCATGGCCATGAGGGTGGCGGCGATGAGGGCATCTCCCGCCCCCGTCGCGTCCACGATCTGAGCCCTGACGGCACCGATCTTCACGACCCTGGCCCTGTCGGCCGCGAGCAGCCCGGCCTCGCCGAGGGTCAGGACGACCCGCTCGGCGCCCCGTTCGAGGAGGGCCGCGGCTGTGTCGTTCGGGGCTATGTCCGGTGAGCTCAGGAGCGCACGCGCCTCGTCGAGGTTGAGGAACAGGATCCCGATCCCGGCGAGATCGCGCGGCAGGCGCGCCGCCTTCAGGGTCGAGACCGCATCGACCGCCAGCAACGCGGAGCCGTGGCGAGCCAGGTCGATAAGGGTACTGAGAGTTTCGGGCGGAAGATTGCAGTCGGCGAAGACGTGGGAGGGCGAGAGCGCAGGCCAGGCGTCGTGGAGCAGGGCAGGCGTCAGGGCGTCGAGGATCGCCATGTCGGCAAGCCCGACCGAGAGATTGCCGTCCGGCTCCAGCACGGCGACGTATTCCGCCGTGGAATAGGCGTCCGACAGGACCACCCATTCTGTGCCGATGTGCAGGTGTGTCAGGTCGGACAGGACCGAGCGGCCATTCTCGTCGGTCCCGAGGATCGAAACGAGATCGACCCGTCCTCCAAGCCTTGCTATGTTCTCTGCCACGTTGCGGGCCACCCCGCCGAACGAGCGCTCCGACGTCGCGGGGTTCGATGTACCGAGCCTGACCGGCTCCCTGGAGCGATACTTGCGGTCTACGGTGGCCCCGCCGATGCAGACCACCCTGCTTGTTCCCGGGTCCATGCGGTCCCAACCCTTCGTGACGGGGTTCGTTTTCACATGGACCGTAAGCGGCCGGAGGCGAGAGGGCAACGGCGGGCGTCTCGCCTCCGAGAGGGCTGCCTACATGGTTCCTTGCCGGAGATAGCGGTCGTGCCAGCTCAGCGCCTCGTTCAGAAGATGGGGCGTATGCCGGCCCGGAGCGTCCCTCAAGGCCCGCTCATAATAGTCCTGCAGGGCAGGCCGGAAATGCGGATGGGCGCATTTTTCGATGACGAGGCGGGCCCGCTGCCGGGGCGCAAGGCCCCGAAGATCCGCCAGACCCTGCTCGGTCACGATGACCTGAACGTCGTGCTCGGTGTGATCGACATGGGACACCATCGGGACGATGCACGAGATCGTCCCGCCCTTCGCCTGTGACGGCGTCATGAAGAACGACAGGTACGCGTTCCTGGCGAAATCGCCGGAGCCGCCGATCCCGTTCATGATGCTCGACCCCATGACATGGGTGGAGTTCACGTTGCCGTAGATGTCGGCTTCGATCATTCCGTTCATGGCGATCACGCCGAGCCTGCGGATGATCTCCGGATGGTTGCTGATTTCCTGAGTCCGCAGGACGATCTTCTTGCGGAACTCCTCGATGCCGGCTTCGAAGCGGGCAGCTGCCTCGTGGCTCAAGGACAGGGCGGTAGCCGATGCGAAGCTCAGTTTGCCCGCGTCGATCAGGTCGAGCATGCCGTCCTGAAGGACCTCCGTGTAGGCGGTGAGGTTCTCGAACGGGCTGTCCTTCAGGCCGGCGAAGACCGCGTTCGCGACATTTCCCACACCGGATTGCAGGGGCAGGAGCGTGCCGGGGAGGCGTCCCTTCTTCACCTCGTGCTCAAGAAATTCGATGACGTGACCGGCGATGAGCCGGGAGTTTTCATCCGGCGGGGTGAACCGGGTGTTCCGATCCGGCTGATCCGTCTCGACGATCCCGATGATCTTGGTGGGATCGCACATGAGATAAGGCGTTCCAATCCGGTCGCCGGGATGCGTCAGCGGGATTGGCTGGCGGTGCGGGGGAAGCCGGGTGCCGTAATAGATGTCGTGCATCCCCTCGAGGCCGAGGTTCTGCCGCCGGTTCACTTCGAGAATGATCTTGTCGGCCTGATCGAGCCAAGTCTTGTTGTTGCCCACCGACGAGGAGGGGATCAGGCGCCCTCCGTCGAGAACCGCCGCGACCTCGACGACAGCGACATCGAGATGGCCGAGAAAGCCGAACCAGACGAACTGCGCGACATGGGACAGGTGGATGTCGATATAGTCCATCTGCCCGGCGTTGATCCGCTCCCGGCTGGTTGGATCGGACTGGTAGGGCAGGCGCATTTCGATGCCGTCCACCTTCGCCAGAGCGCCATCGAGCTCCGGCGCTGTGGAGGCGCCCGTCCAGACCCCGATCCTGAAGGCCTCTCCGCGTTCATGCGCCGCCGTGATGCGCCGCGCGAGGGCAACCGGGACCTCCTTGGGATACCCGGCGCCGGTAAAGCCGCTCATCCCGACATTCGCGCCGGACGGGATGAGGGCCGCCGCCTCGTCCGCCGACATGATCCTGTTGCGCAGGGCAGGGTCCAGGATGCGGGTTCCGTCAGTCATCTTCTTAGGCTCCCCATTGCGGTCTTGTTACCGGTCATATCGCCGAACACCGGAGCGGCAGCGATGGGGCGGCACGAACATCAGACCTGTCCTGCGTGCATAGCATTTGTCGCGAGAGATGCGTGGACGCGGCTCCTGGTCGTCAGCGCGTCGCCTGTGGCGGCAAACGCCGCCGTATTGTCGAAGATGCACCATGTCTCGGCACTGGTCATAGCTGCGCCGATGAGACGCCGGGCGATGCTTGCGAGATCCTCCGAATCGTAGGCGGAGTAATAGATCCGGGGCGAGCCGTGCAGGCGGTGATAGGACACTCCCTGCCACCCGCCCGGCTCGTCGGCTCCCGTGACGGGAGGCGGATCGGCGGCCACCCGGGCAACCCGAAGTTGCCGAAGCAGGTCATTGACCTCGGGCGTGAACCAGGAGGCGTGGCGGGGCTCACAGACGATGCCGCTCTCGACGCGAGCCCGCAGCATGCTCAAGAACCTGTCGGCGACGCCGCTCTCGAAGGCGAGGCTCGGTGGCAGCTGGACCAGCAGGGGACCGAGTTTGGCTCCGAGGCCGCTCACCTCGGCCAGGAAGCGGTCGAGCAGATCCTCGGCACTCTTCAGGCGGCGCTCATGGGTGATGGACTTCGGGACCTTCACGGCAAAGCGGAAGTCTTCCGGAACCGAGGCCGCCCAGCGCTCATAGGTGCTCCTCCGGTGCGGGCGGTAGAACGAGGAGTTGATCTCGACGGCGTTGAACACCGCGCCGTAGCGTTCCAAATGCGATCCGGCGGCCGGGAAGGGTGCTGCGTGCTCCTTCGGAATGCTCCACCCCGCTGTGCCGATCCGAACGGCGCGGGTCTTGTTCATAGCCGGATCCGGGCTCGTATCGGCCGGCGGCTCCGGATCCTGAAGGGGCATCATTCCGCTCTACTCGGCGAAGCGGACGAGAGCCCGCAGCCCCTCGATCAGAAGATCCCGCTGGTCATCCGGCACGAAGCCTTTGCAGGTCGAGTCCACGAGCGCTTCCAGCTCCTGCCGGTTAGGGCGCCGCTCCCGGATCTCGCTGGCCCACATGACGATTTCCGAGGCCTTGCGTGTGCAGGAGGGGCACTCGTCGATGATTTCGCGCGCCAGAGCCGTGATGCGGTCGATTGGACTGATATCGGAATTGACGGAGGACATGGCAACTTCCCCGAGCAATGCTCAAGATATGCAACGCCCACTGATAAGGCCCGTTCCGCCTTGGCTCCGCGGGGCTATCTTCCGATCGCGCTTGCAGACCGGCTTACCGGGTCGCAGGCAAACGAAAACTCGCCCCTTGCGCAGACGGAGGGCCGTTCCCATATCAGGCATACTCCAGCGGAAATGTGAGACTTTGGAGCGGCGGGCGTCACCGTTGCGCTTCGATGTGACCGTGTCAGGACGGATGGACTCCGGCCCGGTCGGCTCCCGCGCTTGCCTGACGATGCGAGCGCCCGTCTGGTACCCGTTCAGCCCAGGCCCGTAGCTGGCGCGGCGTGAGATGCGAAGGCATCCCCGCCCGTTCGCCCCGGAGCCTGGGCTTTTCCGTTTCGGCGCCTGACTTTCTGTTCCCGCTGGCTAGGCCGCCAGCGCCCTGATGCGCTCCTGCAAGGCCTCCAGTTCGCGGATGTAGGGGGCCCGCCGCTCCCGGTGGCGTTCCTGGAGCTTCCGGATCGCAGCCTGTTTCAGCCATTCGTCCGATGCGCTGTTCCTGACGGATTCGACCTCGCTCTCGTGCTCGAAGTCGATATCCGCAAGCGTCGCCAGGAGCGACTGCAGCAAAGGCAGGATATCGGGCGAGTACATGCGGGCCGGATGCGGTCCGAACTGATCCGGTGAATGCTTCAGCTTGGGGGCCATGGGCTTCCTCGGCTCGTTGTTGATTTATCGTCCCTGGGCGGCGCGGCCTCTGATGCCGCAGGTGGTCCAGGGGACACCCGGATACAATCCCCCTATGGGGGTAGTTTTTCAGTCGATGAGGGCTCCTGTCCCGATCCATTGATAGGCCGGCATCCCGCCGAGCCGCCCGCCAGCCTTTGATACCTTTGATATTGGTCAATACCAGGGCGTCCCATTGCCCCGATGATGAAAACGATAAACTCTTTTTGATCTGCCTTGGGCAGCCGTGACTGGGGGCGACGACGTCCTGAACCACCGGTTCGGCCTCATCCCGGGTCCGAGGGGTGCTCGACACTGCAATGATGAGCCCGCCGCGACAGCCGAACATCGGGGCATCGTCCCCGCCGATCGTGCGTGGCGCTTCGGGCGGTGTAGAATGTTTCGCCGCTGACGCTGGAAGACGATCGTGAGACGAGAGCGATTCAAGAGGTTTACGCGTATTCTGTGGGGGCTCGCCCTTCTGGGAGCGCTTCTAGTAGGGCCTCTCCCGGCTGGCGCACAGACTCCTGTGGCTCCCGGTGCCCCTCCACCCCAGGTTCAGGAACTGCTGCGGCTCCTCGACGATCCCGCGGTACGGGGCTGGGTCGATCAGCAGCGGACGTCGACAACTCCTCCCGTCGAAGCTGCGCCGCAAAGAACGATTTCGGAGATGCTGGTGATGCGGGTCGTGATGACCCGGGAGCATCTTCTCTCCCTGATCGCGGCTGTGCCTCGTCTGCCCCAGGAGGCCCGTCGCGCCTTCGACCTGCTGTCGCAGGAACTCCAGAGTCGGCCGTTCCTGGATGTCGCTCTCCTGGTGCTCGGATTCCTGGGCTTGGGAGCCGGAACCGAATGGGCCTTCAAGAGGGCCACCCGCGCGGCGCATGAGAGAATCCTCTCATCCCCTGTCGACACGGTCCTCAGACGTGTCGAAAACCTCGCCAAGCGCTTCGCCTTCAACCTCGCCGGCGTGGCGATCTTCGGGGTGGGGAGCATCGGAGCGTTCCTGGTCTTCGACTGGCCGCCGCTGATGAGGCGGATCGTGCTGGCTTACCTGTTCGCCGTTCTGGTGATGCGGTTTGCCCTTTTGGTCGGCCGGACCCTGCTTACGCCTTGGGCCAGCGGCGCGCCCGATGGGGAATTCTATCGCATCATCCCGATGACGGACGAGGCCGCCGGGTTCTGGTACAGGCGTCTGGCGCTGTTCGTCGGCTGGTTCATCTTCGGCTGGGCCACGGTCAGCATCCTGGCGACGCTGGGATTTTCCATCGAAGCCCGCAGGGTGGTCGCATATACGCTAGGGCTCGGCCTTCTGGTCATTGCAGCCGAGGCTGTCTGGAAATGGCCTCGACCGTCCCCGGCCGTTCCGGACGCATCGGGAGGCCCTGCTCGGCACCATGCCATCGGCCCCTGGCTGATCTCGGTCTACCTGGTCCTGCTCTGGGGGTTATGGGTTGCAGGACTCATGGGCCTGTTCTGGCTGTTCGTCGTGGCGGTCATGCTGCCGCAGGCGACTGTCATCGCCAAGATGTCCAGCCATCATCTGCTTCGGCCGGTCGCCGGAACAGAAGCCGAATTCGACCGGGACCTCGGCGCCATCTACCTGGATCGGGGATTGCGCGCCATTCTGATTGTCGGCGCCGCCCTTTTCCTCGCCTATGTCTGGGACATCGATCTGATCGAGCTGACCAATCGCGATACGCTTGCGACGCGCCTGCTCCGGGGCGCGCTCAGCAGCATCATGATCCTGCTCGTCGCGGACCTTCTCTGGCAGATCGTGAAGACGCAGATCGACCGGAGGTTGTCCCAATCCCAGGCTTTGGCGACTCCGGGCAGCGAAGAGGCGCTGAGGCAGGCCCGGCTCCGCACGCTTCTGCCGATCTTCCGGAATGTCGCCTTCGTCGTGCTCGCCGTCGTAGCCGTGCTGATGGTTTTGTCCTCCCTGGGTGTGGAGATTGCTCCTCTGATCGCAGGCGCGGGGATCGTCGGCGTTGCCGTTGGTTTCGGCTCCCAGACCCTGGTGAAGGACATCGTCAGCGGGGTGTTCTACCTGCTCGACGATGCCTTCCGCGTGGGCGAGTACATCCAAAGCGGAAGTTACAAAGGAACAGTGGAATCTCTGGGTTTCCGCTCCATCAAGCTGCGGCACCACCGCGGCCCCGTCTACACGGTTCCATACGGGCAGCTGGGCGCGGTGGAAAACATGAGCCGCGACTGGGTCATCGACAAGATGACCCTCAACGTGACCTACGATACCGATCTCGACAAGGCGAAGAAGATCATCAAGCAGGTCGGCAAGGAACTCGCACAGGACCCGGAATTCGCCCCAAGCATCCTCGAGCCGCTGAAGATGCAGGGAGTGGAGCAGTTCGGCGATTATGCCATCCAGTTGCGTCTCAAGATGATGACGCGTCCGGGCGAGCAGTTCGCGATCCGCCGCAAGGCCTACGCGATGCTCAAGAAGGCCTTCGATGAAAACGACATCAAGTTCGCGTTCCCCACCGTGCAGGTGGCGGGCCGCGAGGAGATCGAGCCGGCGGCCGCGCGGCAGGTCCTTACCCTGGTCAAGGGCAGCACGCCCGAGGGCAGCGAATGATCATCGCCGGGTACGACGCGGATCTTCGGGGCTTTTCCGGCCGTATTGCGGAAAATCAATACGTCTCCCGATGAGCTTGCCACAGTCGGACCGCCGAAGGCGACCGGGATCGTCATGCTCTTGCCGAAGCGCGTCAGGGCCGGACGACGCTCCCGGATAGCGGAAGGACAATGGACAATCTGATGGCTTTGATCCCCTTATTCCAAAACCGGCGCTTCATTGTTGCGACGCTCGCCCTGTTTCTCGCGAGCGCCGCCTGGGCTCAGGCGCCGGATCAGCAGTCTTCCCCTGACCGGCCGACGTCCCGCCAGCCGAGACCTTCGTCCGTTGAGCAGCCCGCGAGCATGCCAGGTGCAGCGGAGAAGAGCAGATCGGATGCCGATCGCAAGGTGCGCGAGACGGATCGCAGGTTGAACCGCACGCTGCACAGCATCTGCAACGGGTGCCGCTGACGGCCGAAGAGGCGGACACGGACGCGGGAACAGGATGGCCGTCGCGGCGGTCACCATTCGGTCGAGCGGACCTGGAGGATCGCGGCTGCCATCAGCTCGGCCATTTTCTCGCGGATCTGGTCGTCCGACTGATCGATGTCCTTCGCCTCGAAGTCGGTGCGGAGCTTCTCGACCAGGCTTTCATCGACAACCGCCGCCACCACGCTTTTGCCGATCTCGCTCACGTAATCGTTGGCCTCTTCCCCCTTGAGCCCAAGCTTCTCGGCCGCCCATTGCCCGAGCAGTTTGTTGCGCCGGGCGAGTGCCCTGAAGCGCGCCTCCTCGTCATGCACGAACATCTGCTCGAATGCTCGCTCCCGATCATTGAAGAGTGTCATGGCGCACTCCTGCTCGTCTGACGTCGTGAACAGACCGCGATGCCTCATTATACACGAAACATCCGCCAGATTGCGCAATTCCACCGAGCCCGGGAGGGAGGTTCAGGAAAAGCGGGCCGGGGGTTCCACGCGGTGAAGGCCATTGCCTGACAAATTCGCAACCTCGGCGATGCGGATATCTTCGAAATAGATAAATAGGCCAAAGCTTTATTGATTTTCGTCATCTCATGAAGGGCCGCTTCGTGGGAGTCTGTCTGTTCATCGACAGACAGGAGCACGGCGATGAGGAAGTTACTTTTAGCCTTGAGCGCAGTCGTGGCGGGCGCTCTTCTGGTTCCGGGCGATGCCTTCGCCCAGCGAGCCGCCTTCCGGGGTGGCATGGGCGGTGGCTTCGGTCGTGGCGGTGGTAGCTTCGGGGGCGGCAGAATGTTCGTTCCCGGAGGTGGCTTCGGCCGTATGGGGGGCGCGGGCATTGGTGGGTTCGGCAGAGTCGCTCCGATGGGCGGAGCATTCGGTGCCAGGACGTTCGGAGGCTTTAGCCCGGGTGCGATCGCGCGCCCCGGTCTGGGCAGCGTCTATCGTTCGGGAGCGGTCTTCCGTCCGGGCTTTGGCGGCTACGGCGTGCGCGCACCCTATTACGGCCGGCCGTATTACGGCGGCTATTATGGCCGGGGCTGGCGCTATCCCTACTATGGCGGCTACTACGGATGGAGATACCCGTATTATGGATACTATGGCGGAGCCCTCGCCGCGGGTCTGGCACTCGGAGCCCTGAGCTATCCCTATTACGACTACTATGACTCCCCGTACTATGATGTGACCTATGCTCCGGATTGCTACTGGGTCCGCCGGCGCGTCATCGGCCCCTATGGGCGGGTTGTCATCCGCCGCGTTCAGGTCTGCAACTACTGAGCAGTGCATGCTGGCCTCGCCGGTGACGGCCGATCGGACCATGCAGCGCCGACCCGGTGGAAGAGCGGCAGAAATGTCGCTCTCCACTGGTTCGGGATTTCGAATGTGTAAGCCGCGGGCGAAAGGCGGAAGCTCCGACAACCTACTGGGATCGGGCATGCACCTGTCTCATTGCGTCAAGCGCTTCGGCCTCTCCCGCGAGATACTGGATTTTCAAGCGGGGGAGGATCGCGCCGGTCGTCCCGGCCAACACGTCTGTCGAGATTGCTCCCGCCTCAGAGGTTGCTTCAAAACTTGAGGGGAATGTCCATGGACCTTCGCAAATGCACCGCCGAGGCGATCGGCACCTTCTGGCTCACCTTTGCCGGCTGCGGCAGCGCGGTCATCGCGGCCGCCTTTCCGGAGGTCGGCATCGGCCTGCTCGGGGTCGCGCTCGCCTTCGGGCTGACCGTGCTGACCATGGCCTATGCCATCGGCCACATCTCGGGCTGCCATCTCAACCCCGCCGTCACCGTCGGCCTCTGGGCCGGCGGACGCTTCCCGGCCAAGGACGTGGGTCCGTATGTCGCCGCCCAGGTGGTCGGCGCCATCATCGCGGCCGCCGTGCTCTACGCCATCGCCAGCGGCGCGCCGGGCTTCGACCTCGCCAAGGGCTTCGCGGCCAATGGCTACGGCGCCCACTCGCCGGGCCAGTACAGCCTGTTCTCCGGCGTTCTGGCCGAGGTGGTGCTCACCATGATGTTCCTGTTCATCATCATGGGCGCCACTCACGGCAAGGCGCCGGTCGGGTTTGCGCCGATCGCCATCGGTCTGGGGCTGACGCTCATCCACCTCGTCGGCATTCCGATCACCAACACCTCGGTGAATCCGGCCCGCAGCACCGGTCCGGCGCTGTTCGTGGGCGGCTGGGCTCTGGCGCAGCTGTGGCTGTTCTGGGTGGCGCCGCTCATCGGCGGCGTGCTCGGCGGCATCGTCTATCGCTGGCTCAGCGAGGAGCCAGCCGCTCAGGTCACCGGCATCACCCCGCCCGCGCCCGCCGAGTGAGGCAGGCCGATCCATTCAGACCCTCGCGGGAGATCGTTGCTCTCCTGCGAGAGGCCTGATGCAATCCAGAGCAGGCGAGCAGTTCTTACGCAAAACCGGGTCCACTTTTCGCTGGCGTGGCCCTTCGAGTCGCTGACGCGGACCTCCGGTTCCGCACGATGCGCTAAGCGGCCCGGTTCACTTCCGCTACCCGACAGGAACACTGGTGCTCGGCACGCCAGGCTGTCGGCGGCACCCCGGCCCAACGGCGGAAGGCGCGGGTGAAGGCGCTGGCCTCCGAGTAGCCGAGCGCCACGGCGATCTGGCCGAGAGGAATTTCGGTGTCGGTCAGCAACTGACGGGCGATCTCAAAACGGATTTCGTCAGAGAGATGGCGGAAGCCCGTGCCCTCGGCGCGCAGGTGCCTGCTCAGGGTGCGGCGATGCATGGCGAGAAGATCGGCGACAGTTTCCGCCGAGCATCGCCCGGTCATGATCTTCGTTCGCAGCACCCGGCGCAGATCGTCCTTGAGCCTGTTGGGATGGGCGTTCTCGAGTTCACGGATGCGAGCCTCGAAGATCTGGTGGAAAACGGGATCCGCGCCCTCGACCTCACGCTCGAGCCAGCGCGCCGGGAAGGTGAGGGCGGCGGTCTCCCGATCAAAACGGACCGGTGAACGGAAGAGCTTTCGATAGGGCTGCGTATCCGCCGGGGCATGCCGCGGCAGGAGCACCTCTTCAGGCGCCCATTCGGAGCCGCAGAGGGTCCACATGATCTTCATGACGACGGCAAGGGCGGCGTCTGCGATCTGATCGGTGCTCCTCACTCCCGGCTCGTAGATCGCATAGCTCAGCACCGCCACATCGCCATACGACGCCAGCGACAGGGCGCTTCCGCGCTCGTGCAATGGGATGTGCGAGACAAGGTTGCGCAGCGCCTCGCCCACGCTCTGCGAATGCAGCATGAGCCCACCGATCAGCCCAAGAGACGAGACAGACGCTCTCTGTCCGACGAGAAGTCCGAAATGAGGGCATTTCGTCCGGGCAACGCACAGGGCGAACAGCTCTCCCATCGCGGTAAACGGAATAATGTTGTCTCCATTGCTGAAGATCCCCGGATCAATCCCCGCCTGACCGATGATCTCACGGGGATTGCTCCCAAGCTCTTCGAGGACGGATGGAAGCTCCTTGATGATACCCACGCGGACATATCCTTGAGACATCGGCGGCATCGGCACTCCATCAAACCGGGTTGTCATTCCCGTAGGGCGCCGGTTTGCCAAGCGCCCCACGGGCGAGGACATGCGGTGACGGTATGTGCTCATGGGTAGCCTCGTTTCGGGGATCATCGTCTCGCGAAAAGGTTGGTCAGAGACAGATAGAGACGCTACTCGGTAGAATACGAGCTGGTAAAACTACTGGGGCTGTAAAGACTTACGCTGTATTCGCTGTCCAGAGCGCAGGACTAGGCCTCTCCAAGGCTTCTGGCGTGATGGACTAACTCGCCCAATGCGCTCGCCAAGCGGGCGCAAGAGCCCTATCGAGTGCATCCACAATGGATCATTGCCAGCAAGCTGCTTTGCGAAAAATCAAAGCGGGCTTCCGCTCCCTCCGGTAGTCATTCGGCAAAATGGGGTATGCCAACGATAGTCGGGGGAGCTGGTCCCTCTCGTTGGGCCTGGTCCCTCTCGCTGGGCCAGGATCTCATGCGGGACTGAATCCAATTGATGAGCCGCTTCGCCAGCCGTAAGGCCCTCGCCTCCGCTGACACCGCCGCGCGCAGCCCTAACCCGGCGCGGCGGGACCGGCCGTTGGCATCGCACCTCGCGGTGCTGTGCCTGGCGCTGGTTCTGCCGATCCTTGCCATGGCGGCCGTGCTGGCTGGGCTCTATGCGAGTTCCGAGCGCGAGCGGATGGAGCAGGAGGCGCTCCGGGCGGCGAAGGATGTCGTCGCCGCGAGCGACCGCAGGCTGGCTGGCCTTATCGCGGCCACCGAGGTTCTCTCCCTGTCCCGTCTGTTGCAGGACGGCAATCTCGACGGTTTCGATGCCCAGGCCCGCGATGTTTACAAGTTGCTCGGCATCAATGTCGTGCTGCGCAACCGGTCGAGTCAGCAGGTCGTCAACACGCGTCTCCCGCGCGGCGCTCCTCTTCCCAGCAATGTGGACATGGAGTCGGATCAGGCCGTCCTGGAGAGGAAGGGGCCGGTGGTTTCCAATCTCTTCACCGGAGGCGTGACGCGCAAGCCGCTGTTCATCGTCAACGTGCCCGTCTTCAAGGATGGGGAGATCGCCTATTTCCTCAATCTGAGCCTGGAGCCTGAAGGCATTCGCGATCTCATCCTGACGACGGACCCGCCGTCAGGATCGACCATCGTGATGGTGGACCGCCGCGGCGGCATCATCGCCCATTCGAGCCGGCAGGAGTCCAGCGTCGGAAAGCCTCTTCCTGCGACGCTATGGGAAGAGATCAAGGGGCGGAATGGCATCCTGAGCGAGAGGATGGTGGATCCCGCAGAGGGGGAGACACTCGTCGCCTTCAGCCGGTCTGATCTCTCCGGCTGGGTCGCGGTGGCGATGGTTCCTGCGGCCCAGGCGACGGCGCCTCTGCATCAATCCCTTGCTGGCCTTGCTGCCAGTGCCGCCGCGATCCTGGCACTCGCGGTCGCTCTGGCGCTGGTCTTCTCGAGGCGGATCGCGGGACCGGTCGAGGCTCTCACCAACGAGGCTTCCCGGCTCGGGCAGGGGGAGGCCGTGCAGCCGCTCGCCACCTCCGTGCGCGAGGTCAACATGCTGGCCGCCGTTCTGTCCAAGGCCGCCGCCAAGCGGCGCGCCGTGGAGGGCGCGCTGCGCGAGAGCGAGGCGCGGCTCCAGCTCGCCCAGACGGCGGGAGGGGTCGGGACATGGGATTGGGATGCCCTGCGTGGCGTCGCCATCTGCTCGGAGGCCTATTGCCGCCTTTACGGGCTGAATCCGAAAGGCCCTGGCCATCAGAGCGTGGAGTCCTGGCTGTCGCAGGTCCACCCGGATGATCGGGAGCGCGTCGAGAAGATCAGGCAGGCAGCCATGGCTTCCGGACGTCTCGAAAGTGAATATCGCATCGTGCGACCCGATGGATCTGTGCGCTGGATCGTTGACCGTGGGCTCGCCATGTACGATGTCGAAGGCCGCTTGGTTCGCTTCCTTGGCGCAAATCTCGACGTCACGGAAACGCGGCTGGCCGCGGAGCGTCTGCGCGACTTGCAGTCTCAAGTGCTCCACGCATCCCGTCTCAGTGCCATGGGCCAGATGGCTGCGGCCCTGGCGCACGAGTTGAACCAGCCGCTCGGGGCCGCGGCCAATTTCCTGAATGCGGCCCGGATTGCCCTCGGCACCGGCGGACCGGGGAGCCAGGGGCGCGCGCTGGCGAGGCTCGAGAAGGCGTCCGAACAGACGATGCGCGCCGGTGCCATCCTGCGCCGGTTGCGTGACTTCGTGACTCACGGGGAGGTCGAGAAGCGGATTCTCAATACGCGACGTCTGGTGGAGGATGCCGTTGCGCTTGCCCTTGTGGGCACTCAGGATCCGGAATTGCGGCTCCAGTTCGACATTGATCCGCGCGACCCGTCGATCCTTGCCGATGGCATCCAGATCCAGCAGGTCGTTTTCAATCTCGTCAGGAACGCGCTGGAGGCCATGGAAGGGCAGGCGCCGCGCGAGATCACCGTCACGGTAAAGAAGGCGGGCGACGCGGAGGTCGGGATTTCCGTCTCCGACACCGGGCCCGGATTGCCCGAGGATCCGGAAGCCTTGTTCCGTCCGTTCGCAAGCACGAAGCCCAAAGGCTTGGGGATAGGGCTCTCGATCTGTCGCACGATCGTCCAGGCCCATGGTGGGCGTCTCTGGGCCAGGAGCCGACCTGGGGGAGGCGCCGTGTTCGAGTTCACTGTGCCAATCGCGCAAGCAAGGGAGACCGCCGATGAGGAGCGGACGTACCATCCATATCGTGGATGACGACGAAGCGATGCGGGAATCGCTCGTGGCGCTTCTCGAAGATACGGGATACCGGACCTGCGCCTATGCGTCGGCCGAGGAATTGCTGGCACGCGGAGCGGATATGGAGCCGGGATGCGTGGTGAGCGACGTGCGGATGCCCGGGATGGACGGCTTGACGCTGCTCCGGCAGTTCCGCCTCGAAGGGATCGATCTTCCCTTGATCCTGATCTCCGGCCACGGCGACATCCCTCTGGCCGTCGCCGCCATGAAGGCCGGCGCGGTCGACTTCCTCGAGAAGCCATTCGACGCTGGGGCCCTCCTGAATGCAGTCGAGGTTGGCCTGCAGCGTCAGAGCGGCGATACGCCTGAAGCGGAGCATACCGAAGCGGTCAGCCGCCTGGAGACGCTGACGGCTCGCGAGCTTGAAGTTCTCAAGCGCCTGGTTGCTGGGGAGTCGAATAAGGAGGCCGCAGCGAGGCTCGGCGTCAGCCATCGCACGGTCGAATTTCACAGGGCGCACATCATGGAAAAGACCGAAGCCAAGGGCTTGCCCGATCTCGTCCGTCTCTGGCTCGCAGCACGTCCGCAAGGCTGACGTGACTTCGATGCTCTTTCCCCTGGCTGACGCGTCGTTAGGGTCAGCCCTCTGGATCGCACCCAACGGTGCGCCTGTCGAAGGAGGGAGCATCGGAGTTGGATCCCGATCAACCCGTTCTTGCAAAAAAATCAGCCCCGCCAGCGGCGTCTTGCCGGACGGGGCCAGTTTGCAAAGGCCTAGCAAGGGGTGCGGGGGATGAGCCTTTGTAAGACGCATCATGATCCGTTCCGGCGGGGTTTGCTTGACCGGCGAGGACATGATCATGACACTTTGAGACGATTGCGCTCAATGACGCCTTCACGAGCCGGTGAAGATCTTCCGTTTGCTTCCGTCCACACTGCAAGACGGTTGCGCTGATCGTGCCTGGGCACTCGTATTCGTACGAGTTTTCTCTTCTTCCCTTACGGCGTATCAAAATTTGGTGCGGACAGTTCTTCGCAATTCTGGAACGACAGTCCGACAGACCATTCGAAGGTGCGCCATGATGGCTGATCAGATTGATCGTTCAATCGAGCAAATGTCAGCGGCAATCGCTCGCCTGCGCGTCCTGAACCGGTCTGAGGCTCAGTTCGCCTGCGCTCTCGCCAGCATGTTCGACGAACGCGAAATGCCCGAACACGGCAAGGACGGCGTGCCGTCCTGCCGGACGAGCGTCCTGAAGCTGCCTGTCCGTCGGTGGCCCCTATGTGGGCTGCGGACGCTGCTCTCCGCATGATCCCTTCTTTGAGAGTGACCGGTCCTGAACCGGCGGGGCTTCGACCGTAATCTGACCCGGCGAGGAGATCGCTCAACTCCTCTCGTCTCGTCCGGGCCATCGTTGATCCATGCCCATGGAGATCTCCTATGCCGATATCCGAAGCCTCTGCGCACAACGACAATCACAAGAGCGTTATTCTGCGGCGAGCAGTTGCCGGGGCCACGGAACACCGGATAGCGCTCCGGTTCACGCAGCCCGCATCCGAACCGGCCGCTCCGCAAAGGCGCTCTGTCTGGAACATGCCGCTCATCGTCGGCGTCGCCGTTCCGGTCGCTCTTGCCGACGATTGAATGATCCAGACACCCTTCCAATTTTAATTGTCGCGGGAGGACGTCCGCTTCCGCACATCGCTCCGGGAATGGCGTTTCATGAATGCCGCGATGCGTGGTGCGATCTCTGCGCGAAAACGGGAGCCATTGAAGACACCAAAGTGCCCGACGCCGGGCTGAACATGGTGCTCCTTTCGGTCCGCCGGCAGGTTCGGCGTCAGCGCAAGGGCCGCATAGGTTTGACCGCATCCAGTGATGTCGTCCTTCTCACCTTCGACCGCCATCAGGGCGCAGCGCCGAATTTCCTCGAGCCTTATAGGCACGCCGCGGTGCTGCATTTTCCCCTTGGGGAGACGATGATCGAGAAACACCGTTTCGATGGTCTGAAGGTAGAACTCGGCGGTCATGTCCATGACCGCCAGATACTCGTCATAGAACTCCCGGTGCTTGTCGGCCGAGTCGCCATCGCCCTCGACCAGATGGTTGAACATGTCCCAATGCGCGGAGAGGTGACGGTCGGGATTCATGGCCATGAACCCACAAAGCTGCATGAAACCGGGATATACGTCGCGACCCCGGCCTCGGTAGCGGAGAGGCACGGGATGAATGCAGTGGTGCCTGAACCAGCCGATGTCGCGGCCTTGGGCAAAGGCGTTGACGGCTGTCGGCGCCCGGCGTGTATCGACGGGGCCGCCCAGCAACGTCGCCGACCGAGGCAGCAAAGGGTGATCCTCGGCTTCCATCCGGGAGATGGCGGCCAGAACCGGAACGGCAGGCTGGCAGACCGCCATGACATGCAGATCCGGTCCGAGCGCCTCGAACATGGCGATGCAGTAATCGATATAGTCGGAGAGATCGAAAGTGCCTTCCGAAAGCGGGACCTCCTTCGCATCGCTCCAATCCGTGATGAAGACCTGATGGCTGTCGAGGAAGGCCGCCACCGTGCCTCTCAGCAGCGTGGCGTAATGACCCGACATGGGAGCCACGATCAGCAGCTTCGGCTTGTCGGTCGGTTCGCCGAAGGCGATGACCCGGCAAAAGGGTCGCTGCCACACGATTCTTTCGGAGGCCGGGAGGTTGAAGACGGGCTTCGGATAGACCCGGGTGGTCCGCTCGAACAATTCGCAGGATGCCGCAAGGGTCCGGCCGCTCGACGTATAGGCCACCGGGTTGAGCGGATGTTCGCAAGCCAGTTTCGTGAGATCCGCCATCGTCCGGGCGGGAGCGAGCATCATACGGGACGCATCGTGCAACAGGTACAACATGCAAACGTTCCTTGCAGGTCGTTCAGCCCCCCTGTCTTTCCAAGCCCGATTGTCGTTCGGCCGTGCGCTCGATCGAAAGCGCCACGACCCGGCTCAGTGCTCGTCGAGACTAGCCGAACAATGCTTAGCAGGGCGTTTACGGACCGGCGCCCGCGGCCGAGACGTGCGATCCCTTTCCCTTCCTCGGAGGAGGGGCGGCTCTACCAAGCAGTTCGGATTTCGGGAACTTTAATGTTCAAGATTGACGAGCGTTCCCGATTCACAGAGGAATTGCAGGAAAACAGCAAATGTTAATCTGCAGCGGCGGGCAAAGATTATCACATGTAAATCTTGGCAAGATGATCTTGAAAAGTTTCGAATACCGCAGGAACAACTTGCGCTCGACCCCATTGCGTAATTGTGAATGCGCGGAGATCCTCTTCTCCAGCGGTTTACATGGCACGCTCCTCCCCACTTGCAGGAGACTGCTCGGCAGTCTCCTGCTTTTTTGGGAGCAGTCGCCGTCGTGAGACGATCGTGCCAATATCCACATCCACACCACCTTCTTTTCGCACAGGCACGCCATGCCCAGGCATGCGAAATGCTGCGATCAATGGCGATCCGCCGTATCGGCCTGATTGCAGTTGCCGATGTCGCCGCTGAGGTGCCTGGGATCGAACTCGCCCAAGGCCGTCAGTTCGTCCCAGTCGGGGATTTCGAGAAGATGTCCCTTCAGCTTGATCAGGCCCATCCTGCGCATGGTCTTCATCACGCGGTTCACATGGACATGGTTGAGGCCAAGCGTATCGGCAATGTCCATCTGCGTGAGAGGCAGGTCGTAGCTGTGGTCTCTGGCGAGGCCCGTTGCCCTGAGACGCAGGAGCAACTCACAGAGCAGATGTGCGATGCGCTGAGTCGCTGTCCGCCGCCCGAGGGTGACGATCCTCTCCCGCAGGACCGCCTCCAGGACCAGACCATTCAGATAGAGAGCACGGCTGATCCGAGGATGCCGATCCAGTACGTCAAGGAAGCGCTCGGGAGAAATCACTCCGATTTCGCATGATGTCAGGGCTGTGATGCCGTGCTCCATTCGCCTGAACAGCAGAAGATGGGCGTTGCACAGATCGCCCGGGATTAGGAAACTGATGATCTGGCGCCTGCCGCCGGGAAGGATCGTGAAGCGGTAAGCCCAGCCCTTGCGCAACAGAAAGATGCCCGTGAGAGGATCGCCTTCATGCAGGATCTCGCCGCGCCTGTCGTAAGCCACCACCCGTTCCGTGAGGGATGCAAGAGCATGCTGCTCCTCGACCGAGAGGGCCTGGAATGTCTGAAGTTTGTTGACGAGCGGGTCGAGCATAGGCGGGCCCCCCGGGACGAGCGCCTTCGGCCCGAACCTCAGCTGACCTCCGCCGCGATCTCCTGCTGCAAGGCCGTGAGTGCTCCGACAAGAGGCGCACGCCGCTCCTCGTGCGCCTGCCGGAGCCTCCCGAGGAGCTCGACCTTGCTGCTTTCATCGTCCGGTGCGCGCCGGAGAGCTTCCAAATTATTCTCGAACGCGAGGTCGAGGTCGGCCAGATCCGCCAGAAGCGACTGGAGCCGAGGCAGAACGTCGGGCGAATAGCAAAGAGCCGGGCTGGTTCGCCTGTGCAGGATCGTATTCTCAACGCGGGTGATCATGATTTCCTCCGCTTTGGAGCTTCTCCAGAGAGACACAGGTCCTCATGGACCCTGCCATGTCGACACCTCGAGGACGTTCGCCCGCTTGGCGCCGCGCGAACGAGGTCGGTACCATGACGCCGACAAGCCCGCGGAGCATTGATCCCCGTCAAAAAGTTCTGCCATATGCCAGCGGCTTGGCTGTTTTTCCGCCCTGATGGAAACCGGCGCTCCCGTGGTCGTTCCGCAGTTCGCCGATCCCGCACATTGTCCCGGGTCGAGACCTCCTAAGAACCTGTCCGTGTGCGGAAAAACTTAGCAAAACGAGCAACCTAGGCCTTCGGAACTAACATAGATTAAACCCGTTCGAAGGCCATGATGTCTATCGGATCAAAAGACTCTCCTGTCGTCCTCATCGTCGAGGATGAGCCGCTGGTGCGTATGACCGCCGCCGACGAGTTGGAGGAGGCCGGCTTCCAGGTGCTGGAGGCGGCAAACGCCGACGAGGCCCTGGCCGCTCTGGAAGTGCGCTCGGACGAAGTGCAGGTGTTGTTCACGGACGTGGACATGCCCGGCTCCATGAACGGCATGGCGCTGGCCGAGCAGGTCTACCGGCGGTGGCCGCACATTCTCCTCCTGATCTCTTCAGGTTACGCGCAGCCTCGTCCCGATGAGATTCCCGACCACGGGCATTTCGTCCCGAAACCCTACCGGGCCGCCACTCTCGTGCAGCATATCTGCGAGATGATGCATTCCCCGGTCAGGCGGTAGCGGCGCCGGAAGGACGGAAGATCCCGGGATTGATCATGCCTGCACTCTCAAGCATAAGCGTTCTGGCTGCGAGCTGCTTTCCCGCATTGTTTCCAGGTGGAGGTCACCCGTGTTCCTGACCAATCAAGACATGGTCGAACTCGTCGAGTTCCGGCGCAGGCTCCATCGGATGCCCGAGCTGTCGGGCGAGGAAGAGCAGACGGCCCGCGAGGTCCGGGCTTTTCTGGCGGCAACAGGACCGGACCGGATCGTCACCGGGCTCGGCGGGCATGGCGTCGCGGCAGTCTACGAGGGCAGGGAGCCCGGCCCGACGGTGATGATCCGCGCGGAACTCGACGGTCTGCCGATCGAGGAAATCTCCGACAGCCCGCATCGCTCCACCGTCCCCGGCAAAGGGCATCTCTGCGGCCACGACGGGCATACGGCGATCCTGGCCGCCTTGGCGCGGGGCCTGGGCCGCCAGCGCCCGCAGCGCGGCCGTGCGGTACTGCTCTTCCAGCCTGCTGAAGAGGACGGATCCGGCGCCGCTGCCGTCCTGGCCGATCCGCGGTTTCGGGAGATCGCTCCGGATCTGGCCTTTGCCCTGCACAACCTGCCGGGCCTTCCGCTCGGCAAGGCCGCGCTGATCGAGGGGCCTGTCAATTGCGCCTCGAGGGGGATGCTCATCACGCTCACCGGCAAGACCGCTCATGCGTCCATGCCCGAATTCGGGATTTCTCCCGTTCCCGCCGTCGCAGGCCTGATGCCCGCCCTCACGGCCCTCGGCAGTGGGAGAGTCCTGGACGAAGGGTTCGCGATGGTGACCGTTACCCACGCCAAGATCGGCGAGCCGGCCTTCGGCGTCGCGCCCGGACATGCCGAAATCTGGGCGACGTTGAGAACGCTCACCGATGCCGGGATGGATGACCTGCGGGTGAGGGCAGAGCGGCTGGTGCAGGAGGCGGCTCGGGAGAGCGGCCTGGGCGTCGAGATCGCCTATCACGACGTCTTCCATCATTGCGAGAATGCCCCAGAGTCGACCGCCCGTCTCCGCCAAGCCCTCGAAGCCGAAGGCATGCCCTGTGACCGGGGCGATCTGCCCATGCGGGCCTCGGAGGACTTCGGGCGCTTCGGGGCGACGGCCTCGGCGGCGATGTTCTTCCTCGGCGCGGGCGAAAACCATCCGAGCCTGCACAATCCCGATTACGACTTCCCGGACGATCTGATCGGCATCGGCGCCCGGGTGTTCATGCGAGCGCTGCGGGATGCGCTGGGATAGCCCATCGTAGGGAGTAGCGGATTGGAGATGCCCGATATCTCCGCTCCGCTTCAGATGACGAAGAAATCGTTCGCCGTCAGCTTCAGGCTCTTTGAAAGCTTGGCGATCTCGATTGCGGCCCGCGCGCCCGATCCATCGGCGTCGTAGGACAGTACCCCGGTCTTCTTGTTGTAGATCAGGTAGTCGTTGCCATCCTTGGCCTTGTCGCCGACCGCGAAGAACTTCTTGTTCAGCTTTCCGGGCTTCAGCTCTGTCCCCTTGCCGAGTTTCGACATGTACTTGTTGTCGAGCCAGACCGTATCGTCTCTGACGCTGAAGTCGGTGATCTTGTCGACATTGGTCTTCGGGTTCAGCTTGGTGTTGAACACGAAGGTGTCCTTGCCGGCCCCTCCCTTGAGCACATCGTTGCCGAGCCCGCCCTGGATCTGATTGTTGCCTGCGTTGCCGGTGATCGCGTTCGCCCGGCTGTTGCCCGCCAGGAGCAGTGCACCGGAACCGGCGGCGGTCAGATCCTCGATGCTGGATCCGAGCGTAAAGTCGATGGACGTGATGACCTTGTCGGTTCCCATGAGGCCTGTATCGACGAGCAGATCGAGGGAATCGTCGACGTAATAGACGTCACTCTCATCCCCGCCGTCGAGCGTATCCTGACCGGAGCCTCCGCTCAGGATGTCCCGTCCTGCTCCGCCGGCAATGGAATCGTTGCCTCCGCTGCCGCTGAGCGTGTCGCCGTAATCCGTCCCCTGGTACTGATCGTCGAACGCCGTTCCTGTCCAATTGACGGCATTCGAGCGTGCGTCAAACATCTGAGCGTAGGTTTTCGTCGCTCCATTGAGGGTATCCGTCCAACTGACGACATAGCGGCCATCATTGAGGACTGCGATCGACGGATTGGATTGGTCGCCGCTCGTGGTGTCGCCGACGGTATATGAAAAGAGGAGGAACAATGAGCCTGATCGGCTGTCGCCGGCATAAACGTCCTTCCCGCTGGCGCCTTGCTGCATATAGGCGAAGGCGAAGCCCCCCTGTGGAAGGGCCGCTATCGTGGGGGACCCCACGATCTGTCCGGTGCCTGCGCTGAATCCAGTGCCATCGCCCGAGGCGATGCCGGTACCCTCGTAAGGGCTGAAATTGATGGAATCATGCCCTTCGATAATGCCGTCCCAGGCAACGATGAATCTGCCGTCGGACAGGCCTGCCAAGTGAGGGGAGAGCGGATCGGAATCGGAAATGTTGCTGAAGACTTCGCCCGATTTGTAGACGTCTCCATTCGGGGTCAGAATATAGCCGACCATGTCGTAGCTGCCGGAGGCGCCGCTGTCGACAAAGGCCGCAAGGTAGCCGTTCTTCAGTTCCGTAATGCCGACGCTCAGGGCGTTGGGGTGAATGGCGACCGGCTGCCCCTGGCTGCCATCGGCGGCAACCTTGACCATCACTGCCGTTCCGTCGTCGATGGACGCGACGACAAAGCCGCCATCCTTCAATGCCGTGACCTGCGGAAGAGCTTGCGCCGCGCTGCCTGACGCGATCTTGAACGCGCTCCCGACGGGTGTGCCGTCGATCCCGAAGATTCTGGCGTAAACGCTGTCTTTCTCGCCCTTCTGCTGCCAGACGATGACGCTGCGGCCATCGCTCAAGGTGGTGGCCGTAAAGTTCAGGTTCTCGCCCGTAGACGCCGGTGCGAACTGGAAGGAGCCGCCCTTCGGTGTCCCGTCCATGTTATAGATCTGAGCCGTCGGAGCATTCCCGAGGCCATTCCAGGCGCTCATGAAGCAGCCATTGCCAAGGCCGACCAGAGCGCCGATGCTTCCATTTGCGATGGAATATGCGGAAGAGGACATGTTTGATCCTATATATCGTTTTAATCGTTCTACAGGATTTTCTTCCGTGATCAACGGTGCCGCACTCTTCTGCGTGAGCCTTCCGTTCCCGCAGGACGAAATCTGAGGGCCGTGCTATAGGGCAGGCCGGAAACGGCCGTTGAATGGACCGAGGCGCGCTGGCCATCTGCGCCGGGCTCTTGAAACGATGTCGTAGCCACTCTCCGCACGGGGCGTCTCCGTCCCATGATCGACGACCCGTAGAACCGGGGACCGCAACTCCGGCTAGGACTCCATCTTGGCTCTCTTCGCGCTCGGCACATCCCTCTGCATCGCACTCGCGACTCTGATCTCCGCGGAGGTCGTCAAGGCTGTTGGCGGCCCCATGGCGCTCTCCCGCTGGCGCATGCTCATCGGCTTCCTCATGCTGGCCCTCGTCACGACGGCCGTGGGTGGCTGGGGCAGCATGTCGGCGGGACACTTCCCGCTGATCCTGCTCTCGAGCCTCGTGGCCATCGTGGTGGCGGATCCGGCCCTGAACGCTGGCATCGCCCTCATCGGCGCACGGCGCACGGGCCTGATCTTCTCGCTGAGCGCCCCATTTGCGGCGGCCCTCGGCTTCCTGGTCCTGGGGGAGACGCTGGGGCCCAGCCAGTTGATCGGCTGCGCCATGGTGGCATGCGGAATCGCCTTCGCGGTCGGCTTCAACCGCAGGCCCGCGGCCGACGCGTCACGGAACAGTTCCGTCCACGCGGAGGTGAAGCTGTCGCCCGCAGGGGTCCTTCTGGCCGTGCTCGCGGCCTTCGGCCAGGCGGTCGGGATCCTGTCCATGCGGCCAGTGATGCTCGACCACCCCGATCCTTTCGCCGTGATGGCACTGCGCGCGCTCGTGGCCGTGGTCGTCCTGTGGGCCTGGTATCTCGCATCCCCGCGCACATGGAAACGCGGCATCGCCATTCCGGACCGGCGCACCATGGCCCGC
Source organism: Microvirga sp. (assembly GCA_050789065.1). Classification (GTDB taxonomy): domain Bacteria; phylum Pseudomonadota; class Alphaproteobacteria; order Rhizobiales; family Beijerinckiaceae; genus Microvirga. The sequence goes on from JBOZRS010000139.1 coordinate 52,448, forward strand.
GTCTCGCTCGGCGTCTTCATCGGCTACGTCGCCGGCATGTCGATGCTCATGGTCGCCCTGACGGCGACGAGCGTCGCCGTCGCCTCGACCCTGTCCTCCATGGCCCCCGTCGCGATCCTGCCGCTGCTCTGGCTGCGGACGGGCACCAGGCTTGCATGGCAGGCCTGGTTCGGCGCTTTCGTAACGGTGCTCGGCACGGCGGTGCTGTTCTGGAAGTAAATGGAACGCGGTGCGCTCGTGGCCGGGACGGCGCTGGGCCGGTTTGCTGCAGCGTAATGCGCCGGTTCCTCAGATAGCGCGGTCGGAGCGCTGGACCACACCGCGCCGGCTGTTGACCATGCGCGGCAGGAGATCCTGCCCGCGCCCGGCCACGACGACGAGGCGCTTCACTTCGCCTTTCAAATAAGCCTGAAGGAAGCGGTCGTAGTTCCTGAAGGACACGCAGCCGTTCGAGTCGCCGTTTGGCCCGAGCATGTAGGTGTGGGCCAGAATGCCGTCGCGGCCATAGATGGCGGCGCTGCCGCCGACCGGGTTCATGCGCAGGGCGCGCACACCATGAAAGAGCTGCTCGCGTTCGGTGAGAACATAGGTGCCAGGCGGCGTCGGGCCGCGCATCCGCACATGCACGTAGCGCGGGTCGTCCAGTTTGTCGCCGAGGCCGGAATGCGCCTCCAGCTTCTCGCCGTTCGGCATGTACACGACCTGAGCACTGATGTCGTAAACGGCGGTTCCTTCGCCTGCCGCAGGAGCCGGGTTAAAGCGGGAACTCGGCGCAACGTTGCCGCTGTCCAGTGCCGCATAGCTGAGCGCCGCTTCTGGCGGGGAGGCGGGCCTGACGCCGAAGAGCTTCTCGAAAAACGAGCGGTTGTCCGAAGGCGCGCTCGCCGGGGCGGCGCTTTTCAGCGGCATGGACGGCACGGCGCTTGCCATCCTGGGCGCCTCGGGCAGGCGGGGAGCCCGGACTTCGACAGGGCGCGGAACCGGCAGGGGCACCGGCTGAACGGCCTGCGCGACGACCGTCACGGCGGGCGTCGGTTGAGCCGCCGGAGACGGCTCCGGGAGTGCCGCCGGTGCCGGTGGTTCAAGGCGGGCATCGCGCTGTACTGGCAATGGGCTGAATGCCGCCGCGAGCGGAGCGTTGTGCACGAAGTCCAGCGCCTCGCCGCTCAACGCGGGCATGGGATCGACGAGCGACGGGTCGTAGGTTAGCGGCGAGGCGGCCACGACGGTCTCCTGCACGGGCGCGGGAGTGGCAGCGGGCCCCACTGAGGCGACAGGCGTCGCATCGTCTGGGACATGGAGATCGGCGAAATACGCCATGGGACTTAGCGAGATCGCCACAAGAGCCGCGGTGAGAAGGCGATTGCCTCTGTGACGGCGCCGGGCGCGGCGGCCCGACGAAGAATGAATGTGCACCATGGCGAACTCGACGCAACAACTCTGGCCGCACACGGCACGCCTCGATATGTGCGATGGGCCGAGAAAGAGACCCTTGAGCAATCGAGGTCGCCATGCGCGAAAGGGCAATGTCGCCCGCCCTGATTAAGCGACGGCTTCGTTAAATTATGGCTAAGGCGGCGTTAAAAGCCTTGGTCGCAGCAAGAGATCCCTCGCAGGGACGGCCAGGCGAACCCTGACAAAAGAAACCCCGCCGGGTGGCGGGGTCGGTCGCAATCTCTGAATGCTCCTGTCAGAGCACGAAGTCGGACGCGTGGATCTTGGCGAGGAGCGTATTCACCTGCACGCTGAAATCGGCGTGCTTGTCACCATTGAGGTCGCCGCTGACGTAGAATCCCTTGGCGTTCTTGTCCCATTGCAGTTCACCGGCCTTTCCGGAGAAGTGGGAAACGAACTTGAAGCTCTGGTTCCCGGCTTTCTTCGCACTCGCATCGATGGCGGACAGGTCGATCTTGTCGCCCCGCTGGAAGTCCGCAACCACGTCCCGAGATTTTGCCGACACGCCGCTGTCGGACTTGTGCCTGAACACGAACCTGTCGGCGTCTTCGCCACCCCAGAGGATGTCCTTGCCGGAGCCGCCATAGAGTTTATCTCTGCCCATGCCGCCGCGCAGGTCGTCGTTGCCGGTGCCGCCGGAGAGATGGTCGTCGTCGTCCTCACCCTCGAGAGTGTCGTCACCGTCGCCGCCATCGATCCGGTCGGAGCCCTTGCCGCCATGGACGGCATCGCGTCCCTTGCCGCCATGAACATCGTCATCGGCGCCTCCGCAGACGATATCGTCGTCCTCCGCATGCTCCGGATCGTCTTCATGGTCGTGCTCAAGGTCGGCTGCTTCGTAGAGACGGCTGGCCGGAAGGGAGAGGCCCGAGACCGCGAAGATCGAGACCTCTCCTTTAGCGAGCGTGATGTCGCTGATCGTTCCCGTGTTGGGCAGCGGATCGGTGCCGCCTGTCGGCAGATCCGTGCCGTTCAGGGTCAGCGTGAAGCCCGCATAGTCCCCGGACGAGAAGGTGATCGTCCACGTGCTTGCGCCACGCGTCGCCTGAGGCGTTCCGTCATCGAAGAGATGTTCCAGATCATGAAGATCGAAGTGTGCGGTTTCTGACATCGTTGTCCCTTGGCAAGCAAATTATGGCTGCCGATGCGACAATCGTGCACATATGGGCTTAATCAACAATAAGCCTTTCGAAATAGGGCTTTAGCTCTAGTCGTAAGTTTACCTTGCGGCAGGTTTCATGCCGCGCATTCTGCCGATGCGTGTTGTGGGCCAAGGCGACGGAGGGCAGACGACATTCCGCCATTAACGAAAAGGAACGTTGCGGGCCATGGTCGAGCGGTCTGCGCGCGTAAAAATGTAGTTACCTACAGGATTGTTCGGTCTAAAGTACAAACAGCGTAGTGCCGGTAAGTGCAGAGGGGAGGGATAGTTTTAAACAAAGCTTGGGACAACTTGACCATAGCTGCCTCAATAGGGGATATTACGTAACGACAGTCCGATCTCGAAACTCTAGCGTCGCCCCCCGAATCAATAATCTTGCGGTCCAATGCGCTCAAGGCGCCACGAGGTGGCAAGAACTGAGAAAGTGCTGCGCAAGGGCATGGCCGTTCCACGGACCAATGCCTGGGACAATAGGGGGCAGATCATGGCGGGAAGTCTTGAAGGTATTGCGGTTACGATCACCTTCACGTTGCAGGGGTGGTTCCAATACGAGGTCCCGAACGTCTTTACCTCGATCATCGTCGGCGACGGTGCGGAACTGGTCGTGCCGATCTCGGCCAGGATTCTGTCGGATACGGATGGCGACGGTGATATGGAACCGGTCCAGGGCCCCAACGGGCTTCTGAGCGGCACGATGACCGTCGACATTTCCGGCAACCAGGTCTTCGCGCAGTTCGAAGGGACCGCACAGCCCGCCGGGTTCAACATCACGATCGAGGGACTGGCTCCGGCCGGTGTAGCGCCCGGCACGATTGCCGATCAGGGCTCCATGAGCGGCGTCAACATCGTTTACGCGCCGACTTATGACGCAGTGACGAGGACCCTGGATCTCGACTGGTTCTTCATGGGGTTCCAGCCCGGCACGAAGGTCAACCAGACGGTCTTCTACGACAACCAGCTGGCCGATGCTCCCGATGCCATCAACGATTCCTTCGCCACTACGGCCGGCGTGGTCCTGAGCGGCAAGAACGTGCTGTCCAACGACGTGGATCTCGATAACGGCGGGCCGCTCGGGGTCGTGGACCTGCAAAGGGTCACCCAGGTCAATGGAGTGGCGGCCGATGTCGGCCGCTGGGTCGATCTCGCCGGCGGCGGAAAGGTTCTGCTGAACGTGGACGGCAGCCTGCAGTTCTCGGACGACGGGGACTTCAGCGATCTCCCGCAGGGCGCAACCCGCACCACGAGTTTCAGCTACACCGTCACCGACTCGACCGGGCGCTCCGACACCGCCACGACGACCATTACGGTGACGGGCGTCAATGATGCGCCGACCGTCACCGGGGCGCTGACCACGACCTCGTTGAGCGACAACGCAAGCGGCGACAGTCTCAAGATCTTCCGGAACCTGACGGTCGGCGACGTCGATACGGGCGAGACCGATCTGACGCTGACCATCACTCTGTCGAACCCGGCCGCCGGCACGCTCGGTGGCGCGCCCTTCAGCCAGGCCAGTGCCGGAGTCTATACGATCGCGGGGCTCACGCCCGCCGCGGCAACGGCCATCCTGAAGGACCTCGTATTCACGCCGACTGCGAATGCCGGATCGTCGGGCACTCTTTCAACCAACATCAATGTTGCCGTGCATGACGGCACGGCGGCCGGCACCACCTCGGTCAACAACACCACGGTCACCATTCAGCAGGTGAACGACGCACCGGTCCTGGACATCAGCACGAGCCCGGCACTGACGGCCATTCTCGAGGACGCCGCGGCACCGGTCAACGGATCGACCGATGGATCGACCCTGGTGTCGGACCTGATCGGCACCTCTGGAACAGGCAACTTCAGCGACGTCGACGGCGATCAGGCCGGCATAGCCATCACGGGCATCAGCAGCAGGGGAACGCTTTTTTACTCCCTCGATGGTGGCGCGACCTGGGCGGCCGCAGGCAGTGTGAGCGCGGGCGCGGCCCTGCTGCTCCACGCCGACGCATCGACCCGCCTGTACTTCCAGCCCAATGCGAATGAAGTGGGCGATGTTGCGGACGCCATCACCTTCAAGGCATGGGACCGCACGGGCGGGCATGGCAACGGTGCGACCGGAATCGATACCACGTCCGGCACGGCCTTCTCCTCGGCATCAGATACCGCGGCGATCACAATCATCGACGCGAACGACCCGCCCCTCGCGGGCGGCGACGTGGTCGTGACGGCCCCTGGCGGCAGCGCCATTGTGATCGACGAGGACACCGTCCCGGTCGCGGCCAACATACAGCTGGCACCGGCCGTTCTGTCCGATCCCGATGGCGTGGCCCCGATCCAGATCCGCATCCTGTCGGTCACTGGTGGGGCCCTCTACCAGGGAGACGGCAGTGCCATTGCGCTCGGAGCGGGCGGCACGCTGCTGACCCTGACGAGTGGCGCGGTCGATCTGCGCTTCGCGCCGGATGCCAACCGCAGCGCCAACGCGACGTTCCAGTACGTTGTCGTCGACAGCGAGGGCAAAAACTCCGCAGCCTCGACCGCAGAGGTCAGGATTGCCCCCGTGGCCGACACGCCTGCGGTCGACAGCGTGAGCGTCCTGGAGGATAGCGGCAGCGGTGCCATCGCCATCACGCGCAGTGCCGCCGACGGGTCGGAGGTCGCCTATTACAAGATCTCCGACATCTCCGGCGGCAAGCTCTATTCCGACGCCGCCTTCACGCACGAGATCGCCGCCGGCAGCTTCATTGCCTCGGCCGGAGCGGTGACACACGTCTATTTCCATCCTGACGCCAATTCCAATGCGCTCGGGAGCTTCTCTGTTCAGGCCTCGACCAGCAACAGCGACACCGGTCTGGGCGGCTCGAAGGTGACGTCGACGATCACGGTCACTCCCGTCAACGACGACCCTGCTGGTGTCGGTGACGGCCCTGTCACGGTCAGCGAGAACGGCTCGATCACGGTTGCGGCCGGCGCGGGCGTCCTTGCCAATGATCTCGACATCGAGGGAGACCATCTGGCCGTCGTGGACATTGCGTTCGGTGGATCGAGCGGCATCGTCGGGCACACGCTGGCGGGACAGTACGGCACGCTCGTTCTGAATGCGGACGGCAGCTATTCCTACGCGGCCGATCAGGCGGCCGCGGATCAACTGCGCGCCGGAGAGACCCGGACCGAGGTTTTCACCTACACGGTCTCGGATGGCCAGGGCGGGACGTCGACCGCAGAGCTCACGTTCACGATCACGGGTGCCAACGACGCTGCGGGGATCACCGGCACTCTCAGCGGATCCGTCACCAGGGACGATGTCCTGGCGACGAGCGGAACCTTGCTCGTCAACGACGTGGATGGCGGGGAGAGCGCTTTCCGGGCCCAGGCCGATCTGAACGGGACCTATGGCACGTTCTCGTTCGATGCGCCGAATGGCGAGTGGCATTATGCCCTGAACCCACAGAGCCCGGCCCTGAAGACACTTCGCGTCGGCGATGTCCGGCAGGAGAGATTCGTGGTCACGACGGCGGACGGCACTCAAAAGACCGTCGTCATCGACGTGCATGGCAACGATGGCCCGATCGATGGCGTGGCCGTCGACAGGGATACCACGCAGAATCCCGATGGAACGACGGATCAGGTCATCACCGTTCCGGTGGTGGATCCCAGCCGGACCGATGATACCGGCGACAGCCGTACGGCCGCCATTCCGCTGGTAACGAACGCTGCCGGCGCGACGCTGCTCATGGCGGAGGTGCCGGCCGGCATCGGTCTGCAGGTGTCCGGCTACGCCGAACCGCGTCCCTCGGGTGGGGCACTGGCGGATCTCCTCCGTGAGATCCAGGCTCGCACGTCGGCCGGATCCATCGACCAGGCTGCGTTGGCGAACGGCGGAGCGGGCTTCCTGAGCGGTCTCGCGGGCAACACGCCCCTGATCGTGCAGACAATCGTAGCCACCACTTCGGGCGGCGGCATCTCCGGCCAACCTCTTAGCATCACAGGCACCCCGGCCGTGGCGGGAGCGCCCAGGACGGCGCTCGTGCTCGACGTAAGCGCCTTGCCGCAGGGCTCGGTGCTCGCACTGAACAATGTCGAGTTCGTCGCCGTGATCGGCAGCGCCACCCTGACCGGCGGCGCCGGCTCGCAAGTCGTGTGGGGTGACGGAGCCTCGCAGCGCATCGTGCTCGGAGCAGACGACGACACGCTGCATGGCGGCGCCGGCGACGACTATGTCGGTTCCCGCGAGGGCAACGACTGGCTCTATGGCGACGAGGGCGCCGACACCGTCTCCGGCGGGGTCGGGCACGATCACCTGTTCGGCGGCGAGGGGCGCGATTCCCTGCTCGGCGAAGATGGCAACGATAACCTCGATGGCGGCAGCGGCGCGGATCTCATGAGGGGAGGGCGCGGCAACGACCGCTACTGGGTGGACACCCGGCACGACAAGGTGATCGAGTCCAAGGGACAGGGCACCGACACCGTGTATAGCACCGTCGATTACACCCTCGGGTCCCATGTCGAGAAGCTCGTGCTGACCGGCGCGGCCACGCGCGGCACCGGCAATGGCCTGTCGAACACCCTGCGGGCCGGTGATGCCAGTGCGACCCTCAAGGGCATGGCCGGCAACGACACAATCTACGGCGGCGCGGGCCGCGACGTCCTGATCGGCGGCAGCGGCAACGACGTGCTCGAGGGCGGCAGCGGGGCCGACCGTCTCACGGGCGGAGCGGGGCACGACACCTTCGTGTTCAAGACGGCGCCCGGCCGGGGCGAGGTCGACACGATCCGGGACTTCAACCCGTTCGAGGACACGATCGTGCTGGAGAACTCGGTGTTCAAGGCGGTGGGCGGGCGCGGTGCGCTGGACGGGAACGCCTTCCGCTGGGGCGACAAGGCGCTCGATGCGGATGATCGGATCATCTACGATGCGGCCAAGGGCGCGCTGTACTACGATGCCGATGGCAGCGGTTCGGGCGCGGCGGTGCAGTTCGCCAGGATCACGCCCTGGACATGGCTCAGCCACGATGATTTCAGGATCGTCTAAGGTGTAAGCGCCCTCGGACCGTCGCTCCATTCCGAAGCGTGCTCGGCGCAGAATGTCGGGCCTGCCTCGTCGCGACGCGGTCCGTCTGAGCGCATGCAACGGAAAAAGCCGCCCTTCCACTCCCTGGAAGGGCGGGATGATGTGGGGGAGCGCCATCGGCGGCATGCCGCGGCGCTCCTGGGAAGGATTAGGCAGGGATGATGTGACCGAGGTCGAGGCCGTGCCCGAAGTCGAAGCTGGGGAAGCCATGGCTGGCATGGGCATCCGCAGACTGATACGTGTCATTGGTCTGGGTATTGGTCACGTCGACATCGCCGATCTTGTCGCCAAGGATAACCGTGGGGTTGGCCTGTGTCTGGATCGTCAGGTTGAGGTTGCTGGCGTCGGCATCCCCGCCGAAGCCCAGGAAGCCGTGCCCGAAGCCGCTGCTATTCGCATCGGCAGACTGATGCGTGTCGTTGGTCTGGGTGTTGGTCACATCCACGTCGCCAACATGGCCACCGATGACGGCAGTGGGGTTGGCCTGAGTCTGGATCGTCAGATTGCCATTGCTCGCATCGGCATCGCCGCCAAAGCCGTGTCCGAGATCGAAGCCGCGAAGGCCATGGCCGAAGCCGCCGCTATCCGCATCCGCAGTCTGTTGCGTGTCATTGGACTGGCTGTTGGACACGTGGACGTCGCCGACCGTGCCGCCCATGACGGCAGTGGGGTTGGCCTGGCTCTGTCCAGTCGCATTGTAGTTCGAGGCAGAAGCGTCGTAGTCCCGCATGAAGGCATCCATCCAAGAAGACATTGGTTTTCCTCTCAAAAAAGTCCGCGTCAGTGTTGCTACTCGGTATCGCCTTGATCCAACCTCGTCGGCGATGAGTTGACCTTGAATGATTTTGGGAAACGCCGCTGTGAAGCGCATCACACCCGGTTTTTTTCTGACGGTGCTTCAGGAATTGGGGCGCTCAACCAGCCGATGGCCGAACTGAAGGGAAGGGCACCGCAGGCCGCCGCGGGGGCCTCGGTCGCTTCATCGCCGGGGCTGCATCAGCCGTAGCGCCAGGTCCTCCCGTCGGCGTGGGCTGGCCGGACGGCTTCTCCAGGTGAATAGCCGCTCCGGCTCACGCCCAGCACCTGGCACAGACGGGTGACGGGGAAGCTCTATTTTGCCGCCTTGTCCTGGTCCAGGAGCAAAGCAGAACTTTAGGGAGTCCAGGACGGCGTGCTACTACGGCCGACATTACCAAAAATAATATGGACGGCCGTCCAATTTATGTTAGCCTTCCGATAGGGCACCAAAAAATATGCCCATTCTGGGAGGAATTAATGAAGTTACATACTATCCTCGCGGCAACTATGTGCGTCGTGGCTTTGCCGGCTGCGGCGGAGGAAACCGTCAGTTACGCATCTTACGGTGGCGCCTACCAGGAGGGAGTGCGCAAGGCCATTCTCAATCATCTCCCGGCCGATCATGGCATGAAAGTCGTCGATTATGTGCTGTCGGGCGGCATTCGCGACATTCGCACCAAGGTCAAAGCGAAAGCCGTCGATATTGATGTCGCGGAGCTGTACGGCGGATTGTGCGATATCGCAGCCAAGGAGGGGCTGATCGAGCCGCTCGACTATTCGAAGATCCCGAATGCGGCCGGCGTTCCGGAGCATCTGAAGAAGCAGCACTCGATTGGCTTCACTGCGTATTCGACGGTTCTCGCCTACAACAAAGATGTGTACGGTAAAAACCCCCCGAAGAATTGGGCTGACTTCTTCGACGTCAAGAAATTTCCCGGTACTCGCGCCATCGGAGGAACCTATCCGTCCACCAACATGGAAATTGCACTGCTCGCTGACGGCGTGCCGCGCGACAAGATTTATCCGGTCGACATGGATCGCGCCATGAAGAAGTGGGAGGCGTTCAAGCCCAACATCGCCGTTCGATGGTCCTCTGGCGCGCAGGCGACGCAGCTTGCGACGTCTCAAGAGGCGGACATGCTGACGATCTGGGCGGCCCGCATCGACGCCGCAATCAAGGAAGGCGCTCCCTACGAGTACATCTTGAACGACGCAGTGATGGACGTCGAATGCCTGGTCGTTCCGAAGAACTCGCCGAACCGGGAGGGCGCCATGCGCCTGATCAACCATCTGCTCGATCCCAAATATCAGGCCAATCTCCCCGATCACATTCCCTACGGCCCAATGAACCAGGATACCTTCAAGTCCGGGCTCATCTCGCCGGAGAAGGCCAAGAAGGTCGTGACGAGCACAGACAATATCGCCAAGCAACTTATCCTTAACTCGTCCTACTGGGCTGAGCACGAGATTGAAGCTCAGACCAAATGGGACAGCATCATGCTGCGGTAGGATCTGCCGAAAACGACGCGGCGTCCGTGACTGACGGGCGCTGCTCTATCACCCGCGCTTCGGCGAGGTCTCAAGGTCATTGCCAGTGACGGCAATGGCGAACGGTCGATCTCGCCTATCCGAAAGCATCGTTCAGGATACGGATATGACTCTACCTTCGACGACGGCGTTACCGGTCCAGGTCCAGTCTCTCTCAAAGCACTTTGGGGAAGTTCGCGCCGTTGACGACATATCTTTCGATATTCGCCCCGGAGAATTCCTCACGCTGCTGGGACCGTCGGGGTCCGGCAAGACGACGCTCCTTATGATGATCGCCGGCTTTAGCCGGCCAACCAACGGTTCGATCCGCATCGCGGGACAGGAAATTGTCCACCTGCCGCCGCACAAGCGCAATATCGGCATGGTGTTCCAGAACTACGCGCTTTTCCCGCACATGCCGGTGGGCGAGAACATCGCTTATCCCTTGCGACTGAGGAAATTCGGTAAGGCCGAGATCGAGGATCGCGTCCGCAACGTTCTGGAACTCGTCCAACTCGGCGGTTATGCGGACCGCCGGATCAGCCAGCTTTCGGGTGGTCAGCGGCAGCGCATCGCGCTCGCCCGTGCAATCGTGTTCGAGCCGCGAATCCTGCTGATGGATGAGCCATTGTCGGCGCTCGACAAGCAGCTACGCGAGACGATGCAGATCGAGATCCGTCGCCTGCACGATCGTCTCGGAATGACCACCATTTCGGTGACACACGATCAGCGTGAAGCGTTGACGATGTCGGATCGCATTGCAGTGTTCTCCAAGGGGAGGCTCGCTCAGATCGCCTCGCCAACGGGTCTCTATGAACAACCCCAGAGCCGGTTCATCGCCGAATTTATTGGTGAATCGAGCTTCCTGCCGCTACGGGCAACGCCCTGCGGTCTGGCCTATGGCGACCAGCTCATCCAGTTCACCGACAGGCCCCAACAGACGTCGGGTAACATGATGTTGATGCTGCGCCCAGAGCGTCTGCGGCTCGTCACGGGTGATACGGCAGGTCAGGAGGGCAACTTCTTCCAAGGCCAGATCCAGACGGTGGTCTTCCAGGGCGAGAGCCTGCTGTTCGAAGTGATGCTTGACGGTGGCCACAAGGTTTTCGTCCGAATCGCGAACCGGTCGGAAAGCGCTCGCCTTGTTCCCGGGGCGGGTCAGCGCGTGACGCTGTGCCTTGATCGCGCCGACGCGCGAATCGTTCGTGCGGAGGACTGATGATGGAGCAAGCAGTTCTGCGTCTGTCGCCGAGTTCACTCACTCCGGATCAGCTGAAAGAGAATCACGAGGCGCTGCAGAAGGAGCAGCGCAGCGAAGCACGGACGATGTTCCGGCTGACCTTGCCGGCCATTCTGATCGTGGGCCTGTTGATGGTCGCTCCGATCGGTTGGCTTCTGTCGATGTCCTTCGTCGGGCAGGACGGGCGTCTCGGCTTTGAGAACTACGTCCTGTTCTTCTCGGAGGCTGTATACCGTGAGATGTTCATCAATACATTCATCATCGCGTTCGTCGTGACGGTGATCTGCCTCATCCTGGGTTACCCGGTCGCCTACCTGATGGCGATTTTACCCTCGCCCTGGGCAGGCTTCCTGATGCTCGCGGTCCTGATGCCGTTCTGGACATCGGGCCTCGTGCGGACCTTCTCATGGCTGATCATTCTCCAGCGCAATGGCTTGATCAACCAGATGCTGGTTTGGATGGGTGTGATCGAGCGCCCGATCGCCTTAGTCCACAACATGACAGGAACGATCATCGGCATGGTCCACATCATGGTGCCATTCTTGATCCTGCCGCTCTATGCCTCGATGAAGGCGATCGACCTGAACCTCATGCGCGCTGCCGCAAACCTCGGTTCGACTCCGGCTCATGCCTTCCGCCGAGTGTATCTGCCGCTCTCAATGCCAGGCCTGATCGCAGGAACGATCATGGTCTTTGTAATGTGCCTTGGTTTCTACATCACTCCCGCACTGCTGGGCGGCGGAAAGATCAAGATGATCGCACAGCGGATCGAGGAATCGCTTGCGCTCTATCCGACCTGGGGGCCGGCCGCTGCACTTGCCGTACTGCTTCTGGTGATGACCGCAATCTGTCTCGGCGTCAGTTTGTTGCTGGTGCGTCGCCTGACTGCTGAGAGATGAGGGGGAAGCTATGGAATCTCATGTTTCGCATCGGGAGAGGCTCTGGCTCTATATCTTCGTCGGGCTTGTCATCTTCTATCTCGTGGCGCCGACGTTCATCGTCGTCCCCGTGTCGTTTAGCTCGACAACGTCACTGTCCTTCCCGCCTCCGGGCTGGTCTACCCGCTGGTATGAAGCCTTTTTCGGGCAGGAAAAGTGGATCGGAGCGACATGGGTCTCGCTGCGTGTCGCATTCGGCACAATGGTTCTTGCTACGGTAACCGGTATCGCAGCGTCCTACGCATTGCATGTGTCGAGGCTCCCTCTGGGCAATCTTATCCGTTCGACACTCATTTCGCCTCTGGCCGTGCCCTCCATACTGATCGCAATTGGCATCTTCTTTGTCTATGCGAGGATTGGCGGAATGCTGAATACGATCTACGGGATGATCCTCGGACACTCCGTCGTCGCGATGCCATTTGTTGTTCTTACGATGTCTGCGGGCCTTCAGTCCTACGACATGACGCAAGAGATGGTTGCGCGCAGCCTGGGTGCCAACAGGTTCAAAGCCTTCATGACAGTGACCCTGCCGCAGCTGAAGTTCTCTGTAGCGACCTCGATGCTACTGTCGTTCCTCGTGTCATTCGACGAGCTGATCATATCGCTGATGATCTCGTCCGGACCCGTCTCGACGCTGTCTCGCGTCACTTTCGCGACGCTGCGCGACGATGTGGATCCCACACTCGCAGCGGTCTCGACCTTGATGCTGATTGTGACCTGTGTCCCACCGCTGGTCCTTCATGTCGTGACCAACCGCGCGAAGAAGAAGGGGGCCTAAGATGCTGGACGAACTGAACAGGGAACTTGAAGGTTTCGTGCGGCTGCATCGCGATGGCGCTGTTCTCGAGATCAGGATGGTCAAGCCGAAGGTGAACTCGATCTGTCGCCGGTTCAGCCGCTGCATGGAGCGCGCGGGTCTCTATCTTCAGAACGATCCCGATCTTCGCGCCGGCATCCTTTCGAGCGGGAGCGACAAGGCGTTCTCGGCCGGCCTCGACTTTCACGAGGCGACCTCCAGCACCGAACGAGAGCCGGGCGCCGAGGAAGGAGGTTTTGGCGGGATCACCACTCTTTGGGCGCTCAAGAAGCCGCTGATCGCAGCCATCAATGCCCCGGCCATTGGGGGAGGGCTGGAGCTGGCGCTGTCCTGCGACATTCTGCTGATGGCCGACGAGGCTTTCCTTCAGTTGCCTGAGCTTCAACGTGGACTTCTGCCTGACGGCGGTGGCCTGCAGCGTCTGCCACGCAGGATTCCCTATCATATTGCCACGGCGATGATTTGGACCGGCGAGCCGATGTCTGCTGCCGAGGCGCATCGGTGGGGATTGGTCTACCGCACCGCGCCCCGCGAGAAACTGATGACGCTTGCCTGGAAGATTGCGCGTCACGTCGCGAAGGGCGCTCCCCTTGCCCAGCAAGCCCTCAAGGAGGCGCTGCGAGCCGTCGACGGCCAGTCCGATCGCGAGGCGATGACCCTGCGCGCGGATTCCAGTGGCGACCTCGAAAATTTCAGGCGGATGCTGACCTCGGAAGACATGATCGAAGGTCAACGCGCCTTCCTTGAAAAGCGCGAGCCTCGCTGGACCGGCTGCTGACGCAGAACCCGGGCGTCGAGCAGTTTACAGCGGGCCTAACCACACTGGTTTTGCCAAAATGGATGGGAGGAAATGATGTACAAGTTTCTCGAAACGGAACGACACGGCGCCGTCGGCGTGATCGCACTCAACCGCCCCGAGGCCCGAAACGCCTTAGCGATGGGCATTACGATCGAACTCCGCCGCGCTCTACGTGAGGCCGCCGCGGATACGACGATGCGAGCTCTGGTTCTGACCGGACGGGGCGGAGCATTCTCGGCCGGCGCGGATGTCAAGGAATGGGCCAACAAGGCCGCCGGTGACAACCCCTGGCCGGATATGAACTGGGTCGAGGAGTCGCTCAAGCTCGTCCAGCAGGTTCACGAAATGCCCAAGCCGACCATCGCCATGATCGATGGCGCAGCTGTGGGCGCCGGACTCGACATGGCCCTGGCCTGCGACTTCCGTTATGCCTCCGAGAGGGCCAAGTTCATCTGTTCCTACACCAATGTCGGCTACAACCCCGACTGCGGCGGCACTTGGCTGATGCCTCGAGTGATCGGCCTTGAAGCGGCCAAGCGCTTCGCCTTCACGGGTGAACTTTGGACTGCGGCAACCGCACTCGAGAACCATATGGTCAGCCATGTCAGCACCAGCGAGCGGCTTTGGGACGATACGCTTGACTTCGCCCAGAAGCTCGCATCCGGCCCGACCGTCGCCATCGCCCAGGCCAAGAGGCTTCTGAACACTGCACATACCCGGAGTCTCGCCGATCAGCAGCTCGAGGAAGTCGCTGCCGGCAAGATCTGCGCGCTGACAAAGGATCACGCCGAAGGATTGGCCGCCGCGAATGAGCGTCGTGCGCCTAAATTCGTCGGCGCCTAAGGAGATAGGAAATGGATTTTGGACTAAGCTTCGAACAGCAAGCACTCGTGGACTCGCTCGAAGAGTTCTGCAAACGGGAGCTCTATCCACATGAGACTCTTGTCGAGGAGCTCCGCTACGTTCCCGCCGAAATCAAGCAGGAGATCCGTCGCAAGTCACGGGATGCCGGCTTCGAAGGAATGAACCTGCCCGAGGAATGGGGCGGCGCCGGCCTCGACAAGCAGACGAAGATGCAGGCTGAGCGCGTCTTGGGAAAGCCGTCATCGCCGCTCTCACAATGTATGAACCGCGGCGTCACCGGCATTCTCTTCAAATGCAAAGGCGAGCAGATTGAAGAATACCTGATGCCAGCCATCCGCGGCGAGCGCAAGGACGCATTCGCCCTAACGGAGCCTGGTGCCGGCTCGGATGCGCGCGGCATCGTCACCAAGGCCGAGCGCAATGGCAACGAGTGGGTCATCAACGGCGTCAAACAGTTCATCTCGGCGGCCGACATTGCGGATTTCATCATCCTGATCGCCGTGTCCGGCATGGACGATACCCCCAAGGGCCCGCGGAAGAGGTTCACCGCCTTCCTGCTCGACAAATCCCTGCCGGGATTGCGCGTCGAGCCGATGAAATCGATCGTGACCCGCGGGTACAACCCGACCATGGTGTACTTGGACAATGTGCGGGTTCCGGACAGCAAGATCCTCGGCGAGGAGGGGCAAGGGTTCAACACGGCGAATGAGTGGCTCTACGACGGACGTGTCGCGCTTGCGGCGCATTGCGTCGGGCGTGCCGAGCGCATCTTCGACATGACAAAGGAATGGGCGGGCTCACGCAAGGCTTTCGGCAAGACCATCGGCGAGTTCCAGGGCGTCGGCTTCAAAGTCGCCAATATGGCGGTCGACATCAAGCTCGGCGACCTCATGGTTAAGGAGGCAGCGTGGAAGATGGACAACGGCCTGATGGATCGGACGGCGGCGTCCATGGTGAACTACTACTGCTCAGAGATGGTCTTCCGCGTTGCCGACAATGCCGTACAGATCTTCGGCGGCATGGGGCTCATGGAAGATTTCCCGATCCAGCGCTTCTGGCGCGATGCCCGCATCGAACGCATCTGGGAGGGAACATCGGAGATCCATCAGGACCTCATCGCAAAAGACATTTTGCGGCCGTATCGGCAGTGACATGATTGTCGGCACAGCTTCCGCAAGTGGAGCGTGCCGGCATTCTATAAAAGTCGACGTAACCTCCGGTCGCGTTATCTGCCAGCGTTGAACGGAGAAGGTCTGCTCCTGCTCGGAACGGTCGTCAGTGTGCCGGACGGCAGAGTTGCCGGGATGACGCTGAAGCAGCCGGTCGACGGACTGCGTAAGGGTTGGGTGAAGGAGGAACGTCAAATGCTTGGGGATTGCTGCGCAATTGGGGCCCGATGCCAGGCGGATACATTCCGATGGCTTCCGGGAAACGCTCCCGCGAGTTCGGTCTGGCTTGAACCGTGCCGAAACGAGGGTGTCACTTCCATCGCTGGAACAGTACCGCGCACAGAACCGATAGGCGCCGAATAATCGTTAGCGACTGATTGGCATAGATAAGAGAGAAACAGATGCAAATCCTTCCTCCGCCTGCAGAGAGTTCGCGTATCAGCCCGGCTCTGAGGCGCAACTTTCAACGGCTTCTCGCGCCGCGCACCATGGCCTTCATCGGCGGCACCCAGGTAGAGCGTACGCTGGTCACGTTGCGCAATCAGGATTTCGATGGCGATGTCTATGTCGTCAATCCGAAGCGTGACGAGATCGCGGGTTACAAATGCCTCCCGACGATCCAGGATCTTCCCGCTGCACCCGATGCGGTGTTCCTCGCCGTCAACGCGGATGCGTCGATCGAGGCGCTCAACCAACTGCGTGGGCGGGACGCTGGCGGCGTCGTCTGTTACGCTTCCGGCTTCTCCGAGATCGGCGACGCAGGGGCCGAACGCAACCAGAACTTTATCGAGGCGGCCGGCGACATGGCCGTTGTCGGGCCCAATTGCTACGGCCTGGTGAACTACGTCAAACACGGCAGCATCTGGCCTGCGCTCTATCCCAAGCTGAGGAGCAAGCGCGGGGCGGCCGTTATCGCACAGAGTGGCAACGTGACTGGCCACATCGTCTCGAATGACCGGTCGGTGCCGTTTTCCTACCTCATCAGTGCGGGAAACCAAGCCGTTCTCGGCTTTGAGGATTATATCGACTACCTGGTCGATGATCCCAACGTCACGTGTCTCGGGCTCTTCATGGAAGGGATCCGCGATGTTGCGTCCTTCTCGCAGGCATGCCTGCGCGCCCGAGCAAAGGCGATCCCCGTTATCGTCTGCCGATCTGGCCGGTCCGAGCTAGGGGCGGCGATGGCCGCCAGTCATACGAGTTCCTTGGCCGGACAGAACGAATACTACGAGACATTGTTCGATCGACTCGGCGTGATCCGCACGGACACGGTGCCGCAGTTCCTTGAGATGATGAAGATCGCCTCCCTTGCAGCGCCGGTTGGGGGTTCCCGCATAGCCGTCTTCTCCAGTTCGGGTGGCGACAATGGCTTGGCAGCGGACTATTGCTCCTTCGCAGGGCTCCAATTGCCGCAGCCGACAGCGGCGCAGATCGGCGAAATCAAGCCGCTCCTGCCGGAGTTCGGGCATGTTTCCAATCCACTCGACTTCACCGCAGGGTACTGGGGTGACGAGAAGCTGTTGACGCCCATGTTCACTACGATGCTCTCGGGTGAGTGCGACGCAGGAATGCTGGTGGTGGACTATCCCCCTGCCACCTCGCCCTACAAGGACACCTCCGCCCACGAGGCAATGGACCGAGCACTTGCGGCGGCAGGGAAGGCCACAGGCAAGCCGGTGTTCCACGCCTCCGTCAACACCGGCGGCATCACGCCGGAGGCAAGCGAGAGGATGGTCGCGCAGGGCATCGTTCCGCTCCAAGGCCTGCACGACGCAGCTTCGGTCGTGGCGAAATGGGCTGAACATTGCGCACGGGTTCGCGCTGCTTCGGCCGATGGCAGCACTTCTTTCTCTACCCTCGTTCCGTATGCGGCACGGTCGCTGAGCGGGGCCACACGGACCGTGAACGAAGTAGAGTCGAAGCGCCGTCTTGCCGCTCACGGCTTGGCAGTGCCGCAGGGCAGGGTGCTGTCGCTGGCGCAGATCTCCGAACTCCCTGAGCGATTCGACACGCCGATGGTTCTCAAGGTCGTTCACGACGAACTGCCGCACAAGACGGAGGTCGGTGGAGTGGCGCTGAACCTGCGCGGCCGCAACGAGGCAGTGGCCGCGGCCAACCGAATGATCGACAATGTCGCAAGACACTCGCCGGCGCTGCGACTCGAGAAGTACCTGATGGAGCCGATGCAGGCGCCGCCTCTCGCCGAGCTCATCGTAGGGGTCAAGCGCGATCCGCTGTTCGGAATGGTGCTTGTGATAGGAGCGGGAGGCATCTTCGTGGAACTGCTCAAGGATGCCACGCCGCTGCTGCTGCCCGTCATCCGCAACGATGTCGAAGCCGCCCTGAAGGGGCTGAAGAGCTTCGCCCTGCTCAATGGGTTCCGGGGGCGTCCTGCCGCCAACCTCGAACCGGTCATCGATGCGATCATGGCGATCGCCTCCTATGCCAGCGAGCACCTCGATACATTGTCCGAGCTGGACGCGAACCCGCTGATGGTCAGCGAAAACGGCGCGGTCGCCGTCGACGCCCTGATCGTCGAAGCGCCGAGGGCGGACTGATCGATTTTGCTCCGTGGAGAGAAGCATCGCTTCTCTCCACGGGGTTTCAGATTTGTAAGATCATCATCGACGGGAAGACGTGAAATGATGGAGAAGCAGCAGACCGGGGCCGAGGCTCTCGTGCGCACACTGATCGCAGGGGGGGTGGACACCTGTTTCGCCAATCCGGGCACCAGCGAGATGCACTTCGTGGCTGCGCTCGACCGTATTCCGGGCATTCGCTGTGTGCTGGGACTGCAGGAGAATACAGTCACTGGCATGGCGGATGGGTATTTCCGGGTCACACGCCGTCCGGCAGCAACGCTTTTGCATTGCGGCCCCGGCTATGCCAATGGCATCGCGAACATTCACAATGCGCGCCGGGCCGGCAGTGGCATGCTGAACATTGTCGGCGACCACGCCATTCCTCATGTCGCGCACGACAGTCCGCTCACGTCGGATGTCGATGCCATCGTGGGCGCGACCTCCGAATGGCACGCGTTCTGCACCCATCCCGGTCGGGTCGGCATTGATGCGTCACGAGGCCTTGAAGCTGCCGGAAGTGCCTATGGACAGGTTGCATCCCTGGTGCTCCCGGCGGATGTCTCCTGGAGCGAGGGCGGGATCGAGGCCCAGCCTGCGCGGCCGCGTAGTCCCCTGCCGTGCGATCCGCAGCGCATCAAACAGGTTGCGCGGGCGCTTCGCTCCGGTCGCAGGGCGCTCATTCTTCTGGGGACCCCTGCCGTCGTTCCGGAGCTTCATCCTCTTCTGGCTGGTATTGCGAGCGAGACCGGCGCCACGCTGATGGGAAGCCCGTCGATTTCGAGCATGCCGAAGGGCCGGGGCCGTCTTGTCCTGCCCGTCGTACCCTATTCCGTGGACGAGGCAATCAAGGTGCTGGCGACCTATGATATCGTCGTTCTCGTCAACTGCCCTCCGCCGACGGGGTTCTTCCTGTATCCCGGGCGGCCCAGCACCATGCACCGGCCCGATGCCGACGTCCTGACCCTCTCGCGCGAGGACCAGGATGCTCCTGGGGCCTTGCGCGCACTTGCCGCTGAACTTGGCGCCGCTCCCGCGGCCGTACCGGTTCCCGAGGGGGGCGGCATCCCCAATGTGTCGGGGCCCATCACGCCGGCAGGATTTGCCGCCGTCGTGGCGAAACGCCTGCCGGAAGATGCTATCGTCGTGAACGAGGCATTGACGCTCGGTGGCGGCTTTGCCGCGGTAGCTCCCTACGCGGCACCGTCCGATTGGCTGACGGTAACCGGCGGAGCGATCGGCGGAGGAATTCCGCTGGCGACGGGTGCGGCGATCGGTGCCCAGGCCATGGGACGTCCGGACAGGCGCGTGGTGACCCTTCAGGCTGACGGATCGGCGGCCTACACGTTGCAGGCCCTTTGGACACAGGCCCGTGAAAAGCTTCCGGTGACCACATTGCTGCTCAACAATCGGTCCTATGCAATCCTTCTGGGAGAGTACGCCAAGGTCGGTGCCAAGCCGGGCCAGACTGCGCTTGACATGATGAGCCTTGATCGTCCTGCCCTCAAATGGAGCGCGATTGCGACCGGCTTCGGTGTCGCGTCCGCGGTTGCCACGACGCTGGAAGAGCTCGATGAGGCCATGGCCAGAGCGCTCGCTCTCGACGGACCGATGCTGATCGATGTCCAGTTCGCGTGACAAATGTTCCTGCTCTTAGTGATGGGGCGTATGGCTTTCATGACCGTGAGATAGCGCGGTTCAGGGGTATAGACGTAAACCTGGCCAAATGGCCCAAATGAAACTCACTCGGATGAGGAGAACGGGATGAACAAGCGGCAGTTTTATATCAACGGGGCTTGGGTTGCTCCGGTCGTTCCGAACGACCATCCCGTGATCAATCCATCGAACGAAGAGGTATGCGCCACCATCAGCCTTGGCTCAACCGCCGATACCGATGCGGCGGTCGCAGCCGCCAAATCCGCTTTTCCCGCCTGGGCGGCGGCGATGCCGCCGGAGCGCAAGGCCGTGGTCGAGAGGATCCTCGAGCAGTTCACCAGACGCCGTCAGGAAATGGCCGAGGCGATCTCGGCCGAAATGGGGGCTCCAATGCGCCTTGCCTACGGGGCGCAGGCCGGCGCTCTGGAATGGCACCTGCGCAATTTCCTCACTGCCTTCGACGAGATCCAATGGCTGAAACCCCATGTGGGCGGCAAAGACAACACAATGATCGCGCAGGAGCCGATCGGGGTCGTGGGGCTCATCACGCCCTGGAACTGGCCCATGAACCAGGTCACGCTGAAAGTGATTCCGGCGATGCTGGCGGGATGCACCTGCGTGCTGAAACCGTCCGAGGAAGCCCCGCTTTCCTCGATGCTATTCGCAGAATTCGTTCATGACGCAGGCACCCCGCCAGGCGTATTCAACCTGGTGAACGGCGATGGCGCGGGTGTCGGCACGCGCCTTTCGAGCCATCCGGATGTGGAGATGATTTCGTTTACCGGCTCGACCCGAGCGGGCCGCGCCATCTCGAAAGCGGCTGCGGACACATTGAAGCGTGTTACCCTGGAGCTCGGCGGCAAGGGAGCCAATCTGGTCTTCGCCGACGCCGATGCCGCCGCTGTCGAGCGCGGGGTGCGGCACATGATGCAGAACTCGGGACAATCCTGCAACGCGCCGTCTCGGATGCTCGTCGAGCGACCGTATTATGATCGTGCCGTTGAGCTTGCGGCCGGTGTCGCGAACTCGATCAAGGTGGCTCCGGCCTCGGAAGACGGTGATCATATCGGCCCGGTCGTCAACAAGCGCCAATGGGAGCAGATACAGGGCTATATTCAGAAGGGCATCGAAGAAGGCGCACGCCTCGTCACCGGGGGGCTCGGCCTGCCGGAAGGGCTGAATCGCGGCTTCTATGTGCGTCCTACTGTCTTTGCCGATGTGAAGCCAGGCATGACGATCGAACGCGAGGAAATCTTCGGCCCCGTGCTGACAATGATGCCCTTCGACACCGAAGAAGAGGCGGTCCGCATCGCCAACGACACGCCATACGGCCTGAGCAACTACGTGCAGACGGGCGATGTTGATCGACGACGGCGCCTTGCCTTGAAGCTCAAGGCAGGGATGGTCGAAATGAACGGTGTGCCGCGCGCCGCAGGTACGTTCTTCGGCGGTGTAAAGGCATCGGGCAGGGCTCGCGAAGGAGGAGTTTGGGGAATCGAGGAATTCCTCGAATTGAAGGCGATCTCCGGTTGGGACGAATAACGGTCGGCAGGCACGATGAGCGTCTTGTGCCTCTGAACGAGCAAGGGGAAGCCAAATGCGCGAAGCACTCATCGTCTCCACCGCCCGCACGCCCATCGGAAAGGCCTATCGCGGAGCGTTCAACGACACACAGGCGCAGGTCCTTGGGGGGCATGCGATCTCCCATGCCGTAGCGCGGGCGAAGATCGAACCAGCCGAGATCGACGACGTGGTTCTTGGCGCCGCCATGCAGCAGGGAACAACCTACCTGAATGTCGCCCGCCAATCCGCGCTGCGTGCTGGCCTGCCAACTTCGGTCGCGGGAATGACGCTCGACCGGCAATGCGCCTCCGGCCTCATGGCGATCACGACGGCCGCCAATCAAATCGTCGCGGATGGGATGTCGGTCACGGTCGGTGGCGGGCTGGAGTCGATCTCCCTTGTCCAAACGCCGGCGCTCAATCTAGACCGCTTCCGTGACCCCTGGCTGGTTCGGCATCGTCCTGATCTGTACATGTCGATGATCGAGACGGCGGAGATCGTTGCCGAGCGCTATGGCATCTCCCGCGAGGCCCAGGATACCTTCGCACTTGAGTCGCAACGGCGCACCGCGGCCGCGCAGGCGGCGGGGAAATTCGACGACGAGATCGTTCCCCTCGAAAGCGTCATGCGCGTGAAGGACAAGCAAACCGGTGAAGAAAGGTTTGTCGAGGTCAGGCTTGATCGAGATGAGGGTAACCGCCCGGAGACGACTCTCGAGAGTCTTTCGGTATTGAAGCCCGTCTTTGCCGACGGCCAGATCGTCAGGCAGGGAAAATTCGTGACGGCCGGCAATGCCTCACAACTGTCGGACGGGGCCTCCGCATGCGTGCTGATGGAATCCAAGCTCTGCGAACAGCGTGGACTTGAGCCCCTTGGCGCTTATCGAGGCATGGCCGTCGCGGGCTGTGACCCGGGTGAGATGGGCCTCGGCCCGGTCTTCGCCGTCTCGAAATTGCTCAAGGCACATGGCCTCAGGGTAGACGATATCGGCCTGTGGGAACTCAACGAGGCTTTCGCGTCGCAGGCGGTCTATTGCCGCGACCGGCTTGGCATCGACCCAGCGAAACTGAACGTCAATGGCGGTGCGATTTCCGTCGGACATCCCTACGGCATGTCGGGAGCGCGCTTGGTGGGGCACGCTTTGATCGAAGGAAAGCGGCGCCACGTGCGATACGTCGTCGTGACGATGTGTATTGGCGGCGGGATGGGGGCCGCAGGCCTTTTCGAAGTCCTATGAGAGCACCCGTCAGAAGACCAACTCAGGTGTGTTCTGGCTGCGCGACCCGCGATCGGATCTTGCTGCCCGTCGGAGGCAGAAACCCCTCGATACCCGTATCCATCCTTCCCAATCGTAGATGATAGCGGAACACATTGACACATCCGATGCCCACATCATCACAAACACTTCGCGCAATCGTCATGATGTGCGTCGGATCACTCTGTTTCACCCTCAACGATACGATTACCAAGTTCCTGATCGACAGCTATCACGTGACCGTCATCATCTTCGTGCGCAGCGTGTTGGCGATGCCCTTGCTTGTCCTGATGGCCATCACCCTTGGCCGCCAGAAGGTCAGGTGGTCGCGCAGGGCGTTGTTCCATGGGGTTCGCGGCTCCATCGGCCTCTTGGCGGCCTATCTGTATATCAGAGGATTAGAGTATTTGAGCGTTGCTGAAGCGACGGTCATTGTTTTCGCTTCACCGATCATCATCACGGCCTCAACGGTGCTGATCTTCAAGGAACATGTCGGCTGGAGAACATGGGCCGCCGTAGTGATGAGCTTCCTGGGGGTGACGATTGCCATTCAGCCTGGCGCCGCGACGTTCCAGCCCGCTTCGCTCTTCATCTTGGCCGCAAGTTTTCTGTATGCGACGAATTCACTGACCGCGCGCTGGATTCCCGAAGAGGACAACCTTTGGACGGTGAGTTTCTTCGGAGCATTCTTCTCGGCTCTTCTTGTTGCGCCGACGACCGTGGCTTACTGGCGGACCCTGGATGCAGGCGATTTTGCGCTGTTCGGGTGCGCTGCCCTCTGCTCGAGCCTAGGCATCGGTTTTGGATCGTTGGCATATCGTATGGCGCGTGCATCAGATCTCGCGCCGTTTGGCTATTCCGGACTCATATGGTCATTGAGCGTTACCTGGATCGTCTGGGGAACCATGCCCGGTATTTGGACCTTTGTCGGTGCGTTAGTGATCGCGAGCAGCGTCCTTTTCCACTTCATGTCGCCGCAGCATTCCCACGACAAGGCAAGATAGTCGCATTCCTTCAGACGCGTTGGTCACGTGGCATGGCGAGGGAATGGGGCTTAGAGCGTGCGATATCTGCCTGCGAAAAGAGTGCAGCAGTCGCTTCATGAAGGACTGCGACAAAGTTATTTGGACGTACAGCCAATTTTATTGACAGCTTTCCAGCCTCTTTCTAAGGTGAATGAATAATGCCGGTGCAGGCCCAGGGAGGACAAATGAAAACGCGCGTCACGGAGCTCTTGGGAACCCGCTACCCGATCGTGCAGGGCGGAATGCAGTGGGTCGGCCGGGCTGAACTCGCCTCGGCGGTGTCGAATGCAGGGGGGCTGGGCATCCTGACTGCTCTCACGCAGCCCGATCCGGAAGCGCTCGCGGCGGAGATCCGGCGCTGCCGCAACATGACGGACAAGCCGTTCGGCGTGAACCTGACGATTCTGCCGTCGACGGCGCCGCCGCCATACGAGGAATATCTCGACGCTGCGCTCGAGATGGGCGTGCGCATCATCGAGACGGCTGGACGCAGCCCCAAGGAGTTCATCGCCAAGGCGAAAGCCGCCGGTGCCAAGATCGTTCACAAGTGCACGGCGGTCCGTCATGCGCTTTCGGCCGAGCGGGCCGGAGTGGATGCGATCTCGATTGACGGCTTCGAGGCTGCCGGGCACCCCGGAGAGGACGACATCGGTGGACTGGTGCTGTTCGCGGCGGCTGCGCGCGCAGTGAAGGTGCCGCTCATCGCCTCCGGCGGCATCGGCTCGGGTCGCGGCATGGCGGCAGCGCTGATGCTTGGCGCTGAAGGCGTCAATATGGGCACTCGCTTCTGTGCCACCAAGGAGGCTCCGATCCATGACGAGATCAAGCACGCCTTGCTGCGTTCCGGCGAAACGGACACGGTCCTGATCTTCCGCACGCTGCGCAATACGGGACGCGTGCTGAAGAATGCCATTTCGGAGGAGGTCGTCTCGATCGAGCGCCGCCCAGGTGGTTGCCAATTCGAAGATATCCGTCATCTTGTTGCGGGAACGCGCGGGCGACTGGCACTGACCGAAGGCAAGGTCGATGAGGGGCTGGTTTGGGCCAGCCAAGCGATCGGGCTGATCGAAGACATCCCGACCTGCGCTGAACTCATCGAGCGCATGGTCGCCGATTGCCATCAGGCGATGACGGAGGGACTGCGCGCATTTGAGGCGTGATACCGATCGGTCCTTCCTAAAGAGCGCCATAGGAAGCGCCTCTCAAAGAGCCGGTCCGATGGCCGATACCGTCAGCAATCCTGCAGCTGGTGGGCTGAGCTGTCTTTTTCGCAAGTCGCAGCATTGCCGCTTCGATGCACTGAACTGCGTTCCTGTAAGGATGGGGTCTCCGTGGTATCCACAAGCATCAAGCCTGCGACTGATAGCGCCTATTCGTGGCTGCGCCTGGCCTACACCCTGCTCATCTCTGGCCTCAGCAGCGTCGGCATGTGGAGTGTTGTGGTCCTGATGCCAGCCTTCGAGTCGGATTTTCATCTGACCCGGACCGAAGCCTCGTATCCCTATATGCTGGTCATGACAGGTTTCGTGATCGGCGGAGTTCTCTTCGGGCGCGGTGCTGATCGCTTCGGCGTGACCCGAGTGCTGATGGCGTCTACGGCGCTCACCAGCGCAGGCTTCGCGGTTGGCGCCTGGGTTTCGAGTTTCCCTCTGTTCCTGGGAAGCCTGCTGATGGTAGGGGCCGGAACCGCCGCAGGATTTGCTCCTCTCCTTGCCGATATTTCACACTGGTTCAACAGGCGACGGGGAATTGCCATCTCCATTGCGTCAAGCGGCAGCTATCTGTCCGGCGTACTGTGGCCGATCCTCATCTCATACGTACTTGCGCACGGCACTTGGCGCGATGCGCAACTGATCATCGCAGCAATCGTGCTCGTCACGGTCATACCCTTGTCGCTTCTCTTGCGACGCTCGGTTCCGGAGGCAGTCCTTGCAGAGGCAGATCTGGCATCATCCGCCAGGAGAGCTCAGATGGGCCTGTCGCCGTATCTCCTCATTGGGCTTCTCGCCGTTGCAGGAGTCGGATGCTGCGTTGCCATGGCAATGCCGCAGGTTCATCTCGTTGCACTCTGTGTCGATCGTGGTCTCGGCGTCGGCGTGGGATCCGAGATCTTGTCCATGACCCTGGTTGCCGGCATCCTGTCGCGCCTCGTTGCAGGCTATTGTTCGGATCGACTCGGAGGTGTGCGCACTCTGCTCCTCGGCTCGGCGCTTCAGACCCTGTCGCTTGCGCTCTACCTTCAGTCCGATGGACTGACGTCACTCTATGTCGTCAGCCTGATTTTCGGTCTGTCCCAAGGCGGGATCCTGCCCGCTTACTCCATGATCATTCGCGAGTACCTGCCCTCTCGGGATGCTGGAGGGGCGGTGAGCTTCGTGATGGCGGCAACGGTCGTCGGCATGGCACTGGGCGGATGGCTGTCCGGCTGGATCTACGAACATACAGGTTCCTACGATATGGCCTTCATCAACGGCATTGCTTGGAACTTCCTCAACATACTCGTGATTGGAGCAATCTTTCTGTGCTCTGTTCGCGATCGATCCCGACGGAGCAGCGTCCATCCTACACAGGGCCTTCGATGACATCGGATCGATCTGCCCTAAGGAGATCTGGAGGTAAAGTCTATCCGGAGGACGTTCGAGATGCCCGAAGTGGCGGGCGGTCCGGCAGCCATACGCTTGGCCTCCGGCCACTCTGACGGGCTACTCTTGGGGTGCCCTCACGCCTACGGATAAATCGCAGAGGCGCCGAACGGCAGTGATTGATTAGCGTCGGAAGAGGGGAGGCACTAATTCCCGTAAATTATTTGGACGGCCATAAAAATTTTTGATAATGTCATAAGCTCGTTTCGCCGGATTTCCGAGAAACAGCTTAGATAGTCATGGATAGGATTGAAGTTGCAAGGCGAGTTGCTTTCACAAGGAAGCTGGGCCCCGCGAACTCAGTGCGCGTATAAATGTGCCGAGCCAGTCTTTGCTTTGGGGGATCACGGAAGACGTCCCGATCCAGCGCTCCTGAGGTGGTAAATGTACCGGCCGAATCTGGGATGGTGCTTCGCAATCCACCGCGATTTCGAGGCGACATCTTGCGGGTACATTATTGCTGGTTCAGTGAAGTAGCGTAAGTAGGTGGCCCATGAATAGAGCAGAGAAGAAGATACTTACGCTTGAGACGCGGCGGCGCGAGTTGATCGTTGCGACGCTCGAATCCATTCGCAAGCATGGCTACATAAACTCCACGATCAATACGATCAGTGCCGAGTCCGGTTTGTCTCGCGGATTGATAAGTCACTACTTCAAAAACAAGGACGACTTGCTTCTGTACGCCTTTCGCTTTTTGACCGAGAGACTGGACGAGTATTTTCGCTACGTGGTGCATTCGGCGGCACATAATCAGTTCGAGAAATTGTTGTACGGAGCAATGGTGCCGTTCACGGGAGACAGGCCCTACCGCGAAGTGTGGTTGCACTTCTGGAGCGCATCGCGCCTCCAGCCGGAGGTCGCGGAGGTGCATCGCGAATTATGGGCTACCTATCGGAAGGGGGTCAGACGTCGGATCGCGTCCCTCGCAAAAGAACGTGGGCTCGAGATCGACGACAACGCCACGGCGCTGATGTATACGCAGCTTATCGATGGACTTTGGCTGGGTTTGGTTCTCGAAAACACCTATGACGACCTGACGTGCCGCAGGATCTTGCGAGATTGGATCTGCGGGGTGTTCAAAGAGGATCCGCGCAAGTACCCGGATACACCGCCGATCGACTTGTCTGCAATTCCCGTGCAGGGCATGCTCTGAGAACGGGCATTGCCGCTGGGGCGATTCAGGTCGAGGGAATGCCGAAAGGCTTGCTGATGACCGCATCGGCTTCCTCGATCTTGAGCCCAAGGCGGATGGCCTCGTTCTGCGTGACCGCCATCCAGTGCTTGCCGACACGGTTGCCGATGAAGCCGGGGGGCTTTGCAGATGGCAACGGCCTTGCCGAGGTGTCGGTCTGCGAAGCTGCGGATCACTCCCACGGCATGCGGGTTCGTCCGGGGGGCGAGACGAGTTCCAGCAGGCGCATGTGGCGCGGCGGATTGAAGAAATGGGTGATGAGAGAATCGCGCGCGATTTTCTCTGGTAGACCGCTGATGAGCGAAGCAAGCGGAATCGTCGAGGCGTTGGAGGAGATGCAAGAGCCTGCCTTGCGGACGGCACCGGCGGCCCTGTAGAGATCCTGCTTAATATCGAGCCGTTCAGCCACCGCCTCGATGATCCAGTCAGCATCTGCCAGAAGCGACAGATCTTCCGCAGTGGACCCAGGACGCACGCGGGTAGCGAATTCCGCGTCCATGAACCCGCCGGTTTTCAACTGTCGGGAAATTCCCTCGGCGGCACGCTAGAGCATCGTGCGCCGCCCTTGAGCGGCGTGCCCAAAAGTGGACTTGCACCTTTGAATCCGATGCTCCTTCTCTGGGCCGGCACATCGTTCAACGCGACCCGAAGGGCCGCGCCAGCGAATAACCGGGTCCACTTTTCACTGGCGTGGCCCTTCGGGTCGCTGACGCGGACCTCCGGTTCCGCACGATGCGCTGGCGCGTCATATCGAGAAGCACGACTTCAACGCCGGTGTTGGCAAGGTGGGCGGCGATGCCAGAATCCATAACGCCAGCTCCGATCACGGCAGCTTTTCTGATGGACATCATTGTATGGCCTCCAAAGTCATGGTGATACTCGGCCTGCTGTCGATACGGTGAGGGGTAAGGCAGTATCGGCCCTGTCGCGGCTGAGCAGGTCTGGATCGATTTCGAAATTCCGATGAGCGGCGAGCACCTGCGCCGCGAGCGCTTCGTACGTCACGACGGCCTCATGGTGTTGTCAGGTGCCTGCCCGTTTCGGAGTGTTGCGAGTGGACATGGCCAGAGGCCTATTGGGGCTTCGATGCATCAAGCGTACCCACTCGTTGCGGGAGAAGCAGCATGCTGCGTCTGCGCTCTCACGCTTTCTCTTCATGCCTTGCCGGTGTTTCACCTGATGCTTCCTGTGGTGCACGAAACAGCGAGACTTGAAAGTTAGTTGAACGTCCAGCAAATTTATATAGGCTCTGCGACACAAAGGATTTCCTGTGAACTCGCGGATGGCGGATTTGAGAGCGGTCCAATGGGTCGTGATTGGCGCCGGCATTGCACTGGGCGCTCCGGGCAACTGAGCAAGCCTGAAGCGGCAAGCCAAGGGAGGAACAGACTACATGAACAAGATACTCGTCTGCGTGAAGCGGGTTGTGGATTACAACGTGAAGATCCGGGTGAAGCCGGATGGATCCGGGGTCGAACTTGCCAACGTGAAGATGTCGATGAACCCCTTCGACGAGATCGCCGTCGAGGAGGCGGTGCGTCTGAAGGAACAGGGCAAGGCCACCGAGATCGTCGCCGTCTCGATCGGCCCGGCCCAGGCCGCCGAGACCATCCGCACCGCGCTCGCCATGGGGGCCGACCGCGGCCTCCTGGTCAAGACCGACGCGGCGGTCGAGCCGCTCGCCGTGGCCAAGCTCCTC
>JBOZRS010000140.1:0-181146 GCA_050789065.1 Microvirga sp.
AGCGCTCGGCGACATCTGCGGCCTCTTCGAGCCACAAGAGTGTTGGAACTACCTCAAGGCAGCCGGATATGCGTCCGTGTAATCGTCCGATGCTCTATAGGGCGGTTGTGCATCGCCCCCGCATCGGTT
The DNA here is from genome assembly GCA_050789065.1 of Microvirga sp. Lineage (GTDB taxonomy): Bacteria > Pseudomonadota > Alphaproteobacteria > Rhizobiales > Beijerinckiaceae > Microvirga. The sequence continues at coordinate 130 of JBOZRS010000140.1, forward strand.
AGCTGATGCAGGTTCGGTGGAAGTCGTTCAGACATGCCAGCGTTTCAGCGGTTCCCTGACGATCTCCTCCCAATATTGGAGCCCCTGTGTCTTCATGACCGCTGAGCGACGTATCCTTCCAACTCTGGCTCAAGGCGCAGGCGATGCGCCGCCCGATGCCGCTGACGGCGAATATACGATCGGCAACAACAACCGTTGGTCGCGCATTGCTCTGAGCTTTCAGGACCTGATGGAGGATACCTGGTGCGAGTTCAGCGTTCAGATCACCTGGCATCCCAATGAGGAAAATCGCGGCGTTCACGACTTCGCCGTCGTTGGACTTGAGTTTATGGCCAATGACGGATCGAGCATCGACTTCGCCCACGTACCGGGTCTGACAAGGACACAGATCGACCCCCATAGCTCTTATGTGGCCGGGCCGGATTATCTTGATCAGGGCAGTCGCCTCGTAGGCTCAGGTCAGGTGCGCTTCACATTCCTGCTTCCATCTCCTGCGAAGCGACTGCTCGTGACGATCCGCAGCTGGCGCAACTCCCATCCCTTCAAGATCAGCCATCCATGCCTGCGTCAGATCGACTCTGCCGCGACAACGGGCACGGCTCATGGGGAGCATCAAGCCAATCTCACGGGCAGCCAGCACAGCCCCCTCCCCGCTTTTCGAAACCTCTGGAAGACGCTGACCGCGGAGCCGCGCTGGTTCAGCTATGCGCTCGTTCCCGGTCGAAGGCTCTTCGTCAGGGGACAGGTGATCAACAGAACCGAAGGGACCGCCGGCGCACTGGTGCGCGTCATCTACCGCGATTCCCATGGAGACGAACTCCCAGCCCCCTATCCGGAGACGATTTCAGCGCCGGGGATCGGAGCCTTCGTCAATATTCCGACCCCCAGGGTAGCCCGACGCTTCACCCTGGAACTCGTTCCCCCTCCTCAGGCCGTGACGGTCGATCTCGGCTTTCAGGCATGGCGAGACGAGGAGCCGGTCGAACTCGTCACTCCGCTGGAAATGTCCCTGGAGGATGACCTTCTGCTCGAGACCATCTCCGGCGAAGACCCGCCGGATGCCCCAGGTTTCCTGAACCGACTGAGTGCGGCGCTCACCCTAACCTCTCGCCCTGGAGCGGCAGAGGATGAATCCGTACTCCGCACCCTGCTCGACCAAGAGGCTCTCTCCTCGCCCGTCACCGTCCTGGACCGGCTGAAGCTTGTCCGCCAGGGTGAGCGCGTGCCCGCCGATCTGGATCGGATTAGTCTCGGCTCCTTTTCGGCCTGGCCTTTGCCGCAGGAGCCGACATGGACCGAAGATCCGTTCCAGTCGCCGGCATGGCGCCTGGAATTCCACTCCCTGTCCTGGCTTCTTGACATCGCCAGGAGCACAAATCCTTCCGGTCTCGAGCGAGCGCTCGATCTGGCGGTCTCTTGGTCGAAAGCCAATCCATGGGGAAGCCCGGCGGATGTCATCAGCGCGCATCCCCTGAGCCTGGCGGTCCGCGCCGAGACCCTTCTCCAGCTGTTGTCCCTCGGTGTCGCGGCAGGGCGCAAGGCGAATTCCCGCAAGCTGCTTGTGCTCTTCGCCGAAGCCGTCCGCCATTGTTTCGCCTTGGCCGAAATTCTCGGCCAGAACATCTTCTCGCACTCGGTCAACCATCTTTATACGGCGTCCGCTCTCCTGTCCCTGTCCAGAGCAGTCCCGCGCATTCCGCTTTCGCCATACTGGACGTCGATCGCCCTGGCCCACCTTCGGGACGGCTTTGGCGAACTGCTCGGCCCGGATGGCTCATCTATCGAAAAGTCTCCGCATTACCGGCTCGAAATCATCTCGATCGGGCTGGTTCTGAGCAGCCTGCTGAAGGATCTTCCCGCGGCCGATGAACTCCGGCAGCAACTGGCTCCTTGCCTCAAGGAGGGGATCAGATCCGTCATCATGGTGATCGACCCTGCCGGCATGCTCCCCATGCTCGGCGACACCGTTCATGGTCATCACCACGCGTCTTGGCTGCGACGGCTGATCGCCGGATATGGCCAAGAGCTGATGGCGGACCAGGATATTGCGGCCGAACTCTCGTATCCGCGAGGCTCCCGGGTCATCGTGCCGCCAGGGGCGGACATGCTGGCTCTGCGCCATTACGAACGGAAGCCGGACTGGGGTTATCTCTGCGCCTCCCTGACCGGGCAGCGGCACGAGCACGGCCATTTCGACTGCACGTCGTTCACATATGCCGCCGATGGCGTACGCTGGATCGCCGATCCAGGTGGGTCGGGCCTGCATGACATGGGTCCCGTCCGGCAGTTTCTCGTTTCATCTCGCGCTCATAACATCGCTCTTCCGGACGGACGTGATCAGACGGCCGGGAACGGATGGATCAAGTCGAGGCTTTCGCTGGAGGACGCCGAGGTTTTCGAGATTGCGACCGACGTGCACGGACCTGACTACATCCACCGCCGGGTCATCGCATGTCTTCGCGACCTGGATGCGGTGGCAGTCATTGATCGTTTCGTGACGTCGAAGACGGCATCCACCTTCGAGGGCTTTCTTCACTTCGAGCCTGACGTGACCGTCGCCATCGTCAACCCGAGGCTGGCCGTCGGCTTTCACAAGAAAAACAGGCTCCGGATCATTCCCCGCACGCTCTCGGGCAGTTTCAACGGCCTGACCCTTGAAAACGGACGCAACGACCGGCCATCGTCCATGCAGGGCTTCGTGTCGCGCAGACCGGGCGTCTTAGACCCCGCCAACGTGCTGCGCTACACGTTCTCCGGCCGGGGCACCATATCAGGAGGGGTCATTTTGGGCGTAACCGACCTTGGCCTCAGAACCATGTCGGATGTGCTGGAGAGACCTGCCATCAGAGAGATCTTGGAACTGCCACCCGGCTGACGCCGAGTGGCTGGTACATCGTGAACGCCTGCTCTTCCAGGAGATCTATCGCGGGGCTGAAGCGGCCTGCCGCTTAGCTGAACAAGGCGTCGATGGCGTCCTGGGACGTGACGCCCTCGTCACTTGCGAGCGCGGGCCCATTCAGCAGAGCCCGGTCGCCCTGCCGCGCCTCGTCCTCGTGGGTCGGGACATCCTTGAAGCTTTCGAGACCGCCCCAGATCTCGATCATCTGGTGCACCCGCTCCTCCACGAACCTCATGGCGTTGACCACTTTCCCGATACGCTGCCCGGTAATGTCCTGGAAGTTGCATGCTTCGAAGATGCTGATCACCCGATCCGATATTTCGCGGGCGAGATCCTGATCGCCCCCTGAGAGGCGCGCCGCCAGATTGCCGGCGAGCTCATCGATCCGCTCCGCAGCGGCGAGGATCGAGTTGGTTGCCGCCTCAGTGCCCATGACGATGGCGCCCAGTTCGTCGGTAACCCGCGTGATCTCCTGCCCCTGAGCGCCTGCATAGCGAAGCGTGGCGATTTCCCGCTTGGTGCGCTCGATCGCCTCCGAGATCGAATCCAGCTCGACCTTGAGGCGCATGGCTTCCTGCATATCGCGGCGATGCTCCTCGAGAAGGGTATTTGACAATTCACGAGCCGGCACGATCGATTCCTTGATGGTCCCGAGCATGCTCATAATCTCGAGGTGGCGCTCCAGGGACCCGTCCTCGGACGGCACGGCGTCCAGATCGGCTTCAATGCGATAATTCTTGCGTGGCTTCATGGCCCGAGCTCGCGATCACGTTATCCGCCGATGACAGCACTGATCTTGGTGCGCAGTGTTTCAGCATTGAAGGGTTTGACGATGTAATTGTTCACGCCGGCCTTCTTCGCCGCGACGACATTCTCCGTCTTGGCCTCGGCCGTCACCATGATGAACGGGAGGGCATTCAGCTCCGCGTCCGCGCGCACGTGCTGAAGCAGTTCGTATCCGGTCATCGGCGCCATGTTCCAGTCGGAAATGACGAGCCCATATTTCTTTGCCCGCAGCTTCTCCAGAGCAGCCTGCCCGTCGGATGCATCATCGACGTCGGTAAAGCCGATCTGCTTGAGAAGATTGCGGAGAATTCTCACCATCGTCTGGTAATCGTCGACGACAAGAATGGGAATGGAAAGATCGAGACTCACGGTGTCACTGCCCTGATTAGTTGTTTGTATTGTTGGAGAGTACTAGAGCTTGTTTAAGCAACCTCTAACTCTGCTTGGAATGCCAGGACGGCATCGACGTCCAGAATGATCAGCAACCTGTTCTGGAGCTGATGTACGCCCTGCGACAGCCCGACCCAGCGGCGGCTCAGATGGACTGGATTCGGCTGCATGGCGTCCGGGTTGAGCTTGAGCACTTCACCGACCTCGTCGACGAGCAGACCGTAGGCCTCGCCCTGCTTTTCGAGTCCGACTGCCATTCGGCGTCCGGAAGCCGTGTTTTCACCCAGGCCCAAGCGCTGGCGGAGAGAGACGGCCGTAACGACGCGGCCGCGCAGGTTGAGCAGACCGGCGATCTCCGGGGGCGCCAGAGGGACCGTCGTCATCTCGTTGACGACGAAGACGTCGTGCACGCGGTCGATTGGCAGACCGAGCAATTGCCCGGCTACCATGACTGTGACGAACTCCGCCTCTCTCGAGAAGGATTTCGATTCGGCAAAGGCGTTGTTATCTGCAGATTTCATGCTCACGCAGCCTCTTCAAGAGAGTGGTCGAGTTCCGCGAGCGCTGACAGCAGGCCGCGGCGGTCGATCTTTGAAATCACTTCCGAAATGTTGAGCTTGCGGGCCTGGGCGATCTGCTGGGGATCGCGCTTCGCCGTCATGGCGATGATCGGCGTCGCGCTGAACTGCTCATCGGCCCGCAGGGAAGCCGCAAGAACGAGCCCCGAGTGGTCGGACAGCTCGAGATCCGTCACGACCACATCGACCTGGGCACCGCTGGAGAGGAGCTTGATGGCATCCTGAGCCGTGGCGGCAGCGTGGACCCTGTAGCCGGCGGCCTTGAGAACGGGGATGAGCATGTCCCTGAAGAAGGCCGAGCTGTCGACCAGGAGGAGCGACTTCGTCGCGTTTTCCTTGCGCGTGGTGCGAGCCCACGTTTCGAGAACCATGGGCAGATAGTGCGCCACGTTGACGATTTCGGTTGTCCGCCCGCGGACGACGGCGGACCCGACGAGATCCGACCTCTCGGCCAAGAGTTCGATGTCGAGACTGTCCTCTACGATGTCGACGATCTCCGCGACCGCCAGACCCATGGAGACCTTGCCGTCGGAGAACACCACGAGCGACTGCATGCCTTCGGCCTTGATCGTCAGCTGCTCGTCGCATGAAACCAGCGGCATGAGACTGCCGCGATACTGCAGGACGGGACGCCCGCTGGACCACTCGATGGTCGTGGCGTCGATTTCCTCAAGGCGTGTCACAAGCGAGAGAGGAACCGCCTTGAGGCTCTCCCCTCCTCCACGGAACACCAGCAGCGCCGTCATCTCCTCGGCAAACACGTTCGCCTCTTCGGACGAAACATCGCTTTGGAATTGATTGTCGTCGGCTCCGGATCCCACCATGCGGGCGAGCCCGTTGGGATCGACGATCAGAACGACGGCCCCGTCGCCGAGAATCGTGTTGCCGGAGAAGAGCGGGATGTGCCGCAGCTTCGAGGACATCGGCTTCACGACGATCTCCTCGGTATGGAAGACGCCGTCGACCAGAATTCCGAAGCGCTGGTGCGCGACCTGCGTAACGACGATGAACCCCTCGTCGACCTCTTCGTCCGAGGAGAGGCCCATGACCTTCGAGAGAGGCACGATCGGCAGCAGGCGATCCCTCAGGCGAAGAACCGGCGTGCCGTTGATGCGCTCCACCGCATGCTCGGTCCCGGGAGCAACCCGGACGAGCTCCAGAACAGCGACCTGCGGGATGGCGAACCGCTGATCCTTCGAGGACACGATGAGTGCGGCCACGATCGCCAGTGTGAGCGGGATCTTGATCCTGAAGGTCGTGCCGCGCCCCTGCTCGGACTTGATGTCGACGGTTCCGCCGATGAGTTCGATGTTGGTCTTGACGACATCCATGCCGACGCCGCGCCCGGATACCGACGTGACCGCGGCGGCAGTCGAAAATCCGGGGTGGAAGATGAACTTCGCCACCTGGGCATCGCTCAGGCGTTCCACTTCGGCTTCGGACACGATGCCGCGTTCGACGGCTTTGCGGCGGATGGCGGCGAGGTTCAGGCCCTTGCCATCGTCCGCGATCTCGATCGTGATCGAACCGCCCTCATGGTAGGCGTTGAGACGGATGGTGCCCTTCTCGGGCTTGCCGGCGGCTTTACGCTCGGACGGGCTTTCGATGCCGTGGTCCGCCGAGTTGCGGACCATATGCGTGAGGGGATCCTTGATGACCTCCAGCACCTGTCGGTCGAGCTCGGTGTCGGCTCCCTGCATGACGAGCTCGATTTTTTTTGACAGCTCGTTCGACAGGTCGCGCACGACGCGCGGCAGCTTCTGCCAGGCATTGCCGATCGGCTGCATGCGGGTCTTCATGACGCCGTCCTGCAGCTCCGCCGTGACCTGCGAAAGCCGCTGCAACGGCACCTTGTAGCCGTGATCCTCGGAGCTTCTGCGCGCGATCTCGAGCAGCTGATTGCGCGTCAGGACCAACTCCGACACCATCGTCATCAGATGCTCGAGCGTGTCGACGCTCACGCGAATGGTCTGGCTTTTTCCGCTCAGCGCCTCGTTTGCATCGCCGCCGTCCGGAGCCTCGGACGTTTTCTTCTGAGCCGAGGATGCGCCTGCCTCCGCATTCGCAATGGCCTTGATCGGTTTTGCGATCACCAGGGGATCCGGGCCGGGGGCATCCCGGAAGGCCCGCTCGAGCTCGTCGAGAGAGACCTCTCCCGGCTTCAGCGGCCGTTCGAGAACCTGGTAGGTCAACGTCCCGGTCGTGACTGCCTTGTCCGGACCGGGCGCCTCCTGGAACGCGCGCTCCAGCTCGTCCAAAGAGACTTCTCCGGGCTTCAGTTCGCGCTCCAGGACCTGATAGGTCAGCGTGCCTGTGGTCTGCGCCTTGGCTTCGGACGGCTCCTCCGCCGCAACGCTCTCCTGCCGGGCCATCTTTTCCAGGCTCTCGATGAGATCGAGGTCGGATCCCTCCGGCTCAGTTCCATGACGCTCCAGCTCGCCGAGAATCTCCTTGATCCGGTCGAGCGTCGCCAGGATCAGCGACACCGCGGCGGTGGTCACGGGCATACCGTCGCGGAACTTCCCCATGAGCGTCTCCGCCGCATGGGCCAGCGACTCGAGGCGCGGCAGGCCAAGGAAACCGCACGTCCCCTTGATGGTGTGCACCAGACGGAAGATGTTGCTCAAGATGGCCTGATTGTTGGGGTCCTGCTCGAAACGAACCATCTCCACGTCGACCGTTTCGAGATGCTCGTTGGTCTCGGTAAGGAACTCAAGAAGGAGGTCATCCATGGCGTTACTCAACTCTCGCTGGAGTAGTATTTGTTGAGACGCTAACAGTTAAGTGACTGATATTTCGTTAATAAGCCGGTTCACGCAGGATTTTGAATATCGCCGCGAGAGTCTGATGGAGTCCCGACATCATGAAAGTTCGAAACTTCCCGTTGGGGATCGGCTTCATCAACCCTACGGAAGAGCAAGCCATCCAGACGGTTTCTCGCCCCTTTCTCTCCTCACGTCCCAACGGATAGCCTTCGGGCATACGGCATTCGGAACCATCGACGGGCGTCAGGCTGCCTTGACGCCCGCGAGGAATTCATCGACTTCGCGGCCCAGGCTCTCCGAATGGCGGGCCAGTTCCTGTGCGGCTCCAAGGACCTGGGATGCCGCTGCGCCAGCTTCCCCGGCGCCCTGCCTCACTTGAGTGATGGTGCCGGTGACCTGCTCGGTCCCCCGCGCGGCCTCCTGCACATTGCGGGCGATTTCGGTCGTGGCCGCGCCCTGCTCTTCCATGGCGGCCGCGATGGAGACGGAGATCTGGGACATCTCGGCGATCGTCGTGGCGATCTGCTGGATCGCCTCGACGGCCTGGTTCGTGGCTTGCTGGACGGACCCGATCTGGGCCGAAATCTCGTCGGTCGCCTTCGAGGTCTGGGTGGCGAGGTCCTTGACCTCGCTCGCCACGACGGCGAAGCCCTTGCCCGCCTCGCCGGCGCGCGCCGCCTCGATGGTCGCGTTGAGGGCCAGCAGATTGGTCTGGCCCGCGATGTTGTTGATGAGCGCGACGACATTCCCGATCCGCTCGGCCGAAACCGAAAGCATCTGCACGGTGTCGTTCGTACGCTGCGCGTCGGCGACAGCCTTCTCGGCGATCCGGGAGGACAGGTTCACCTGGCTTGCGATCTCGCGAATGGAAATCGAAAGCTCCTCCGTCGCCGCGGCGACCGTCTGAACGTTGGTCGATGTCACCTCCGCGGCGCCGGCGGCGGTCATCGTCTGCCTGTTGGCCTGGTCGGCGACGCCCGTCATTGAGCGAGCCGTCGCCTCCATTTCGGTGGCGGCGGCTGAAAGTCCGTCCGCGAGCGCCGATACCTTGCTTTCGAAGGCCTGCGTGAGCTGGTCGAGATGATGGGCGCGCCGCATCTTGGCGTCGTTCTCGGCCTCCTGCTCGGCCGCGAGACGACGAGCCTCGATGGCGTTGTCCTTGAACACCTGGAGAGCGCGCGCAAGCTGCCCGATCTCGTCCTTGCGGTTGGTCCCGGCGACGGCGATACCGAGGTCGCCGCCCGCAAGCCGGCCCATCGAGGCCGCGATCCCTCCGAGAGGGCGCGCAATCGCATAGAGGGCGATGGCGCCGAGCAAGGCAATGGCAGCCATCAGCCCCAGAGCCGAGGACACGATCAGATTGGTCGAGGTGGCTTCGGCGAGGTCGGCAGCTCTCTTCTTGGCGACCTCAAGGGCTTTGGCATTGGCGTCGATTACCTGGTTCAGCACCTGTTGGGTCTTGGCACTGAGCGTCCGCCCTTCGCCCGTCACGACCGCATAGGCTTCGTCGGGCTCGTTCAGGAGCGCGTGCACCACGCTCTTGTCCATGACGGCGATATAGGCCTGCACGGCCTGCTTGAGCCCTTCGCTCTCGGCTCGCTGCTCCGGCGTATCGGAGAGCGCGATGAGACCGTCCAGATCCTTGAAGGCGGCCTGCTTGGCGTCCTTGAACTGCTTCTCGTAGGACGCCAGTTCCTCGGCACGCTTTTCGATAATGAGGTTCTTCTCCTGGATGCTGGCCTCGTCGACCTTGGCCGCAATGGACAGGGCGAGGGTCCGGCGGGCTGCGTCGACATCGACAATCTGCTGCGTCCCGCGCGCGAGCGTATCGAGGCTGCTCTTGGCCAGAACGATCAGTCCAATCGTCACGGCGACGACGACCATCAGCGGGATGGCGAGCTTCGCCAAGATTTTGAGATTGTTCAGGAGGCGCATGCCCCGCTCCTTGACTGATGCCGATCGAGGCCGGTCCGCACTGCGCAAAGGCTCCTGAGGCAGAAGGACTTGATAGTGCGCGGCTACGAGTGACGGGCCTTCGATGGATGCTGGCCCCACCAGCTCCCGCACAGGAGCCGCCGGGTGATGGCTCTGCGATGAAGCGTTCGCGATGTCGAATTCAGATCGTCAGATGCTTGCGCCGACATAGGAATAGCCGATGTAACGCTTGGCATCGATCGGATCGTATCCCAGGCGCTGGCGCAGTTTCTTGCGCAGTTTGCTGATGTGGCCTTCGACCACGCTGTCCTCGACCTCATCGCTGTAGATGCCGTACACAGCATTGAAGATCTGCTTCTTCGTGAGGCGATGGCCCTTCTTCCGAACCAGATATTCGAGAATGTGCCGCTCGCGCCGCGGCAGGGCCAGCGGAACTCCGTCGATTTCCGGATCCCGCCCGTCGAAGAAGACCTTAAGGCGATCGTCGTCGCTGTGATGCTTCTTTCCTTGGTCTGCGTTCACGCGCCGCCAGATCGCCTCCGAGCGAGCGAGGATCTCGCGGACATGCACCGGCTTGCGCACCACGTCGTCGAACTTCGCCGTGAACAGCTCGAGGGTTTCTTCGAGCGACCGGACATCGCTGAGGGCGATGATGGGAGCCTTCGAATACTTCCGGATGCTACCGGCGCAATTGACGCGCTCGTCAAAGCTTCCGAGAAGAAAACCCTGGACTGCCTCAAGGTCGGATTCCGAAGCAACCCTCAACCATTCGCTGAACTCACCTGAGTATAAGCCAAGGGAGGATACGCCTTCACGCTCGAAACTAGCAACATATCCCGACGTTACCATCTGCCGATCATCGACGACGATATACATATTATTCTGCCCCGCCTTAACGTCTTAAGAGCGCCTTTGATCTATTCTGCCCTCTATACTGCTTTACGCGGTTCTTTTTATTTGAGGACTTGCAAGAATGTATCTTTGGCCGGACAGGCGAACAATACGTAGTTCCAAGGGGGTAGCCCGAATTTATCGTTAACGGGCGTTAACGGTTTTCGCCCATCGGGAACCCCGAAATCGCCTTCGGCACCCGTAGCGGAAGCAGGCGGCCACCGGCGGCAAACTGTTGCGCTGAATCAGCTTTCCCCTCGTCGGGAACGACCGGCAATGTAATGTTATATCTGTTGCCTTAACTGCCTACGTAGGAACGCGCATGATTCCTCTACGTAAATTTACGTACGTAGTCTCGCCGGAAGGGATCCGAATCAGTACGGGCGAGGGCTTTGCCAAGCAGGGCCGTTGGTTTCCTCTTCGGCCGGAACTGCGGCGGATTTGGGGCGCAGCCTTCCAAGGGCTGATCGGCCAAGCACCCCGGTCAAGCAACGCGTCCAACGGCGGGAGCATTGCGGGACACAATTGATCGTTTATCGTGCGTCGAAACCCTGCGTGTCTCAAGGTGTTCGGGCTCGATAGACCCCGTCAGGCCATCTATTTCTTTTGGCATGGTTAACCAAAGGGAAACTGGAATCTCTCCTGCCCAGAATTGACCCTACGGAAGCTTGACCGCAATTCAGTCACGCATCATAACTGCGCGGTCGGCAGAGCTCGGAACGATGCGAGCGGTCCGTCGAAAATGCACGATGGTATGCCTTCATGCCGAAGGCTAGGCATGATGCCTCTCCATTGTCCCGGTCTGAGCCCGGATGTCATGTGAGCAACGGATCGAGCTTCCGCTCGAGGCATGATGCCGCTCCGCTGCGTCGGTTGAAGTCCGACATGTTCCGAGCAACTCAACCTCTTTACGCCGAGGCGGTTTTCGCATGTCAGAATGCGCTGACACAATCAGCCTTCCTGCATGGAAGGAGACTGAACGTCTTGCGGCTCTCCGGAGCTTCGAGATCCTCGATACGGATTCGGAAGTTGACCTCGACAACATCACCAGAATAGCGGCGCGTGTCTGCAACGCGCCGATTGCGGCGATCAGCTTTATCGACAGCAACAGGCAGTGGCTCAAATCCGCGATCGGCGTCAGCACCCGCGAATTGCCCCTGAGGCTTTCCGTTTGCGTTCATGCGATCCGCCAGACCGGATTGTTCGTGATCCCTGACCTGAGCCAGGATCACCGGTTCAATCACAGACCCTACGTGGAAGGCCCCCCTCATCTGCGGTTCTATGCGGGCGCGCTCCTCGAGACGTCCGACGGGCTTCCGCTGGGCACACTCTGTGTCCTGGATTACGAACCGCGTCCGGATGGTCTGACGGAGCAGCAGTCGGAAGCGCTCATGGGCCTTGCCCGCGCCGTCATGAGCCATCTCCAGCTGAAGAGGGCCAACAAGGCTCTTTTGGCGGGCGAGAGAAGAGCCGGAACGGTTGCAGGGGCCATCGCCCAGACGGTTTGGCCCGCCCGTCCCGTTCCGCCCCGCGATGAAAACGGCGGCATCGGGCTTTGGCTCGGCACGTCTACGGGCATCGATGCGCGCGGGCTCTCCGAGGAAGCGTCGAAGGCCAGCGAGGGCCGGCTGCGCCTCGCCTTGAGCACCGCCCAGATGGTCGCCTGGGAGCTGGATCTGGAGACGTATTTCACGCGGCGCTCCGAAAACTCCACGGGGCTGCTCGGCATCTCGTCCGGTCCGCACCAGGACTTCGTCAGAGGAGTTCACCCCGACGACAGGCCGGCGCTGGAGGACGCCCTCTGGGGCAACCGCGAGAGCGGTGCCGGCACCGTCGAATGCAGGTACACCCTCCCCTGCGGACGCATGCGGTGGCTGGGCGTGCGGGCCGAGCGGGCTGCTCCCAACCTCGTTGTCGGCGTCACCTTCGACATCACGGACCGCAAGGAGGCCGAGGAGGAGCTCTGGCGCTCCGCCAATCACGACGCCCTCACCGGACTGCCCAATCGGATCCTGTTCCAGCGCCAGTTGGAAGAGGCGCTGGACGCGGCGGGACGCACGGAGACGAATGTCAGCATCCTTCTGATCGACCTGGATGACTTCAAGGATGTCAACGACACGCTCGGCCATGGTGCGGGAGATGCCCTGCTGAAGGAAGCGGCGCTGCGCCTTTCCGCGATGTTCGGAGAGCGGGGGATGGTGGCGCGGCTCGGCGGCGACGAGTTCGCAGTGCTGATCGCCGAACCGCTGCGGCTCAAAAGCGTGCCACGACTGGCCGAAAACGTCATTGAGGCTCTGCGTCGGCCTTTCGATTTCTGCGGCCGCACGCTCGTCAGCCGCGCGAGCGTCGGCATCGCCACCTTTCCGGACCATGACACCGTGCCGGCAGAACTGATGAAGGACGCCGATATCGCGCTCTATCACGCCAAGGCGCGGGGCCGGAACCGGGTGGTATCCTATTCGCCGACCATGAGAAGATCGACCGAGCGAAGGGTCTCCTTGATCAGGGACATGCGCAGGGCGATCTCCAACGACGAAGTGGCTCCTTTCTACCAGGCCAGGGTATGCCTCCTGACCGGGAGGATCATCGGATTTGAAGCGCTCGCACGCTGGCGGCATCCCGAAAAGGGCCTCTTGACGCCGTCGACATTCGGCATGGCGTTCGACGACGGCGAGCTTGCGACGTCCATCGGCAAGCTCATGGCCAGCAAGATCGCCTCGGACATGCGCAACTGGCTCGACAAAGGGCTCGACTTCGGCCGTGTCGCGCTCAATCTCGCGCCTGCGGATTTCAGCCAACCCCGGCTCGCCGAGCGGATCCTCAAGGTCTTCGAGGGCTTCAAAATCCCCATGGAGCACTTCGAGATCGAAGTGCCGGAGACCGTGCTCATCGGCCGGAGTTCGGATCAGGTCTCCTCCGTTCTGGAGCAGCTTCGACGGAACGGAGTCCAGATCGCGCTGGACGATTTCGGAACAGGCTACGCCTCGCTGATCCATCTCAAGCAGTTCCCGGTCGATCACGTCAAAATCGACCGCAGCTTCGTCAGGGATGTCGAGGAAGACGCGGACGACGCCGCAATCATCACGGCGATCATCGGGCTCGGGAAAAGCCTGGATCTTCACATCACTGCCGAAGGCGTGGAAACCCTGGGCCAAGCGCAGCGCCTGCGCGAGCTTGGATGCGGCAATGCGCAAGGCTATCTCTATGCGAAGCCGGTGCCCGGCCCGCAGATTCCCAACCTGATGGCGAACTGGAGCAGCCGGCTCGTTCCCTCCTCACAGGATCCGGAAAAAGCCGCATGACCGGAGCGGATGTTTCCCGCCGCCCGTGAACCGGGCGAGACTGGGTACCGCATGATCCCGACAAAGATTTCCATCACTTCAGATCGATCGGCTCGTCGCTGCCGCGGTGGAGGCGCCTGACGGAGGCTCGCGGCTGTGACGCTTTCCACAGCCCGGCACGGGAATGGCCGAGCGCTCTCCGCAGCCATGGCGGAAGCCGGCTGCCTGAAAGGCCGATTCAGCTGCGTTCAATTTCGGGAGAATGTTTGGTGGAGCTGAGCGGGATCGAACCGCTGACCTCGTGAATGCCATTCACGCGCTCTCCCAACTGAGCTACAGCCCCACTGAGTCCGCGGTGTTTGGGGCACCGCGGCGGGTCGCCGCTCGAAGCGGCGGCGTTTCTATAGTCGGGTCCGACGTGAGGTTCAAGCCTCTTCGTCGTCCTCGATGTCGCTGTCGATCAGATCGGAGACGTCGTCGTCGCCTTCCTCCTCGTCCTCGAGGAAGGTGTCGTCGTCCCCGACGTCCTCGCCAACATCGATATCGTCGTCGACCGGGATGTCCTTCTCGGCCTCGCTCGCCTCGACCTCGTCGAGGGAGACCATCTCCGGTCCGGTCGATTCGAGCTCGGTCTCATCTTCGTCGGCGGCGGCGCGGGCGGCGACGGGCGCTGCCGCCCGGCTCAGGGCGACGGCCTGGAAGACGGTGCCGCATTTGGGGCAGACCGCCGGGTCCCTGTTCAGGTCGTAGAATTTCGCGCCGCAGCTCATGCACTGGCGCTTCAAGCCGAGTTCCGGTTTGGCCACGGGTAATTGCCTTCAAACTGTGGATGGTTGGGAACGCTCCGTTAGTCGTGAGGGCATGCCTTGTCAAATGGGAAATTGCAAGAGATGACTGCACTTGCGCCGGCTCCGGGGTGACGGCATGGATACCCCGTGTTAGGAGCCCGCCCTGAGAGAAGGCGAGGAAGGCGAGAATGTCGCACGAACATGGCTTGGCATCACCGATCAGCAGCCGGTCCGGAGCACCGTTGAAGGGGCGCATCCGTGTCCCGGGCGACAAGTCGATCTCCCACCGCTCCATGATCCTCGGGCTGCTGGCCATCGGCGAAACCCGGGTCGAAGGCCTCCTGGAAGGCGACGACGTGCTGCGGACCGCCGAGGCCTGCAAGGCCCTGGGTGCCGGAATCACCCGCGAGGCCCCGGGCCGCTGGCGCATCCGGGGTGCCGGCATCGGGGGCCTGACGGAACCCGCCGGCATTCTGGATTTCGGCAATGCGGGCACGGGCTCGCGCCTGATGATGGGCGTGGCCGGAAGCCATCCGATCACGACCACCTTCGACGGCGACGCCTCCCTCCGCAAGCGCCCGATGCGCCGGATTCTCGACCCTCTGGTGAAGATGGGCGTGACCGTCGTCAGCGAGGCCGAGGGCGGACGGGTGCCCCTGACCCTGCGCGGTCCGAAAGAGACGATCCCGATCACCTACGAGACCCCGGCGGCCTCAGCCCAGATCAAGTCGGCGGTTCTGCTGGCCGGCCTCAACTCGCCCGGCCGCACGACCGTGATCGAGCGCGAGGCGACCCGGGATCACACGGAGCGGATGCTGCGCCATTTCGGGGCGAACGTGGAGGTCGTGCCCCATGGGGAGAATGGCCGCGCCATCACCCTGCAGGGCCAGCCCGAGCTTCGCGGCTCGACCATCATCGTGCCGACGGACCCCTCCTCCGCCGCCTTCCCCCTGGTGGCGGCGCTGATCACCCCCGGCTCCGACGTGGTGATCGAGGGCGTGATGATGAACCCCCTGCGGACAGGCCTCATCACCACCCTCCTGGAGATGGGCGCCTCCATCGAGCGCCTGAACGAGCGGGACGAAGGCGGCGAGACCGTGGCCGACCTCAGGGTCCGTCATAGCCGACTGTCGGGCGTGACGGTCCCGGCGGCACGGGCCCCGGCCATGATCGACGAATACCCGGTCCTGGCCGTCGCAGCCTCCTTTGCGGAGGGCACCACCCGCATGCAGGGGCTTCATGAGCTTCGCGTGAAGGAATCCGACCGGCTGGCTGCGGTGGCCGCAGGCCTGGCCGAGGCCGGCGTCGAGCACGAGATCGTGGGGGACGACCTGATCGTCCACGGCTCCGGCGGCAAGGTCCGCGGCGGCGGCCGACCCGTCGCCACCCATCTCGACCACCGCATCGCCATGGCCTTCCTGGTCCTGGGCCTGGCGACGGACGAGCCGATGACGGTCGACGACGGCGCCATGATCGCCACGAGCTTCCCCACCTTCATCCCGCTCATGCGGGAACTCGGCGCCCAGATCCAAGATTGAGCCGACCATGATCATCGCCATCGATGGCCCCGCCGCGTCGGGCAAAGGTACCCTGGGCAAGCGCCTCTCCGAGCATTTCGGCTTCGCCCATCTGGACACGGGCCTGCTTTACCGCGCGGTGGCCCGCGTCCTCCTCGACCGGGGCCTCGCCCTGACCGACAGGGACGCCGCCACCCGGGTCGCGCAGACCCTCGACGTCACTCATCTGGACGATCCCCGCCTCCGGGGAGCCGAAATGGGTGAGGCGGCCTCCGTGATTTCCGCCTACCAGCCCGTTCGCGATGCCCTGCTGGCCTTCCAGCGCCAGTTCGGCAGCCAGCCGCCCGGAGCCGTGCTCGACGGGCGGGATATCGGAACGATCGTCTGCCCTCATGCGGACGTGAAGCTGTTCATCACCGCGGCTCCAGAGGAGCGAGCGCGGCGACGGCATCTGGAACTCCTGAAGCGGGGCGACGAGGCCGAGTACGAGACCATTCTCGACGACATCCGTCGCCGGGACGAGCGCGACATGAACCGGAGCACCGCTCCCCTGAAGCCCGCGGATGACGCCATCACGCTCGACACGACCCATCTGGACGCGGACGCCGCGTTCCGGGCCGCTCTCGATCTGGTGCTGGGCAAGGCGCGCTGAAGTCTGCCCTATCTGAAGTTGACCTTGCGTCACGCTTAGAAGGTGGCACACTCGGCGAACCGGTCCGGCTCCCCCGAGGAGACAACGATGGTTCGCGTCCGCTTCATCCATCTTGCCGCAGGACTAGCCTTGCTGTGGGCGTTCGTCGCCATGCCACCCCGAGCGCGGGCGCAGACGGAGGTCGATCTCGCCCTGGTCATCGCGGTCGACATCTCCTTCTCCATGGATATCGAAGAACAGGCCCTGCAGCGGGAAGGGTTTGCCCAGGCCTTCCGCTCCCAGCCGGTCCATGAGGCGATCCGCGGCGGCATGCTCGGCAAGATCGCCGTCACCTACATGGAATGGGCCGGATCGCTGGACCAGCAGGTCATCGTCCCCTGGACCGTCCTCGACAACCCCGAGAGCCTGATGGCGTTCGCGGACAAGATCGCCTCGACCCCGTTGCGGCGGGCACAGCGGACCTCGATTTCCGGCGCCATCGATTTCGGCGTCAAGCTCCTCGAAGAAAGCGGCGTCACCGCCACCAGACAGGTCATCGACATTTCGGGAGACGGTCCCAACAACCAGGGCCGGTTCGTCATGGAGGCCCGGCAGGAGGCGCTGGCCAAGGGCATCATCATCAATGGGCTTCCGATCATGCTGCGCAAGCCCGGCTATCTCGACATCCCGGAACTCGACGTCTACTACAAGGACTGCGTCATCGGTGGCCAGGGGTCCTTCATGGTTCCGGTCCGGGAGCGCGACCAGTTCGTCGATGCTATCAAGACCAAGATTCTGCTCGAGGTCGCCAATCTCATGCCCGATCAATCCCTGGTCCACCGCATTCAGGACATTCCACGCACGAACTGCCTCGTCGGCGAGATGCAGTGGCGCGACCGCTGGAGCAACTGAGCATCCCCATGAAGAAACTGACTTTGGCGCTCGTGGCCCACGACGCCAAGAAGAACGACATGGCCGAATTCGTGGCCGAGAACGAGGACGCCATTCAGCCCTTCAACCTCTTTGCGACCGGAACGACCGGCGGACGGGTGATGGAGCGCTGTCCCGCGCTGTCCGTTACGCGCCTCAAGAGCGGCCCGCTGGGCGGCGACCAGCAGATCGGCGCGATGATCGCCGAGGGGCGGATCGACGCCCTGTTCTTCTTCGTCGATCCCCTGACGCCTCATCCGCATGACGTGGACGTGAAGGCGCTGATGCGGCTTGCCCTCGTGTACGACATTCCGATGGCCCTCAACCGCGCCACGGCCGAAAGGCTGATCGACTCGTTCCGGCTCTGACTCAGGTCCCGCGCGGCTTGGCCCGCCGCGTCGGCGGAGCGGTCAGCGGATCCTCGGGCCAGGGATGCTTGGGATATTGCCCTCGCATGTCGGCCCTGACGGCGGCCCAGGACCCACGCCAGAACCCCGGCAGGTCGCGGGTGATCTGGATCGGGCGTTGCGCCGGCGAGAGAAGGTGCAGGATGAGGGGCACACGCCCAGCCGCGATGGCCGGATGCTTGTCGAGACCGAACAGCTCCTGCACCCGGACCGCCAGGACGGGGCCCTCCTCCCCTCCGTAGTCGATCGGGATCTGCGATCCGGTCGGCACTTCGACATGGGTCGGGGCCTCTGCATCGAGACGCCGCTGGAGGTTCCAGGGCAGGAGCCCGCGCAGGGCCTCGCTCAGCAGGTCGGGACCGATCTCGCTCAGGCCGCTCCTGCCGATCAGATGAGGAGCCAGCCACTCCTCCGCTGTTGCCGCGAGAGCAGCATCCGACAGATCCGGCCATTCCTCGCCCTCCGCCTGACGGAGGAACATCACCCGCTCCCGCCACTGCGCCAAGGCCTTCGACCAGGGCAGATGGGCGAGACCGAGGAGGGCCAGTCCCCGGGCGAGCGCACGGGCGGCCTCTTCCGTCGCGGGCACCGGGAGCGGCCGCTCGTTCAGGACCAAGGCTCCGTAGCGCCTGACTGCGCGAGCCCGCAGGGCCCGGGCCTGCCGGTCGAACGCGACCTCATCCCGCTGCTCGACATCCTCTCCCGCAAGAGCTTCAATCTCGTCGAGACCGATCGGCGCCGCGGCCAGGATCCGCGCCGAGGCGGCGGCGCCCGTGATTTCGGCGATGGCGAGATAAGGCTCTTTTGCCAACCGCTCATGCGGCTCGAGCACGGCCCCACGCCCATTGGCCATGAGGTATTCGCCCGGCTTTCCCCGCGCCTTGGCCAGGCGGTCGGGATAGGCCAGCGTCAGGAGCGCCCCAATGGATTGAGCCTCACCCGTGGAGGCTCGGGAGGCGCTCTTCGCCCAGCCCTCTGCCATGCGCCGCATGTCCTCGGCCCGTCTGGAGCGGTCGCGGCGGAAGCGCTCGACCCGCTCGGTCAGATCCACGGCGTCGCCGCCGAGGCCGCGTTCCACCAGAACGGCCGCGGCGTCCGCGGCGTCGCGCGCCTGCCCCCTCTCGCCGGCCACGAGCACCATCCGGGCCAAGCGGGGCGGCAGGGGCAGGTCCCGCAGGCGGCGGCCCGTATCCGTGATCCGCCCCTCGCCATCGAGCGCGTGCAATTGCTGCAGGAGAGCCCTCGCCTCCTTCAAGGCGGGTGCGGGCAGCGGGTCGAGAAAGGCCAAGGCCGTCGGATCGGTGACGCCCCAGGCGGCGCAGTCGAGGAGCAGCGGCGCGAGATCGGCCGAGAGGATCTCAGGGCGGGCGAAGGGCTCCAGCGCCCCGGTCGCGGCCTCCTCCCACAGGCGATAGCAGACGCCCGGCTCGGTTCGCCCGGCTCGGCCCCGGCGCTGATCGGCGGCCGCGCGGGACACCCGTACGGTCTCGAGCCGCGTGAGGCCGATATCCGGCTCGTAGACGGGCACCCGGGCCAGCCCGGAATCGACGACGACCCGGACACCCTCGATGGTGAGCGACGTCTCCGCGATGGAAGTGGCCAGCACGATCTTGCGGCGGCCGGGCTTCGACGGGCTCACGGCGAGGTCCTGCTCGGCGCGGTCGAGGGCGCCGTAGAGCGGAGCCAAATCGACAGCAGGATCGGTGATGCGCTCCCGCAACAGGGCCTCGACCCGGCGGATCTCGCCCTGCCCGGGCAGGAACACGAGCATGGAGCCGCTCTCCGCCCGCAAGGCCCGCGTGACGGCATCGGCGACCTGCTCCTCGATGCGGCGGTTGGGATCGCGACCGAGATACCGGGTCTCGACCGGATAGGCCCGCCCCTCCGACTCGATGACGGGCGAATCGCCGAGGAGCCTGGCAACCCGCGCTCCGTCGAGGGTCGCGGACATGACGAGCAGGCGCAGATCCTCCCGCAGCCCGCCCTGGGCATCGAGGGCGAGCGCCAGCCCCAGATCCGCATCGAGGGACCGTTCGTGGAACTCGTCGAACAGAACGGCCGCGACTCCTTCGAGCGCCGGATCGTCGAGGATCATGCGGGCGAAGACTCCCTCGGTCACCACCTCGATCCGGGTCTTCCGGCTGATTTTGGAACCAAGCCGGACGCGAAGCCCCACCGTTTCCCCCACCTCCTCGCCCAAGGTCCGCGCCATGCGGTCCGCCGCAGCGCGGGCCGCGAGGCGGCGCGGTTCGAGCAGGATCAGCTTGCCGCCGTTCACCCACGGCTCATCGAGCAGGACCAGCGGCACGCGCGTCGTCTTGCCCGCGCCGGGCGGCGCGACGAGAACCGCGTTGGGGCGGGCCCTCAGGCTTGCCGTCAGGTCGTCGAGGACGGCATCGATGGGGAGAGAGGCTTCGAAAGCGCGCATGCCGCCTGATGGATCAGACAAACCGGAAGAGCAAGCCTGAGCTTCGAGCCTCGAACGCAAAAGTGGGAACCGATTTTGCGTGAAAAGATGCGGCAAACCAAAAACTGAAAGCATCGGACGTGAGGATGAATTCGCGTCCGATCCTTTAGAATGCAAAGCCGTAGCGGCGAAGCTCGGTGCCCAGATCGAGCGGCTCGGCATAGTGGATCGCATGCATCCCGACGCCGCGGGCACCGTCCACATTGGCGGGAGAATCGTCGATGAAGATGCAGTCCTCGGCCTCGAGCCGATACCGGTCGAGCAGCAGACGATAGATCGCAGGGTCCGGCTTCAGGAGGCGCTCGTCACCTGAAACGATGATGCCGTCGAAGCCCGCCAGGAAGGGAAAGCGCTTCTGGGCCAGGACGAACTTCGGGCCCGAGAAATTCGTGATGCAGTAGGTCGGCACCCCGGCCTCCCGCAGACGGCCGAGCAGGGCCACGTTATCCTCGTAAGTGCCGAAGACCGTCTCCTCCCAGCGCTCGTGGAAGGCGCGGATCTGCGCCTCGCGCGTCGGGTGCTCCTTGACCAGGAGCGCCACGGCCTCGTCCCAGTCCCGGCCCCGGTCCTGCTCGATGTTCCAGTCATGGGTGCAGACATTCGCCAGAAACCATTCCATCTCCTCTTCCTGGTCGAAGATCTGGCGGTAGAGGTGACGCGGGTCCCAGCGCAGGAGGACGTTGCCGACATCGAACACGATGGTGTTAGGGTTCCGAACGGTCAAGGTGACCCCCTTATTCTATTCCTTTGACTGCCATTTAGCCCTTCGGACGCGAGAGGGCCATTCTCAAATTCGGCGCCTGCCCGGAATAGGGTCCCTGTTCAGCCCTTAGGGATCAAGACCGTCGCTGCCGCGTTCCGTCGAGACTTGTCCTGCGTCGCGAGGTCGAGATGCCGCGTTCCCGGTGGCCCGGATGGAGCCTGAACTGGCGGTCCGCCGCGCTCCTGGGCCTGATATCGAGCACCTTCTCGACCCTTGTCAGCCAGTTCCTGGGGGCGCGGATCGGCGTCACGCGCAGCAGGGCGAGATCGAACCCATGAATCGCCGCGAGGGCATGGCGGCCGGAGAAGCGAGCGCCGACCGGCCAGGGCGGAACACCCCGGCCGATCCGGATTAGCCGTTCGCCGGTTACCCGCCGATGTTGAAGGCCGCGAGGGCCGCCATGTTGACGATGTCGTTGTCGGTTGCGCCGAGCGACACGATCTGAACCGGCTTGTCGAGGCCGACCACCAGAGGACCGAGGACCATCGCGCCGCCGAGTTCCTGCAGCATCTTGGTCGAGATCGACGCGGAGTGGAACGCCGGCATGACGAGCACGTTCGCCGGTTCGGTCAGGCGGCTGAAGGGATACTGCGCCATGGCGTCCCGGTTGAGCGCCACGTCCGCCGACATCTCACCGTCGTACTCGAAATCGACGCGCATGCCGTCGAGAATCCGGACCGCTTCCTGGATCTTCTCGGCGCGCTCCGCCTTCGGGTGGCCGAAGGTCGAGAAGGACAGAAGGGCCACGCGCGGCTCGTATCCGAGACGGCGGGCGACGCCGGCGGACTCGATAGCGATTTCGGCAAGCTCCTGCGCGCTCGGCATCTCGTGGATGGCCGTGTCGGCCACCAGGACCGTGCGGCCGCGTGCAAGGCAGAGCGAGATGCCGATCACGCGATGACCGGGCTTGGCGTCGATTACGTGCCGCACGTCGGTCAGCGCCGTGGAATAGTTCCGGGTCGCCCCCGTCACCATGGCGTCCGCATCGCCCAGGGCGACCATCGAGGCCGCGAAATGGTTGCGGTCCTGATTGATCATGCGCTGGCAATCGCGGAACAGGTAGCCCTTGCGCTGGAGTCGCTCATAAAGGAACTGCGCATAGGTGCTGTTGCGGTGGGACAGGCGCGCGTTGTGGATCTCGATGCCCTCACGGCCTTCGAGGTCGATGCCGGCCTGGTTGGCGGTTTCGTAGATGCGATCTTCGCGTCCGACCAGGATGGCGCGCCCGAGTCCCTGATTGACATAGGACAGGGCCGCGCGGATGACCTGCTCCTCCTCGCCCTCCGCGAACACGACGCGTTTCGGGAATTTGCGGACGCGCTCGAAGATGCGGTTGAGCGTGCCGGCGACGGGATCGCGCCGCGCGGAAAGCTGCGCCTTGTAGGACCGCATGTCGACGATGGGACGGCGCGCGACGCCCGTGTCCATCGCGGCTTTCGCGACGGCCATCGGGATCGTGTGGATCAGGCGTGGATCGAACGGAACCGGAATGATGTAGTCGCGCCCGAAGCGCGGGCGTGCGCCCTGGTAGGCGGCCGCAACCTCGTCGGGCACGTCTTCGCGGGCGAGTTCCGCCAGAGCCTGCGCGGCCGCGATCTTCATCTCCATGTTGATCGTGGTCGCCTGAACGTCGAGGGCACCGCGGAAGATGTATGGGAAGCCCAGCACGTTGTTGACCTGGTTCGGATAGTCGGAACGCCCCGTCGCGATGATCACATCGTCGCGGATGCGCGCCACCTCTTCCGGCGTGATCTCCGGATCCGGATTGGCCATGGCGAAGATGATGGGATTGGGCGCCATGGAGCGGATCATGTCGTCCGTGAAGGCCCCCTTGGCCGAGAGACCGAACACCGCATCGGCGCCGTTCAGGGCATCCGCCAGGGTGCGGGCATCCGTGTCGGCCGCGTGCGCCGATTTCCACTGGTTCATGCCCTCGGTGCGGCCCTTGTAGATCACCCCCTTGGTGTCGCAGAGGATGACGTTGTTGGGTGCAAAGCCCATGGCCTTGAGCAGCTCCGTGCAGGCGATGCCGGCTGCGCCCGCGCCATTCACCACGAGCCTGGTTTTGGCCATGTCGCGGCCCGTCAGGTGAAGGGCGTTGATAAGGCCCGCGGCGGCAATGATGGCGGTGCCGTGCTGGTCGTCATGGAAGACGGGGATATCCATGAGCTCCCGCAGGCGCTCCTCGATGATGAAGCACTCAGGGGCCTTGATGTCCTCAAGGTTGATGCCGCCGAACGAGGGGCCGAGATAGCGCACGCAGTTGATGAAGGCGTCCGCGTCCTCCGTGTCGACCTCGAGATCCATCGAGTCCACGTCCGCGAAGCGCTTGAACAGAACCGATTTGCCCTCCATCACGGGCTTCGAGGCCAGCGCTCCGAGGTTGCCCAGCCCCAGGATCGCCGTGCCGTTCGAGATCACCGCCACCATGTTGGAGCGGGTGGTGTAGTCGAAGGCGCAGGACGGGTTCTCGGCGATGGCCAGCACCGGCACCGCGACGCCCGGGGAATAGGCCAGCGACAGGTCGCGCTGGGTCGCCATGGGCTTGGTGGGGACAACCTCGAGCTTGCCGGGGCGGCCCTGGGAGTGGAACTGCAACGCTTCCTGATCCGTAAAGGTCGGACGCTTGTTTTTGGTCGGGCGCTGATCGTCGTTCATGAGATTCCGCGTGGGTTTCAGAGGTGAGGCTTCCCAAAGGGATGCGACCTTTGGACATGGTGCCAGCTTCTCGCGGGAGTTGTCCACATCTTCCCTTTGGACCCTATGACACGGATGAAAGGGAGCACGGGCTTTGCTAGATAAGTCCGATGTCGTCCCAAGCCCTCCGCCAGCCTCCCGAACCTGCCGATCAGAATGCCGCCGCCGGAGCCAAATCCGCGCAGGACGGCCGCGTCACGCCCATGATGGCGCAGTACGTCGAGATCAAAGCCGCGAACCCGGATAGTCTCCTGTTCTACCGGATGGGGGACTTCTACGAGCTCTTCTTCGAGGATGCGGAGATCGCGAGCCAGGCCCTCGGGATCGTGCTGACCAAGCGTGGCAAGCACCAGGGGCAGGACATTCCCATGTGCGGGGTGCCCGTGGAGCGGGCGGACGACTACCTCCAGCGGCTGATCGGGCTGGGCCATCGGGTGGCGGTCTGCGAGCAGACCGAGGATCCGGCAGAGGCGAAGAAGCGGGGCGCGAAATCCGTCGTGCGCCGCGACGTGGTGCGTCTCGTCACCCCCGGCACGATCACGGAAGAACGCCTGCTGGAGCCGGGCCGGGCCAATTATCTCCTCGCTCTCGCCCGCCGCCGGACCTCCGATACGCAATGGTGCTACGGGCTGGCCGCCGTGGATATTTCCACAGGTCATTTCGTCCTGAGCGAAACCGACGGCGCCGGGCTGTCGGCGGAGATCGCCCGTTTCGATCCTCGCGAGATTCTGGTGCCGGATGTCATTCATGACGATCCCGAGCTCGCCTCCTTCTGGCGGGAGACGAAGTCCTCCATCACGCCCCTGTCCCGCGAAGGCCTCGATCCGGCCTCCGCCGAGCGGCGCCTGAAGGACTATTTCGGGGTTGCGACGCTGGACGCCTTCGGGGCATTCAGCCCTGCCGAGATCACGGCCGCGGGCAGCGCCCTGTTCTACATCGAGAAGACCCAGATCGACAGCCGCCCCGTGCTCAACCCGCCCTCCCGCGAGAATGCGGGCGCGGCTCTGGCGATCGACGCGGCGACCCGCGCGAATCTCGAACTCACGCGCACCCTGTCCGGCGACCGCGCCGGCAGCCTGCTGGCCACCATCGACTGCACGGTCACGCCGGGCGGGGCGCGGCTCCTTGCCGAGCGGCTGGCTGGCCCCCTCACCCATCCGGGCATGATCCGCGACAGGCAGGATTCCGTTGCGTCCCTGGCCGAAAACGGCGATCTGCGCGACCGTCTCAGGCGCATCCTCAAGCGCTCACCGGATCTGGCGCGCGCGCTGTCGCGGCTGAGCCTCGGCCGTGGTGGCCCGAGGGACCTGGCCTGCGTGCGCGACGGCCTTTTCGCGGCCCGCGAACTCGGGCTCGAACTGGCGATTGCCCCCAATCTGCCGAAGGAACTCTCCGAAGCGGCTCAGCTGCTCCAGCAGCTGCGCACGGACGTGGCCGACAGGCTCGCGGCGGCCCTCGCAGACGAACTGCCGCTGCTGAAGCGCGACGGCGGCTTCATTCGGGCGAGCTTCGATCCGAACCTCGACGAATTGCGGGAGCTGCAGCAGGATTCCCGTCGCTTCATCGCCGCCCTTCAGGCGCGCTACGCGACGGAAACCGGCTGCCGGACGCTGCGCGTGAAGCACAACCACATGATCGGCTACTTCGTGGAAGTGCCGCAGAATGTAGGTGAGGACCTGCTGAAGGAACCGTGGAAGGACACCTTCGTCCATCGCCAGACCATGGCGGGCGCCATGCGCTTTTCAACGATGGAGCTGGGCGAACTGGAGTCGAAGATCGCGTCCGCCGCCGACCGGGCGCTGAAGATCGAACTCGCCCTGTTCGACGAGATGGCGCAGGCGCTTCTGGAGCTCGCGGGCGACGTGGCGTCCGCAGCCGAGGCGATCGCCGTGATCGATGTCTCGGCGGCCTTGGCGGACCTCGCCATGCGCCTCGACTGGACACGCCCCATTGTCGATACGAGCCTTGCCTTCACCATCAAGGGAGGCCGCCACCCGGTCGTTGAAGCGGCGCTCAAGCGTGAAGGAACGCCCTTCATCGCCAACGATTCAGATCTCTCGGGACAGGATTCAGGGCACATCCTGCTCATCACCGGCCCCAACATGGGCGGTAAATCCACTTATCTGCGTCAGAACGCGCTCATCGTGGTGCTGGCGCAGATGGGCTCCTTCGTGCCGGCGAAGCACGCGCATATCGGCGCCGTGGACCGCCTCTTCTCCCGTGTCGGGGCTGCGGATGATCTGGCGCGCGGGCGCTCGACCTTCATGGTCGAGATGGTCGAAACCGCCACGATCCTCAATCAGGCGACCTCGCGCTCTCTCGTCATTCTCGACGAGATCGGCCGTGGAACCGCGACCTTCGACGGGTTGTCCATCGCCTGGGCTGCCATCGAGCATCTGCACGAGGCGAACCGCTGCCGTGCGCTCTTTGCCACGCACTTCCACGAGCTGACGGCCCTCGCCGACCGGCTGCCGCGCATTTCCAACGCGACCCTCAAGGTCACGGAATGGCATGGCGAAGTGGTGTTCCTGCACGAGGTCGTGCCTGGCGCGGCGGATCGCTCCTATGGCTTGCAGGTGGCGCGCCTCGCGGGCCTTCCGGCCGCGGTCGTGGACCGCGCGAAGACCATCCTGAGCGAGCTGGAGCGAACCGACCGCGAGAGCCCGAAACGCGCGCTGGTGGACGATCTGCCGCTCTTTGCCGTTCCGGTCCGGAGCGAGCCCGTCAAGGCCAGGCCGGATACGCTTCGGGACGAGCTCGATGCGATGGATCCCGACCAGATGACACCGCGGGAAGCGCTCGACGCGCTCTACCGCCTCAAGGCCAGCGCCAAAAAGGATTGATTGATTGATCAGGACAGGGAGGAGCCATCCTCCCGACCGCCTCCGCCGAAGGGGATGAAGGTCATCGTCGGGGTCTTCTGGGATTCGAAATCCGGATTGGACATCACGTAGGCCAGAGCTTCCCTGACGCCTCTTTCCGTATAGGGTTTCGCGATGACGCCCCGGGCTCCGGCGAAATCCTCCGGGATACGCTTGGTGTTGGCGGTCATGAAGAGCACGGTCACGCCCTGCCGCACGAGATGGCGGGCCACCTCGGTCCCGGTCGGCCCATCGGCCAGGTGGACGTCCACGAAGGCGAGATCGGGCGCAAGCTCCTCGCCGAGAGCGATGGCCTGATCGGAAGAAGCCGCGATTGCCACCACGTCATGTCCAACATCCTGCAGCAGGCTCTCGAGTTCGAGGGCGATCAGGAGTTCGTCCTCCACGATGAGAATGCGCAGAGGCTTACCGGTGCTCAAGCCGCGCCTCCTCCGAATCCGCCGGAATGACGATTTCGACCCGCGTGCCCGGCTCCGCATCGAGCCAGGTCAATCGCCCTTTCAGCTGCTGAACCAGCATGGTGATCAAGGTTTTACCGAAACTTCCCTCGGGCGCGGGAGAGTGACGAAGCCCGACACCATCGTCTTCGACGGCGATCATCAAGTCCTTTTCATCGTGTCCGATCCGGATTGTCAATCGTCCCTGGCGGCCCTGCGGAAAGGCGTGTTTGACGGCATTGCCGATCACTTCGTTCAGGAGCAGCGCGAACGATGCGGCCCTCGCGGCCGGGACCCGAAGCGGCTCGATATCGAGCCTTACGGTTACCTGCCCGCCCGGCAGCGCAGATGTCAGCTCTCCGGCGAGTTCCACCGTGAAATCACTCAGGCTGAAGCGGCTGATGTCGTCGCCGGTGGAGAGGAGACGCTGAGCGGTGGAAAGCGCGCCGACGCGCTCCGCCAGGTCATGGAGAGCCTTGCTGGCCTCGGGAGCCCGGATGCGGCGCCCCTTCAGGAGCACGAGGGACGCGATCATCTGGAGCGTGTTCTTGGCGCGATGCTCCGCCTCGTGGAGCATCGCCGTCTTCTGTTCGAGAGCGGCTTGAAGATTGCGGGTTCGGCGGGCGGTCTCGTCCTGTCTCCTGGCGCTCACGTCGCTCTGCGAGGCAATGAAGGAGCGAAGGCGGCCCTGCTGGTCATGAACGGGCCTGACCGTCAGGGCATTCCAGAAAGACGAGCCGTCCTTCCGGTAGCTCAGAATCTCCGTCTCGATGCCCCGGCCCGAGCGCAAGGCATCCTCGACGGCCGCCACGGTGGCCCTGTCCGTCCCAGCTCCCTGGAGGAAGCCGTAGCTGCGGCCCAACGTCTCGTCAGGGGAATAGCCTGTCAGACGGGTGAAGGCATCGTTGGCGAATACGATGGGATTGCCGGCCCGGTACGGGTCGGTCATCAGGATCGCCACTGGAGTCACCTGAAGGGCAGCCTTGAAGATTTCGTCAGAACCGGCCCCGAACTCCTGGTCCGGGCTCAGGTCGGGCATATGGGTTTCAGCCAGCATGATGATCTCTGCACAATGCCACTCAGAGTTTCATGCCGACCATCCGCCTGCCTGCCTCGATGCGATGGGTGCGCCCCGTGCCATGACCTTCTCCCCCGTCCCGTAGCAGGACCGTTTCCCTATGCAGGTCTTGAGACCCGCTTGCCGTGCAGTCCGACTCAACGCCATTCGGCCGGCAGGGTTCCGATCCGCCTCCATAAGGGCTGTGAGAACTGCACTTCGGAGAGAACGTAACGCTATCTCATCCAGACGAGCCACGCTAAGATCGGCAACCCCATGGGAGGTCGAGCCGAATGGTCACGCGCGTTTCCACAGTCGCTTTCGAGGGCATCGAAGCGCGTGCGGTCGATGTGCAGGTTCAGATTTCCGCGGGCAATGTGGCTTTCATGATCGTCGGCCTGCCCGACAAGGCCGTGGCGGAATCCCGCGAGCGTGTCCGCTCGGCCCTGATCGCGTCCGGCCTTGCCCTGCCGGCGAAGCGGATCACCGTCAATCTCGCGCCTGCGGATCTGCCGAAGGAAGGATCCCATTACGATCTGCCGATCGCACTCGGCGTCATGGCGGCCATTGGGGCGATTCCCGCGGATGCGCTGAACGGCTTCACGGTCCTGGGCGAGCTGGCGCTGGACGGATCCATCACGCCGGTCGCGGGCGTGCTGCCGGCCGCCATGGCGGCCTACGAGCGTCAGAACGGCCTCATCTGTCCCGAAGCCTGCGGCTCCGAGGCCGCCTGGGCCGGTAGCGACATCGACATCCTGGCTCCACGCTCGCTCATCCAGCTCGCCAACCATTTCAAGGGGACGCAGGTCCTCGGCCGGCCCGAGCCCGCCATCATGCCCGCCTCCGGAGCGCTTCCGGACCTGAGGGACATCAAGGGTCAGGAGAGCGCTAAGCGGACGCTGGAAATCGCGGCCGCCGGCAGCCACAACCTCCTGATGAACGGCCCGCCGGGAGCGGGCAAATCCATGCTGGCGCAGCGCCTTCCGTCCATCCTGCCGCCGCTCACGCCCCGGGAACTGCTGGAGGTCTCGATGATCCAGTCCGTGGCGGGGCTCCTGGCGGAAGGGGCGCTCTCGAACCGTCGGCCGTTCAGGGCGCCTCACCACTCGGCTTCCATGGCGGCTCTCGTCGGCGGCGGCATGAATGCGAGACCCGGCGAAGCTTCGCTCGCCCATCATGGCGTGCTCTTTCTCGACGAATTGCCGGAATTCCAGCCCCAGGTTCTCGATTCCCTGAGGCAGCCCCTGGAGGCGGGAGAGATCCTGATCGCGCGGGCCAATCACCGCGTCACCTATCCGGCGCGCTTCCAGCTCGTGGCGGCCATGAATCCCTGCCGGTGCGGTCAGGCGACGGAGCCCGGCTATGTCTGCCGGCGCCAGCCGAACGAGCGCTGCATTTCGCAATATCAGGCCCGCCTGTCCGGCCCGCTCCTGGACCGGATCGATCTGTCGATCGAAGTTCCGGCCGTGACGGCGGCCGACCTGATCCTGCCGCCGCCTGTGGAGGGTTCGGCGGAGGTCGCCGCACGGGTGGCCCAGGCCAGGAAGAGGCAGGTGGAGCGCTACGCGTCCCTCAAGCTGGACGGCGTCACCACGAATGCGGCCTGCCCGCCTGCCCTGCTGGAGGAGGTGGCGCAGCCCGATTCGGACGGCCTGTCGCTGATCCGGGATGCCGCGAACACCATGCGTCTGTCGGCGCGTGGCTTCCACCGCGTCCTGAAGGTCGGCCGCACCCTGGCCGATCTGGACGGAGAGGAGCGCGTCCGGCGCATCCACGTGGCCGAGGCGCTATCCTATCGCGGGCGTTCCGACCGGCATCCGGCCGCAGCTTGACAATAGCGGGCCTCCGGGCCGAAGGCTTTTTGTGAAACCTCCCTGCGGGCTCGAAATTTCTTGTCACAAAACAGTTTGGAATACGCCTTATGTCACGGCGAAGGTTGATCGGGGTTGAGCCTGATCCAGCACTTGGAATACCCCTTCAAGGTTTTCGATCATGTCCTCTTCGTTGAACAATACGGCTCCCATGTCAGGCGGGAATCCGGCGTCTGCCGCCGTTTCGTCGGGCTTGCGCGCCGGACGCACGGGGAGGCTCATCCCCAGCTTGGGCAGGCCGGTCCGCGATCATGACGGGCTCGATCCCGTGCTCGGACGGCTCGGCTCTCTGGAAGTCCGTTTGGCGACCGCTACCCAGGAGATCAGGCGCGCCCAACGGCTGCGCTTCAAGGTCTTCTACGAGGAGATGTCGGCGGCCCCGAACGGAGCAGCCCTGCTCTCCCGTCGCGACGTCGATGAATACGACGCCATCTGCGACCATCTTCTGGTTCTCGACCATGACGTGAAGGCAAAACCCTTCCGGCCGGCAAAGCCGAAGGTCGTCGGCACCTACCGGCTCCTGCGTCAGGACATGGCGGACCGACACAATGGCTTCTACACGACAGGGGAATACGACATCTCTCCCCTGCTCAGGGCCCATCCCGACTTGAACTTCCTTGAGCTGGGCCGCTCCTGCGTGCTCAAGCCCTACCGGAACAAGCGCACGGTCGAGCTTCTGTGGCACGGCATCTGGACCTACGTGCTCCACCACCGGATCGACGTGATGATCGGTTGCGCAAGTCTCGAGGGCACCGATCCGCGGAAGTTGGCCCTGCCCCTGAGCTTCCTGCACCATTACGCCGCCGCCCCTGCCGAGTGGCAGGCCCGCGCCGTGCCCCGGCGTTTCACTCCCATGGACCTCCTGCCCAAGGAGGCCGTCGATCCCAAGGCGGCGCTCCACGCCCTGCCGCCGATGATCAAGGGCTACCTGCGCCTGGGCGCGACCTTCGGCACGGGCGCGGTCGTCGACCAGCAGTTCGGCACCACGGACGTGCTCGTCGTTCTGCCCGTCTCGGCCATCAATCCGCGCTACATCGACCATTTCGGGTCGGGCGCGGACCGTCATGCGGCCTGATCGTATTCCCCGGCTGCGTAGAGAGCCTCCAGCCCCTCCCGGTATGTCGGGTAGCGCAGGCGAACACCGAGCTCGTCCTTGATTAGCCGGTTAGCGACGCGCTTGTTCTCGGCATAGAAGCTTCTCGCCATCGGGCTCAGCTCGGCGGCCTCGAAGGGAACCTCCGGAGGCGGCGCAATCCCGGCCAGCTGAGCCGCATAGGCGATCACATCCTGAGGCGGAGCCGGCTCGTCATCCGAGACGTTGTAGATTGCGCCGGCCCGGGGCCGTTGCAGCGAAGCGGCAAGCGTCGCCGCGATGTCGTCGACGTGAATCCGGTTGAAGACCTGCCCCGGCTTGACAATGCGCCGGGCCGTGCCGTGGGCGAGGTTCGCGAGGGCGTTGCGACCGGGACCGTAGATTCCGGTCAGACGGAAGATGTGGATCGGCTTTCCGGCATCCCGCCTGAGCGCGAGCCACGCCTGCTCCGCAGCGAAGCGCTGTTCGGACGAGCGGCTCTGCGGATGGGGCGGCGTCGTCTCGTCGACCCAGGCCCCGCCCCGATCGCCATAGATTCCGGTGGTCGAGAGATAGCCGATCCAGGCCGGGTTCGCCGATGCGACGAGGGTGCCGAAACAGGCGAGCGTGGGCTCCCCCTCGGCGGTTGGCGGCGCACAGACCAGGATGGCCTCGGCGCGGCGGACCTCGTCACCGAGAGCTGCGGCAGGCGCCTCCTCCAGCGGGAAGGCGGCGATGCCTTCCTTCTTCAGGAGTTCGGCCTTGTCCCGCTGCCGCACCGTGCCCGCGACACGGGACCAACCGTCTGCGCGGGACTGGATGAAGGCCTGGGCCGTATAGCCGAGCCCGAAAACGAAGAGCCTCATGCGCATGCCTCGGGAGCCAAGGCGCGCTCCCACTCGGCGCGCACGTCCTGATCCGTTTCGTTGTCCCGTCGCCTTTCGGCGTGAGCGGCGACCACCTCGGCCGGGAGCAGGCGTCCGATGGCCCAGACCGCCATGGCGCGGACGAGCGGCGATGCATCGTCGAGAAGGCGCGCGGCCTCTTCGGCCAGGTTCGCATCTCCCGAATTGCCGATGGCGATGAGCACGTTCCGGATGAAGCGGTCGCGCCCGGTGCGCTTGATCGGGGTGCCCGAGAACCGGGTGCGAAAGGCTGGATCGTCGAGGCGTGCGAGGTCCGCCAGCGGCAAGGCGGCGAGATCGTCCCGCTGCTTCAGCCGCACTTCGCGGCTCACCTGCGCGAACTTGTTCCAGGGGCAGACCGCGAGGCAATCGTCGCAGCCGAAGATCCGGTTGCCGATGCCGGGGCGCAGATCCGCCGGAATGTGCCCCTTGTGCTCGATGGTCAGGTAAGAGATGCAGCGGCGAGCGTCGAGCTGGTAGGGAGCCGGGAAGGCCTTGGTCGGGCAGATGTCGAGGCAGCGCCGGCAGGAGCCGCAATGATCGCGCTCCGGCTCGTCCGCGGGCAGTTCCGCCGTGGTGAAGATCGCCCCCAGGAAAAGCCAGCTGCCGAACTCGCGGGACACGACCACCGTGTGCTTGCCCTGCCAGCCGAGCCCCGCGGCCTCCGCCAGCGGCTTTTCCATCACCGGGGCGGTGTCGACGAAGACCTTCACGTCCGACGAGGCCTTCGCGGCGAGGAAGCCTGCGACCTCCTTCAGCTTGCCCTTGATGACGTCGTGATAATCGCGGTTGCGGGCGTAGATCGAAATCGAGCCCCGATCCTTGTGCCGGAGCGCGGCCAGCGGATCGCCGGCAGGGCCGTAATTGAGCCCGAGCAGGATGATGCTGCGCACCTCCGGCCACAGGGTTCGGGGATCGGAACGGCGCTCCGCCGTCTCCGCCATCCATTCCATGGATCCGTGATGGCCGGCCCCGAGCCAGGCCTGAAGCCGCTCGGGCGCCAGCGGAATGGCATCGGGCGCGGCGATCCGGACGATCTCAAAGCCCAGGGCCTTGGCCCGGTCAACGAAGGCGCGTTTCAGCGCCTCGTCCTCTAGAAGTCCAGGTCGTCGTAATGTTCCGCCGGCGCCATGCCCGGCACCCGGTCCGCCAGGAGCGCGCGAAAGGACGGCCGGGACTTGATCCTGGCGTACCAGAGCTTCGCTGTTTCGTCCTCGTCCCATGGCACGTCGCCGAGATAATCCACCACCGAGAAATGGGCAGCCGCCGCCAGATCCGCATAGGTCATCTGGTCGCCCGCCAGCCAGTTCCGGTTCGAAATCAAGAAACCGATATATTTCAGATGGTATCGCACATTGGTGCGCGCCGCGCGAATCGCCCCCATGTCCGGGGGGCCGCCGCCAAGATCCGCCGGCATGAACCGCTTATAGATCTTTTCCGTGGCAAGGTAATCCGACACCTCCTCGTGAAACTTCACGAGAAACCATTCGAGCAGGCGGCGGACCTCGAGCCTCTCCGCCGTCTCCCGGGGGAGGAAGCGCCTGTCCCGCAAACCCTCCCCTCGGGTATCGTCGAGATATTCCGCCATGATCCTGGCGCCCGGCACCACAAGCCCGTCATCGTCGATGAGGAGAGGGAGATTGCCGGCCGGGTTGATCTCCAGGAACGGAATGCGTCGATCCCAGGGCTTCTCCTCGACCAGCTCCGGCTCGACGCCCAGTTCAGCCAGGACCAAGCGCGCGAACCGCGAATGCGGGCAAAGGGGATAATAGTGCAGGATGGCCATGGGTGATGAGAACGCGAGACAGACGGCGAGAATAAGGCCGTGCTTTCTTAAGAGTCGGTAAGGAATTTTGGTGAATCCCATGTCCCGAACGCGGTAGCGTGCTGCGGAAGGCGCAAACCCTGCTTGACACATCCGGGAGTGCTACCCCATCTGGCGGCGTTTTTAGGATTTTCAATGATGTCGCAAATCATCGAGGCGCTGTTCCTGGGCCTCATCGAAGGTCTGACCGAGTTCCTCCCGGTCTCCTCCACGGGCCATCTGCTCCTCGTCGGCCATTTCCTCGGCTTCGAATCCAACGGCAAGACCTTCGAGGTCCTGATCCAGCTGGGTGCGATCCTGGCGATCCTGACGGTCTATTTTCACAGACTCCTGACCATCGCGAAAGCGCTCCCCTACGATCCGGATGCCCGGCGCTTCGTCATCGGCGTCCTGCTGGCCTTCCTGCCCGCCGCCGTGATCGGCGCCGCTCTGCACGGCTTCATCAAGGAAGTGCTCTTCAACCCCTGGATCGTCTGCATGACCCTGATCGCGGGCGGCTTCATCCTGCTCATGGTCGACCGCATGCCGATCCAGCCGACCGAGCACGACGCGACCAAGTTTCCCCTGTCCATGTACGTGAAGATCGGCTTCATGCAGTGCCTGGCCATGATCCCGGGCGTGTCGCGCTCCGGCGCGACCATCGTGGGTGCCATGCTGCTGGGCGCCGACAAGCGCGCGGCGGCGGAGTTCTCGTTCTTCCTCGCCATGCCGACCATGGCGGGCGCCTTCGCGTATGACCTGCTGAAGAACTACAAGAACCTGTCGACCGACGACGGGATCCTCATCGTGGTCGGCTTCGTGGCGGCCTTCGCGTCCGCCCTCGTGGTGGTGAAGACCTTCCTCGACTACATCTCCCGCCACGGGTTCACGCCCTTCGCCTATTGGCGCATCGTCCTGGGCGCCGCGGGCCTCGCGGGCCTCATCGTCTTCGGCTAGCGTCGATGCCGTCCCGCGACGAGGCGCTTGCCGTCACCCTCGCCATTCTGGTTGCGCTCGTGGTGAGCGCAGCCGCAGCGCTCTCCACGGCCGGCATCTTCGGGGACAGGCGAGCCGCACAGGGAGCCGCTCCCGGGCCGACCTGCGCCGAGTGGACCGACGGCTGCGTCGTATGCAGCCGCACGTCCCAGGGGCTGGCCTGCTCGACGCCGGGCATCGCCTGCACCCGCGGCCCGGCCCGCTGCCTGAAGCCTTAGATTGGGATGTTGCCCCGCTCAGGGAATCGTCTTGTCCGGGTAGCGGCACAGGTCGCTGATCGGGCAGCGCCAGCATTCGGGCCTGCGCGCCTTGCAGATGTAGCGCCCATGCAGGATCAGCCAGTGATGGGCGTGGAGCCTGTACTCGTCCGGGATCAGCGCCTCGAGAGCCGCCTGCGTGTCGAGCGGCGTCTTCGTGATCGCCAGCGGAATGCGGTTGGTGACGCGGAAGATATGCGTATCGACCGCTACGCGCGGATCCCCGAAGGCGATGTTGACGACGACGCTCGCGGTCTTGCGGCCCACGCCCGGCAGGGTCTCCAGGATCTCGACTGAATTCGGCACCTTGCCGTCGAACTCCTCCACGAGCCGCCTGGAGAGGGCGATCACGTTCTTCGCCTTGGTGTTGAAGAAGTTGAGCGTCCTGATGTATTCGCGCAGCCCCTCCTCGCCCAGCGCCAGCATTTTCTGCGGCGTGTCGGCGACGGGGAACAGCTGTCGGGTCGCCTTGTTGACGCCGACGTCCGTCGCCTGGGCCGAGAGCGCCACGGCGACGAGGAGCGTGTAGGGATTGGTGTATTCCAGCTCGCCCTTGGGTTCCGGATTGGCCTCCTTGAGGCGCCGGAAGATTTCGATCATCGTGGCCCGATCGACGGGCTTCGGCGTGCGAAGGCGGGATGTCTTCGGCGCGGCCTTCGGCAGCGCGGCGGCACTCGCTTTCGGCTTTGGAATGCGGCGGGGTGACGGCTTCAGATCGGACATTCGTGCGTTATATCTGGACCATGGCAGGCAGCAAGGCGACATTTGAGGACAACGACCGGTTCGAGCAGCCGGTGTTCTCGGCCGTGATCCGGCCGCACCGCTCGCTCAGCCCCGAGGGCTTCAGGCTCGTCATGGGGCTCTTGTGCCTCGTGTCGATCATCGCGAGCCTGCCCTTCGTCGTCATGGGCTTCTGGCCGGTCGCGGGCTTCTTCGGCCTCGACTTCCTCGGGCTCTACATTGCGTTCCGCGTCAGCTACCGGCAGGGCCGGTCCTTCGAGATGCTGGAGCTGACCCCGATCCGGCTGCTGCTCCGCAAGGTCAGCCATCGGGGCGAGGTGCGGGAGTGGCGCTTCAATCCGCTCTGGACCCGGCTCGACCGGCAGGTGGACGACGAGTTCGGGGTGCAGGAGCTGTCCCTCACCTCCCGGGGCGAGCACGTGGTCATTGCCCGCGAACTCTCCCCGCCGGAGCGCGAGACCCTGGCCGAGGCCTTCAGCCGGGCGCTGTCCGACGTGAAGCGGGGCTACTGAACGGCTCCGGCCTCCCCGCCCGGGACGAGGTTCAGACCCGCCCCCTCATGCTCTTTTCCGGCTTCACTCGGTGCTCGATGAAGTTGCGGATCTCGCGGGTGCGGCGCCGGGACTCCAGCACCTCCTCGTCGAGGCCGTGCCGCCAGGCGAGGTCGAAGCGGGTCGGCTCCTCGTGGAGGGCGGCGAGGTCCGCCGTATAGGCGGCGGCATCCTCCGGTGTCCGGCAGAAGCCTTCCCGCACCAGGATCTCGGTGCGCCGCCCCAGGATGACGGAAAGTTCCTTGAGGCTGAATTCCGGGTGGTACTGCACGCCCCAGAACACGCCACCCTCGGCACGGATCTCCGCCGCCTGAACCGGAGATACCGCATTGGAGGCCAGGATCGTGCAGTCGCCCGGCGGGACCGAGACCATGTCGAGGTGGATCGCCGGCGCGTCGTAGGCCACTGGGCGGCCCGCGAGCAGCGGGTGGGTCCGCCCCTCCTCGGTCGGCGTCAGGCGCCGGGCAAACCCGACCTCCCGGCCGAGGGGATTGGCGATCACGTCCCCGCCTGCCGCGATGGCCGCGACCTGAATGCCCCAGCAGGAGCCGAAGGTGGGTGTGCGCGAGGCGTAGATCGACCGCATGAGGTCGATCTGGCGCGTGATGTCGGGCGTGCGGTCGTAAATGTTGAGGTGCGAGCCGGTCAGCACGATGCCGTCATAGGATTCGAGCCCCGCCGCGTCGGGAAGGTTCGCCCCCTCGTCCGCCGGGAAGGCGATGTCGCAGATCGAGTCGCGCTCGATCTCCTGCAGCACCGCCGCATAGGACTCCGACGGCATGAGTCCATAGGCCTGCCTGTGGGCCTGCCTTGCACCCCGCGTATTGCCCTCCACCACCAGAAACCTTAAGGCCATAAGCGTCACACGCCTCCGTTCCGTGCCGGTTTAGCGAAACCATGCGCGGCAGCAAGCGCCATGAGGTCCGGCCCTCCATGAAATTTCTGCATTCGCTTTGGAAAGCTCTGTGGGGGCAGGCCTATCTGCTGCTGGCCCTCACCGCGCTGATGTGGGGCGGCAATGCGATCGCCGGCCGTCTGGCCGTTGGCGAGGTCTCGCCGATGGCGCTCACCTGCCTGCGGTGGGTGATCGTGGTGGCCGTCCTGCTGCCGCTCCTCGGGCGGCAGGTCGTGACCGAATGGCCGGGGATCCGGTCCCGCTGGCTGTTCACGTTCTTCATGGGCGCCTTCGGCTTCACGGCCTTCAACGCGCTCTTCTACGCGGCCGCCCATCACACGAGCGCCGTCAACCTCACCATCTTCCAGGGCGCCATTCCGGTGCTCGTGCTCCTTGGCATGGCCCTGTTCTTCGGCGCGCGGGTGATCCCGCTGCAGGTGCTGGGCATGATCGTCACGATCCTGGGCGTGGTCCTGGTGTCGGTCAAGGCGGATCTCGAGGTCCTCAGGACGCTGGCGCTCAACATCGGCGACGTGTGGATGCTGATCGCCTGCCTGTTCTACGCGGGCTACACGCTGGGCCTGCGCCACCGCCCCGCCGTTCCGGGTCTCGTGTTCTTCACCGCCATGGCGGTGGTGGCCTTCCTGACCTCCCTGCCGCTCATCGGCCTGGAGATCGCCCAGGGCACGGTCCAGTGGCCGACTCCGAAGGGCTGGGTCATCCTGCTTTACGTCGGCCTCGCGCCCTCGCTGGTCTCGCAGGTCTTCTTCATCCGTGGTGTCGAGCTGATCGGTCCCGCGCGGGCGGGCCTCTTCGTCAATCTCGTGCCGGTCTTCGGAGCGCTCCTCGCGGTCATGCTGCTGGGCGAGCCCTTCGCGCTCTACCACGCGCTGGGGCTGGCGCTGGTTCTCGGCGGCATCTGGCTTTCGGAGCGGAAGATCCGCTGACGCGAGGCTGGACCGGAGTCGCCATGTTGTGAATTCCGGCGGCTCCCCCTGGGTGATAGCGTTTTCGCGATGAGGGCCAGAACTGCGCGCCGACACCACCGGCGCAGCATCCATGGAGGCCATCATGAGACATGCATCGATCCTCGGCATCGCTTTGATGACGTTCGGAATCGCATCGACGGCCCTGGCGGCCGAGCCGGACAACCCCTACAGGGCCTGGGAGCAATACGACCAGCAGCAGCGGGCAGCCGCCGCGCAGGCGGCCCAGACCCCCGCCGCGACGGGCTCGACGGCTCCCGCTCCGAGAATGAGGACGACAGCGCACGTCGCCCGGCATCGCGCGGTTGCGCATCGCAGCGACGGGGCACAGCACCACGCGAGCGTGCCCCATCACGCCCTGCCGTCTCACGGCTGAGGCGCCGGGCGGGCGTTCTGGAGGGGACCCCGCCTCGGGCACGATGGATCAATCGGCGAAGACGACAGTCTTGCGGCCGTTGAGCAGGATTCTGTCTTCCAGATGATAGCGTACGGCGCGGGCGAGAACGCGGCGCTCGATGTCGCGTCCCTTGCGCACCAGATCGTCCGGCGTGTCGCGATGGGTGATCGGCTCCACGTCCTGGGCGATGATCGGCCCCTCGTCGAGATCGGACGTCACGTAGTGCGCGGTCGCGCCGATCAGCTTCACGCCCCTGGCATGGGCCTGATGGTAGGGCTTGGCGCCCTTGAAGCCCGGCAGGAACGAGTGATGGATGTTGATGCAGCGGCCCGAGAGCTTCGCCGCGAGTCCGTCCGAGAGCACCTGCATGTAGCGCGCGAGCACCACGAGATCGGCCTTCGAGTCACGGACGACTTCCCAGACCTTCGCCTCCTGCTCGAGCTTCGTCTCCTTGGTCACGGGCAGATGGTGGAACGGCAGATCGCCCAGGCCCACATGATTGTAGGTTTCGGCCGGATGATTGGCGATGATGCCGACGGGCTCGAAGACAAGCTCGCCGATGCGCCAGCGATAGAGCAGATCGGCCAGGCAGTGGTCGAATTTCGAGACCATCAGCATGACCCGGCGCGGCACGTTCTGGTCGCGCATGGTCCATGTCATGCCGAAGCGCTCGGCCACCGGCGCGAAGCCGGTCTTCAGGCCCTCGATGTCGGCCTTGCCGGCCACGGGATCGAAGACGACACGCATGAAGAAGCGGTCGGCCTGCGTGTCGTCGTATTGCTGCGCGTCGAGGATATTGAGACCCGCATCCGACAGATGCCCCGCCACCGCAGCCACGATGCCGGGCCGGTTGGCGCAGGCAAGCGTCAGGATGAACCGCTGCGGCAGGGCTTCCGTCATGGCCCCTCTCCTCAGAACCGTACGGCGCGGGCGCGCTTGACCTGCGGGATCTCCTCGATCCTGCGCAGGAGTTCGTCCGTCACGGGTTCGTCCACCGAGACGAAGCAGATGGCGTCGCCGCCCGGCTTGTCGCGGCCGAGCGCGAAGGTGGCGACGTTCACGCCGGACTCGCCGAGCAGCGTGCCGAAGCGGCCGATGAAGCCGGGCTTGTCGTCGTTGCGAACGTAGATCATGTTCGGAGCGAACTCGGCATCGACCGCGATATCGCGGATCTCCGTGACGCGCGGCTTGCCGTCCTGGAACACGGTGCCGCCCGCATGACGCGCGGTGTCTTCCGCAACGACGGTGATGCGGATGAAGCTCTCGTAATCGCGCGCCGCGCTCTCGCGCTTCACCTCTTCCACCGTGATGCCGCGCTCGCGCGCGACGACCGGCGCGGACACCATGTTGATGTCCTGCAGGAAGGGACGCAGCGCGCCGGTTACGGCGGCTGAGGTGAGCGCGCGGGTGTTCATCTCCGCGACATCACCCTCGTATTCGATGCGGATGCCCTTGATCGGCGCTTCCGTGAGCTGGCCGAGGAACGAGCCGAGCTTGTCGGCGAGCGCCACGAAGGGCTTCAGGCGCGGCGCTTCCTCCGCCGTGATCGACGGGAAGTTCACCGCGTTCTGGATCGCGCCCTGGAGCAGGTAATCCGACATCTGCTCGGCCACCTGAAGGGCCACGTTCTCCTGCGCTTCGCTGGTCGAAGCGCCGAGATGCGGCGTGCAGACCACGTTGGGATGGCCGAAGAGAGGATTGCTGGTCGCGGGCTCCTCCGAGAACACGTCGAAAGCCGCGCCGGCCACGTGGCCGGAATCGAGAGCCGCGCGCAGGGCCACCTCGTCGACGAGGCCGCCGCGGGCGCAGTTGATGATGCGAACGCCCTTCTTGGTCTTGGCGATATTCTCCGCCGAGAGGACGTTGCGCGTCTTCTCGGTCATCGGCACGTGCAGGGTGATGACGTCGGCCCGGCGCAGAAGTTCGTCGAGTTCCACCTTCTCGACGCCGAGCTCGATCGCGCGCTCCGGCGACAGGAACGGATCGTAGGCGATGACCCGCATGCGCAGGCCGATGCCGCGATCGGCCACGATGGAGCCGATATTGCCGCAGCCGATCACGCCGAGCACCTTGCCGGTGAGCTCGACGCCCATGAAGCGGTTCTTCTCCCACTTGCCGGCCTGAGTCGACGCATCGGCCTGCGGGATCTGGCGCGCGAGCGCGAACATCATCGCGATGGCATGCTCTGCGGTGGTGATGGAATTGCCGAAGGGCGTGTTCATGACGATGATGCCCTTCGCCGTGGCGGCGGGAATCTCGACATTGTCGACGCCGATGCCGGCGCGGCCGATCACCTTCAGGTTCTTGGCCTGTTCGAGGATCTTGGCCGTGACCTTGGTGGCGGACCGGATGGCGAGGCCGTCATACTGGCCGATGACGGCCGCGAGCCTGTCCTTGTCCTTGCCGAGGTCGGGCTGGAAATCGACCTCGACGCCGCGATCCTTGAAGATCTGCACGGCGGCGGGCGAGAGGGCATCGGAAATGAGAACGCGGGGAGCGGGCATGGTGCACCTTTGGCGTCATCCCGGCTCAAGCGCGACGCGTGCCGGGATCGTACTGAAAATCTGGCTTGTCGGATGAGAGCCCGGACGCGGCGGAGCCGCGATCCGGGACGATGTTTCGAGCGTCAGGCCGCTTTCGCGAGCTTCGCCTTCTCCTGGGCGAAGGCCCAGTCGAGCCACGGCGTCAGGGCTTCGAGGTCGGATTGTTCGACCGTGGCGCCGCACCAGATGCGCAGGCCGGGAGGCGCGTCGCGATAGGCGCCGATATCGAAGGCGACGCCTTCCTTGTCGAGGGTGGACGCGATGCCCTTGGCGACCTGCGCCACGGCCTCGGGACCCTTGGCGACCACGTCCGCGTCGGCGATGGCGAGGCAGACGCTCGTGTTCGAGGCGGTCGCCGGATCCTTTGCAAGGTTGGCAATCCAGGGCGTCCTCGCGACCCAGTCGCCAATGACCTTCGCGTTGGCGTCGGCCTTGGCCACGAGCGCGTTCAGGCCGCCGATGGACTTCGCCCATTCCAGCGC
Organism: Microvirga sp.; assembly: GCA_050789065.1. Lineage (GTDB taxonomy): Bacteria > Pseudomonadota > Alphaproteobacteria > Rhizobiales > Beijerinckiaceae > Microvirga. The sequence continues at coordinate 41,731 of JBOZRS010000140.1, forward strand.
ATCGATATAGTCCTCGACCGCCAGCATGGAGGGCGTGTTGATCGTCTCGCCCTGGAAGATGCCCTCGATCAGCTTGCCGCCCTTGGTCATGCGGAAGATCTTCGGCAGCGGCCAGGCAGGCTTGTAGCTCTCGAGACGCTCGACCGCGCGCGGCGAGAGGATGAGCATGCCATGAGCCGCTTCGCCGCCCAGCACCTTCTGCCACGAGAAGGTGACCACATCGAGCTTGGCGAAATCGAGCTTCTGCGCGAAGGCCGCGGAGGTCGCATCGCAGATGGTCAGGCCCTCGCGGTCCGCCGCGATCCAGTCCGCGTTCGGGACGCGCACGCCGGAGGTGGTGCCGTTCCAGGTGAAGACCACGTCGCGGGTCTTGGTGTCGACCTTCGAGAGATCGGGAAGCTCGCCGTAAGGGGCGTTGATGACGCGGGCATCATCAGGCTTGAGCTGTTTGACCACATCGGTGACCCACCCTTCACCGAAGCTTTCCCAAGCGAGCATGTCGACGGGGCGCGCGCCCAGCATCGACCACAGGACCATCTCCACGGCGCCGGTATCGGACGCGGGCACGATGCCGATCCGGTAGTCGGCCGGCACTTCCAGAACCTCGCGGGTGAGATCGATGGCGAGCTTCAGGCGCGCCTTGCCGAGCTTCGCGCGATGCGAGCGGCCGAGTGAATCGGTTTTGAGATTTTGAAGAGACCATCCGGGGCGCTTCGCGCAGGGGCCGGACGAAAAGAAAGGTGCGCGCGGGCGCGCGGCGGGCATATCCGTCATGTTACTCCATCCTTCCAGATGGGCGCTCCTCGGTGGGGAGGAGTGTCCCGCCGACCGGTATGATGGAGCAGGCGAATTCGGTCAAGACAATTCGGCATTTTCACCATGCAGGGAGATCGCATGGCGTCGTCATCATGACCCATGACGGACGGGACAGATGTCACGTCCAGCGTGTCTCGCACATCCTCGGCAGCGCGAACCAGAGACCGCCGGGGTCCTCGTCCTTCGTGCCCTTGGCGAGGCATTCGCACACGACGTTTTCGATGATCTCTTCCGGGGTCGCGCCGTATTGCGGCTGCACGATCCGGTCATAACCGGTGTCTCCTCCGCCCGCGACGGGGACTGCGCCACGCGACAACAGCTCGGCGATGCAGCGGCGGACATCGTCGGTCAGCGCCTCGCCTTCGAGCCCGAAGCCGTGGCGTCCGCCAGGAACGATCTGCCGCATGCCGACGGCATCGACCGACAATTCGTTCGCGACCTGCACGATGCGATCGCTCATCGTGTCACCAAAATATTTATGTCTAGGCTCTCCCTTCATTTCTGAGGCACCCCGTATCTATGATTGATGACAGCACGGCCGTAGTGCCCTGCCGGAAGGCGGGGCTGCCCCGGATTGAACCGCCTGAGGGCGATCGCGATGCACAGGCGGCGCAGCTCCAGACGGGCAATGGCGAAGGCCCGGCGGGCTTCCCTGCGCTCCCGCTGCTGTGCGTTCAAAAAGCTCACCAATGGTCCACATCGTATCGAAATATGAATCTTTTTATAGAACAAAATACGAACATTGCCGAGCTTGCTGTCCATTGAGCCCGACGATGCGGCATCGATCTTCACAAGCGCGGCAGATTACAAAATCGTAATACAAAACATTGTGTTTGCTGCATTATGGTCGCAGCGCCTGGCCCGGGTTGTGCTAGGACAACTCCGACATTGAAGATCGGGAAAGACGGATTAAGGAGCGAGCATGCGTGTGTCCGGTCAACTCGCTGTCATCGCCGTGCTGGGGGCAGCGGGCTTTGGCGGCTGGCAGGCCTATCAGGGCGGCTATCTGGCCAATGTGCCGGTCATCGGCGCCTATATGGCCAAGCCCGCCCAGCAGGCGGCCGCCCCCGGCGGACGCGGCGGACGTGGGGGCCTCTCGGGTCCTGCTCCGGTCGAGGTCGACACGGTGAAGACCGGGCGGATCGTGGAAACCCGGGAGTCGGTCGGCACGGTGCGTGCCTACGAGTCCATCATCGTCACCGCCAAGGTAGCCGGGGTCATCGACCAGATCGGGTTTGACGAAGGCCAGAAGGTCAAGGCCGGGGACATGCTGGTCCAGCTCGACGCCGCCGAGCGTCGCGCGGCCATCGAACAGGCCGTTGCGGAGGCGAACCGCGCAGTCGCCCTGAAGAACGAGGTCGCGATCAAGCTCGAGCGCGCCCAGGCGCTGAGCCGCACGGGCGCCGGCACCAGTGCGCAGGTCGAGGACCTGACCGCCCAGATGAAGTCCCTGGAGGGCTCGATCGCCTCGGCTCAGGCCCAGCGCCGGGCCGCCGAGGCGAGACTGGAAGACCTCATCATCCGGGCTCCCTTCGCGGGCCGGGTCGGCACCCGCTCCGTCTCGCTCGGCGCCTATATCGCCCCCGGCACCCGGATCACCTCCCTCGACGATCTCTCCCGCGTGCGGCTCGACTTCGCGGTTCCGGAGAACCTGCTCGGCCGCCTCAAGCCGGGCCAGACGGTCAAGGCCACCTCCGTGGCCTATCAGGGCCGCACCTTCACGGGCACCGTCTCCACCATCGATCCCCGGGTCGAGCAGACGACCCGCACGGTGCGCCTGACCGCCGAATTCGACAACCCCGACGAGGCCCTCAAGCCCGGCATGTTCCTGTCCGTTGCCCTCGAGGTGACCGTGAAGGACGACGCCGTCGTGGTGCCGGAGGAGGCCATCGTCAGCGAGGGCCTTCGCCAGATCGTCTACCCCGTGAAGGACAACAAGGTGGAGCGCCGCGTCATCAGGATCGGCCAGCGCCAGAACGGCAAGGTCGAGGTGGTGGAAGGCCTGCAGCCCGGCGAGACCATCGTCGTGCTGGGCGTCCAGCGCGTGCGCCCTGGCGGCGAGGTCAGCCCCCGCCCTCTCGGCTCCGGCGCTCCCGCGCCGCAGCCCGCGCCAGCCGCGACCCGAGAGCAGCCCTCCCGAAGCTCGCTGAACGTGCCGGAAGTGATCGGCACGGCCCAGGCCGCCGAGCGGAAGTAATCGGTTTCGCGTCATCCCCGGCGGTCCGCAGGACCGGCACGGGGATCCATTCACCAGCAGACCACGGATCCCCTTACCCTCCGCTCACGCTCGGGCCGGGATGGCAAGGCTCCACAGTTTGAGACGATCTGACCCCATCGGGATCGAACATCGCCATGCAGGTTTCCGACCTCTTCATCCGCCGCCCCGTCTTCGCCATCGTGGTCAGCCTGCTGCTGATCGTGGGTGGCCTCGCCTCGCTCATCAACCTGCCCGTGCGCGAGTATCCGAGCGTGGACCGGCCGGTGGTGTCGGTCTCGACGATCTATCGCGGCGCGTCCAACGAGGTCATCGAGAGCCGCGTCACGGAAGTGATCGAAGGCGCCGTGGCCGGCATCGAGGGCATCCGCCAGATCAACTCGCAGAGCCAGAACGAGCGCTCCTCCGTCTCGATCGAGTTCGACGTGTCGCGCGACCCCGAGGGCGCTACCTCCGACGTGCGCGACGCCGTGTTCCGCGTGGTGGGACGCCTGCCCGACGGCGTCGACCAGCCCGTCATCCGCAAGGTGGACGACAACGCCTCCGCGATCCTGTGGGTGAGCGTGACCTCCACGACCTTCGACGCCCTCGAGCTCAGCGACTTCCTGAAGCGCGTTTACGTGGACCGCATCTCGACGGTGCCGGGCGTCGCCAACGTGTATCTCGCGGGCGAGCGGCGCTACGCCATGCGCCTCTGGGTCGATCGCGCCGCGCTCGCTGCCCGCAACCTGACGGTTCAGGACATCGAAAGCGCCATCAAGAAGCAGAACGTGGAGCTTCCCGGCGGGCGCATCGAATCCTCTCAGCGCGAGTTCACCGTCAAGACCGATTCCCGCTTGGCCAATCCGCGCGACTTCGAGCAGGTCATCGTCTCCAACAAGAACGGCTATCTCGTGCGCCTCGGCGAGGTCGCACGCGTGGAGGTCGGCGCGGAGGACACCCGCTTCGAGTTCTACGATTCCGGCAAGACCGCCGTGGGTCTCGGCGTCGTGCGTCAGTCGACCGCCAACACGCTCGCGGTCGCGGACGGCGTGCGGGAGGAACTCGCCAAGCTGAAAGACTCCCTGCCGCCCGGCACCTCGGCCGAGATTTCCTACGACGAGAGCCGGTTCATCAGCGCGTCGATCGACGGCGTGCTGCACACCCTTGTCGAGGGTTTGGCCCTCGTGATCCTGGTGATCCTGCTCTTCCTGCGCGACTGGCGCTCCACCATCGTGGCCATGGTGGCGATCCCGGTGTCGATCGTCGCGGCCTTCATGGTGATGAGCTACTTCAACGCCTCGATCAACGTGCTGACGCTGCTCGCCATCGTGCTCGCCATCGGCATCGTGGTGGACGACGCCATCGTGGAAATCGAGAACGTTCACCGGCGCATCGAGGAAGGACAGCCGCCCCTCCTCGCCGCCTTCGACGGCGCGCGGGAGATCGGCTTCGCGGTCATCGCCACGACCGCGACGCTCATGGCCGTGTTCGTGCCGCTCGCCTTCATGACCGGCAATACGGGCAAGCTCTTTCGCGAATTCGCCATTACACTGGCGGCTTCGATCTTCTTCTCCGGCGTGGTGGCGCGCACTCTGACCCCGATGCTCTGCTCCAAGCTGATGGTGCCGGCCCATGGCCGCATCCAGCTCATGACGGAGCCCTTCTTCACGGGCATGAACAACGTCTACCGCCGGATCCTGTCGCGGGCCCTCAAGGCTCCCCTCGTGATCCTGGCCATGGGCGTCGTGGTGTCGCTCTCGGCCTACGGACTGTTCCAGAGCGTGCCGAAGGAATTCTCGCCGACCGAGGACCGCGGAGCGATCATCATCCAGGTCTCGGCGCCCGAAGGTGCCAGTCTCGACTATACCCGCGAGCGGGTGAAGGAGGTCGAGCGCCAGCTCATTCCCTATCAGGAGAAGGGCATCGTCGGCTCGGTCACGAGTCAGGTCGCTCCGGGCTTCGCGCGCCCCTCCCCGGTCAATGCGGGATTCATCATCGTGCGCCTCGTTCCGTGGGATCAGCGCAAGGTCAAGCAGCAGGACCTGACGCAGGAGCTCTTCACCAAGGTGTCGAACTTCCCCGGCGCCCGCGCCTTCCCGATCAATCCCGGATCGCTCGGCCAGCGCGGCCTGTCGCAGCCAATCCAGTTCGTGCTCGGCGGCCCGGACTACAACACCCTGCGCGAGTGGCGCGATATCGTGATGCAGAAGGCCCAGGAGACGGGCCTCTTCGTCAACATGGATTCCAACTACAAGGAATCCCAGCCCGACATCCGTGTGCAGATCGACCGGGCGCGGGCGGCGGATCTCGGCGTGTCGGTCGAGGATATCGGCCGCACGCTCGAACTGATGTTCGGCGAGACGCAGATCTCCACCTTCGTCAGTCGCGGCGAGGAATATCCGGTCATCATCCGCGGCCGTCCGGAAGATCGCGCGACGCCGAACGATCTGACCAATACCTTCATCCGCTCCGGGGGCGGCGAACTGGTGCCCCTCTCGTCCTTCGTGATGCTGACGGAATCCGCAGCGCCCCAGACCCTGAACCGGACCGACCGCCTGCGCTCGATCACGATCCAGTCGTCCCTGCGGCCGGGCGCGTCCATCGGCGAAGGCCTCTCGGCGCTCGAGCAGATCGTGCACGACAACCTGCCGGCCGAAGCGCGCATCGGCTACACGGGTCAGTCGAAGGACTTCCGTGAATCCTCGAACGCGATCTACGTCACGTTCGGCATGGCGCTGCTCGTGGTGTTCCTGGTGCTGGCGGCGCAGTTCGAGAGCTGGATCAACCCCTTCATCATCATGCTCACCGTGCCGCTCGCGGTCACGGGTGGTCTGGCGGCGCTCGCGATCACCGGCCAGTCGCTCAACATCTACAGCCAGATCGGCATGATCCTGCTCATCGGCCTCATGACGAAGAACGGCATTCTGATCGTGGAGTTTTCGAACCAGCTGCGCGAGCGCGGATATTCCGTGCGCGATGCGGTGATCGAGGCTTCCGTGCTGCGTCTGCGGCCGATCCTGATGACCTCGATCGCCATGATCGGCGGCGCGATCCCCCTGGCCTGGTCGACGGGAGCGGGCGCGGAAGCGCGCAATGCCATCGGCTCTGTCATCGTCGGCGGCGTGACCCTGTCGACGCTGCTGACCGTGCTCGTGGTGCCGTCGATCTATCTGCTCATCGGCGGCTTCACCAAGCCCGCCACCTACGTGAGCGAGATGCTCGACAAGCTGCGTGCGCAGACGGGCCAGCGCGCTCATGGAGAGGATCTGGGCCCGCGCGCCGCGCCCCAGCCCCCGGCCCATCCGGCGGAGTGACCGGAGACGCTTGGTCGCTGATGGGCATCGGAGTGATCCGATGCTCCAGCCCGAAAACGCAAGAAGCCCCGTGCGATCCTTCGCCGGGGCTTCTTAGCTTCCGAGCAAGAGCGATTTTCAGAACCCGTAGCGTCCCGCGTTCACGAAAACGCTGATCTGATAGCTCCTGAGCCCCAGGACGGCGGCGACCATGCTTTCCGCGTTCAGTTGAGCCCGGCAGATCTCCAGGGGAGTGGGGCCGGACGGCTCCACGACCGGCTGCAGGGTGGCCGGCTCGACGCTCTGGGCCTTCCCCTGCTGCACATAAGGTTGCGAGACCCGGGACATCTCCGCGGACGCGAGAGCGTTGAACTGGATCGCCTGGGACGGATTGAGAGTGGGATTGATGGGGTCGAGCATCAAAGCCTCTGCGGTGATTCGCAGAGGAATTTATTGAAGATATCGTTAACGCTCAAGTACAAGCTTAACCATTAATCTTCGATGTTATTGTATTACGTTACGACACTAGCCCATCCCCAACACCGAACGGCTGACGATCTCCGGCACCCGCAATTGCATTTGGGGGCGAAACGCCTCAGCATGGCGCTTCCAGGTCAACCGCCATGCCGCCCCAGAACTCCATGCATCGCTGCCCTCCCGCCCCGCTGCGCCGCCGTTCAGGATTGGGTCTGGCTCTCCTGCTGTCCCTGTCCGCATGGGACGGCGCATCGGCCGCCGATCTCTCGCCCCAGCGCGTAGCTCCCCTCTTCACGGCATCCGGCCTCAGCGCCGAAGTGACCGGCGGCTACCTGACCGGCATGTCCCGTGAGCTCGTCTACAACATCCCGGGCGACGGCTCGAAGCTGAGCCAGCTCAACTGGCAGATCGACCGCGCCTTCGTCCTCGGCGGGAGCCTGAATTATCAGGCCCTGGACTGGCTGACCCTGAGGGGACGCGGCTGGACCCATCTGTCGTCGGACAATGCCATGGATGATTACGACTGGCTGTTCGGCTACAGGGGCTTCGAGAGCTGGTCGGACTGGTCGCACCACGGCGACACCCGCCTGGCGAAGGCCTACCAGATCGACCTGGGCGCCTCGGCCCGTCTCATGGAGACCGGGCCCTGGTCGGTGAGCGCCCTGGCCGGCTACCGTTTCCTCACCATGAAGTGGGACGCCTATGGAGGGTCCTACATCTATTCGACGAACGGGTTTCGCGACGACATCGGATCGTTCGAGGCCGGCGAACTTCAGATCGCCTACCAGCAATGGTGGCATATTCCCTATCTCGGCCTGGGGTTCCGCTACGGGTCCGGTCCGCTCACCGTCACGGCCGAGCTGATCGGGAGCCCGCTCGTCGGCGTTCGGGACAAGGACAACCACGTCGACATCGCGCTCTTCAAGGAGGCCTTCAGCCCGACCGTGATGGCGGGCGCCTCGCTCGGGGCGGAGCTTGCCGTCACCGATCGCATCTCGTTGACCTGGAGAGCCGAGGCGCAGCGCTTCTTCGAGGCCAAGGGAGGCACGAAGGAGTTCGACCTCGATCCGCCGGGCTTCGACCGCGCGCCCAAGCCTTCGGCCGGCGCGGACCACCAGTCGCTCCTGGTTTCGTTCGGAATCAAGGGACGGCTTTAGAGCTGTTTCCATGTGAGTGAAAAATAGCTCTCCCGATCAGGATGCCGCTGGGCCTCTGACGCCCGCATACGAAAAGGGCACGGACGATGCACCGTCCGTGCCCTTGCTCGAGAAGCAGAGATACTCTGTCTTACGCCGCGGCCCGCGAGGCGGCCTGAGACACGGCATCCACCACGTCGTCCACGACACGGTTGACGAGATCCCCGTCGTCGCCCTCGCCCATGACGCGGATGACGGGCTCCGTGCCCGAGGGGCGGATCACGAGGCGGCCGGCCGCACCCAGAAGCTGCCGCCCGGCTTCGATCGCCTTGATGACCGAGGCCTCCTGCAGGGGCTTGCCTTCCTTGTAGCGCACGTTCTTGAGCACCTGCGGCAGAGGCTCGAAGCAGTGGCAGACCTCCGAGACCGGCCGGTTCATGCGCTTCACCACGGCCAGAAGCTGAAGGGCCGCGATCAGCCCGTCGCCGGTCGTGGTATAGTCCGACATGATGATGTGGCCGGACTGCTCGCCGCCGAGATTGAAACCGTGCGCCCGCATATGCTCGAGCACGTAGCGGTCGCCAACGGCCGTGCGCACGAGATCGAGGCCGATGCCGCCCAGATACCGTTCGAGGCCCAGGTTGGACATGATCGTGGCGACGATGCCAGGCTGTGCCAGGCGGCCATCCTCCTTCCAGGAGCGGGCCACGACGGCCATGAGCTGGTCGCCGTCGACCTTGTGGCCCTTCTCGTCCACGATCAGGACGCGGTCCGCGTCGCCGTCGAGGGCGATGCCGACATCCGCGCGCAGCTCCCGCACCTTGCTGATCAGGGCGTCGGGAGCCGTGGAGCCGACCTCGTGGTTGATGTTGAACCCGTTCGGCTCCACGCCGATGGACATCACCTCGGCCCCAAGCTCCCACAAAGCCTCCGGGGCGACCTTGTAGCCGGCGCCGTTGGCGCAATCGACCACGACCCGCATGCCCTCCAGGTCGAGCTGGCGCGGCAGGGTGCGCTTGGCGAATTCGATGTAGCGGGCATGAACGCTCTCGATGCGCTTGGCGCGGCCGAGATCGGCGGATCCGGAAAGGCGCCGGGTCAGATCCGAATCGATCAGGGCTTCGATCTCGCCCTCGATCTCGTCGTTGAGCTTGAAGCCATCGGGGCCGAAGAGCTTGATGCCGTTGTCTTCGTAGGGGTTGTGCGAGGCCGAGATCATGACGCCGAGATCGCAGCGCATGGAGCGGGTCAGCATCGCGACGGCGGGGGTCGGAACCGGCCCGAGTAGCAGCACATCCATGCCGACCGACGTGAAGCCGGCCACCATGGCGTTCTCGATCATGTAGCCGGACAGGCGCGTGTCCTTGCCGATGACGACGCGGTGGCGGTACTCACCCCGCTGGAACATGAGACCGGCCGCCTGCCCGACCCTGAGGGCGAGCTCCGGCGTGATGATCCCATTGGCACGTCCCCGGATTCCATCGGTCCCAAAGTATTTCCGCACGTGCTTCTTCTCCGCGTTCCGTAGCGCCGATCCGCGCTTTTGTTTTTTCAAAGCAACCTCACTGGTCCGGGTCAAGGCTTTCCGACCAGCTCAGCTTATCACATGTGGTAAGCAATTGTTACAATGCCAAACTCGGGCGATCCTTTGAATTGGAGATCTTGGGGTACACAAAAAAGAACGCCCGCCGGGCCGGCGGGCGCTCCTTATGATTATGGCATCAGGTCACATCAGGCCTGCGGCTGGGGCTCCATGCCCCCGTCGCTCTCCCGCGGCCGGCCTCGGCCTGCGGTCGGGACGGCGGAGCCGCGGACCGGCGTGATGGTCTCGCCGGAATCCCGGACCGGCGGCTGACCGTCGAGGAGATTGCGGATCTCGTCGCCGGTGAGGGTCTCGTATTCGAGCAGCCCCCGGGCGAGCGCCTCGAGTTCGTGCGCCTTCTCGGTCAGGATGCGGCGGGCGTCGTTCAGGCCGGCCTCCACGAGGCGGCGGACCTCCGAGTCGATCTTCTGGGCGGTCGCCTCGGACACGTTCTGCTGGCGGCCCATCTGCATGCCGAGGAAGACCTCGTCCTGGTTCTCGCCATAGGCGACCGTGCCGAGCTCCGGCGAGAAGCCCCACTTGGTCACCATCATGCGGGCCAGGCGGGTCGCCTGCTCGATGTCGCTCTGCGCGCCGGAAGTCACCTTCTCCTTGCCGAAGATCATCTCCTCGGCGATGCGGCCGCCCATCATGATGGCCAGACGCGAGGTCATCTGCTCGTAGGTCATGGACAGCTTGTCCCGCTCGGGCAGCTGCATGACCATGCCGAGCGCGCGGCCGCGCGGGATGATCGTTGCCTTGTGGACCGGATCGGTCGCCGGCACGTTCAGCGCCACGACGGCGTGGCCGGCCTCGTGATAGGCGGTCAGGCGCTTCTCGTCGTCGGTCATGACGAGGGTGCGGCGCTCGGCGCCCATCATCACCTTGTCCTTGGCGTCCTCGAACTCCTGCATCGTCACGATGCGCTTGCCGCGACGGGCCGCGAGCAGGGCCGCCTCGTTGACGAGGTTCATCAGGTCGGCGCCCGAGAAGCCGGGAGTGCCGCGGGCGATGATCTTGAGATCCACGTCGGGCGCCAGCGGCACCTTGCGGACATGGACGCGCAGGATCTTCTCGCGACCGACCACGTCGGGGTTCGGCACGACGATCTGGCGGTCGAAGCGGCCGGGCCGCAGCAGCGCCGGATCGAGCACGTCGGGACGGTTCGTGGCCGCGATGATGATGATGCCTTCGTTCGCCTCGAAGCCGTCCATCTCGACGAGCAGCTGGTTGAGGGTCTGCTCGCGCTCGTCGTTGCCGCCGCCGAGACCGGCGCCGCGATGACGGCCGACCGCGTCGATCTCGTCGATGAAGATGATGCAGGGCGCGTTCTTCTTGGCCTGATCGAACATGTCGCGCACGCGGGAGGCGCCGACGCCCACGAACATCTCGACGAAGTCGGAGCCCGAGATGGTGAAGAAGGGCACGTTCGCCTCGCCCGCGACGGCACGGGCCGTCAGGGTCTTACCGGTGCCGGGAGGACCGACGAGCAGCACGCCGCGCGGGATGCGGCCGCCGAGGCGCTGGAACTTCTGTGGATCGCGCAGGAACTCCACGACCTCCTGCAGGTCTTCCTTGGCCTCGTCGATGCCGGCGACGTCGTCGAAGGTCACGCGGCCATGCGCCTCCGTCAGAAGCTTGGCCTTGGACTTGCCGAAGCCCATGGCCCGCCCTGCCCCGTTCTGCATCTGGCGCGACAGGAACACCCAGGCGCCGATGAAGAGCGCGATCGGCAGGATGTTCATCAGCACGGCGATGAACCAGGGGGTCGAATCGGATTGCGGCCGGGCGGTGATCTGCACGCCCTTCTGCTGCAGCTTCGTGACCAGCATGGGGTCGTTCGGCGCATAGGTCGTGAAGGAGCGGCCATCCGTGTAGGTGCCGCTGATCTCGGGGCCCGAGATCACGACGCTCGAGATGCGGCCGGAATCGGCTTCGCTGAGGAGCTGGCTATAGGCAATGTCGCTGCCCCCGCCCCGGTGGCCCGGGCTCTGGAAAAGGGTCACGAGCGCCAGCACCAAAAGGAAGATAACGACCCACAAGGCGAAGTTGCGGAAATTTGAATTCATCGGATCAGGTTCTGCCCCAGAGGGAGATGAAGCGTGAGGAAATCTCCCCGCGCGGCTAAACTCAATGTAGGCACACCGTTTCCCCTTGCCAAGGGAATGAGGCGCACATGGGGCGTCGTCCGGGACTCTTGGCTAAGAGACTTGGCTAACGGCCCCGGCGGCGCGGCGGTTCCAGCCGGATGGCGACCTTTCCGGATCGATCGAGGCGGACGAGAGCCCCGGCGACGGTGAGGCTGAGGTTCTCACGGTTCCCGACCGCCTCCCTCAGGCGCCCAACACAGGCCTCCAGCCGTTGCAGGCGGCTGTTTTCGAGGCTCAGGCCGGCCCTGACGAGGGCCTGCTCCAGAATCCGCAGGGCGATCTCGAAGGGCTCGTCCGCGAGGACGGATCCCCGAAAGGCGAAGCCCGCGCTCTCGGGCTCGACCGCGGCGCCGTTCAGGGCTTCCCGGGCCTTGGCGTCCAGGGCCTCGTCGGCCCGCGCCATCCTGTCCGCGAGACGGGCGAGGCGACCGGCCGTCAGCCCCTCCTCCGCCAGGAGCGGCATGAGCTTCCGCCAGCGGACCCGGGCAAACCTGTCATCCGTATTGGAGGGGTCGCTGGCGAAGAGCCAGCCCTCCTTCCGGCACAGGTCCAGAAGGGACGATTTGGGCCGGTCCAGCAGCGGCCGGGCATGGCGGATGCCCTCCCTGCCCTGCTCCGGGCGCATGGCAGCCAGACCGCTGAGGCCTGACCCCTTGGCCAGCCGCATCAGCACGGTCTCGGCCTGGTCGTCCTGCGTATGGGCCGTCACCAGATGGGAGGCCCCCTGCTTGCGGGCATAGTCGGTCAGGAGGCGATAGCGCGCCTCGCGCGCGGCCTCCTGGATACCGGTCTTCGGCTTGGCGCCGGTCCAGGCGAGGGTCCGATGGGGCAGCCCGAGCTTTTCCGCTTCGTGGGCGACGAAATCGGCCTCGCGAGCCGCCTCGGGCCGGAGGCCGTGATCCACGGTGGCGACCAGGATGGGAGGACGGGAGGCTTTCGCGCTCCATCGGGCCAGCAGATGCATCATGGCGATCGAATCGGGGCCGCCGGAAACGGCAGCGACGATGCCGCTGGCCCTGCCGAGGGATGCGAAACGGTACTCCAGATCCTCGGCGGACGGAAAAGCATCGGCGGGCAAAGGGTCGGACACGCTTGGTCGGAGCCCGGAGGTCAGCCCGTCAGCTGCACTTGTTGCGCTTCTGCTCCTGCGCGGAGCCCTGGCGCACGCTGGCCGACGCCTGGGGGTACTTGCGGTCGAGTTCGGCGAAAACGGCGCAGGCCCGGTCCCGGGACCCCATGCCGTTGAGGGCGACGCCAAGCCTCAGGAGCGAGTCGGGCGCCCTGGTGGCATCGGGATGTTCGGCCGAGACGTTCAGGAACTGCTCCGCGGCCTCGCGGTAGCGGCCGCGCTGGAGATAGGTTTCGCCGAGCCAGAAAGTCGCCTCGGGCACCAGCTTGTCGCGAGGGTTGGACTGGAGGAAGCGGCGGAAGCCCATCTCGGCCTGATCATATTGCTTCTGGCCGAAGAGCGCATAGGCGGTCTCGAATTCCGAACGCGGATCGCCGACGCTCGTCGCCGCGACGCTCGGGCCGGGACGCGCAGCCGAGCCGGCCGGGGCGAGCGCCGCCGTGCGGCCCGCCGGGGTGAGATCCATGGGCGCGTCGCCCGCCGCCTCGTCCTCCTCGATCAGGTCCCCGATCCCGGAGATCGCTCCGCTCGGCATCGGCATGGACCCGGCCTCGGCGGTGGCCAGAGGCGCGGAGGGAGGCGTCGAGCCCAGAGGCCGGGGCGCGCCGGGCGCATTCGGCGCCTCGGACGGATCGAAGGCATCGCTCCGGCGCTGAGGCTGGGCCTGGGGCGAGGGCTGCGCCGGACGGGACGGCGTCGTCGTGGAGGGGGAAGCCTTGGAGCCGCCGCGGCCCTGGGCCTCCTGAAAGCGGAACTCCACGTCCTCCTGGAACTTGCGGAGCTGCTCCTTCAACTGGCGGTTCTCGTATTGCAGCTGCTCGATCTGGCCCGACATCTGCCGGAGCTGGCTTTCGAGCCGGTTGATGCGCACGATGGCATCGGCGGCATCCTGCGCCGCGGCAGGGGCCGCGAAGGCCGCCGCAAAGGCGAAAAACACGATCAGGCGTCGAAACATATGAGCTTCCGTGTGGGCTTGAGAGGCCTTGAATGGCCCGGTGCCGATAACACAAAAGCGCCGCCACGGCGAGACCGCGACGGCGCCTTCGGACCTCATGATCGGGCTCGCCCTGCGGCCTTACGCCCCGGCGCCCGCATTGAGCACCGTGACGGCGCGGCGGTTCTGCGACCAGCAGGAGATGTCGTTGCAGACCGCGACCGGGCGCTCCTTGCCGTAGGACACGGTCTTGAAGCGCGAGCCGCTGATGCCGCGGGAGATGAGATAGTCGCGGACCGTCTGGGCGCGGCGGGCGGAGAGCGAATAGTTGTATTCGCGCGTTCCGCGCTCGTCCGCGTGGCCTTCGAGGATGAAGGTGTATTGCGGATAGCGGTTCAGCCACTGCGCCTGCTTGTCGAGGGTCGCGGTCGCCGTGGGGGTCAGGTCCGTCGAATCGGTCTCGAAGAACACGCGATCGCCGATATTGACGACGAAGTCCTGGGCGCTGCCGGGGGTCGCGGCCCCGCCTGCCCCGAAACCGCCGCCGGCTGCATCGGCCATTCCATCTTTGTTGGACGAACACGCCGCCGCCCCGAGGGCGAGGACGATGGCAGCGGCGAACTTGACGGCGCGCAACGTCATCATTGGCAATACTCCTTACACATACGTCTGCCGAACGTTGTGTGTTTCATATCGGGAGGATGGTTAAGGGAAGGTTCCGTCGATCCTGGAGGGCGGTTGCGGAATTAAGGTGAATTATGGCCAAGTTGTGGAACTTCGGCTTAGGGTTAACCCAATGTGAATGCAGGGCCGCCGCGACCTCTTTCTTTCCCTTGCGGCAGGAATAGAGGGATAACCGTGATCCGATTGATGCCGAATGCAGGCGTCGCGCGTTAGGAGGTCATGGATATCATGACTGCTCAGCTGGGGGATTTGGGACGACATCGTCGCAAGGACCTGAACGATCCTCGCCTGGAACGGGCCTTCGCGCGCATCGCCGACAGCGATCTGCGCCTGGGCAACGCCGTGACCCTGCTCAGGAACTCGAAGGAGAACTATCCGGCCTGGCTGGAGGCGATCCGCTCCGCCACGCGCGTCGTCCATTTCGAGAACTTCATCATCGCCGACGACGAGACGGGACGGCTCTTCGCCGAAGCCCTCATGGAGCGGGCGCGCGCCGGAGTGAAGGTGCGGGTGCTCTATGACTGGCTCGGCTCGTCGTTCCGGGCGCTCCCCGGGTTCTGGAGACGCATGCGGGAGGCGGGGGTGGAGACGCGCGTCTTCAATCCGCCGCGCCTGACCGATCCTTTCTGGATTCGGCGCAATCACCGGAAGTTGATCACCGTCGACGGACGCATCGGCTTCGTGTCCGGGCTCTGCATCTCCGACAGCTGGGACGGGAAGGACAGCGACCCCTGGCGCGACACGGGCATTTCCCTCGAAGGGCCGGTGGTGGCCGACCTGGATGCGGCCTTCGCCGAGAGCTGGGTCCTGTCCGGCATGCGGGCGATCCCGAAATCGGAACTCGCGGACCCCGACGCGATCCCGGCCATGGGCTTGGTTGCAGCCCGGGTCATCCGCGGGCAGCCGGGCATGTTCCGCACCTACCGGGTCGACCAGTTCATCGCCGCGACCGCCCAGCGCAATCTCTGGCTCACCGACGCCTATTTCGTCGCCACGACATCCTATGTGCAGGCGCTGGGCGAAGCCGCCCGGGATGGCGTGGACGTGCGCCTGCTGGTCCCCGGATCGAGCGACGTGCCGGCCCTCCAGCCCATCGTGCGGGCGGGCTACCGCTCCCTGATCGAGGCCGGCATCCGGGTCTTCGAGTGGAACGGCCCTATGCTCCATGCCAAGACCGCCGTGGCGGACGGACGCTGGGCGCGGGTCGGCTCGACCAACCTCAACCTCGCCAGCTGGGCCACCAACTGGGAGCTCGACGTGGTGATCGAGGATACGGCCTTCGCCGAGTCCATGGAGGCGATGTACCTGGAGGATCTGGCGAACGCCACCGAGATCGTTCCCGGCCTCCTGTCCCGCCGCCAGCGGGCCAAGAACATGCGCTCGCACCGGAGTCCCCACCGTCACAAGCGGGGCGGCGTCCGCAGGCTCGCGGCCGGCGCCCTGGCGCTGAGCAGCAGCGTCGGCAGGGCGGTCGGAGCCCGCTCGCTGACGGCCACGGAGGCCAGCAGCATCGCCATCATCGGGGCCGCGCTCCTGGCCCTGGCGGCCCTGATCACCGTCCTGCCGGTGCTGATCGTCTCGCCGGTGGTGATCGGCCTTATGTGGCTCGGCCTCGCGCTCCTCATCCGGGCCATCCGCCTCAAGCGGCGCGCGCACCTGCGCAGGCGCAAGCTCGAAGCGCGGCGGCTGGCGCGGGCCCGGGAGGAGGAATCCCCGCCGACTAGGGAAACCGGCGACGAAGCTTGGCGTTGAAAGAGAGCAAGGGCGTGCGTACCTCGCGAAGGAGACGACCATGGCAGGCGGCGCTTCCAATCCCTATGATTCCTCCAACCGTGTCGAGGCGATGAGTTCGCTCCTGGCGCAGAACTGGTGGGCGATCGCCCTGCGCGGCGTATTCGCCATCCTGTTCGCCCTGATCGCCTTCTTCTGGCCGGGGGCGACCATTCTGTCCTTCGTCCTGTTCTTCTCGGCCTACATGCTGGTGGACGGGGTCTTCGGCATCGTGGCGGGCGTCAGGGCCGCGTCCCAGCATCAGCGATGGGGGCTTCTGGTCCTCGAGGGGGTCCTCGACATCCTCGTGGGCATTATCGCCTTCGCCATGCCGGGGCTGACCGTCCTGTTCTTCGTCACCCTGATGGCCGTCTGGTCCCTGATCACCGGAGGCCTGATGATCGCCGCGGCCTTCAGGCTGGACCCGGCCTTCGGCCGCGGCTGGCTGATCTTCAGCGGCATCGTGTCGGTGCTGTTCGGGATCGCGCTCCTGGTCGCGCCGCTCGTCGGCGCCGTGGTGCTGACCTGGTGGCTGGGTGCCTATGCGCTGGTCTTCGGCATCGCGCTTCTGGTCCTCGCCTTCAAGCTCAAGGGGCACAGGGACGAGATGGCCGGGACGGCCGCGCCGCGCGGAGCGTAACGCAAAGGGCGCCTCAGGGCGCCCTTTGTCATTCCCGGAAGGACACGCGGCGGAGGGAGTTCCGAGCACTAAGCCTGAACGTGGATCCCCTTCCCGGCCTTCGGCCGCCGGGGATGACACGGAGCGCTTCCTGTTGTCATTCCCGGCCGGAGGTGACGCAGTCACCGCAGGGAAGGGAATCCACGGACAAGCGCGACGGCAGGGATCCCCGCAGTCCTGCGGACCGCCGGGGATGGCACCGGATGGAATCAGCGTGCTTCGCTGAGCAGCGGGGACCAGGTCGGGTCGGACGCGAAGGTCGGCGTCGGAACCGGCTGCTCCACGCGGCCCGTGATGTCGACCATGTAGAGCTTGCCGCCCGCCTGCCCGCCCGGATCGCGGAAGAACAGGATGTACTGGCCGTTCGGCGCCCAGGTCGGGCTCTCGTTGTGGAAGCCCTCCGTGAGAATGCGCTCGCCCGATCCGTCGGGCTTCATGATGCCGATGGCGAAGCCGTTCGCATGGCGCTTGGTGAAGGCGATGTAATCGCCCCGCGGCGACCAGGCCGGCTGCGAATAGGAGCCGTCGCCGAAGGAGATGCGGCGCTGGTTCGAGCCGTCGGCGTTCATGGCGTAGATCTGCTGCTGCCCGCCGCGGTCGCTCTCGAACACGATCTGGCTGCCGTCCGGCGAGAAGGACGGCGAGGTGTCGATGGCGGCCGTGGAGGTGAGCCGCGTGGTGGCGCGGGAGTTGAGATCCATCATGAAGATGTTGGCGTTGCCGCCCTGCTGAAGGCTCATGACGATGCGGTGCCCGTCCGGCGAGAAGCGCGGGGAGGACGCCATGTCGGGGAAGTTGCCGAGGACCTGGCGCGAGCCCGTCTCGAGATTGATCACCTGCACGCGCGGCTGCTGCCCCTCGGTCTGGGACATGTAGGTGATGTCCTGGGTCGCGGGCGAGTAGCGCGGCGACACCACGAGGTTGTCGCCCTGGGTCAGGAAGCGCACGTTGGCGCCGTCCTGGTCCATGATGGCGAGCCGCTTGCGGCGGTTTTCCTTCGGGCCGGATTCGTCCACGAACACGATGCGGGTATCGAAGAAGCCGCCGAAGCCTGTGATCTTCGTATAGACCGCGTCCGAGATGATGTGCCCCACGCGGCGCCAGAAATTGGCGTCGGTCACGTATTGCTGGCCGGTGAGCTGCTGCCCGGTGTCGATGTCCCACAGGCGGAACTCGGCCCTGAGGCGTCCCGACGGGTCGCGGGACACGCGGCCGGTCACGAGCGCCTGGGCGCCGGCCATCTTCCACGCATCGAATCGGGGCGCCGCATCGAAGGACGGACGCTCGGGGAAGCGAGACCGGTCGAGGGGCGCGAAATAGCCCGAGCGCTGCAGGTTGTTAGCGATGATGCCCGACACGCGCTGGCCGAGATCGCCCTCGCCCGAGAAATCGGCGATCGCGATCGGCATGGGCTGGAACTGGCCGCCCGGACCGACCCGGAACGAGAGCTGCGCCTGGGCGGCGGGAGCAAGCGCCGCCATGGGAACGACGATGGCAAGCGCGACGAGAAGACGGGAGACGAGGCGAGTTATCATGAGGTCATGTCTCAAGCGTGATGGGCTTAAAGATCAGGAGAGATCGAACTGGACGTTCAGCACTTTCCAGTCCGAGTAGAACTGCATGAACTGAGCGGGAACGCGGTAGGGAGCACAGCGCCGCACGGCACGCAGGGCCGCATCGGCCACTGCGCGGTCGGCGCCGGAGCCGCCGGCGCGCATCACCGTCGGTTCGGTGGCGAGCGAGCCATCCTGGTTGAGGCGGATATCGAGGATGGGCGGGGTCATGTCCCCTCCCGAGGCGCTGATCGGCGCCGTGTAGCAGCGCTGGATCTGCTCCCGCAGAAGCCCCATGAGCGCGTCGCGCTGGCTCGGATTGAGCTTCGCGGCCGATCCCGTCGCGGTGCCGAGCGAGGCGGTCTTCTGGACCTCCGCGCCGGTCGCGCCGGTGGAATGGCTCTTTTCCTTGCTGTCGAGGAACTGCTTCAGGTCGCCCATGTCGAGCTTCTTGGCGAGCTGAGCCTCCTTGCGGGCCTTGGCTTCTGCTTCCGCCTTGGCCTTCGCCTCGGCGACCTTCTTGGCCTCGGCCTCGGCTTTCGCCTTGGCTTCCGCTTCGGCCTTCGCTTTGGCCTTCGCCTCGGCCACCCGCTTGGCTTCGGCCTCGGCTTTGGCCTCTGCTTCCGCCTTGGCCTTGGCTTCCGCCTCAGCCTTCGCCTTCTCGGCCGCCTTGGCCTGCTCGATGGCTTCGGCCTCGGCTTTCGCCTCGGCCATCTTCCGGGCCACCGCGGCCTTGGCCTTCGCGTCGGCCTCGGACGGCTTCGGGGGCGGAGGCGGCGGCGGGGGTTGGGCCGGGACGGGCTCTTCCTTGTCGGCCACCTTCATCTCTTCGGGGCGCTTGGGCGGAGCCGGCGCGTCGCGCTTGTCCTCGCCCGCATCGCGCAGTTCGGTCTTGTCGGCGACACGGTCGGCGCGCTGCTTGGGCTGCGGCGCCTTGGCGTTGGTCTCGCCCCTGGTGATCTGGGAGAACTGGTTATCGGTGATGACCTCGACCGGGATGCCTTCCTGCGCTTCGGGGAACTTTTCCGCAAAGGAGAGGCTGATCAAGGCAGCCCCGAGCAGCGCCGCATGCGCGACGCCCGAGACCCAGATGCCGGGTTCAGAGGAGTTGAATTTCGGCTTCAACGCCACTTGTGTCTGCCCCTTGTTCCCATGCCGATCAGTGCTGATCGGCCTCCGTCACGAGCGCGACGCGCTTGTAGCCCGCCGTCGTCACGATGGCCATGACCTGCGCCACGCGCCCGTAATCGACTTTCTTGTCGCCGCGCACGAAGACGCGCTCGTCGAAGCCCTGCTTCGCCACTTCGGCGAGCTTGCCGACGATCGCCTCGTCCGTCAGTTCCGTTTCGCCCAGGAAGACCTGGCCCGTCGCCTTGATGGAGAGCGTCACGGGCTTGGCGTCCGAATTGAGCGGCGCGGCCTTCGTCTGCGGCAGGTCGAGGGGCACGCCCGCGGTCATCATCGGGGCCGCCACCATGAAGATGATGAGCAGCACCAGCATGACGTCGATGAACGGCGTCATGTTGATCTCGTTGATCGCGCCGCCGCGACGGGACCGCCTGCGGCGTCTGCCGCCCCCTCCTGCTGCGCCTGCCATCATTGCCATCGGTCGATCCCCTTAAGCCGCGTGCGAGATGCGCTCGTCGATCTGGCGCGAGAGGATGGCCGAGAACTCGTCGGCGAAGCCCTCCAGCCGCGACTGCAGCTTGCCGACCTCGGACTGGAGCTTGTTGTAGGCGAGCACCGCCGGGATGGCCGCGAAGAGGCCGATCGCCGTGGCGAAGAGCGCCTCAGCGATGCCGGGCGCGACCACCGCGAGACTCGTGTTCTTGGAGGCCGCGATGGACGTGAAGGAGTTCATGATGCCCACCACCGTGCCGAAGAGGCCGATATAGGGACCGGCCGAGCCGATGGAGGCCAGAACCGTCAGGCGGGAGTTGAGCCGCTCCACCTCGCGCTGAATGGTGACGTCGAGCACCTTGTCGATGCGCTGGGGCAGGCTCTGGAACGAGCGGCCCGAGCCTTCGAAGGAGCGCTTCCATTCGCGCATGGCGGCGACGAAGACGGCGGCGAGCCCGGTGGCGGGCCGGCTCTGGAGCGAGCGAAAGAGCTCTTCGAGGGACTGGCCGGACCAGAACACGTCCTCGAAGCGGTCCATGGCGCGCTTCGTGCGGGAATACAGCAGGGTCTTGTCGACGATGATGGCCCAGCACCAGACGGAGGCGCTGAGCAGCCCCAGCATCACGAGCTTGACGACGAAATGGGCCTGCCAGAACAGGCCGAACAGGGACATGTCGTGCGCCACAGGAACGGCCTGGGCCACATCAGCCGGATTCATTGATCTCGTCCTCGCTCTTCAAGCAGCTTCGGGACATCCGAAGCCCCCGCAGAATGGTCTAGGAAAATCTTGTTCTCTTACCCCCTGCTCGTTCGTCCCTGAATCTGTCGAAAATAAGGGCACGCGGCTGGGCGAGGCAGATCGTCCCGGTCCGTTGTCAGTTAGGCACAGAGCAAGGTTAAGGCTTGGTTTAAGTGTCGGCGGCGGGCGTCAAAATCGCCCGCAGGTCGTCCGGGATGCGCACGGCCCGCCCTCCCCTTACGGCAGCGACGACCACGTCGGCCGTCACGAGCACCTCGTCGCCTCGCCTGACTTCTTGCGCCAGCGTCATCGAGGCGCCGCGCATCTCCTTCGGGCGGGTCACGACGGTCAGCACGTCGTCCATGACGGCCCCGCCGCGGAAATCGATGGTCATCTTGCGCACCACGAAGGCAAGGCCGCCGTTCGCGGCATGAAGATCGGACTGCGCGACCTCCACGGCCCGCAGGAGCTCCGTGCGCCCCCGCTCCATGAAGCGCAGATAGCTCGCGTGATAGACCCGGGCAGAAAAGTCCGTGTCCTCGTAATAGACGCGGATCGGGAGAATGTGGGCGCCGTCAGCCATGCGGCCGGTCAGCTGGGGCCAGGGATCCGCCGCCTCACTCATCGTCGCCCCCGTTGAACAGGCCGAACTGGGCCGGGGTCTCGCGGGTGGGCTCGGGGATGCCGAGATGCTTGAACGCATGGGGGGTGAGGATGCGGCCGCGCGGGGTGCGCTGCACGAAGCCCTTCTGGATGAGATAGGGCTCGATGATATCCTCGATGGCATCGCGCGGCTCGGAGAGCGCCGCCGCGATGGTCTCGATGCCGACCGGGCCGCCGCCGAACGAGGAGGCGATCATGGTCAGGTACTTGCGGTCCATGAGGTCGAGGCCGATGGGATCCACGTCGAGAAGACGCAGCGACCGATCCGCGAGGTCGCGGGTCACGGTCTGGACCCCTTCCACGATGGCGAAGTCGCGGACGCGGCGAAGCAGTCGGCCGGCGATGCGGGGCGTTCCGCGGGAGCGGCGGGCGATCTCGTTCGCGCCGTCCTCGCTCATGCCGAGGCCCAGCACGCGGGCGCCGCGCCGGACGATCAGCTCCAGCTCGTCGACGGTATAGAATTCGAGCCGGATCGGGATGCCGAAGCGGTCGCGCAGGGGAGTCGTCAGGAGGCCCGCGCGCGTGGTCGCGCCGACGAGGGTGAATTTCGGCAGCTCGATCTTCACAGAGCGGGCGGCGGGGCCTTCGCCGATGATGAGGTCGAGCTGGTAATCCTCCATGGCCGGATAGAGGATTTCCTCCACGGCCGGGTTCAGGCGGTGGATCTCGTCGATGAAGAGAACGTCGCGCTCTTCGAGGTTGGTGAGCTGCGCCGCAAGATCGCCGGCCTTGGCGATCACCGGGCCCGAGGTCGAGCGGAAATTGACGCCGAGCTCGCGCGCCACGATCTGCGCCAGCGTCGTCTTGCCGAGGCCCGGCGGGCCGACGAAGAGCACGTGGTCGAGCGCATCGCCGCGGGCCTTCGCGGCATCGATGAAGACCTGGAGGTTGGCGCGCGCGGCCTTCTGTCCCGTGAAATCGTCGAGCGACAGCGGCCGGATCGACGCATCGGTGTCGTCCTCGCGCTTCTCGGGGCTGAGCAGGCGGCGGGAATCGGTCAAAGAGGCTTACCTTCCAGGGGCTCGATATAAGCGTGTGTGATCTAATACGCCATTCTTAACAAGATCAAAACAGGAACGTCGATGGGTCGCACCCCGCTCATCATTTCCTAAAGGACACGCCTCGACGCGAACCCATGCTGCGGGATCACGCTTCCATGGATCCCCTTCCCGGCCTACGGCCGCCGGGGA
This sequence comes from Microvirga sp., assembly GCA_050789065.1. Lineage (GTDB taxonomy): Bacteria > Pseudomonadota > Alphaproteobacteria > Rhizobiales > Beijerinckiaceae > Microvirga. Next base: position 64,343 of record JBOZRS010000140.1, read on the forward strand.
TGACACGGTGCGGTTTCCCACTGTCATTCCCGGCCAGAGGTGACGCAGTCACCGCAGGGGAAGGGAATCCACGGACAAGCGCAACGCTTCTTTGGATCTCCTTCGGGGCCCTGACGAACCGCCGGGGATACAGGGGAGGCTCACCGCGCCAGTTCCCTCAACCCTAACCGGATCAGCGTCTTGGCCTCGGCCTCGTCGCCCGCCTGCTTCATGGCGGCCGCGACGGCGGCGGAGGCCTGGACCTGGGGATAGCCGAGGTTGACCAGCGCCGAGATAGCGTCCGCCACGGGAGCCGGGGCGCTCTTGTCCTCGACCGCGCCGGTGAGGCGGATCAGGGCCGGGTCGACCGCCGCGAAGGCCGGCGCCTTGTCCTTGAGTTCGGACACGATGCGCTGGGCGAGCTTCGGCCCGACACCGGGGCCGCGGGCCACGGAGGCCTTGTCGCCGGTCGCGATGGCGGTTGCGAGGGCGCCGGGGTCGAGCACCGAGAGGATGCCGAGCGCCACCTTGGAGCCCACACCCTGGACGCTCTGGAGCAGCCGGAACCATTCCCTCTCCGAATCCGACCGGAAGCCGAAGAGGCGGATCATGTCCTCGCGGACCATGGTCTCGATGGAGAGGGTCGCGGCCTCGCCCGTGGGCGGCAGGTTCTGGAGCGTCCGGGACGAGCAGTGGACGACATAGCCGACGCCGTGCACGTCGAGGATCACGAAGTCCTCGCCGTAGGAATCCACCACGCCCTTGAGTTTCCCGATCACCAGCGTCTCCTGTTTCTTCGTTTCATTCCCGGCCGGAGCGTAGTGGAGAGAAGCTTTCCCGCATGCGCTGCTCCATGGATCCCCTTCCCGGCTCTTCGAGCCACCGGGGATGACACGGAGGGTTTCCCCACTGTCATTCCCGGCCGGAGCGAAAGCGGAGGGGAAGGGAATCCAGGACAAGCGCAACGCTTCTTTGGATCCTCTTCCCGGCCATCCGGGTCACCGGGGATGACGCGCGCATCCCTGTAACACCTAAAGACTCGCGGCCAAAGCCCGGGCCTTGCGGTGGTGGGCATGGGCGATCGCGATGGCGAGCGCGTCGGCCGCGTCGGCCTTCCTGAACTCGGCCTTGGGCAGCAGGATCTTGACCATGGCCTGCACCTGGTCCTTCTCGGCGTGCCCCGCGCCGACCACGGTCTTCTTCACCTGATTGGCGCCGTATTCCGCCACCGGCAGGCCGTAGAGGGCCGGAACCAGCAGGGACATGGCGCGGGCCTGGCCGAGCTTGAGGGTCGCCTGCGCGTCCTTGTTGACGAAGGTCTCCTCGACGGCGACCTCGTCGGGCGTCCAGGTCCTGACGACATCCGAGATCCGGTCGTGGAGCTGCTTGAGGCGCAGCGCCAGGTCGAGGTCCCCGTCCGAGGTCACGACCCCGCAGGCAACGTAGGAGAGCTTCGTCCCCTCGACGGTGATGACGCCCCAGCCCGTGTTGCGCAGGCCGGGGTCGAGGCCGAGGATCCGGATGCGCTCGCTCACATCAGCCCGCCATCTTCTGCATGAGGGCCTCGGAGAGCTCGAAGTTGCCGTAGACGTTCTGCACGTCGTCGTGCTCTTCGAGGGATTCCATGAGCCGCATGAGCTTCTCGCCGGCCTCGTCGTCGACGGCCACCGGAGTCTGGGGCCGCCAGACCAGCTTGGAGGCCTTCGGCTCGCCGAACTTGTCCTCCAGGGCCTTCGTCACCTCGTTGAGGGAGCCCTGGTCGCAATAGACCTCATGGCCGTTCTCGGTGGAGACCACGTCGTCCGCGCCCGCGTCGATGGCGGCTTCGAGCATGGTGTCGGCGTCCGTCGACTCGGGCCCAAACTCCACGAGGCCGACCCGGTCGAACATGAAGGACACCGCGCCGGTCTCGGCGAGGTTTCCGCCGCTCTTGGTGAAGTAGGAGCGGATGTCGGAAGCCGTGCGGTTGCGGTTGTCGGTCATAGCCTCGACGATGATGGCGGCGCCGCCGGGGCCGTAGCCCTCGTATCGGATCTCCTCGTAGTTCTCGCCCTCGTTGCCGGCGGCCTTGTTGATGGCGCGCTGGATGTTGTCCTTGGGCATGTTCTCGGCGCGGGCGGCGAGGATCGCGGCGCGCAGGCGCGGGTTCATGTTGGGATCGGGCATGCCCATCTTGGCCGCCACGGTGATTTCGCGGGCGAGCTTGGAGAAGAGCTTGGAGCGCACCGCATCGGCGCGGCCCTTGCGGTGCATGATGTTCTTGAACTGCGAATGTCCGGCCATCGGGGCCTCCGAAGATGCGGCCGAGAGCGGCTTTGGGAAAAGCCCTGCCCGTCAGGCCGCGGATGTTGACGATGGCAGGCTTATAAGGCGGCGAAGGGCCGGAGGCAAAGCCCCACGACGCGCTTTGTCGAAATGGCCGGTCAGGAGGCGCTCCAGGCCCCCACTCCGTCCATCCTGGCGAAGACCACCCGCAGGGCGTCCACGCAATCGGGATCGAAGGCCGTGCCCAGCTCGTCCGTCATGATTCCGAGGGCCTTCGAGACCGGCATGGCCCGGCGGTAGGGACGGTCCGCGGTCAGGGCGTCGAACACGTCCGCCACCGAGACGATCCGGGTCTCCCGGCTGATCTCGTCCTTGGTGAGCCCCCGGGGATAGCCCTTGCCGTCCAGCCGCTCATGATGGTCGCCGCCGACCCGGGCGAGATCCCGGAAGGCGCCGATCCGGGACAGGATGGCCTCGCTGTGGAGCGCATGCCCACGCATGACGGCCATTTCGGCCTCGTCGAGCCGACCGGGCTTGTCGAGGATCTCGTTGCTGACCCCGAGCTTTCCGATGTCGTGCAGCAGGGCCGCCCGCTTGAGGCGCCGCCGCTCGGCCGCATCGAGCCCCAATTCCTCCGCGATGAGGTCGGTGAACACCGCGACCCGTTCGCTGTGCCCCTTCGTATAGGGGCTCTTGGAATCGACGACCTTCGCGAAGGCGGCCGCGATGTCGTCGAGATAATCGTCGTCGGCGACCTCGATCCTCTGGGCAGGCTCCAGGCCGAAGATGGCAGTCTCCACCTCTTCGGATTCCAGCATGTCCCAGAAGGCGGGATCCGCCGCGACGCGCTCGAACGCCTCCACCACCCGCGGATCGAACCAGGTTCCCGCCCGCTCCCTCGCCTCCCGCCGGGCCGCCGCTTCTCCGGCGCTCGTGCGGAACACGTCCACCACCTGGGACAGGAGGGCGATCCGGGCATAGACCGGGATGTCATCGCCCTTGAGGCCCAGCGGCCTGCCGCCACCGTTCCAGTGCTCGTCGAGGGCGCGGATCCCGTCCGCGACACCCTCCGGGAAGCGCAGCTGGCGGGCGATATCGGCCCCGCGCTGGCAGCGGGTCTCGATCAGCTCCCGGGCGATCTCGCCCCCGTTCTGGACGATGTTGATGACGGCGCGGAACCGCTCCGCGAGACTGGCCTTCAGGCCCGTATGGGACAGGACGAAACTCAGGATCTGGGGCAGCCGGTCGCCGACGGACTTGAAGTCCCGCTTGAAGGCCAGATCGTCCGTGAGATAGAGTTCGCAGATGCGCGCCGCATTGCTGCTGCAGCCGAGATCTTTCAGCAGCAGCGTGTAATAAAGCTCCCAGAGCGCACCGTCGCTCAACCCCATCTCGCGCCCGACATGCACGCCGATCCAGCAGGCCCGGACGCAATGGCCGGCGGGCTGGCCCTCGGTCATATCCAGGGCATGGCTCAGGGCGCCCAGGACCTCCGACAGGCGGACCGCCTGCACGGCCGCCATCGGCTCCTCGATCTTGTCACGCAATACGGTGCTCAACCTGCCGCCTCTGAACGGATTCGGGGTGAGCAGATTGAGGTGGATTTCTTAAGATATCGTGCCGTTGCGGAAGGTCGGCCTGCCTTCTGCTAAAACCCGAGCCAGGAACTCATGCCGGCGAAGCCCGCCAGGATGAGGTGGTAGGAGGCCCCCATCACGGTCGCCGTATAGGCGAGGCCGGCGATTCCAATGAGATAGCCCGCGATCAGCAGGTAGCCGTCCTCCTCGATCACGGCGATGGACGCGATGACGAGGGCGATGGAGGGCGGAAAGTTGGTGCCCGGAAAGGGAATCAGCACCGACACGGCGACCAGGAAGGCGAAAAGGCCGGCCATGCGGTCGCCGAAGACGCTGAACAGGGGCGTCAGGCGCGGCTTGCACCAGCTCTCGAGTTTCCGGAGCTTGGGCTCCGCGACGTCGATCAGGCGTTTGAACTTCGCGACCGGGACCGAGCGGCGCAGGATGAAGCCCGGCAGCCAGGGCCGCCGATGGCCGAGCATCATCTGGATGCCGAAGATGAGCACCGGCGTGCCCACGATGCCGGCGATGCCGGGCGGGGCCGGCACGCAGTTCGGCAGGCTGAACAGGATCAGCACGAACCCGAAGGCGCGCTCGCCGAAGGCCTCGATGATCTCCCCGATGGTGATCGTCTCGCCTTTGGCCGTGTCGATGACGGCGCGCAGCACGGCGGAGACGCTCTTGTGCTCTACGGCCTTGTGGAGGGCGCTTTCTTCCCGATAGATGCTTTTCTCGCGTCCGGTCTGTGTGTCGGCGTCCACCGTCCCCTCCGTCAAGGTGAACACATGGGCATGGGGAAGGCCGAAGCCAAGGGACCGCCGGTCAGTCCCAGAAGCGGGGCCAGGTTTCCTCGAGATTCGGCCCGAGCCTGACCGCCGCCACGCGAACCGCGAGGCCGGTCCGGTCGTCGGTCTCCACCGCAATGCCCGAGAGCGTGCCCTCGCCGAGCCCCGGCTCCATGCGCGGCCCCGGCGTCTTCTGGACGAAGCGGCGGATCGATTCCTCCTTCTGCATCCCGAGCACGGTGTCGTAGTCGCCGCACATGCCTGCGTCGGACATGTAGGCGGTGCCGCCGGGCAGCACCCGGTGATCGGCGGTGGGCACATGGGTGTGCGTCCCCACCACGAGGCTCGCCCGCCTGTCGAGGTAATGGCCCATGGCCTCCTTCTCGCTCGTCGCCTCCGCGTGGACGTCCACAATGACCGCATCCGCCACCTGCCCCATGGGGCAGAGTTCGAGTTCCCGGTCCACGGCCGCGAAGGGATCGTCGAGCGGGTCCATGTAGAGGCGGCCCATCACGTTCACGACCAGGACCCGGTGGCCCGAGCGGGTGTCGATGAGGGTCGCACCCCGCCCGGGCGTTCCGGGCGGATAGTTGACGGGACGGATAAGCCTCGGCTGGCGCTCGATGAAGACCAGGGTTTCGCGCTGGTCCCAGGTGTGGTTGCCGAGCGTGATGGCGTCGGCGCCGGCCGCCAGGATCTCGTCGCAGATGGCCTCCGTGATGCCAAATCCCCCCGCCGAATTCTCCCCGTTGATGACGACGCAATCGAGCTGCCAGCGGTCGCGCAGGGCGGGCAGGCGTTCGATCACCGCATTGCGGCCAGGCCGCCCGACGATGTCGCCGAGGAAGAGGATGCGCATGATGGTCCTTTAAACGGGGTTGGTCCGAATGAGTTCGGCTTCCGTGATGATAACATCGAGCATCCTGTCGTGGGGCTCGACCGGAACCTGCTCGATCTCCTGAACCGCATAAGCGAGGCCGATGGTCAAGATGGGATGCTGCGCTTCCAGCGCCGCGATGGCCCGGTCGAAATGCCCCTTGCCGTAGCCGATGCGCCCTCCCCGGCGGTCGAAGGCCACGAGGGGTACGAGCAGCGCCTTGGGGAAGACCTCCGGGGCGTCGGGCCCGGGCTCGCGCACGCCGAAGCCGCCTTTCACCAGCACATCGCCTGGCTGCCAGAGGCGCCAGCTCAGGTGGGGATGGAGAATCTGGGACAGCGCCACGTCCTGCCCGCGTTCGAGAAGCTCCTCCATGAGCGGGCGCGGATCGACCTCGCTGCGGATCGGCCAGTAGCCCCCCACCGGGGTAACGTCCTTCAGATCGGGAAAGGCGAGCGCCCGGGAGGCGATGCGCTGCGCCGCATCCTCGCGGAAGTCCCTGTCGAGGGCGTCGCGGCGGGCGAAGGCCTCGCTGCGCAGGCGGTCCTTGAGGGCGGGAGGAGGAAGAGAATGCATGAAGTGCGGAGCCACAGTAGCCGTCGGAGAAGCGATCCCGGGAACCTACAAAGTAGGTGGGCGCCGTATGTCCCGGTCCACGGACCGGGTCAGGGACAGCTCCCTTCAGGATCGATAAGGCCCCGGGGAATATGAACTCCTAACGCGCCCCGCAGCCCCGCCTTGTCTATGTAGGCACTGGAGGGCTCAGGGGGAAGAGGGAAAATCAGGCATCTTTGGCACGCCCCGGACAAGCTTGGTGCTATAGATGCCCCGGAAGTGAAACATCCGGGTTCCCGCCCATGCGCCTGGCGCTGACCGCCGCCCTGTCGATCCTCTGCACGATGTCCGGAGCCGCGCTCGCGGACGAGGATCTGGCGTCCCCGAGCCGCCGGCCCGGCCCGGTGGCGCCCCTCGGCGAGGCGCATTTCGACGGGACCGAGCCGGTCACCCTCCGGTTCGGCGATCTCGTGGTCTCGGTCACGCGCGCCCCCGACGAGACGGACCAGAGCGGCACCGATCATCTTCCGCAGGCCGCGATCTCATGGGGCGGCAAGGCGGTGCTCGCCATGCGGCTCGAGGAGGTCGTGAGCGAGGAGCCCGGAGCGACTGTCAGCATCATCCAGCTCGACCGGTCGAGTCCTGCGCCTCAGGTCATGTTCAGCGGCTTCTCGGGCGGCGCGCATTGCTGCACCATGACCGAATTCGCGACGCTCGTCGGCGGCGCCTGGCACGTGGTGGACGGCGAGGCCCTCGACGGGGACGAGGGCTACGGTATCCAGGATATCGACGGCGACGGCTCGCCGGAGCTGACCAGCCTGGACCAGAGCTTTCTGGCGGCCTTCTCGTCCTACGCGGAATCCTGGGCTCCCGTGAAAATCTCCAAGCTCGAGGGGACCAGCCTCGTGGATGTGACCCGACTGCCCCGCTACCAGTCCCTCCCCAGGCAGGACCTCCAGCGGATGCAGCAGGCCGCCCAGTCCGACCCGGCGCTCTGGCGCTCCAACGGGTTCCTGGCGGGCTGGGTCGCGGCCAAGGCCCTGGTCGGCGAGTTCGACGATGCCTGGGGCCGGATGTTGAAGCTTTACGACCGGTCGGCCGATCCGGTGGCCAGCGAATGCACCGTCGAGAAGCGGAACGGCAAATGCCCGAAGGGCAAGACCCGGCAGGTGACCTTCCCCCAGGCCCTGCGCCAGCTCCTCACTTCCAACGGCTATCTCGGAAAAGCGCGCAACAGGCCAGCTAGCCCTGCGGAGCATTCAGACTCCGGGCCAGCCATTCGATCCGCTCCGCGGCCCTCGTGATGCCCTCGGCGAGCCTTTCCTCGATGGCCTGCGTGCGCTCGTCGCCCGCGGAAGCGAACTGCCTCAGGCCCGCGAGCTCCGCCTCCAGCGCGGACAGCCGCCTCTTCGTCTCGTGCATCTCGTCGGCGAGCGAAATTGCCGCCATGACGTGGAGGCGCATGTCGCCGATCTCGCCGAAGGCCTGCCGCATCTCCTCGATCCTGGCGTCATAGGTGGCGGCCAGCCCTTCGAGGTGATGCTCCTCGCCGTCGGCGCAGGCGATCCGGTAGGTTTTTCCCGCAATCGTCACCGTGACCTGGGACATCCCCTCACCCTTCCTCGAGCTCGAGCTGCCCGGCCTGGGCCAGCACGGCCTGGACGGCCCCGATGGCCTGCCGGACCCGCCGGCCCACGTCGTCGGCCGCGGCCTCGAAGCGGTGAAGGCGGGTGAGCGCCCCATCGAGCTCCTCGGCGAGGCGTGCCCGGTCGTCCTGCATGAGCTGAAGCTCGGTCTCCAGGCTGCCGCGCCGCTTGTCGGCCTCCAGGCGGCGGGAGACGGAGGCCTCGAGCAAGTTCAAGGCCGTGTCGAGCCGCTTCAGCGCATCGTCGAGAATGGGCGTCATCATCCCTCCGGGAATCGTCGACGACACTAGCGCATCGTGCGGGAATGTGGACCCGGTTTTTCGCTCCGACCGACGGGTTGCCCGAGGACGTGAGCCTGGATCGACCCCAAAAGCGGGCTCCCCTTTAGGGTCCGATGCCCTGGGCTTTCCGGCCCGGAACGGGCAACGGTCCCTTGGGAATTCGGGTGGTTGAGCCTTTGACTCGCCCCAACCGCGTGTTAAGGAGCCCACGATTTTCCAGACAGACCGCCCTTTCGGGGCTCTTACAGACTTGTGGATCACGCCGTGCTCAATACCGTTGCCGCCGATCGCGTCACCCATTCCGATCTGGCGAACGCCGTGCGCGTCCTCGCCATGGATGCCGTCGAACAAGCCAAATCCGGTCACCCGGGCCTGCCCATGGGCGCCGCCGACATGGCGACGGTGCTGTTCACCAAGTTCCTGAAATACGATGCCACCGACCCGACCTGGCCCGACCGCGACCGGTTCATTCTCTCGGCCGGCCACGGCTCCATGCTGCTCTACGCCCTCCTCCACCTGACGGGCGTGAAGGGCATGACCATCGACGAGCTGAAGCGCTTCCGCCAGCTCGATTCCAGGACCCCGGGCCATCCTGAGAACTTCATGACCCCCGGCGTCGAGACCACCACCGGCCCGCTCGGCCAGGGCATCGCCACGGCGGTCGGCATGGCGCTCGCCGAGCGCATGCTGAACGCCGAATACGGCGACGACCTCGTCGACCACCATACCTACGTGCTCGCCTCCGACGGCGACCTGATGGAGGGCATCAGCCAGGAGGCCATCGCGCTCGCGGGCCACCTGAAGCTCAACCGCCTCATCGTGCTCTTCGACGACAACGGCATCTCCATCGACGGCCCCCTGTCGCTCGCCGACTCGGTCGATCAGGTGAAGCGCTTCGAAGCCTGCGGCTGGCGCGCGGTGCGCGTGGACGGCCATGACGAGAAGGCCATCCAGCGCGCGATCTCCCGCGCCCAGAAGTCGGACCGCCCGACCCTGATCGCCTGCAAGACCACCATCGGGTTCGGCGCGCCGAAGAAGGCCGGCACCTCCAAGGCCCACGGCGAGCCGCTCGGCGCCGAGGAGCTGGCGGGCGCCAAGGCCGCCCTCGGCTGGGGCCACGCTCCCTTCGAGATCCCGGAAAACATCCGCGACGCCTGGGCCAAGGCCGGCAAGAAGGGCCGCCGCCTCCGCAAGGCCTGGGCCGACCGTCTCAAGGCGCTTCCGTCCGAGAAGCGCGCCGAGTTCGAGCGCCGCGTCAAAGGCGTTCGCCCGCAGGGCCTCGGCGAGGCCGTCGCCAAGCTGAAGGACCGCCTGATCGCCGAGCCGCAGAACGTCGCGACCCGCAAGGCCAGCGAGATCGCCCTCGAGGTCCTTACCGAGGCCGTGCCGGAGCTGGTGCTGGGCTCGGCGGACCTGACGCCCTCCAACAACACCAGGACCAAGAACCTCACGGATATCGCGCCCGGCAACTTCGCGGGCCGCTATATCCATTACGGTATCCGCGAGCACGGCATGGCGGCGGCCATGAACGGCATCGCGCTCCATGGCGGTTACGTGCCGGCCGGCGCGACCTTCCTGGTCTTCACCGACTATGCGCGCCCTGCCATGCGCATCGCGGCCCTCGCCGGCATCCCGGCCGTCTACGTGATGACCCACGACTCGATCGGCCTCGGCGAGGACGGCCCGACCCACCAGCCGGTGGAGCATCTGGCGGCCCTCCGGGCCATGCCGAAGATGCGCGTGTTCCGCCCGGCCGACGCGGTGGAAACCGCCGAATGCTGGCAGATGGCGCTCGAGCGGACGGACGGCCCGACGACCCTGGCGCTGACCCGCCAGAACCTGCCGCAGGTCCGCAAGGAAGCCGCTCAGGGCAACCTCTCGGCCACGGGCGCCTACGAATTGTCACCGGCCGACGGCAAGGCCCGCGCCACCATCTTCGCCTCGGGTTCCGAGGTCGAGATCGCGCTGGCGGCCCAGAAGATCCTGGCTGAGCAAAGCTTCGCCGTTCGCGTCGTCTCGGTGCCGTCGCTCGACCTGTTCCTGGCTCAGCCCGAGAAGGTCCGCGACCGCATCATCGGCGACGCGCCGATCAAGGTCGCGGTCGAGGCGGCCGTGCGCTTCGGCTGGGATTCGGTGATCGGGCCGGACGGAATTTTCGTCGGCATGCATGGGTTCGGCGCGAGCGCGCCCTACAAGGATCTTTACAAGCACTTCGGCATCACGGCCGAGGCGGTCGCCGAAAAGATCCTCAGAACGCATAATCTCTAAGGCTCTGAAAGAGTTTGAGCCTTACCTCACAAGGGAGTTAAGACGATGACGGTGAAGGTCGCGATCAACGGATTCGGTCGCATCGGGCGCAACATCCTGCGGGCTATCGTGGAGAGCGGCCGCAAGGACATCGAGGTGGTGGCCATCAACGATCTCGGCCCGGTCGAGACGAACGCCCACCTGCTCCGCTTCGACTCCGTCCACGGCCGCTTCCCGGCCGAGGTGAAGGTCGACGGCGAGTTCCTCGTCATCAACGGCCAGAAGATCCGCGTCACGGCGATCAAGGATCCGGCGACCCTGCCGCACCGGGAGCTGGGTGTCGATATCGCCCTCGAGTGCACCGGCATCTTCACGTCGCGGGAGAAGGCCTCGGCCCACCTCGCGGCCGGCGCCAAGCGCGTCATCGTGTCGGCCCCGGCCGACGGCGCCGACCTCACGGTCGTCTACGGCGTCAACAACGACAAGCTGACGAAGGACCACATCGTCATCTCGAACGCCTCCTGCACCACGAACTGCCTCGCGCCGGTTGCCAAGGTGCTCCACGATGCGGTCGGCATCGAGAAGGGCTTCATGACGACGATCCACTCCTACACCAACGATCAGCCCACTCTCGACCAGATGCACAAGGACCTCTACCGCGCCCGCGCGGCGGCCCTGAACATGATCCCGACCTCGACCGGCGCCGCCAAGGCGGTGGGCTTGGTCCTGCCGGAACTCAACGGCAAGCTCGACGGCTCGTCGATCCGCGTCCCGACCCCGAACGTCTCCGTGGTCGACTTCAAGTTCGTGGCCAAAAAGGCAACCTCGAAGGAGGAGATCAACGAGGCGATCAAGCGCGCGGCCGACAACGAGCTCAGGGGCATCCTCGGCTACACGAACCAGCCCAACGTCTCGTCTGACTTCAACCACGACCCGCATTCCTCCGTGTTCCACCTGGATCAGACCAAGGTGATGGAGGGCAACTTCGTGCGCGTCCTGTCCTGGTACGACAACGAGTGGGGCTTCTCGAACCGCATGGCGGACACCGCCGTCGCCCTGGCGAAGCTCATCTAAGGGAGGCCGCCGATGACCGCCTTCCGCACGCTCGACCAGGCAGACGTCAAGGGAAAACGCGTTCTCGTCCGGGTGGACCTCAACGTCCCGATGGAGAACGGCCGGGTGACGGACGCGACGCGCATCGAGCGCGTCCTTCCGACCATCCGGGAGATCGCGGACAAGGGCGGGAAGGTGATCCTTCTGGCCCATTTCGGACGCCCGAAGGGGCGCGATCCGAAGGAATCCCTGAAGCCCGTCGCGGAGGCGGTCTCGCAGCACCTCGGAAAACCCGTGGCCTTCGCCGATGACTGCATCGGCGAGGCCGCAGCCAAGGCCGTCGCCGCCCTGAAGGACGGCGACGTGCTCCTTCTCGAAAACACCCGCTTCCATGCGGGCGAGGAGAAGAACGACCCGGCCTTCGTCCAGGAACTGGCGAAGCTCGGCGATCTCTACGTGAACGACGCCTTCTCGGCGGCCCACCGGGCCCATGCCTCGACCGAAGGACTGGCCCGCGTGTTGCCGGGCTATGCGGGGCGCAGCATGCAGGCGGAACTCGACGCCCTGACCAAGGGCCTCGAGGCTCCCAAGCGTCCGGTGGTTGCCATCGTGGGCGGCGCGAAGGTCTCGACCAAGATCGACCTGCTCGAAAACCTCGTCGCCAAGGTCGACGCCCTCGTGATCGGCGGCGGCATGGCCAACACCTTCGTGCACGCCACAGGCCTCGGCATCGGCACGTCGCTGGCCGAGAAGGACCTGGCGGGGACCGCGCTGCGCATCATCGAGAAGGCGCGGGCGTCCAACTGCGCCATCATCCTGCCCGTGGACGGCGTCTGCGCCTACGAGTTCAAGGCGGGCGCCCACAACCAGACCTACGGCATCGACGCGATCCCCGAGGACCAGATGATCCTCGACGTGGGCTCCCAGTCGGTCGAGCGCATCTGCGCCGCCATCAACGACGCGGCGACGCTGGTCTGGAACGGGCCGCTCGGCGCCTTCGAGATCCCGCCCTTCGACCAGGGCACCGTCGCGGCGGCCCGCCATGCGGCCGAGCGCACGAAGGAAGGCAAGCTCGTCTCGGTGGCCGGCGGCGGCGACACGGTCGCGGCGCTCAACCACGCTGGCGTTGCGGAAAGCTTCACCTATGTATCGACAGCAGGCGGCGCCTTCCTCGAATGGCTCGAGGGCAAGGCGCTGCCGGGCGTGGAGGCCCTGAGGGCTTGAAAAGCGTTTTCCGGCGGGGCGAATAGCGGCTCGCCGGAAGAGCGCGGCACGATTTAAGCTACGGTTCAGCTTCGGCGCGCTTAAAGACCAAGACCAACACGGAGGACGAGATGGCCCGCATCACCATGAGGCAGCTTCTGGATCACGCAGCCGAGCAAGGCTACGGCGTGCCTGCCTTCAACATCAACAACATGGAGCAGGCGCTCGCGATCATGGCGGCGGCCAACGAGGTCGATGCGCCGGTGATCATCCAGGCCAGCCGCGGCGCGCGTTCCTACGCCAACGACGTCATGCTCAAGCACATGATGGACGCGGTGACCGAGATCTATCCGCACATCCCGGTCTGCGTGCATCTCGATCACGGCAACGAGCCCGCCACCTGCATGACCGCCATCCAGGCCGGCTTCACCTCCGTCATGATGGACGGCTCGCTGAAGGCCGACGGCAAGACCCCGGGCGACTGGGACTACAATGTCGGCGTCACCAGAAAGGTGGTCGAGATGGCCCATCTGGGCGGCATCTCCGTGGAAGGCGAGCTCGGCGTTCTGGGCTCGCTCGAAACCGGCATGGGCGACAAGGAAGACGGTCACGGCGCGGAAGGAAAGCTCTCGCACGACCAGCTGCTGACGAACCCCGACGAGGCCGTGAAGTTCGTGGCCGAGACGAAGGTGGACGCGCTCGCCATCGCCATGGGCACCTCGCACGGCGCCTACAAGTTCACCCGCAAGCCCGATGGCGCGATCCTCGCCATGCACGTGATCGAGGAGATCCACAAGAAGCTCCCGAACACCCACCTCGTGATGCACGGCTCGTCATCGGTTCCGCAGGAGCTGCAGGACATCATCAACCAGTACGGCGGCCAGATGAAGCCGACCTGGGGCGTGCCGGTGGAAGAGATCCAGCGCGGCATCAAGCACGGCGTGCGCAAGATCAACATCGACACCGACAACCGCATGGCGATGACCGGCCAGATCCGCAAGGTCCTGACCGAGCACCCCGGCGAGTTCGATCCGCGCAAGTACCTGAAGCCCGCCATGGAAGCCATGACCAAGCTCTGCAAGCAGCGCCTGCAGGAGTTCAACACGGCCGGTCAGGCCTCCAAGATCAAGCGCGTCTTCACCCTGGCCGAGATGGCCAAGCGCTACGCCTCCGGCGAGCTCGATCCCACCTTCGGCAGCAGCCGCCAGGCGGCCGAGTAAGCGACCGGGCTTTCGCCTCAATCATCGCCGACAAGCGGGGCCTCGCAAGATGGCCCCGTTTTCGTTATGGGGATGCTGACCCTTCGATTTCCCGAGATCCGCGACATGGCCGAGCCTGCAGCCCGCCTCTACCTCATCACTCCCGTCCTAGAGGACGTTACCTTCGCCGACCGCATGGCCGAGGCCTGCGCGACCGGGGCCGTAGCGGCCGTTCTGCTGCGTCTCTATCCGGCGGACGAGCGCACCCTCATCAATCAGGTGAAGGCACTGGCCCCGGCCGCGCAGGAGCACGGGGCGGCCGTGATCGTGGCGACCGAGGGCAAGGCGGACCTTGCCACCGTCGCGGCGCGCGGCGGGGCCGACGGGGTTCACATCACGGGCGAGCCGTCCCATCTCCGCGAGCTGCGCGAGCGCCTCAAGACCGACCGCGCCATCGGGGTCGGCGGCATCCGCACCAAGGACGACGCCATGATGTTCGGCGAGGGCGGAGCCGATTACCTGCTGTTCGGCGAGCCCCGCCCGGACGGCTTCCTGCCCTCGCTCGAGAGCGTGGCGGAGCGCGCGGCCTGGTGGGCCGAGATCTTCGAGACACCCTGCGTGGCCTATGCGCCGAGCCTCGAGGCGGTCGAGACCTTGGCGGCCACCAATGCGGAGTTCATCGGCCTGGGCGATGCGGTCTGGTCCCATCCGGGCGGCCCGGCGGCCGGCGTGAAGGCGGCGGCCGACATCCTCGCCCGGCAGCAGGAGGCATCGCGCTGATGCGGCTCTCCCGGCTTCTAGCCCCCCTGGTTCTCCTGGGGGCCGCCAGCGTTGCCCATGCGGCCGCGCCGGACCTCGCCTACGGGGCCTATCAGCGCGGCCTTTACATGACGGCCTTCCGGGAAGCGACCCTGCGGCTGGAGAAGAACCAGAACGACGCGGCGGCCATGACCCTGCTCGGAGAACTCTACAACCAGGGCCTCGGGGTCGCCGTCGATCCGAAGAAGGCCGCCGACTGGTATCGCCTCGCGGCCCAGCGCGGCGACCCCAATGCCATGGCGTCCCTAGGCCTGATGGCTCTCGACGGGCGCGGCGTGGAGAAGAACCTCGCGCAGGGGAAGACCTGGCTCGAACAGGCAGCCGCCCGGGGCAACGCGCAGGCCTGCTACAATCTCGCCCTGCTGCTCCTGTCGAGCGGCTCAGACGCGGACCTGAAGCGGGCGGTTGACCTCCTGCGCAAGGCTGCGGATGCGGAAATTCCCGACGCCCAGCATGCGCTCGGCGTGCTCTACCTGAAAGGCCGGGGCGTGGAGCGGAACGCGACGGAAGCCGCCCGCCTGTTCGAGCGCGCCGCGAAGAACGGCAGCTCGGTCGGCGAGGTGGAATACGCGATCCTGCTCTTCAACGGCGAGGGCGTGCCGGCGAGCGAATCCCAGGCCGCCCGCTATTTCCGCCGCTCCGCCGCCAAGGGCAACGCCATCGCCCAGAACCGGCTGGCCCGGCTCCTCGTGGCCGGGCGCGGCGTACCCCTTAACAAGGTGGATGCCGCCGCGTGGCACATCCTCGCGGCCGCCCAGGGTCTGAGCGACCCCTGGCTCGACGATGCCCTCAAGAGTCTGACCGCCGACGAGAGAACCCGCGCGGAACGCCTCGCCGCGGAGCGCCTCGGCATGCGCTGACGCAACGACATCTTGAGGGCGAAGATGGATCCATTGGGCTTTCGCCCGGTTGATCCGCTTGACGCCAATCCCCTCCCGTGGTCCATCGACCACATTCCTCTTGAACCGCTCTTTGCCAGGACCTGCCAACGATGATCCGCTCGCCCCTCATGACCGTCATGACCGATGCCGTGATGAAGGCCTCGCGCTCCCTGAAGCGCGACTTCGGCGAGGTCGAGAACCTGCAGGTCTCCCGCAAGGGCCCGGGCGATTTCGTCTCGGCCGCGGACCGCAAGGCCGAGAAGATCCTGCGCGAGTCCCTGGAGAAGGCCCGGCCGGGCTACGGCTTCGTGCTCGAGGAAGGCGGCATCGTCGAGGGCACCGACCCGAGCCACCGCTGGCACATCGACCCGCTCGACGGCACCACCAACTTCCTCCACGGCCTGCCGCAATTCGCGATCTCCGTCGGCCTGGAGCGGGACGGCCAGATCGTGGCCGGCGTGATCTACGATCCGGCCAAGGACGAATTGTTCATCGCCGAGAAGGGCAAGGGCGCCTATCTCAACAACCGCCGCATCCGCGTGGCGGCCCGCAACGACCTCGCCGATGCGGTCGTGGGCTGCGGCATGCCGCATATCGGGCGGGGCGATCACCGACTGTACCTGCGGGAGACCGCCAGCGTGATGGGCTTCGTGGGCGGCATGCGCCGCTGGGGCGCCGCGGCCCTCGACCTCGCCTACGTGGCCTGCGGACGCTTCGACGCCTATTGGGAGCGGGGCCTGAACTCCTGGGACATGGCGGCGGGGCTGCTCATGGTCCGCGAGGCGGGCGGCTTCGTGTCCGATGCCGACGGCGGCAACGATCCCCTGGCCAAGGGCTCGGTGGCCTGCGGAAACGAGTTCATGCACCGGGAGTTGCTGAAGCTCTTGAAGACCGCCAAAGGTTGATATTTCTGTTCGTGCCTGCCGCGATTCCCATGGTCGCGCTTGATCCCTCGGTCCGGCGCGGCCACACTGGACGGCTCCAGAGGCACGAACACGCAGGATAACGATGGCGGACCAACCCCTTACCCCACCGCGGATCTATCTCATCCGCATGGCGGTCTTCCTGGTTCTGGCGGGGTTCGTCGCTTTCATCCTCTACAAGCAGATCTGGGGGGCCTTTCAGGCGAATCCCGGCCTCAACGCCCTGATCATCGGCGTGATGTTCATCGGCATCGTGCTCGCGATCCGGCAGGTCTGGCGCCTTTTTCCCGAGGTGCACTGGGTCAACGCCCTCCGGCAGGCCGAAGAGGGGCTCGCAGCCCCCTCCTCCCCGATCCTGCTGGCCCCGATGGCCGCGCTCATCAGCAACCGGTCGACGCAGTCGCTCTCCGTCACGGCGACCCGGTCGCTGCTCGATTCCATCGGAGCGCGCCTCGACGAGAGCCGCGAGATCGTCCGCTATCTCGCGGGCCTCCTGGTCTTCCTCGGCCTGCTCGGCACCTTCTGGGGCCTCATCGACACGGTCGGGTCGGTCGGGCGCATCATCTCGTCCCTGAGGACGGGCCAGGATACGGCCGCGCTCTTCGACGAATTGAAGAACTCGCTGGCGGGCCCTCTCCAGGGCATGGGCCTGTCCTTCTCCGCCTCCCTGTTCGGCCTGGCGGGTTCCCTCGTGCTCGGCTTCCTCGATCTCCAGGCCGGTCAGGCCCAGAGCCGCTTCTACACGGAACTGGAGGACTGGCTCGCCACCTCCACCATGGACACGGCCGCGGCGGAGTCGCCCCTGCGCTCCGGCACCTCGCACGACCTGACCGTCGCCCTCAACCGCCTGACGGCCGCCGTCAACGACGGGGCCGGCGGCCGCGCCGCCACCCAGGCCATGGCCAATCTGGCGGAAGGCGTGCAGGGTCTCGTCCAGCACATGCGGGCGGAGCAGCAGATGATCCGTGACTGGGTCGAGGCCCAGGCGGCCCGCGAGAAGGAGCTGAAGCAGGTGCTGGACCGTCTCACCCGTGAAAGGTTGCCCTGATGCCGGTTTCGAGCGCAGGTGGCCGCAGGCGCGGACGCGCAAGCCAGATCAATTACTGGCCGGGCTTCGTCGATGCCCTCTCTACCCTGCTTCTGTCGATCATCTTCCTGATTTCGGTCTTCACGGTCGGGCAGTTCTTCCTATCCCGCGAATTGTCGGGCCGCGACACCGTTCTGGACCGGCTCAACCGCCAGATTGCCGAGCTCACCGACCTCCTGTCCCTCGAACGCTCGAACCGGCGCACCGCCGAGGAGACCCTGACGTCCCTGCAGACCACCCTGAAGACCAACGAAGCCGAGCGGACGCGCCTGCAGGGCCTCCTCGACAGCGGCGGCGCCGCCCAGGCGCAGGCGCAGGAGCTGAACACCGCCCTGGAGAACGAGCGCCAAGCCACGGGCCGCGCCCTCAGCCAGGTCGAGATCCTGAACCAGCAGATCGCCGCCATGCGCCGGCAGCTGGCGGCCCTCGAAGAGGCGCTCGCGGCCTCCGAGAACCGGGACAAGGAGAGCCAGGCGCGGATCGCCGATCTCGGCAGCCGCCTCAATGTCGCCCTCGCCCAGCGGGTGCAGGAACTGGCCCGCTACCGGTCGGACTTCTTCGGCCGCCTGCGGCAGATCCTCGGCAGCCGTCCGGATGTCCGTATCGTCGGCGACCGGTTCGTCTTCCAGTCGGAAGTGCTGTTCCCCGCCGGACAGGCGAATCTGCGGCCGGAGGCCTCGGGCGAGATCGACCGGATCGCCAGCGCCCTCATGGACCTGGAGAAGCAGGTTCCGCCGGATATTCCGTGGGTGATCCGCGTCGACGGCCACACGGACGCGCGGCCCATCGCCACATCGCAGTTCCCGTCGAACTGGGCCCTGTCGGCGGCGCGCGCCATTGCGGTCGTGCAGGCGCTCATCGCAAGGGGCGTCCAGCCCCAGCATCTGGCCGCGGCCGGATTCGGCGAGTTCCAGCCGCTCGATCCGGGCACCACGGAAGAAGCCTATGCCCGCAACCGGCGCATCGAGCTGAAGCTCACGGAACGCTGATCAGGAGCGAGCCTCACGAGGCCTTGCCGAGGACTCTTGCGACGTCCTTGACCTGGACGCCCACGCGCCTGACCGCATCCACCACCTGATGACGCGGAATGTTCCACCGGTCCGACCAGTAGCGGAGCTCCCAATCCTCGTAGATGTTGATGCGGGACGAATCTTGAGGGTGCCGTCGGCTGAAGCTGTCGGCCATTCTTGATCTCCCCGGATGCCGGAGCCGGTCTGCGCCGGCTCTCCATCTCAACAAGGCAGGGGAGAATCGGTTCGATCCGGCCTATTCGGCGGCCGCGGCCTGCCCGCCCTCGCCGGTGAACTGGAGCCGCGCCAGGCGCGCATAGAGCCCGCCCCGGCCGAGCAGGGCCTCGTGGGTCCCCTCCTCCACGATCCGCCCCTGATCCATCACCAGGATCCGGTCCGCGGAACGCACGGTCGCAAGCCGGTGGGCGATGACCAGGGTGGTGCGCCCCTCCATCAGGCGATCGAGAGCCGTCTGCACCTTGCGCTCGCTCTCGGCATCGAGGGCCGAGGTGGCCTCGTCCAGGAGGAGAATCGGCGCATCCTTGAGGATGGCGCGCGCGATGGCGAGGCGCTGGCGCTGGCCGCCCGAAAGCGTCACGCCGCGCTCGCCCACGGGGGTTTCGTAGCCCTGCGGCAGGGCCTGGATGAAGCCGTCGGCAGAGGCGAGCACGGCGGCGCGGCGGACCTCCTCCTCGGTCGCCTCGGGGCGGCCGTAGCGGATGTTGTCGAGGATGCTGGCCGCGAAGATGGTGGGCTCCTGCGGGACGAGCGCCATCCGGGCTCTCAGGGCGAAAGGATCGGCCTCGGGAATCGGGATCCCGTCGACCCGGATCGTGCCGCTCTGCGGATCGTAAAAGCGCAGGAGCAGCTGCAGGATCGTGCTCTTGCCGGCTCCCGAAGGCCCGACGATGGCGACCCGCTCGCCGGAGGCCGCGCTGAAGGAGAGGCCGTGGAGCGCGCGCTGGTCGCTGCGGGTCGGGTAGGCGAAATGCACGTCCTCGAACGCCACCGTGCCCAGGGGGGGCTCCGGCAGCGGCTCGGGATTCGGTGGCACCCGGACGGAAGGCTTGGCTTCCAGGATTTCACCCAGCCGCTCCGCCGCGCCCGCGGCCTGGGAGAGCTCGCCATAGACTTCCGAAAGCTGGCCCAGGGAACTGGCCGCGAAGACGGCGTAAAGGACGAACTGCGAGAGCCGTCCACCCGTCATGACGCCGGCCAGCACGTCCTGCGCGCCGTACCAGAGCACGCCGACGACGCTGGCCGAGACCAGGAAGATGCCGGCGCCCGTCAGATAGGCCCGCATGGTGGTGGAGAGGCGCGCCGCATCGAAGGCGTCCTCCGCGGCGGCAGCGAAGCGGGAGGCGGTCAGGCTTTCCATGCCGAAGGCCTGCATGGTCCGCACCGCGCCGATGGCCTCCGTCGCATAGGCGGAGGCATCGGCGAGGCGGTCCTGGGCCGCCCGCGACCGGCGGCGCACGGCGCGGCCGGAAACCACCAGAGGCACGACGATGACCGGGATCGCGAGCAGCACGAGGGCCGAGAGCTTGGGGCTCGTGACGATCATGAGCGCCACGGCGCCGAGGAAAAGGAAGATGTTGCGCAGGGCGATCGAGATGCTGACCCCGAAAGCCGCCTTCACCAGGGTGGTGTCGGCGGTGAGTCGCGAGACGATCTCGCCGCTCCTCGTCTGGTCGAAGAAGGCCGGGTCGAGGGAGGTCAGGTGCCGGAACACGGCCGAGCGGAGGTCGGCCACCACCCGCTCGCCCAGGGTGATGACGAAGTAGTACCGGAGCGCGCTGGCGGCAGCCAGAGCCGCCACGACCCCGATGAGCAGGATGAAATAGGCATTGATGTAGGCCCGTCCCGCTTCCGAGAAGCCGAAATCGATGACGCGGCGCACGGCGACGGGCACGACGAGCGTGGCCGCGGAGGCGACCGTCAGGGCCGCGAGCGCCGCCGCGATCCGGCCCTTGTAGGCCAGACCGTAGGGAATGAGGGGCTTCAGGGCGCTGAGCGCGGCTTTGGGACGGTTCTGTCCTTGGGAGAGGTCGGCCATGACGACTTTCGTTTACGCAATTCCGGCGCGCAAGGGTTTAGCACCTTTTCCCCGGCTTGTTTCAACGTTGTAAGTGAGGTATAGGCGCGCAATCATCAAGACAGGCTCGATCAGACTTGAGGGCCGCCAGAACTTGGCTGGCCGCAAAAAGGACTATGGCAATGGCGCGCAAAGAGACCGATCATCCCGACTACCACTTCATCAAGGTGGTCATGACCAACGGCACCGAGTACACGACCCGGTCGACCTACGGCAAAGAGGGCGACACCCTCAACCTCGACATCGACCCGAACACCCATCCGGCCTGGACCGGCGGCCAGCAGCAGCTGCTCGACCGCGGCGGCCGCGTGTCGCGCTTCACCTCGAAGTTCGGCAACCTCGGCCTCGGCGGCAAGAAGTAATCCGGCGCACCGCGCCGGTTCTTCCGGACCGAAATGCAAAAAGCCCCGCTTCTGCGGGGCTTTTTTGTTGGCCTGAGGCACATGGCCGATTCTGTGAGGAGGCGCTCCGCAGCGCTCCCCCTACTCCGTCGCACCGAAAGCCTTTTCGAGCATCCCGAGCTGGGCGGCGACCGGATTGGGCTGGCTTGCCCTGGGGGCGAGCTCGGCCTGCGAGATCAGCTGGTCGAGGTGCAGGATCCGGGCGTGGAGCCGGGTCGCGAAGCCGATCAGCTCCCGCAGGCGGGCAGGCAGCGCCTCGTATTCCGCAATGGTCGTGGTGGTGTCCTGCGAGGTCAGGCGGACACGGTTCTTCTCGATCTGGGCCTGATCCGACGTGATTTCGCCCTCGGCGACCGCCCGCTGCAGCAGGAGCCACGAGGCGATCTGCATCAGGCGGGTCGTCAGCCGCATGCTCTCGGTGGCGTAGGCGACGCCGACCGGGCGCTGCAGGCTCCGCGATTCCTCGCGGCCCAGGCCGTCGAGATAAGCCGCCGTGTCCTCGATGAGCTCCATGCCCTCCTGAAACAGGGCCCTGAAGGCATCGGAACCCACGAAGCTCTGCCCGAACCGGACAGGATCGCCGTCAAGATTGGTCACGTCGGGCTCACTCACCCATCGCCTCCCAAAGGCACGCCCCTGGCGGAACGGCCAGTGGGCTCTTGATCTCAGGAAGACATTATAGGGTGCCTCTGCGGCGGATGCCTCGCTAACCTTTTCTTAAGGTTAAGCCGGGATCCCGTCAAAAAATGAGCCGCTCCATGGCGGCTCGGAGGCATAACAGGGAAGCGTCAAACACAAGTGGCCGGGGGCCACTCGGCATCCAGAGAGAGAACTGGATGCCCTATTCATCATTCGGAAACCTTAAAATAGAGTTAAAATTCCTGCCTGGCAGCGCCATCGGATCTCGCTAGCTCTGGCCGAGCTTGAAGAAGGCGCTCGCGGCCGCAAGGGAATTCTCCTTGCCGGCCTTCATCTCCCTCAGGCGGGCGATCTCCCGCTCGAGCATGGTGATGCGCTCATCGATCTCGTCGATGGACAGCATCGACAGGTCCTGGCCGATCTGATGTGCGCTCGGGGCTTCCCGGGGCTCGTCGGCGAAAGGATCGAAGGCCATGGCTTTGTCCTCCTGACTGTTCCTCGAAGACGTTAATCCGGCATACAGTCCTTGCCAATCGTGCCTATATGAAGGGAGCTTGACCAAAGGAGGGAAAAATGGGGCCGATTCCTGACACCATGCGCGCCGTCGCGGCCGAGGGCAGCGGTGGGCCGGACGTCCTCAAGATCGTCGAGCGTCCCGTCCCGCGCCCCGGAGAGGGCGAGATCCTGGTCCGGGTCCACGCGGCGGGCGTCAACCGCCCGGATGTCATCCAGCGGCAGGGCGGCTATCCCCCTCCCCCCGGAGCTCCCGACATCCTCGGCCTAGAGATCGCCGGCGAGGTGGTGGAGACGGGTCCCGACGCGCGCCGTTTCCCGGTCGGAGCCAGGGTGATGGGGCTGATCGCGGGCGGAGGCTATGCGGAATACGCCGTCGTCCACGAGAGCAATGCCCTCCCGGTTCCCGACGGGGTGTCCTGGGAGGAGGCCGGGGCCATCCCCGAAACCTATTTCACGGTCTGGACGAACGTGTTCGAGCGCGGCCGCCTGCAGCCCGGCGAGACCCTGCTCGTCCATGGCGGCTCGTCCGGCATCGGCACGACGGCCATCCAGCTCGCCAAGGCCTTCGGCGCCACGGTCATCGCGACCGCCGGATCCCAGGAGAAATGCGACGCCTGCACGAGTCTCGGGGCCGATGTGGCCGTCAATTACCGGAACGAGGATTTCGTCGCCGCCGTGAAGGCCGCCACGGGGGGCCGGGGAGCGGACGTAATCCTCGACATGGTCGGGGGCGACTACATCCCCCGCAACCATGAGGCCGCCGCCCAGGATGGCCGGATCGTGCAGATCGCCTTCCTCAAAGGGAGCAAGGTGGAGGTGGATTTCCGCCGCCTCATGCTCAAGCGCCTGACCCATACGGGTTCGACCCTGCGCTCCCGCACCGTTGCCGAGAAGGCGGTGATCGCCCGGGCCCTGGAGGACAAGGTCCTGCCGCTCCTCGCCGGGGGACGGTGCAGGCCGGTGATGGATTCGACCTTCGCCTTGACCGACGTGGCCAAGGCCCATGCTCGCATGGACGCGGGCGAGCATGTCGGAAAGATCGTCTTGCGCCTTTAAAATTTGCAACATCGCGTCGCGCTCCCTATAATCATCCCGTTTCCCTCACAATGTGAGACGAGATGCTCCGGTCCCGACCGGGTCGGAGCGCGAGAGAGTTTTGCCGTGCGGCGCCGAGTGTCCGGCGCCCGGCTCGAAGGAGGTGCGCCCATGTCCCAGGGACCGCTGATGCCGAAGGCGACGGCCGTTTGGCTCGTCGAGAATACGTCGCTGTCGTTCGACCAGATCGCCGATTTCTGCAAGCTCCACCCGCTCGAGGTGAAGGGCATCGCAGACGGCGAGGTCGCGGCGGGCATCAAGGGCCTCGACCCGGTGTCCACGGGCCAGCTGACCCGTGAAGAGATCGAGAAGGCCCAGAACGACCCGAACTACCGCCTCAGGCTCGCCGAGATGCGCGTGAAGCTGCCCGAGCAGAAGCGGGTCAAGAAGGGGCCGCGCTACACGCCCGTCTCCCGCCGCCACGACCGCCCCAATGCGATCCTGTGGCTCGTCCGCAATCATCCGGAGCTCAAGGACGCGCAGATCATGCGCCTCGTGGGCACCACCAAGACCACGATCCAGCAGGTCCGCGAGCGCACCCACTGGAACTCGGCCAGCCTGTCGCCGATGGATCCCGTGACGCTCGGCCTCTGCTCGCAGATCGACCTCGACTTCGAGGTGCAGCGCGCCGCCAAGGACCGTCCGCACGTCGAGGTGCCGGAGCATGGCGGCACCCTGATGCCGGCCGAAGTCTCCACGGCCCCCGAGCGCGAGGAGCCCTTCGCCGACATGAGCCGCCCGAAGCCGGCCCAGGAGGAGGAGATCGACGTCAACTCGGTCTTCGCCAAGCTCAAGCAGCTCAAGCGCTCGGACGACGAGGACGAGGAATAAGGTTCGAGAGCAAGTCTCGACAGCAAAAGGCCCGGAACGATCCGGGCCTTTTTTCTTCAGCCTTGGCGCTTGGGCTGCCGCTTGCGCAACTTCAGCGGCCTGTCGCGGTTGCGTTCAAAACTGGCCTTCGCACCAGTGGCCTTCCACCGAGCCGAGGCGCGCCAATTCTTGGCGGCTTGATAGGCCAGCGCCTTTTCATCGCCGTCGAGCACGTGCGCCAACAGGGTCTCGAAGCGCGCCTGATCGTCCTCCAATGACTTTCCTGGCATCTCGGCCTCCTATCCAGCGACCCCCCTGCTCTTCAGCACGTCGCCGATCTCCTCCAGGATGACCGGATCGTCGATGGTCGCGGGGACCGACCAGTCGTCGCCGTCGGCGATCTTCTTCATGGTGCCGCGCAGGATCTTGCCGGAACGGGTCTTGGGCAGGCGCGGCACGGTAATGGCGATCTTGAAGGCGGCCACGGGGCCGATCTTGTCGCGCACCAGACCGATCAGCTCCGCCTCGATCTCCGCCGTCGGCCGGTTGATGCCCGATTTCAGCACCACGAAGCCGCAGGGCACCTCGCCCTTCAGGGCGTCCTTGACGCCGATCACGGCGCATTCCGCCACGGCCGGATGGGAGGCCAGGACCTCCTCCATGCCGCCGGTCGAGAGGCGATGGCCCGCGACGTTGATGATGTCGTCGGTACGGCCCATGACCCAGATGTAGCCGTCCTCGTCGAGATAGCCGGCATCCGAGGTGTTGTAGTAGCCCGGATAGGTGGCGAGGTAGGATTCCTTGAAGCGCTCGTCCGCCTGCCACAGGGTCGGCAGGCAGCCCGGAGGCAGGGGCAGCTTGATGACGATGGCCCCCATGGCGTTGCTGCCGACGGACCTGCCGCCCTCGTCCAGCACGTCGAGGATGTAGCCCGGCATCGGCACCGTGGGGGAGCCGTGCTTGACCGGAAGTTGCCCTAGGCCCAGCGGGTTGCCGGCCACGGGCCAGCCCGTCTCCGTCTGCCACCAATGGTCGATGACGGGCACCTTCAGGATGTCCTCGGCCCATTTCACCGTATCGGGATCGGCCCGCTCGCCCGCGAGGAACAGGGCGCGCAGCGAGGAGATATCGTAGGTCTTCAGCAGCTCTGCCTTCGGGTCTTCCTTCTTGATGGCCCGGAACGCCGTGGGCGCGGTGAAGAGCGTCACGACGCCGTGCTCGGCGATGACGCGCCAATAGGCCCCCGCATCGGGCGTCCCGACGGGCTTGCCCTCGTAGAGGATGGCCGTGCAGCCGTGAAGCAGCGGCGCATAGACGATGTAGGAATGGCCCACGACCCAGCCCACGTCGGAAGCGGCCCAGAAGACCTCGCCGGGCTGGACGCCGTAGAAATTCCCCATGGTCCATTTGAGCGCGACCATGTGGCCGCCATTGTCGCGCACCACGCCCTTGGGCTTGCCGGTCGTGCCCGAGGTGTAGAGCACGTAGAGCGGGTCGGTGGCGGCCACCGGCACGCATTCGGCCTTGCGCCCCGAGGACCTGGCCTGGGCGACCTCCGCCTCCCAGTCCCGGTCGCGGCCCTCGACGAGGGAGCACGCGAGCTGCGGCCGCCGGAACACGAGGCAGGATTCCGGCTTCGAGGCCGCGAGTGCGATCGCCTCGTCCAGCAGGGGCTTGTAGGGGATGACCCGGGTGCCCTCGATGCCGCAGGAGGCCGACAGGATGACCTTGGGCCTGGCGTCGTCGATGCGGGTCGCCAACTCCTTCGAGGCGAAGCCCCCGAAGACAACCGAGTGGACCGCTCCGATGCGGGCGCAGGCCAGCATCGCGATCACCGCCTCCGGAATCATCGGCATGTAGATGACGACGCGGTCGCCCTTCTCGACATCCATGTCCCGCAGCACGGCCGCCAGGGTGGCGACCTCGTCCTGGAGCTCGGCGTAGGTGATCGTGCGCTTCGAATTCGTGACCGGGCTGTCGTAGATGATCGCCGCCTGATCGCCCCGCTTCTCTACATGCCGGTCGACGGCGTTGTGGCAGGTGTTGCAGAGGGCGCCGGCGAACCAGCGGCCGTAGGGACCCGATTCAGGGTCGAAGATCCGGTCGGCGGGCTTGATCCAGTCGATCTCCCGCGCGGCCTCCGCCCAGAAGCCCTCCGGATCGGCTTTCCAGCGCGCATAGACCTCATGATAGCGACTTTGGGTTGATGACATGGCGTTTCCCCGTTGTCTTCAGCGCATGAGACTTGACTGCTCCGATGTGGTAGCAGGCAAACAAGCCGTGGTCAGCGGCGACTTTCGGCCAGTCGACTTTCGACGAGTTCTGCATGATCACCGACCCGCTCTTCTACGCCGCCGCCATTCCGGCCGTGACGCTCATGGGACTGGCCAAGGGCGGCTTTTCGGGGCTCGGGCTTCTCTCGCTGCCCCTGATGGCGCTGGTCGTGTCGCCGGTGCAGGCGGCGGCCATCACCCTGCCGATCCTGATCGTGCAGGACGTCGTGTCGGTCTGGGCCTACCGGCATACCTGGGACCGCCGCAACATCCTGATCCTCCTTCCGAGCGCCGTCCTGGGCATCTTGACGGGCTATCTCCTGGCGGCCCGGGTCTCGGACTCGGCGGTGACGCTGACGGTCGGCGTGATCTCCGTCGCCTTCGCGGTCCGCCGCATGATGCTGGAGCGCGGCGGCGAGGCCGTGAAGCCCGCCCCGGCCGATGTCCCGCGCGGCGTCTTCTGGGGCTGGGTGACGGGCTTTACGAGCATGATCGCGCATGCGGGCGGGCCACCCTTCCAGATCTATGTCATGCCCCAGCGGCTGCAGCGGGACGTCTTCGTCGGTACGGGGGCGATCTTCTTTGCGCTCAACAATTGGATCAAAGTACCGCCCTACATGGCGCTCGGGCAGTTCACGGCGGAGAACCTCGCGACGGCGGGCGCCCTGTTTCCGGTCGCCATCGCGTCCACCTGGGCCGGGGTCTGGCTCGTGCGGCGGGTTTCGGGCCAGCGCTTCTACACCCTCGTGTACGTTCTCCTGATCCTCGTCGGGACCAAGCTCGTCGTCGACGGGGCGAGGGCCCTCCTCTGAGAGCCCGAATCTTCACATGAGAAAGCCGCCGCTCCTTGGGGAAGCGACGGCTCTCGTGGGATTTTTTCGATGGGGACGCGGGTCAGTGCAACGCCGTGTCTGAGCTCCTCAGCCTGGCGATTTCATCCTTCAGCTGAAGCTTCCTTCTCTTGAGTTCTGCCAGCCTCATGTCATCCAGCGACGGTCTGTTGAGAACATCCTGGATCTCTCGCTCGAGAGCCCGATGCTTCCGTTCAAGTTCCGTCAGATGGTTCTGCAGCGGCATGTCAGTTCCTCCTATGCGATCTACTGACAGGAATATTGTGACAGAGAGAGTGTGGCGAGTCGAAGGCAAAATTTGCAAAATCGAGGGGCGAAGATGCAGTGATCAGCTTGCCCTCGGCAGGCCCGGAGAGCATAATTTCGCCCTCTCGCCCGGCCGCCGGGGGCGGCACGGGGATTCTGGATCAATTTCAATGACCGAACTGGCTGAACTCGAAGCGGAATTGGCTCGCCTGAAACAGGAGCACCGCGATCTCGACATGGCTATCGATGCGCTGGAAAGCATGATCGCCGGCGACCAGTTGCAGGTCCAGCGCCTGAAGAAGCGCAAGCTCGCCCTCAAGGATCAGATCATCCAGCTGGAAGACCAGTTGACCCCCGACATCATCGCCTGAGAGGGCCGCGTCGCAGCGCAACGGCCTTGCCTGCACCGGGAGCCTTCGCTATTCCGGCCTGAACCAGAGGCCTTGAAGCCGGAGCCGTATCATGGCGGAAGCCCCCGTTGCCATCATCATGGGCAGTCAGTCCGATTGGGCGACCATGCGCCATGCCGCCGAGACGCTCGACGCCCTCGGCATCGCCTACGACGCCCGCATCGTCTCGGCCCACCGGACCCCGGACCGGCTCGTCGCCTTCGCCAAGGGCGCCAAGGCGGAAGGGTTCCAGGTCGTCATCGCCGGAGCCGGCGGGGCCGCCCATCTTCCGGGCATGGCGGCCGCCATGACGCCGCTCCCGGTCTTCGGGGTCCCGGTGGAATCGAAAGCCCTGTCGGGCCAGGACAGCCTGCTCTCCATCGTGCAGATGCCGGCCGGCATTCCGGTCGGGACGCTCGCCATCGGCCGGGCCGGGGCCGTGAACGCGGCGCTCCTCGCCGCCGCCGTGCTGGCCCTTCACGATCCCGCTCTCAGCGACCGGCTCGACGCGTGGCGCAGGCGCCAGAGCGAGAGCGTGGCCGAGCGCCCCTCCGACGAAAGCCAGGAAAAGCGATGATCCGCCCCGGCAGCACTCTCGGCATTCTCGGCGGCGGCCAGCTCGGCCGCATGATCGCCACGGCGGCGGCGCAGCTCGGCCTGCGGACCCATATCTACGCGCCGGAAGAGAACAGCCCGGCCTTCGAGGTCGCCGCCGAGGCGACCATCGCGCCCTATGAGGACGAGGCGGCGCTGGTGCGCTTTGCCAAGGCCGTGGACTTGGTCACGTACGAATTCGAGAACGTGCCGAGCGAAACGGCCGCGACCCTGAGCGCCCACACCCTGCTGGCCCCCAACGCGCAGGCCCTGGCCGTGTCGCAGGACCGGCTCCTGGAGAAGAGCTTCATCGCGGGGCTCGACATTCCGGTCGCCCCCTTCGCGGGCTTCTCCAACGAGGCGGAACTCTCCGAGGCTCTCGAGCGCATCGGCAGGCCCGCCGTGCTCAAGACCCGGCGCTTCGGCTATGACGGCAAGGGCCAGGTCATGATCCGGCCCGACACCGACCCTACCGCGGCCTGGGACGAGGTCGGGCGCGCACCCTCCATCATCGAGGGGTTCGTGCCCTTCGAGCGCGAGGTCTCGGTGGTGGCGGCCCGCACCGCTTCCGGCGAATTCGCGACCTACGACCTCTGCGCCAACGAGCACCGCCACCACATTCTCGACAGGACGCAGGTTCCGGCCGGGGTCTCGGCCGAAACCGAGGCGCAGGCCATCCGCATCGCCCGTAGCATCGCGGACGCGCTGGATTATGTCGGGGTGCTGGCGGTCGAGATGTTCCTGGTCACCCGGGACGGCGGCGAGCGCCTGGTGGTGAACGAGATCGCCCCCAGGGTCCACAATTCGGGGCATTGGACCCTGGGCGGAGCTGTCACGTCGCAGTTCGAGCAGCATGTACGCGCCGTCTGCGGCTGGCCTCTGGGCGAGACGACCCGCCTCGGCCGGGTCGAGATGAGAAACCTGATCGGGCACGACGTCGACGCCTGGGAGCAGATCCTGGCGGAGCCCGGAGCCCATCTGCACCTCTACGGCAAGACCGAGGCCCGCGCCGGCCGAAAGATGGGACACGTGACGCGGGTTTTTCCGGAGCGGGGCTGAAACCTTTCGGGACCTCGGCCGTTAACGCTCTGGGCCGGCGCTTTTGTCGGAAGCAACCCTGGACAGACAAGGGGACTTCTGGTAACGAGGCCGGCGAGATTGAGGTGCGGACAAGGCGCCTCCTTTACTTTTTGCAACCATCGAAACGGCTGAAACGAGGAATTCGCGTGCAGGTTCTTGTCCGGGATAACAATGTCGATCAGGCGCTCCGCGCTCTCAAGAAGAAGATGCAGCGTGAGGGCATCTTCCGCGAAATGAAGCTTCGCGGTCACTACGAGAAGCCGTCTGAGAAGAAGGCCCGCGAGAAGGCCGAGGCCGTTCGCCGCGCCCGCAAGCTGATCCGCAAGCGCATGCAGCGCGAAGGCCTGCTGCCTTCCAAGCCCCGCCCGACCCGCTAAGCCCGCGCTACAGCGCTCAAGGCCTGGCCTGACGATTGTGAATCAGCGCCCGCTTACGCAAGCGGGCGCTGATCGCGTTTCTGGCCCCCTCCCCCTCATGGCCGCTCTCTCGGCTCATGGCCGAGACGGGATCTTTCTCCGGCGCCGCCTTTTTGCTGCCTTGTTTCACCGCTGTTAAGGTTTCTCCGGCAGTGTCCCTTTCCGAACATGGAGAGTATGAAGTTGGAGACGAAGGTGCTCGCCCCATCGATTCGCCGTTTCGCGCCCTTTAGCCTGACCCTTCTGGCCCTCGGCCTCACTGCCTGCGGCACCACCAGCGGCGGCCCCACCCAGCGCATCGCCGTTGTGGAGGAGGACACTCAAGGGACGAGCAAAGTGAACATCGCGTCCCTGTCGGACGTGATTTCACGCAACCCGAACGACCCGAGCGCCTACAACACCCGTGGCGCTGCCTATGCCCGCGTGGGGAATTACAGCAGCGCCATCGCCGACTTCACCAAGGCCGTGCAGCTCGACCCCAACTACGCCCCGGCCTATGCGAACCGGGCGCTGGCCCTGCGGCAGACGAACCGCAACGATCAGGCCCTGTCCGACTTCAGCCGCGCCATCCAGGCCGATCCGAATTACGGCCCGGCCTATATCGGCCGCGGCAACCTGCTGCGCGCGCAGGGCTCCTACCAGGAGGCCCTCAACGACCTGTCGGCGGCGATCCGCCTTCTGCCCGAATCCGCCGAGGCGCTTCACGCCCGCGGCCTGCTCTACCAGCGCCAGGGCATGCACCCGCAGGCGATTCTCGACTTCGACGCCACCATCGACCGCAACCCCTTCGTGGCGGCCCCCTATGCGGCCCGCGGCCAGAGCTTCGTGGCGACGAACCAGTTCGACAAGGCCATCGAGGACTTCAACGCGGCGCTCAACGTCAACAACCGGGACGCCGATTCCTGGGCCTGGCGCGGCGTGGCGCTGGAGCGCAAGGGCGACCGCCAGCAGGCGATCGAGAGCTATCAGCGCGCGCTCGCCATCGACAACACGAATGCCACGGCCCGCCAGGGCTCGTCGCGCCTCCAGGGTGGCGGTGTGGCGGGTATCTTCCGGTCGTAACGACGGGTTCGGAGCGGGCGGCGTGACATCCGCCACCCCTCCCCTGCTGACTGCTTCCGACATTGCGGCCTTCATCGAAGCGCGGGCGGACATGCTCGCGCTTCTTCGTCATGTGGAGAGCCTCGCGCTCCCGGATGGCTGGATCGGCGCCGGGTTCGTGCGGAACGCCGTCTGGGACGTTCTCCACGGACGGGAGATCGACGCCTCGCAGCTCAATGACATCGACGTGATCTTCTTCGATCCTGCCGATGTCGGCAAGGAGCGGGAGGCCGGTCTGGAGCAGCGCCTCCGGGCGCTTGCCCCCGGCTTCGCATGGTCGGTGAAGAACCAGGCCCGCATGCACCGGCGCAACGGCGATGCCCCCTATCGGGACACGCAGGATGCCATCGCCCACTGGCCCGAAACCGCGACCGCCGTGGCGGCTCGCGCCGTCGATTCGCGCGTGGAGGTGATCGCCCCTCATGGCGTCGGCGATCTCATCGGTCTGGTCGTGCGGCCGACGCCCGCCTTCAAGCGCAAGATGGAAATCTATCGCGAGCGTCTGACCGTCAAGAACTGGTTGGCGCGCTGGCCGAAGCTGCGAGTGCTCATGCACCGGGCCGAGGAGGCCCGCCTCACAGCTCCTTCTTCATGATCGAGACGTAGGGCTCGAAGCCGAATTGGCGGTAAGTGCGTTCGGCCCGCTCGTTGGCGGCCAGGACCCCGATGACGAGGCGCTGCAGCCCGGCGGCCCGGGTCAGGCGCTCAGCTTCCCGCAGGAGCATCTGCCCGATTCCCCGGCTCCGCCAGCCTTCGTGAACGATCAGATCCGTGACCGTGCCATGGCGGCGCACGTCGTCCGTCACGTAGGCCGCATCCTGATCGAGGGAGAAGCCCATCGCCCCGACCACGACGCCGTCGTCCTCCGCCAGGACGATGCGTCCCTTCCGCGGGCCGATCCGCAGCATCAGCTCGTCGTAGTAGCCAATGGCGCCCCCGTAATCCTGCCGCCGGTCGCCCACGAGCCCGGCCTCGTAGACGTTGAGGCGGTGAATCAGCTCGATGACGGCATCGCGGTCCTTGGGGAGTGCGGTGCGCAGGGTGATGGACGACATGGAACGGTTCCGCGTTGCGATGGTGTCCTGGAGCAGGTCCGGGCCCGACGTGGCGTAGACAGAGAGTAACGGTCATAAAAATGCCCGGCGCAAGGCCGGGCATGAACGGATGGCGGGATGAACGGCGTCAGAGGTTCTTCAGGATCTCGTCGACGACCTTCTTGGCATCGCCGAAGAGCATCATGGTGTTGTCGCGGAAGAACAGCTCGTTCTCGACGCCCGCGTAGCCGGAGCCCATGCCGCGCTTGACGAAGAGCACGGTCTTGGCCTTCTCCACATCGAGCACCGGCATGCCGTAGATCGGCGATGCCGGGTCGGTCTTGGCCGCCGGGTTCGTCACGTCGTTGGCGCCGATCACGAAGGCCACGTCCGCCTGCGCGAACTCGCCGTTGATGTCCTCGAGCTCGAACACCTCGTCGTAGGGCACGTTGGCTTCTGCCAGCAGCACGTTCATGTGGCCGGGCATGCGGCCCGCCACCGGATGGATGGCGTATTTCACGTCGACGCCCTCGGCCTTGAGCTCGTCCGCCATCTCGCGCAGCGCATGCTGGGCCTGTGCCACCGCCATGCCGTAGCCCGGCACGATGATGACCTTGGAGGCGTTCTTCATGATGAAGGCCGCATCGTCCGCCGAGCCCTGCTTCACAGGCCGCGTCTCGACCGCACCGGCAGCGGCGGCGGAGGTCTCGCCGCCGAAGCCGCCGAGAATGACGGAGATGAACGAGCGGTTCATGCCCTTGCACATGATGTAGGACAGGATCGCACCCGACGAGCCGACCAGCGCGCCCGTGATGATGAGCGCGAGGTTGCCGAGCGTGAAGCCGATGCCCGCTGCCGCCCAGCCCGAATAGGAGTTCAGCATCGACACGACGACCGGCATGTCGGCGCCGCCGATCGGGATGATGAGCGTCACGCCCAGCACGAACGACGCCAGCACGATGAGCCAGAACGCGGCATGGCTCTCGGTGCGGATGAAGGCGACAAGCAGCACCAGCAGCAGGAGTCCGAGGCCGATATTGATCAGGTGGCGCTGCGGCAGGAGGATCGGCTTGCCGGACATGCGCCCGTCGAGCTTCAGGAAGGCGATCACCGAGCCCGTGAACGTGATGGCCCCGATGGCGACGCCCAACGCCATCTCGAACAGCGAGCCGCCGTGGATGGCGCCTTCCGCGCCGATGCCGAAGGCCTGGGGCGCGTAGAGCGCGCCCGCCGCTACCAGCACCGCCGCGAGACCGACCAGCGAGTGGAAGGCCGCCACGAGCTGCGGCATGGCGGTCATCGGCACGAGCCGGGCGATCACCGCGCCCAGGCCGCCGCCGATGGCGAGCCCGAGGATCACCAGAACCCAGCTGCCGAAGCCGTGCGGCGGCGACACGAAGAGCGTCGTGAGGATCGCGATCCCCATGCCCACCATACCGTAGAGGTTGCCCTGCCGGGACGTGGTGGGATGCGACAGGCCCCGCAGGGCCAGGATGAACAGGATGCCGGAGATGAGATAGAGGATCGAGGCAAGATTCGCCGACATGGCCTCAACCCTTCTTGCGGTACATGGCGAGCATGCGCTGGGTCACCAGGAAGCCGCCGAAGATGTTCACGGAGGCGAGAATGAGGCCGACGAAGCCCAGTCCCTTCGCCCAGATCGGGCCATCGCCCAGGCCATCGGCCACATTGACGCCGACCGCCAGCAGCGCGCCGACCACAATCACCGACGAGATGGCGTTGGTGACCGACATCAGCGGCGTGTGCAGCGCGGGCGTCACCGACCAGACCACGTAGTAGCCGACGAAGATCGCCAGCACGAAGATCGCCAGCCGGAACACGGTGGGATCGACCGCGCCGTGGGTGGCGGTGGAGACGGCAGCCCCCGCGGCGGTGGCCATCTGGTCGGCCAAGCTCTGGGCCGTTTCGGCGGCGCGCTGCGCGGCCGCGGCCGCCGCTCGGGCCTGTTCGACAGCCTGTTCGGGCGTAAGTGTCGCCATGATGTCCCCCCTTTAAGCCTTGGGCTGGAATGCCGTGTGGACGATGGCGCCGTCGCGGGTCAGGCACGTCGCCTTGACGAGTTCGTCGTCCCACTTCACCGCAAGGGTCTTGTGCTCCTTGTCGACCAGGGTCTCGACGAAAGCGTAGAGGTTCTTGGCGTAGAGGTTCGAGGCGGAGGCCGCGAGGCGTCCGGGTACGTTGGCGTGGCCGACGATCTTCACGCCGTTATGGTCCACCACCTGGCCCGGCTGCGCCAGCTCCACATTGCCGCCCCGCTCGACCGCGAGATCGACGACCACGGAACCGGGCTTCATGCTCTCCACCATGGCGCGGGAGACGAGCTTCGGAGCGGGCCGCCCGGGGATCAGGGCCGTGGTGATGACGATGTCCTGCTTGGCGATGTGGGAGGCGACGAGATCGGCCTGCTTGGCCTTGTATTCCGCCGACATCTCCTTGGCGTAGCCGCCCGCCGTCTCGGCCTGCTTGAACTCTTCGTCCTCGACCGCGACGAACTTGGCGCCCAGGCTCTCCACCTGCTCCTTGGCGGCGGGGCGCACATCGGTGGCGGTCACCACCGCGCCGAGGCGGCGGGCCGTGGCGATGGCCTGCAGGCCCGCGACGCCTGCGCCCATGACGAAGACGCGGGCCGCCGGGACGGTTCCGGCAGCGGTCATCATCATCGGCATGGCGCGGCCATATTCGGCGGCGGCGTCGATGACGGCCCGGTAGCCGGCGAGATTGGCCTGGGAGGAGAGAACGTCCATCACCTGCGCCCGGGTGATGCGGGGCATCAGCTCCATGGCGAAGGCCGCAACCTTGGCGTCCGCGAGGGCCTTCAGCGCCGCGTCCTGGCCATAAGGGTCCATGATGCCGATGAGAAGCGCGCCGGGCTTGACGCCCTTAAGCTCGCCGTCCGTCGGGCGGCGGACCTTCAGGATGACGTCGGCATCCTTGAGGGTGTCCTCGGCGGTCCTGGCGATGCTGGCGCCCGCCGCCTCGAACTCGCTGTCCGGGACGCCGGCCCGCAGGCCGGCCTCGGCCTGGACGACCACATCCGCGCCCAGGCTTCTGTATTTCTTGACCGTCTCAGGGGTCGCGGCGACGCGCGTCTCTGCACTGTCGGTTTCGGAGAGAACGGCGATCCGCATACATGACCCCCTCGTCAGTCAAGTGGTTATGGTCGGGCCCTTTCCGCTCTTCCGGGAGGATAGGCCCCGGCCTATTCTCTCCAACAGAGAAGATTCCTCAATAGAGAATAAGAGCGAGAAGCAGGAGAACGCCGACAGCCGCCGGGGCGCGCACCCCGATGGCCGGAGCGACAGCTCCCACGCCGCCGGCCACGAGCGAGAGGATGACCCCGAAGACGGCCGTCAGCCATGCGTGCTTGATACCGCCGACAGCCAGCGCCAGGACGTGGCAGATGACGACGGCGGTGCCGATCTCGGCGAAACGGACGAAACCGTGATAGGTGACCTCATGGGCGGGACCATCCATATCCGGGCTGTAACCCCCATGCGGTGCGTACTTTGTATCGGCCATGATTCTCTGCCCTGTTCAGCATCGATTGTTAACTGCTGCGTTTAACGCATGCGGTGAGGCGCCGCAATCGTTCGGATTGCGTTCCGGCGAAAACTTTATGAATGCCCGTTCGGCCTATTTGATCCCCAGGAAGTCCCGCCACTGGGGCAGGCAGACCGTCTGGTAATCGTATCTCTCGACCGCGATCCGCCGCGCCTCTCGGGCCATGGCGGCGGACCTGTCCTTTTCGGCCAGGGTCTCGCGCACCCGCTCGGCCAGGGCCTTCTCGTCGAAGAACGGGAACAGGCGGCCGTTCACGCCCTCCTGGACGATCTCGCGCACCGGCGCCGTGTCCGAGGCCACGATCCGGCACTCGAGCGCCATGGACTCGATGGAGGACCAGGACAGCACGAAGGGATAGGTCATGTAGATATGCGCCGAGGAGACCTGGAGGACCCGCACGAACTGGTCGTAGGGCAGGTTTCCGACGAAATGGACCCGCGACCAGTCCACCGGGCGCTCGATCCGGGCGCGGAAATTGTCGAACCAGCTCTGGCCGTTCGGGGCCGAGCCCGAATAGCTGTTGCCCTTGCCTCCGATGATGACGACCTGCAGCTCGGGATCGATGTCGAGCAGGTAGGGCAGGCTCTTGAACACGATGTGCGCGCCGCGCATCGGCTCGATGTTGCGGGTCACGTAGGTCACCACGGGCTTCTCGCGGGTCAGCCGCGGTCCCTCCTTGCCGATCTGGACCTTGATGCCCGGTTCGGGCCGGAGCCTGTCGGTATCGATGCCGTCGTGGATGATCGTCAGACGGTGCCGCAGATAGGCCGGGAAAGTGTCCCTCTGGTACTGCGTCGGCGCAACCGCCGCGTCGGCGGCGTCGAGGGCGCCGAGCTGCATGGCGTTCTTGAGGCGCAGGCGCCAGATCACCTCGTCGTTGGTGACGGGGAATTCCGGATCGAAGTCGAGATCCTGCCCCTTGGCGGCGTAGTAGTATTCGAAATAGGCCACGTGGCGGGCCTTGGGCCAGATATCCTTCAGGAACAGGTTCTCGCCCCAGCCCGTATTGACCACGACCACGTCGGGCTCGAAGCCCTGGCGGGCGAGCGCCCTGGCCCGATGCGCGACCCCGTAGGCACGGCGCAGGCGGGGAACTACGGGAGAGAAACGGTTCTGGTACGGGGCGTCTTCCGGGCCGGGCACCGCCTCGTAGGGAAAGTACTTCACGCCCGGAATGGTGCATTGCTTGACCATTCCCAGGGCCACGACTTCGTGCCCCTCGGCGGCGAAGGTCCGGGCGAGGCGCAGGAACTGGCCTGGAAAATTCTGGTGAACGAACGCGATCTTCATGGGCTGCCCCCTGACGTGCCGTAAGGCTGTAAGGCCATATCCGTCAGGGCGCAACTAAATTACATAGGAAGAGGTAAACCGGAAGCCCTCAGCACCTCGGCCTGCCCCTGCGCCAGATTCTCCAGGGAGAACCGCTCGATCTCGGCCTCGAACAGCCGGTGATAGTTCAGCTCGGCCCTCAGGTGCAGGAAGACAGCCCCGAGCCCCACCGCCGCCCGATCCATGAAGACGAATTCCCGCGGGACCGTGACGGGTCCCTTCTCCTTGAGGGCCTTGTGCACCTCGAATGCCTGCCGGCGGCCGTATTCCCCGGGTCTGACCCCGTCCGCCACCGTGCGGATGCGATCGTCAAGGAGTGGCGCATAGATGAAGCGGGCCCAGATGTTGAGAATGTCGATCAGCTCGGACGACAGGTTCTTGAAGCCCCAGGTCTCGTAGGCGTGGACAATCCGGTCGCGGTCGTCGTGCTGGAGCCCCCGGTAGAGATCGACCACGCCGCCCACGAATCTCGGATGGAAGATGCGGATGCAGCCGTAGTCGAGGAGGTTGATGCCCCTCGCCTCCCCGCCTTCGGAGAAGACGGTGTAGTTGCCGAGATGCGGATCGCCGTGGATCACCGCCGCGTGGCTGAAGGGATGCCACCAGGCCTTGAACATGGCGATCGCGAGCCGGTTGCGGATCTCGGTCGCGGCTTCCGTGAAGTTCAGGATCTTCTCGCCCTCGAGCCAGCCCAGGGACAGGAGCCGCTTGGTCGACAGCTCGGGATGGACCACCGGCACACGAACGTTGTCCACGTCGGCGAGGGTGCGGGCATAGAGGGCCGCGTGCTTCGCCTCACGCTCGTAGTCCAGCTCCTCCCGCACCCGCTCGCCGATTTCCTTGGAGATCTCGCGGGTGTCGATGGCCGGGTCCATGCGGCGATGGAGCGCGAAGACGAATTCGAGCTGCTTGAGATCCGCCTCCACGGCGGATTGCATGTCGGGATATTGCAGCTTGCAGGCCAGCGGCTCGCCGTCCTTCGTCGTGGCCCGGTGGACCTGGCCGAGGGACGCGGCGGCGGCGGGGGTGAGGTCGAAGGAGCCGAAGCGGCTCTGCCATTGCGGTCCGAGCTCAGCCTGCATCCGCCGCTTGACGAAGGCCGCTCCCATGGGAGGCGCTTCGCTCTGCAGCTTCTGCAGTTCGGCGGCGTATTCGGGCGGGATGAGATCCGGAATGGTGGCGAGCAGCTGCGCCACCTTCATGATCGGGCCCTTGAGTCCGCCCAGCGCCTGGGCGAGCACCGCCGCGTTGGAAGCGCCGCGGTCGTCGCGGCCGAACAGCCGGGACCCGGCCATGCGCGCGGCGACGCCGCCCATGTTGGCGCCCACGCGGGCATAACGGGCGGCGCGGGCGGAGAAGCGATTTGCCTCGTTGTCGGCCATGAATGGGATACTTCCTGAAAGTCTCTCAGATATGCCGTCGCGGGCCTTTCACAAGGCAGAGCCCGGCGGACAGGGTGCACGGGCGAGGTCCGCCGCCTGTCCGCCCACCCCGGCGCCGCACGGGATCGCCGCCATGGCAACCCGCAGCGGTCAGGCCTTCTGCTCCACCGCCTCCAGCTCGCCGATCAGCCGCTCGATCATGGACAGGCCGATCTGCCAGAAGGACGGATCGCGGGCGTCGAGCCCGAAGGGCGCCAGAAGCTCCGTATAGGGCTTCGACCCGCCCGCCGACAGGAGCGCGAAGTAGCGGTCCACGAAGCCCTCGTTCGAGCGCTCGTAGATGCCGTAGAGCGAGTTCACGAGGCAGTCGCCGAACGCGTAGGCGTAGACGTAGAACGGCGAATGGATGAAGTGCGGAATATAGGTCCAGAAGCTTTCGTAACCGGGTCCGAGACGGATCGCGGGGCCCAGGCTCTCGTCCTGCACCGACATCCAGAGTTCGCAGAGCTTATCGGCGGTCAGCTCGCCGTTGCGGCGCTCCAGGTGCACCTTGCGCTCGAAGGAATAGAACGCGATCTGGCGCACGACCGTGTTGAGCATGTCCTCCACCTTGGCGGCCAGCATCGCCTTGCGCTGCACCGGATCGGTGGTCTGGTCGAGGAGGCGGCGGAAGGTGAGCATCTCGCCGAAGACGCTCGCGGTCTCGGCGAGCGTCAAGGGCGTCGGAGCCATGAGGGCGCCGTTGGGCGCGGCCAGGACCTGATGGACCCCATGGCCCAGCTCATGGGCGAGGGTCATCACGTCCCGCGGCTTGCCCTGATAGTTGAGCAGCACATAGGGATGCGCCGACGGCACCGTCGGATGGGCGAAGGCGCCGGGCGCCTTGCCGGGACGCGTGGGGGCGTCGATCCAGCTTTCGTCGAAGAAGCGCCGGGCTATGTCGGCCATGCGCGGCGAAAAGGCAGAATAGGCGGAGAGCACCGTCTCCTTCGCCTCGTCCCAGACGATCGTGCGCTGCTCGACTTTCGGCAGGGGCGCGTTGCGGTCCCAATGGTCGAGCTTGTCCTTGCCGAACCATTTGGCCTTCAGGGCATAGTAGCGGTGCGACAGGCGCGGATAGGCCTCCTGCACGGCGGAGACGAGCGCCTCCACCACCTCGCGCTCGACCCGGTTCGCCAGATGGCGCGAATCCGCCACGTCCTGGAAGCCGCGCCAGCGGTCGGAGATTTCCTTGTCCTTGGCGAGCGTGTTGGTGATGAGCGCGAAGGTGCGAAGATTGGCCTTGAAGGTCTTCGCCAGCGCGTCGGACGCATCCTTGCGCACGCTCTCGTCCGGATCCTGCAGCTTGTTGAGCGTCGGCTCGATCGGCAGTTCCTCGCCGCGAACGTTGAAGCGCAGGGATGCGATGGTCTCGTCGAACAGGCGGTTCCAGGCCGAGCGCCCCGTCACCGATTTCTCGTGG
The DNA here is from genome assembly GCA_050789065.1 of Microvirga sp. Taxonomy (GTDB): domain Bacteria; phylum Pseudomonadota; class Alphaproteobacteria; order Rhizobiales; family Beijerinckiaceae; genus Microvirga. The sequence continues at coordinate 104,025 of JBOZRS010000140.1, forward strand.
AAGAGCTGCTCGATCCTGTCGTCGAGCTGATAGGGCTTGTCCTTGCGCAGGTCCTCGATCCAGGGCTTGTAATGGGCGAGCGGCTGCTCGCTCATGGCCTTGTTCAGAACGTCGTCGTCGATGCGATTGAGCTCGAGCCCGAAGAACAGAAGCTCGGTCGAGGCGGCGGTCAGCCGCTCCTGGGTGTCGCCGTAGAACTTCGCCCGGACCGGATCCGTGGTGTCGCCGGAATAGATCAGCCCCGCATAGGACATGATGCGCCCGAGGAGATCCTCCAGCGCCTCGTAGCGCCGGACCGCCTCGCCCAGGGCCTCGGCAGACTTCTCGCCTCGCGCCAGCGCATCGAGCGTGCCGCGGTAGGTTTCGGCGAAGGTCTTGCACTCGGCCTCGGCCTTCGCGAGGTCACTCCGGAAGGCCTCGCTCTCTATGCCAGGATAGAGATGCGACAGGTTCCATTCAGGCAGATGGCCGAGTTCGGCCTGCGCCGCGCCAGCGGATGAGGGAGAGTGCACGGGGGAAGCTTTCTGAAGGCTCGAGGGGTGAGACATCGTCTGAACGGAGTTGGAGGGCGGTATTCCCACACATATTGGCTGCCTGCCCCTCCGGATCAACCCGGACACTCCTCGGCAGGAGAAGTCCGGAAGACGGCCTCGTTGAGGATCGGTTCACCCTATTTTGCGACACCCGCCGCGCAATTCTGCATCTTCGGCCTGTTCACGACATGGTGAGAGATGCATATCGGCCAGATCCGCATTGCAGACCGCGAGCTTCTCATTCATTCATTATCAATGACATAGGCCGGCCGCTGCGCCTCGTCTGCGAATGCGCCGCCCAACTCTTTAACGAAAATTGAAAGAACTTGGCCTAGACGGTGAAGCCGCATGCCCCCTTCGTGCGTTAAGCGTAGCAAGGGTGCGTCCGCACAGAGACGAATTTCATTGACGGTGGAGGGTCGGCGATCCTCCGTTCCCATTGCGATAAGGAGGGTGTCATGCGTGCTCCGCGCAAGACGGCAATTTGGCTCGGTCTGATCGGGTCGGTCTCCCTCCTTTCCCTTTCGGCATTGGCGGAAGACGGCGCTCCGGCGCCCCTCGCCGATCCCCCGCGTCCCGTCATCGCGCAGGATGCCGCGGAGCCGTCGTTCCACGACGTCGTGATCGACAGGGCCCCTGTGCAGGATCAGGCCGACGCCATCCCGGTTCCGGAGCCTGCGCCCGTCACCATCACGGCTTCGGACCGGAAGCCGGCCGATTCCATCGAGGTCCCTCTTCCGGACGCGATGCCGGTCATGACCGTCACGCAGGCGGACTGGCTTCGCATCGCGGTGGAGAGCCTGTTCGAGGACGATGCGGCGATGCGCGACTTCCGCCTCGGCCGCCAGGACCGGGAGGCGCTGACCGCGTTCTACGCCGAGGCCGAGCGGCCGCTCCTGTGGATGCAGGACGGCTCCTGGTCGCCTGCGGCCCATGCGGTGATGGAGCGGCTGAAGAAGGCCGACGAGGACGGCCTCGATCCCGCGGATTATCCACTGCCCGATGCCGGACTGCGCAAGGACGCCCCGCCGGCCCGATGGGCCCTGGCCGATCTGAAGCTCAGTGTCTCGATCATCCGCTATGCCCGCGACGCGCGCGGCGCGCGCATCGAGCCCTCGCGCCTTTCGCCGCTCGTGACGCCGAAGCTCGAGATCCCTGAGGTCAAGGACATCCTCGCCGCCGTCGCCGCGTCGAAGGATGCGGGAGCGGCGCTCGAATCCTACAACCCGCAGCATCCCGGCTATCTGGCCCTGAAGGCGCATCTCGCCCAGTTGCGCGCGAGCCATCCCTCGCAGCCGAGCGTGCGCGTGCCGAAGGGCCCCTCCCTGCGCGTCGGCATGAAGGATCCGCGCGTGCCCCTGATCCGGGCGCGCTTCAATCTGGCGAAGGATGCGGACAACCAGACGGTCTACGACGAGCGCCTCGCCTCCGCCGTCGCGGCCTTCCAGAAGGAGAAGGGCCTGCCGACGAACGGCATCCTCACGCCCCAGACGGTCGCCGCGCTCTCCGGTCCCTCCATCGCCCAGAAGGAAGCGGATCTGATCGCCAACATGGAGCGCTGGCGCTGGCTCCCGCCGGAGCTTGGGGAGCGCCATATCTTCGTCAACGTGCCGGAATTCCGCCTGCGGCTCGTGGAGGACGGCAAGGTCGTTCACCAGACCCGTGTGATCGTGGGCAAGGAGCAGTCGCAGACGCCGATCTTCTCCGAGGACATGAAGTATCTGGTGGTGAACCCCTCCTGGACGATCCCGCCGTCCATCATGAAGAAGGAGATCCTGCCGGCGCTGGCGAACGATCCCGATTACGCGGCGCGCAAGGGCTACAAGATCATGCGCAAGGGCGGGCGCATCACGGTGCAGCAGCCCCCCGGCGAGCGCAATGCGCTCGGGTTCCTCAAGTTCATGTTCCCCAACCGGCATGCGGTCTATCTGCACGACACCCCGAACCGGAACCTGTTCACCGCGAGCAAGCGCGCGTTCAGCCATGGCTGCGTGCGCGTCGAGCAGCCCTTCCAGCTTGCGGAGGAGGTTCTGGGCGACGGCGGCAAATGGACCGAGCAGAAGCTGCGCGGGCTCATCGGAAAGGGCGAGCGCTACGTCTATCTGCCCCGGCCGCTCCCGGTGCATCTGACCTATTTCACCCTCATGATCGACGACAAGGGCGAGATGAAGAGCTTCAACGACCTCTACGGCCTCGACCGCAAGGTCCGCGCGGCCCTGAACCTGCCCGAATGAGCGCCCCGCACCGCCTGCTTTTTCCGTCGTTTTTTGCCGCCCACTTAACCCGAAGGTAACCGTCTTCGGCAAAGATCCCTTCACTATGTGGGATGCCCCACCCATAGGTGCGGCAGGGTAGTAGACGAGTATCACAGTGAGAGTATTGCGTTCGGACCGCACGGTGCATCGCGCGGAACAGCAGGCTTCGGCCTTCCGCGTCAAACGGCGCGCCGGGATCGCCCTGACGGCCTTCCTGGTGGTCATGGTGGGCGGCGTGCGAGGCACGCAGGATGCCGTCGCCAACGGCGACACGCGAACGCTGACATTCTATCACAACAACACGAAGGAAACGCTCACCGTTACCTTCCGGCGCAACGGACAATACGACCAGGCCGCCCTGCAGCAGCTCAACTGGTTCCTGCGCGACTGGCGGCGGGACGAGCCGACCCGCATGGACCCGCGCCTCTTCGACACGGTGTGGGAAGTCTATCGCGAGGTGGGATCGAGCGCGCCGGTCCACGTGAATTCCGGCTACCGCTCGCCCCAGACCAACGCGATGCTGCGGCGGCGTTCCAGCGTGGTGGCGAAACACAGCCAGCACATGCAGGGCAAGGCACTGGACTTCTACCTGCCCGACGCCTCCGCGGCGCAGCTGCGCGCCATCGGCATGCGCCTGCAGAACGGAGGCGTCGGCTATTATCCCAACGCCTACACGCCCTTCGTCCATCTCGACGTCGGCAGCGTGCGCGCCTGGCCGCGCATGACCCGCGATCAGCTCGTCCGCCTCTTCCCCGATGGCAAAACCGTCCACATCCCGTCCGACGGCACTCCCCTGCCCGGCTACGAGGAGGCGAAGGCCGAGATCCTCTCAAGGGGTGGCACGGTCGCGGGCTACACGGCTTATGCGGATGCCGGAGAGGCCGTCGCGGCCCAGCCCCGGCGCAAGAGCTTCTGGGCGACCCTGTTCGGCGGCGGCGGCGACGACGAGGACGAGGATGCGGGAGAGATCCGCGCCGCGTCCCGGCCCGGCCGCTCCCTCTTCGCCTCGCGCAGCAGCAGCAACAGCTCGCCGCAGAACTATTACGCGAGCGATTCCAACTCGTCAGTCTACGCGGCCCTGCAGCCGGCCCCGGCGCAGCCCGTCATGCGCCCGGCCCCCGTCGTGCAGCCCAGGCCTGAGCCGGCTCCCGCGCCGGCCGTCATGGCCGCGATGGCGCCGGCTCTGCGCGAGGACCTCACGCCTGCGACACCCGCTTCCGCTCCCCTTCCGCCGACCCGGATCAGCGGATTGCCGAGCACGGTCGACACGCCGACGGGCCCGACGCTCGCTTGGCAGCAGGGACCCGAGGGACAGAATCCGAACGGCCTTTCTGTCGCCAGGGGCATGGCCTTTGCGCCGATGCCGCCCCGGAGGCCCGGTGCGGATGACGAGATCGGGACCATCGCCCTCGCCTATGCGCCGCTCCCGCCCGCGCGGCCCGGCTCGCTCGCAGCCACGAACCCGATCCCGGGCCTTCCCGAGATGGGCGGCTCGCCGGGCGTCATGGCCAGCCTGTCGAACGCTCCCCTGCCTCCGCCCCGGCCGGAGGCGCGCCCGACGGTCGTGGCGGCCGCGAGCCCGGTGGACATCCCGGTCACGGGCTCGACCGGACGGGACGTTCCGAAGGCTCCCAAGGGCAAGACCCCGGTCGCCATCGAGCTGAAAGCGCCTCCCGCCCAGAACCAGAAGAAGCTGCCTGCGACCGCGCTCAGCGCCCTCATGTCGTCGGAGCCCAGCCTGCACATGGGCTTCTCGTCGAAGCCCCTGGGGGATCTCGCGACCAACCGCTTCACGGGTCCGGCGGTCAAGCCGCTGCCGGTGGTGCGATAAGGACAAGAGGGCTCCGCAAGGAGCCCTTTTCGCTTGAGTAAGGGCTGTTCCGGCGTTATGGCCGCCGCAAAGGACGGCAGCATGAAAGACCCGGATTCCCTACGCCCCCTGGAGGATTATCCGAGCAGGACCTCCGCGCAGATCCGCTATGCCGATCTGGACCGGCAGGGGCACGTCAACAACGCGGTCTTCGCTACCTATTCGGAGATCGGCCGGGTGGATTTCCTGTACGATCCGGCGCGTCCGCTCACCTCCGAGGGCGCGAGCTTCGTGGTGGCGCGGCTCCTGATCGACTTCCACGAGGAGCTGTTCTGGCCGGGAACGGTCGAGATCGGCACGGGCGTGCTCAGGATCGGCCGGAGCTCCATGACCCTGCGGCAGGGAATCTTCAGCAACGGACGCCTCGTCGCGAGCACCGAGGCCGTCATCGTGATGATGGACGGGCAGACCCGCCGCTCCGCGCCGCTGCCGCCGCGAACGGTCGAGACCCTGCGGGGCCTGATGCTGCCCGAGGCTTCCCGGGAATGACGAAGGCCCCGCTACTTCACGCGACGGGGCCTTGAGGAAACGCATGCCTGACGGGCGCGGGCCTACGCCATCCCGAGCGCCTGCATGTAGAGTTCGAGGATCGCCTCCTCCTCCTGGCGCTCGGCGTAGTCGCGCTTGCGCAGGGAGACGATCTTGCGGAGCACCTTGGTGTCGAAGCCGTTGCCCTTGGCCTCGGCATAGACGTCCTTGATGTCGCCCGCGATGCCGGCCTTTTCCTCTTCGAGGCGCTCGATGCGCTCGATGAAAGCCTTCAGCTGGTCGGCGGCGACTGATTCGGTTTGAAAAGCTGCGTCATCCATGAATGAAGCCCCTGATTGATGGCATTGGCGCCAATGTTACGGTTATTTGATTGACGCCGCTTTAATGCGTCGGCTTCGATTTCTCAAAATTCTCGATCTGCGAGGCTGTGGCCTCCCTCTGATAGCGCTGCTTCCACTCCTCGTAGGGCATGCCGTACACGTGAAGGCGGCTCTCGTCCTTAGAGAGGGCGACGCCCCGCTCGTCCGCGGCGTCCTTCAGCCAGTTGGACAGGCAGTTCCGGCAGAAACCGGCCAGATTCATCAGGTCGATGTTCTGGACGTCGGTCCGCTGGCGCAGATGGTCCAGGAGCCTGCGGAAGGCCGCGGCCTCCAGTTCGGTCTGCATGGCGGGGTCGATGTCCTTCATGATCCTCGTCCTCAATGGCGGCGCAGCCGCTCCCGCGTGCGCGAGGGATAAAGCCTGGGCGACCGGAGATCCGCCTGCCGGGCCAGAGGCTCGAGGAGCCTTGCGAACCGCTCGGCCCATTCCTCGGCGCCCTCCTGGGCGGCGATCAGGTCCTGCCGGATCTCGATCAGGGCATTGGCGAGGCCCCGGATCGTGGCGTGACGGTCGACCGTATCGCCCGCGAGCGCCCCATCATACGGCTCGTTGTCGCCGACGACGAGTCCCTCCTCGGCCATCAGGCCGTCGATCAGGGGCCGGGCGAACCGATCGTCCGCATCCCACAGGATGCCCACATGCCAGGGGCGCGGCCAGCCGCGCCAGATCGGCGTGAAGCTGTGAACGGTCACGATGACCGGCGGATGTCCGGCCGCCATCGCCTTGTGGATCGCCGCCGAGATGGCCGCGTCGTAAGGATCGTAGAACCGCGCGATGCGCCTCTGGACCTCGGCTTCGTCCACCCTCGCATTGCCCGGCACGACGGCGCCGTCCGAGAGGCGCATCACCAGGGTCGGATCGTCCCGGCCCCGGTTCGGGTCGATGATGAGCCGCGAGAACCGGGTGAGGATCGCCGGCGCGTCGAGGCGGCGGGCGAGCGAGCGCGTGACCGCGGCCGCCCCGATGTCATAGGCGATGTGGCGCTTGAACTCGGTTTCCGGCAGGCCGAGATCGCCGAGATCCGGCGGCACCGCATTGGAGGCGTGGTCGCACAGGATCAGGATTCCGGAATCGAGGGCTCCGTCGATGATCTCGACGGGATGGGGCTCAAGGGCCAGGTCGGCGGGCTTGAGCGCGGCGGAAGCGGACATGGACGTGAGGACGGTTCGGGAGAGGGTGAATTGAAGGGTTGAAGAAGTGCCTTAACCTGCCCTACCAAGGCTGGCAACGCGACCATCCGCGCAACGATCTCTCAAGGCCCATGTCCTCCACCACCACTCCGGCCCGCGTCGATACGGGTTTCGCTTCGGCTTTCGCGGCCCTCTGCGCAGGCGCCGTCGCCATGGGGATCTCCCCCATCTTCGTGCGTTTCGCGGCCGCCGATGTGGGTCCCTTCGCCAGCGCCTTCTGGCGTGTCGCGCTGTCCCTGCCGGTCCTCTATGCCTGGATGCGGATCGAGGAGGCGAAGGCCCCAGCTCATGCGCCCAAGGTCCCCTTCGCCAGGGCTACGATCCTGGCGGGCCTTGCCTTCACGGGCGATCTCTTCTTCTGGCACCTGTCGATCCTCAAAACGACGGTCGCCAACGCCACCTTCTTCGCCACGACGGCCCCGCTCTTCGTGATTCTCATCGTCTGGCTCGTGCTCAGGCAGCGGGTGTCCCGGGGAACCCTCGTGGGCCTCCTGTTCTGCCTCGTCGGCGGCGCGGCCCTGATCGGCCAGAGCCTGCAGGTCGCCCCGGACCGCATCCGGGGCGATCTCTTCGGAATCGCCACAGCCTTCTTCTTCGGCCTTTATTTCCTTGCGGTGGGCCGGGCGCGGGAACAGGCTGGCGCCGCCCGGGTGACCTTCGAGGCGGGCGTGGTCACGTCGGCCGCCCTCCTGGTAATCGCGCTCCTTCTCGACACGCGGGTCATGCCGCAGACCTGGCAGGGCCTGGCGGCGCTCACCGCCATGGCGTTCATCAGCCACGCCGGCGGCCAGGGACTTCTGGCCGTCGCGCTGGGACGCCTGCCGCCCGTCTTCTCGTCCCTCGTCATCTTCCTCGAAGCGGTGGCCGCGGCCCTGTTCGGCTGGCTGATCCTGGGCGAGGCGCTCACCCTGATCCAGGCCCTGGGCGGAGCCTTGATTCTCTTCGGCATCTGGGCCGCGCGGCCGCAACCGGAGGCGCCGGTCGGCTGACGGTCGGCGCATCGCAGGGACAGGGCACCGGAGCATCCTCATCCACCGACGCGCCGCGGCCCTCCCCGAACGAGGAGGAGTGTGCCTGCTGGAGCCTTCCGCGATCCCGGGCCGAGGAATTTTAGCAGGCTAAAGATGCGTCATTCGTGCTGTCGGGGCTTGCTCAGGCGGCACTTCTGACGGACAACGATTCGACATAGTTCTCGAAGCATTGTGCGATTTCATTCCTTACCCGAATCGACCGAACCGACATCCATGACAGCCGTCACTCTCACATCGGCTCCCCGCTGGCGTCGAAGCCTCGGGCTTGCGACGATCCTTCTTGGCGGAAGCTTCCTGGCCGCGTCTCCGGCGCGGGCGGATCTGCGCCTGTGCAACATGACCTCGAGCCGGGTCGGGATTGCCCTCGGCTATCGCGATGCGCAGGGCTGGGTGACGGAAGGCTGGTGGAACCTGACTGCTCGCGCCTGCGAGACCCTGCTGAAGGGCCAGCTCGGCGGCCGCTTCTACTATGTCTACGCCATCGACTACGACCGGGGCGGCGAATGGAGCGGGCGCTCCTTCATGTGCACCCGGGAGCGGGAATTCACGATTCGCGGAACCGAGGATTGCCTCGCCCGAGGCTTCGACCGCAGCGGCTTCTTCGAAGTCGACACCGGAGAACAGAAGAGCTGGACCATCCAGCTGACCGAAACGAACCGCCCGGGGGGGCAATGACCATGAGACGCGCACGACGCACGAAAATTCTTGCAACCCTGGGGCCGGCTTCGGACTCGCCCGAGATGGTCGCCAAACTGTTCGAAGCGGGCGCCGACGTGTTCCGCCTCAACATGAGCCACCTGCCGCGGGAGCGACTGAAGGAGCGGGTCGAGATGATCCGCTCCGTCGAGGCCCAGTTCAGGCGCCCCATTGCGATTCTCGCCGACCTGCAGGGCCCCAAGCTGCGCGTGGGCGCCTTCGAGGGCGACAGCGCCATGCTGGTGAAGGGCCAGACCTTCACGCTGGACGCCGACAAGGCTCCCGGCACCACGGAGCGCGTCTACCTGCCCCATCCGGAGATCCTCTCCTCGCTCGAGCCGGGCCACACGGTGCTGATCGACGACGGCAAGCTGCGGCTGCGCGTGAAAAGCGTGAAGCAGGGCTCGGCCACGACCTCGGTCGAGGTCGCGGGCAAGATCTCCAACCGCAAGGGCGTGAGCCTGCCGGACACGGTGATCCCGGTCGCGGCCATGACCGACAAGGACCGCTCCGACCTCGAGGCGGCGCTGGACGCGGGCGTGGACTGGATCGCGCTCTCCTTCGTGCAGCGCCCTGAGGATGTGGCCGAGGTGAAGAAGGTCGCGCGGGGCCGCGCGCTCGTCATGTCGAAGCTCGAGAAGCCCCAGGCCATCACGCGGCTCGATGAAATCATGGAGATCTCGGACGCCGTCATGGTGGCCCGCGGGGATCTCGGGGTGGAGATGCCGCTCGAGAAGGTGCCGGGCATCCAGAAGCGGATCATCCGCGCAGCCCGCCGCCTCGGCAAGCCCGTGGTCGTGGCGACCCAGATGCTGGAATCCATGATCACCGCGCCCGTCCCGACCCGGGCCGAGGTCTCGGACGTGGCGACTGCCGTCTATGACGGGGCGGACGCGGTCATGCTCTCGGCCGAGAGCGCCTCGGGTCAGTACCCCGTCGAGGCGGTCGCCACCATGAGCCGGATCGCCGAAGAGGTGGAGCAGGACCAGAATTACTGGTCGATCATGCGCACCCTCAACACCGAGCCCGAGGCGACCGGATCGGACGCCATCGCGGCCGGCGCGCACCAGATCGCCGACACGCTGAACCTCAAGACGATCACGGCCTGGACCTCGTCCGGCTCCACCGCCTTCCGCATCGCCCGCGAGCGGCCGAACTCGACCGTGGTCGCGCTCACCCCGAGCCAGAACACGGCCCGCCGCCTCGCGCTGGTCTGGGGCGTTCATTCGATCCGCACGAAGGACGCCAGCGACATCGACGACATGGCGTTCCGCGCCTGCAAGTTCGCCGTGCGCGAGGGCTATTCCGACATCGGCGAGCGCATCATCATCGTGGCGGGCGTTCCCTTCGGCACGCCGGGCGCCACCAACATGGTCCGCATCGCCTTCGTGACCCAGGAACACGCCGCGAAGGCTTAAGTGACTCCCGCCCTGGCCGGCGCGATCCGCTCGGCCAGGGACTCGATGGCGGCGAGAACCAGATCCGGCTTGGCGTATTGCGGCATGTGGCCGACGCCTTCCAGCACGATCAACTCCGCACCCAGCACGTCACGGGCGAACGACCGGCTGTGGAGATCGGTCCAGACGATCTCGTCCCTGTCCCCGGCGATCACGACGGTCGGCACCCGGATCTCACGGTAGCGCGGGCGCTGGCGCACGATCGCGTCGTGCATCACGGCGAAATCCTCAAGGTTGGCGAGGAAGGCCCCGGGCCGGAACGCGAGCGGGATGAAGGCCTGCTCCAGGAAGCCCGGCGGGATGCTCTGCGGCCAGAAGGTCTTTCGCGCGGCGAACGGGCGAAGCAGGAGCGTGAGGGGAACCGCGATCGTTCGCGTCAGGAGCCAGCCGAACCAGGATGCCGCGAGACGCCTGTACCAGCCCAGATATCCCCCCGGCCAGGGGTGGGTGACGCCCGCGAGGATGAGGATCGCTCCGGTCACATCCTCATGGTCGAGAGCAAGGTTGGGCACGACGGTTCCGGCCCAGGAATGCCCGATGACGACGGCATTCCGGACGCCTAGCCTGCGCAGGGCCTCGGCCACGAGCGCCGCCTGCCGGTCAGGCTCGGCCGCGCGGAGGCCCCTCCCCCGCTCGCTCCAGCCGTGCCCCGGACGGTCGAAGACCACGACCCGGTATCGGGATGCGAGGGACGCGCCGAGCCCGATCATCGACTCGACGAGATTCGACGAGGCCCCGTGGAGGATGACGACCGTCCCGAGCGGCGTGCCGTCGGCGGGTCCCTCGTCCCGGTAGTGGAGACGGCATCCGTCGATCTCGATGAAGCGGCCCGTCGGCGGATGGTTCCTTGCGATTCGCCGGCCATGGGCATGGGTGAAAACGGCACCGGCGAAGAGGATGAGGGCCAGCGTGGCGAGGAGGGACAGAAGCAGGCCCATCGACAGGTTCAGAGATCCTGCCCGTCAATCTCGGGGGCGAGGTGCGACACCAGGGTCTGAACGGTCGTGTCCTGGGGATTGATCTTGAGCGCTCGGCGATAGGCCTCCAGGGCATCCCGCTTGTCATCGGACGACATGAGAATGTGCCCGAGCCCGGTCCAGGCGTTGAAATGGCGCGGCTCAATCTTCAGGGCCCGGTGCAGGTCGGCCATGGCGCCGACCGGATCGTCCAGCTGGTAGAGCACGGTCGCGCGCTTGTACCAGGCCTCCGCCCAGTCCGGCTGCAGCGTCACGACCCGGTCGAGGAGTTCGACGGAGAGCGGGAAATCCTTGTTCTGGAAAGCTTCCGCCGCCCGGCTCAGCAAAAGGTCTGCCGTATCGGAGCCGGAGCGATTGAACCGGCGCTCGATCAGGGACGCGATTCCCTCGGCCTCCCGCTCGGATTCCGCCTTGGACAGGCGCTCGAACAGGTCGTCGAGGGTCGAACCCTTGGGAGCGGGGTGTGTGGCGGGATGCGGGTCCTTGGGCCGAGCGGCCTCCTGCGCCCCGAGAGGGAACGCGACCAGGCCCAGCGATACGGTCAGCAGGCACGCAAAAAAGCGCATGCCGGGATTTTAGGGTCCCGGCATGCGCGGTCAATTCATAATAGCGTGCGGCGTCGCCGCAGCGCAACTTAGCCCTGGCGAGCCTTGTAGCGCTTCTGGGTCTTGTTGATGATGTAGACCCGGCCCTTGCGACGAACCAGCTGGTTGTCGCGGTGACGGCCGCGGATCGACTTCAACGAGTTACGGATCTTCATATCCGGTCTCCTGCGGCCCTTCGGGAAGGCCGGAAAAAACAAATGGTGGGCGCGGCTGGGATCGAACCAGCGACCCCTACGATGTCAACGTAGTGCTCTCCCGCTGAGCTACGCGCCCGGGAAACGGTGTTTTTGACGTCCCGCTTCGTGTGTGAGGGCGATATACCCACATGCAGGCGGGGACGCAAGCCGTGACGGCAACCTTTTTTAGGCTGCCATCATTTTCTCGACCTCGCTGACGAGGTCGCGCAGGTGGAACGGCTTCGACAGGACCTTCGCATCGCGCGGGGCCTGGGAATCCGGGTTGAGCGCAACGGCCGCGAAGCCCGTGATGAACATCACCTTGATGTCCGGATCGAGCTCGGTCGCCCGGCGGGCCAGCTCGATGCCGTCCATTTCCGGCATGACGATGTCGGTGAGGAGGAGTTCGAAGGGCTCCTCCCGCAGGCGGTTATAGGCCGAGAGGCCGTTGTCGAACGAGGCGACGTCGTAGCCTGCGTTCTGGAGCGCCTTCACAAGGAAGCGCCGCATATCATTGTCGTCTTCGGCGAGGAGGATCTTCATCGGTGGCCGGCCCCGAATCATGGCGAATGGTCGTCAGGCCTTCATGAGGGCTCGCGGTAAATAAGCCGTGAAAGAACGACGCAGCTCGCTAACGATATTGGAATGGACAGAAGGCGACGCTGCCTTACACTAAGTCAAAGTCCATTCTTTCTCCAACATCATCACCCTGATGCGGCCAGTCATCGTCGACGAGTTCGATCCTCCCTATGTCGTTACCGAACCCGCGGGGCAGACGATTCCGTTCGTCTTCAACGTCCCTCACGCGGGCGCCGTCTATCCGGCCTCCTTCCTGGCGGCCTCCCGGCTCGACGGCATGGCGCTGCGCCGGTCCGAGGACGCCTTCGTGGACGAGCTCTTCGGCTCCGTGGTCGATCTCGGGGCCCCGCTCATGACGGCGCGGTTCCCGCGGGCCTATCTCGACCTCAACCGCGAGCCCTACGAACTCGACTCGCGCATGTTCGACGGCCGGCTGCCGCCCTTCGCCAACACCCGCTCGATGCGGGTGGCCGGGGGCCTGGGCACCATTCCGCGCATCGTGGCCGACGGGCAGGAGATCTACGCCTCCCGCCTTCCGGTCGAGGATGCCCTGCACCGCATCGAATGGCTCTACAAGCCCTACCACCGGATGCTGCGCCATCTCGTGCGCCGCACGGCCCAGCTCTTCGGCCACGCGATCCTGATCGACTGCCACTCCATGCCCTCGTCGAGCGTGAGCCGCGACGATGGGACCAAGGCAGACCTCGTCCTGGGCGACCGGTACGGGACCAGTTGCGCCACGCTCCTGATCGATCTCGTGGAGGCGGCCCTGCGCGGCCGGGGCTATTCGGTCGTGCGCAACAAGCCCTATGCGGGCGGCTTCATCACCGAACATTACGGAGAGCCGGCCCTCGGCCGGCACGCCCTCCAGATCGAGATCAACCGCGGGCTCTACATGGATGAACGGACCCTGCAGCAGAAGTCCGAATTCCCTGCCCTGGCAGGCGATCTCATCGGAGCCTTCGCCCAGGTCATCGCGGATCTCGAAGGCGAGCTGACGACCCGGCCCATCGCGGCCGAGTGACCGATCCCGAAGCGGAATCCAGACAAGAAAAAAGGCCGCTGTTGTCAGCGGCCCGAAGTTTAGGGAGGAAACGCCCAAGAAGGGCTGCGATGCGGCGACACCATCGCCATATCGCACTGCACAATGTACGCCGCGCCGCACAAATTGCAACAAAAAATCTCTGTTTAGTCATGCCTTTTGTGCATGGCTGCTCGGATGGGGATCAATGGCCCCGGCATAGAAGATCAGGCTCAGCAACATCCAGCCGCCTAGCGCCGCAAAGACGAGGCGATAGCCCTCGGGCAGGTAAGCGCCGCTCTCGGAGCGCCCGACCATGTCCATCAGGACGCCCGTCACGCTCTGAGACAGGAAGGCGCCCCCGATGGTGCCCGTGTTCATCAGCGTGATCCCGCGGCCCGTCAGCTCCGGCGGGAACAGGGACTTGCCGTGAGCAGTCAGGATGGGCGTAACGGCCACCGAGAGCCCGAACAGGACGAACCAGACGGAAGCCGAGGTCCGGTCCATGGGCAGGAAGACCAGGACGCCCAGGAGGAGAACCGTGGCCATGCCTCCCGCCATCACCGGCCTCTTGTAGCTGCTCCAGAAGCGGTCCATCGCCCCCCACAGGAGGAGCCCGCTCATCTGCGCGGCGGCCCCGAGGAATAGGATGCTGCCCTTCTGGGCGAGGCTCGCCCCGTGCACGTCCGCCAGCCAGGGGCCGCCCCAGAGGCCGATCATGGTGGCGAAGCAGGAATAGGTAGTCAGGTGCATGAAGAAGACACGCCAGAAGGAGCGGACCTTCATGGCGTCGGCCACGCCCCGGAAGGTGGAGGCCCAGCTTTCCTGCGCCTTGGCGGGGCGGGTCTCCTCGGGCACGGCCCAGACGATCAGGAGCGCCACGATCACCGCCAGGGCCGCGACGGCGAGGAACGAGGTGCGCCAGCCGAGGAGCGCGGCCGAGAGCGCCAGGGGCGCCGTGGCCGACAGGGTGCCGATATTGGCCAGGCCCATCTGAAGGCTCGCGAGCCCGGCGAAGCGCTGCGGCGGGAAGCGCCGGGCATAGATGACGAGAGGCGCCATGAAGAAGGTGGAGCAGCCGAGCCCCATGAGGACCCGCGCCGCGATCAGCATGTCGGCCGAGGGCGCCAGCCCGAAGAGAGCGGTCCCGGCCACCGCCAGGACGGAGGTCGCCAGCATGGTCCGCTTCGGCCCATAGCGGTCCATGGCGATGCCGACGGGGATCTGGGCCGCCGCGAAGGAGAGGAAGAACGCGCTCGACAGAAGACCCGTCTGCGTCGCCGAGAGGTCGAGCTCACGGGCGAGATCGTTCGCGATGACCCCGATGGAATTTCTCAGGAACTGGCTGATCGCATAGGCCGCCACCAGGGACGCGATGATGAAGACGGCCGTTTCGGAACGGCCCGAGACGGCCGTGGGCGCAGAACTCATGATATGGAATACCCCTGAGATGCAGATGATCTCTTGCCGCAATAGAAGCGCTTGATAAAAGCGGATGATCGCCGGGCCGCCAAGACCGCCCGCCACAATCGCAGAGGATTTCACGCGTCATGGGGCTCATCGACTTCTCACATTTCGTCAACGAGCTCGCGACTCTGTCGGGCCAGGCCATCATGCCCTTCTTCCGCACCGCCATCGCGACGGACGACAAATCCCGCGGCGGCGCCTTCGATCCCGTCACGGAGGCCGACCGGGCGAGCGAAGCGACCATGCGCCACCTCATCAAGCGGACCTTTCCGACCCACGGCATCGTCGGCGAGGAATTCGGCTCCGAGCGCGACGATGCGGAATATGTCTGGGTGCTGGACCCGATCGACGGAACCCGCGCCTTCATCGCGGGGCTGCCCACCTGGGGCACCCTGATCGGCCTGACGCACCGGGGACAGCCCGCCTTCGGCATGATGCACCAGCCCTTCACGGGCGAGCGTTTCTTCGGCGACGGAGGCAGCGCGACGTATCGCGGTCCGGGCGGAGAGCGCAAGCTGAGGACGCGCCGCTGCACCTCCCTCAAGGACGCGGTGATCTCGACCACGAGCCCGAGGCTCTTCGCCGGCGAGGAGCTGCGCGCCTATGACCGGGTGGAGAGCGTCGCCCGCCTCGCGCGCTACGGCTGCGACTGCTACGCCTATTGCATGCTGGCCGCGGGCCATATCGACCTCGTGGTCGAGTCGGGCCTCAAGCCCTACGATATCGTGGCCCTCATCCCGATCATCGAGGGAGCGGGCGGCATCGTGACGGCCTGGGACGGCGGCTCAGCCGCCAATGGCGGGCGCATCGTCGCGGCCGGCGACCGCCGCGTCCACGCCGCCGCGGTCGAACTGCTCAGCCGATAGGCCGAGGGCGGCGAGATCCGCCTTCTCCGGGGAGACCGGATCCGGCGTTCCCGGGATGAAGGCGTCGAAGGCGGCCCAGAACTGCTCGCGGATCGCATCCCGCTCCATCAGGATCTCGTGCCGCGCGCCCGGAAGGACGATGGCGTGGCCCGCCTTCAGCCGCGAGGCGAAGCGCTCCGTGGCCGGCGTCGCGCAGACAGGGTCCTCGCCCGCCGCCACGATCAGGGTCGGCAGGCGGATCGTCATCGCATAGCGCGGATCGGTGAAGCGCCGCATGAACCGGAAGGCCGCGTCGAGCCAAGCCACGGTCGGAGCCCCGATGGCCCCCGCGCCGATGGCGGTGGCTGCATTGGCGTTGCGTGCGTAGCGGTCGGGATCGCTCGTCAGCCTGTTGCCCTTGAACGGCAGGGTGGCGATCGACGTCTCGCCTCCCCCCGGCACGAAGGCCTTGCCGAAACCAAGGAGCCGCAGGACGCGGGCGAGGATCGCGGCGGAGCGGGGGCGGCTGATGATGCACAGGGCGATCATCGGCGTCGTGGTGACGACGCGCCGGAACGGCAGCCAGCCGTCGTGGGCCCCGCCGAGCGCGATGGCGCCGCCCATGGAATGGGCGAGAGCAAAATGCGGCTCCGGCATGTGCGGAACGAGGACCTGATCCCGGATCGCCTCAAGATCGCGCCGGAACTCGGAAAAGTGCCGCACATGCCCCTTGCGGGGGTTCTTCACCTGCCGCCCCGAGAGTCCCTGCCCGCGCCAGTCGAAGGCCACGACGGCGAAGCCCCGCTCCAGCAACTCGCCCACGACCTCGAAGTACTTCTCGATGAACTCCGCCCTGCCCTGCAGGATGCAGACCGTGCCCTTGGGCGTATCGGTCCGGGGCATCCAGTAGGCCGTGCGGAGCGGAAACCCGTCACGGGTGGTGACGCTGACCAGCGTCGGCTCTGCGGGCACGGGATTGTCAGGAGCGGGAAAGAACTGCACGGCGGACCCTGGGATGAAGACCTTGACCTTTTATAGGGCATTTTCCGGTTCAGCCACGGGACTCTTGCAAGGTCTCTTGAAAGCAGGCGCATCTATTCCCACATCGAGATCGTGCCGGCCATGACGGCGGCACGGAACCCGGATCCAGCCACGACTTGGTGGATCCTTATTAATGCATGTCGCTTCGAGCGGAGGATATGCCATGCGACAGTTTGATCTTGCCCCCCTGTACCGCAACACGGTCGGCTTCGACCGTCTTTTCTCGATGCTCGACCAGATGGTCGGCGTCGATGCGGCCCCGAGCTACCCGCCCTACAACATCGAGCGCACCGGCGAGAATGCCTATCGCATCTCGATCGCGGTTGCCGGCTTCACCGACCGTGACCTGACCATCGAGGTGAAGGAAAACACCCTCTCCGTGCGCGGCGAGAGGAAGCCTTCCGAAGAGCGCAAGTCCGATGTCCTCTATCAGGGCATCGCGGCGCGCAGCTTCGACCGACGCTTCCAGCTTGCCGACGGCGTTCAGGTGGTGGGTGCGGCCCTCGAGAACGGCCTGCTCCACATGGACCTCGTGCGCGAGCTCCCGGAAGCCAAGAAGCCGAAGCTCATCCCGATTTCCTCGAACGGCGCCCAGACCATCGAGGCCAAGAAGGCCGCGTAACGGGCCCTGCCCCGCGCCGCAAAAAAGAAGCGCCCCGGTTCGTCCGGGGCGCTTTTTTATGGTTTGAAACCTGGTCCTTAGGTCCCGCCGGGGCTGGAGGTGAACCCCGTTGGTCAATGGTCTCGGGGAGGAGACATCGGGGGTGAATGCGGCAGGGTTAGGGCAAGATCACTCGGCGGCCTGCCGGGACAGGGCGGAACGGGCGATTTCCAGCAATTTCTGCACGTCCTCCTCCCGGGTCGCGAAGGACACGACCAGGCGAATCAGGCTCTCACCCGCCCCGACCCGCTCTGTTTTCGGCAAGCTCGTCTCGGTCCAGACGTGATAGAGCACGCCCGCCTCCCTGAAGGCCTTGTCCAGAGCTGCCGGAATGATCGGGAAGACCTCGTTGGCCTGCGTCGGCCAAGCCAGTCGCACGCCGGGGATCCGGCCGAGCCCCTCGGAAAGAAGCTTCGCCAGCCGGTTGGCGTGCCGGGCATTGGCATACCAGTGATCATCCGCGAAATAGCCCTCGAACTGCGCCGAGGCGAGACGGCCCTTGGAGATGACCTGTCCCGCCCGCTTGACCCGGTAATCGAGCCCCTCGGCCAGCTCCGGCCTGAAGACCACGATGGCCTCGGCCATCAGGCAGCCGTTCTTGGTGGCCCCGAAGGAGAGGATGTCCACGCCCTGCTTCCAGGTCATCTCGGCCGGGGTGCAGCCGAGGGAGACGAGCGCGTTGGCGAAGCGCGCCCCGTCCATGTGGAACGACAGGCCATGCTCGCGGCACACCCGGCCCAGGGCCGCGATCTCGTCGAGGCCGTAGACCATGCCGCATTCCGTCACCTGCGAGATGGACAGGGCCTTCGGCGGCATCTGCTTCATCGCTTTCGGGAGCCCCCGCAGATAGGCGTCCACGTCCTCGGCCCTGAGCTTGGCCCCAGCGCCCGGCAGCCCGATGAGCTTGGCTCCGTGCATGAAGAATTCCGGGGCGCCGCATTCGTCGTCGATGATGTGAGCCTCCTGGTGACACACGCAGAGGCCATAGGGCGGCACAGCGGAGGAGAGCGCCAGCGCATTGGCGGCGGTCCCTGTCGTCACCAGGAAGACCGAGACCTCGCGCTCGAAGATTTCGGCGAAGCGCGTCCTGACCCGCTTCGTGATCTCGTCCGCCCCGTAGGCCGCCATGGCTCCGTCATTGGCCCGCATGAGGGCTTGGAGAACGGGGGCGCTGGCGCCCATGATGTTGTCGCTCGCAAAGTTCATGAATCATCTCCTCGGGCGCGCAGCCTCCCGACTGGCGCAGACATGTCAAGAACATTGACCCATCGGCGTAGACTTTCGTTCTTGCCCGCCCAAAAGCTGTTTTTGTTACATTCCGTGCGTGCGGCTTGTAACTTTCGTCTAAAAATTTTCCAAACCCTCTTGTGCCTCCGGTCGATCTCTGGCAACTTGCCGCCATTAGGACAGTGATGCTGTCCCATTCGGGGTGCCCGCACCCCATCGGCCCCGAGGTTTTCTTGATGCTTCGCCAGACGCGAACGAAACGAGATACCAAAGAAACCGCCCGCAAAACGTGGGCGGGACGGGCGACTCTGGGCTGAACTCAGCCCAAGGATGCCCGCGAGGAGCGGGCTCCCCTGCAGGACCCGAGCCTCACCAAACCCAGAAGCGGCGGGCATCCGGGCGATCCAATCATCCGGCGGCCTGAAAGAACCGCTTCAAACACCTTGATGACGTGTTCGGATGTGAGGATCTGTCATGAGCGACGTGCCGACCGAGAGCCTGGAATTTGCAAGCGCAGCCCGCACGGCCGCCAAAACGGATGCGGTCACGGCGGTGCGCGATCCGGCTCTGCCGGCTCCCCAGGGCCTCTACCATCCGGATAACGAGCAGGATTCCTGCGGCGTCGGCTTCATCGCCGACATGAAGAACCGCAGGTCCCACGCCATCGTGGAGCAGGGCCTCCAGATCCTCCTCAACCTCGACCACCGCGGCGCGGTGGGCGCGGACCCGAAGATGGGCGACGGCTGCGGCATTCTGGTCCAGATCCCGCACAAGTTCTTTTCCGCCGAATGCGCCAAGCTCGGCATCTGGCTGCCCGAGGCGGGCCAGTACGGCGTCGGCCACCTGTTCATGCCCCGCGACCCGGAGGGCCTCAAGCTCGTCGAGGAGATCGTCACCAAGGCCATCACCGACGAGGGCCTGCATGTGCTCGGCTGGCGCGACGTGCCGGTGGATTCGAGCGATCTCGGCGAGAGCGTGAAGGCGACCGAGCCCCTGCACCGCCAGATCTTCATCGGCAAGGGCAAGGGCATGGACGACCAGGAGACGTTCGAGCGTCGCCTGTTCCTGGCCCGCAAGGTCATTTCGAACGCTGTCTACGACATGAAGGATCCGCGCACGGCGGGCTATTATCCGGTCAGCCTGTCCTCGCGCACCATCGTGTACAAGGGCATGGTGCTCGTGGGCCAGCTCCGGCAGTATTACCCGGATCTTCAGGATCCGCGCTTCGAGAGCGCCATCGCCCTCGTGCACCAGCGCTTCGCTACCAACACCTTCCCGACCTGGCAGCTCGCGCATCCCTACCGCATGGTGGCCCATAACGGCGAGATCAACACGCTGCGCGGCAACGTGAACTGGATGGCGGCCCGCCAGGCCTCCGTCGATTCCGAGCTCTTCGGAAACGACATCTCGAAGCTCTGGCCGATCTCCTACGAGGGCCAGTCGGACACCGCCTGCTTCGACAACGCGCTCGAATTCCTCGTGCGTGGCGGCTACTCGCTGCCGCACGCCATGATGATGCTGATCCCGGAAGCATGGGCCGGCAACCCGCTCATGGACGACGACCGGCGCGCCTTCTACGAATATCACGCGGCCCTCATGGAGCCGTGGGACGGCCCCGCGGCCGTGTGCTTCACCGACGGCCGGCAGATCGGCGCGACGCTGGACCGCAACGGTCTGCGCCCCGCGCGCTACCTCGTGACCGAGGACGGCCTCGTGGTGCTCGCCTCCGAGATGGGCGTGCTGCCGATCCCGGAGGAGAAGATCGTCGAGAAGTGGCGCCTCCAGCCGGGCAAGATGCTGCTCATCGATCTGGAGCAGGGCCGCATCGTGTCCGACGACGAGATCAAGCAGCAGCTCTCCGAGGCCCACCCCTACAAGGACTGGCTGAAGCGCACGCAGATCGTGCTCGAGGACCTGAAGCCCGTTCAAGCGCGCGAGTCCCGCACGGACGTGTCGCTGCTCGACCGCCAGCAGGCCTTCGGCTACACGGCGGAAGACCTGAAGCTGCTCATGCAGCCCATGGCCGTGACCGGCCAGGAGGCCGTCGGCTCCATGGGGTCGGACACGCCGATCTCCGCGCTCTCCGACAGGCCGAAGCTGCTCTACACCTATTTCAAGCAGAACTTCGCCCAGGTGACGAACCCGCCGATCGATCCGATCCGCGAGGAGCTCGTCATGAGCCTCGTGTCGTTCATCGGCCCGCGCCCGAACATCCTCGACCTCGAGGGCACCTCGCGCCGCAAGCGCCTGGAAGTGCGCCAGCCGATCCTCACTAACGAGGACCTGGAGAAGATCCGCTGCATCGGCCATTTCGAGGACCGCTTCGACACCAAGACCCTCGACATCACCTATCCGGCGGAACTCGGCGCCGCCGCGCTCGACGGCGCGCTCGACCGCCTCTGCGACCGCGCGGAAGCGGCGGTGCACGGCGGCTACAACATCATCATCCTGTCCGACCGCATGGTTGGCCCGGACCGCATTCCGATCCCGGCGCTGCTCGCCACCGCGGCCGTGCACAACTACCTGATCCGCAAGGGGCTTCGCACCTCGGTCGGCCTCGTGGTCGAATCCGGCGAGCCGCGTGAGATCCATCACTTCGCCTGCCTTGCCGGCTACGGCGCGGAAGCGATCAATCCATATCTCGCCTTCGAGACCATCGCGGCCATGCGCGAGGCCGGCGAACTGCCGGAGGAAGTGGACGCGGACGAGGCGGTCAAGCGCTACATCAAGTCCATCGGCAAGGGCCTTCTGAAGGTCATGTCGAAGATGGGCATCTCCACGTACCAGTCCTATTGCGGCGCGCAGATCTTCGACGCCATCGGCCTGAGGTCCGATTTCGTCAACCGCGACTTCTTCGGCACGGCGACCACCATCGAAGGCATCGGCATGGACGAGGTGGCGGAAGAGACCGTGCACCGCCACCGCGACGCCTTTGGCGATGCGCCGGTCTATCGCCACGCGCTCGATGTCGGCGGCGAGTACGCGTTCCGTCAGCGAGGCGAGGTGCATGCCTGGAACCCGGACACGGTCGCGACGCTCCAGCATGCGGTGCGCCTCAACGCGCAGGACCGCTACCGCGAGTTCGCGCGCCTCGTGAACGAGCAGGACAACGAGCTCAAGACCATCCGCGGCCTCTTCCGCATCAAGACGGCGGACGAAACCGACCGTGCGCCCGTCGCGCTCGACGAGGTGGAGCCCGCGAGCGAGATCGTGAAGCGCTTCTCGACGGGCGCCATGTCCTTCGGGTCGATCTCGAAGGAGGCGCACGAGACGCTGGCGCTCGCCATGAACGCCATCGGCGGCAAGTCCAATACCGGCGAGGGCGGCGAGGAGCCGGAGCGCTTCCGTCCCCTGGCGGACGGGCGCTCCAAGCGTTCGGCCATCAAGCAGGTGGCCTCCGGCCGCTTCGGCGTCACGACGGAATATCTCGTCAATTCCGACATGATGCAGATCAAGGTGGCTCAGGGCGCGAAGCCCGGCGAGGGCGGCCAGCTGCCCGGCCACAAGGTTGACGCCAAGATCGCCCGCGTGCGCCATTCCACTCCGGGCGTCGGCCTCATCTCGCCGCCGCCGCACCACGACATCTACTCCATCGAGGATCTGGCGCAGCTGATCTTCGACCTGAAGAACGTGAACCCGTCGGCGGACGTGTCCGTGAAGCTCGTCTCCGAGGTCGGCGTCGGCACGGTGGCGGCGGGCGTCGCGAAGGCGCGCGCCGATCACATCACGATCTCCGGCTTCGAGGGCGGCACGGGCGCGTCCCCCCTCACCTCTCTCAAGCATGCGGGCTCGCCCTGGGAGATCGGCCTCGCGGAGACGCAGCAGACCCTCGTGCTCAACCGCCTGCGCGGCCGCGTGGCGCTGCAGACCGACGGCGGGCTGCGCACGGGACGCGACGTGGTGATCGCGGCCCTGCTCGGCGCAGATGAATACGGCTTCTCTACCGCGCCCCTGATCGCGGCGGGCTGCATCATGATGCGCAAGTGCCATCTCAATACCTGCCCGGTCGGCGTCGCCACGCAGGATCCGGTGCTGCGCAAGCGCTTCAAGGGCCTCCCCGAGCACGTCATCAACTACTTCTTCTTCGTCGCGGAGGAAGTGCGCGAGCTGATGGCGCAGATGGGCTTCCGCACCATTGACGAGATGATCGGCCAGTCCGATCTCCTCGACAAGAACGCCGCCATCGACCACTGGAAGGCGAAGGGCCTCGACTTCACGAAGCTCTTCCACAAGCCGGACGTCGGACCGGACATCGCAATCCGTCACACGGAGCGGCAGGCTCATCCCATCGCGGACGTGCTCGACCGCCGGTTCATCGCCCAGGCCGGTCCGGCCCTGGAGAGCGGCAAGGTCGTCACCATCGAGGCGACGGTGCGCAGCGCCGACCGTGCGGTGGGCGCGATGCTCTCCGGCGAGGTTGCCAAGCGCTACGGCCATGAAGGGCTGCCCGACGACACGATCACCGTGAACCTGAAGGGCACGGCGGGCCAGAGCTTCGGTGCCTGGCTGGCTGCGGGCGTGACGCTCTCCCTCGAAGGCGTCGCCAACGATTATGTCGGCAAGGGCCTGTCGGGCGGCAAGCTCATCATCCGGCCGCCGGCGGAAACGAAGGCTCAGCCCGAGCGCTCGATCATCGTCGGCAACACGGTGATGTACGGCGCCATCGCGGGCGAGGCCTATTTCCGCGGCGTCGCGGGCGAGCGCTTCGCAGTGCGCAATTCCGGTGCCATCGCGGTTGTCGAAGGCACGGGCGACCATGGCTGCGAATACATGACGGGCGGCCTCGTGGTCGTGCTGGGGCAGACGGGCCGCAACTTCGCGGCGGGCATGTCGGGCGGCATCGCCTACGTGCTCGACGAGGACGGCACGTTCTCCAAGCGCTGCAACCTCTCGATGGTCGATCTCGAACCCGTCGAGGAGGAGGAGGACCTGATGCGTCGCCTCCACCACCACGGCGGCGACCTGGAGACCAAGGGCCGTATCGACATCATGGCCAACATGTCGGGTCCCGACGAGGAACGTCTGATGCAGCTCATCACCAATCATCACACCTATACGGGCTCGGCGCGCGCCAAGGACATTCTCGACAACTGGGCGAGCTACCGCACCAAGTTCGTCAAGGTCATGCCGGTCGAGTATCGCCGGGCGCTCCAGGAAATGGATCGTCTCCGGAACCTGCAGGCGGCGGAATAAGGATCAAAGAGCAAGAACCATGGGCAAGGTCACAGGCTTTCTCGAATACGACCGCCAGGAGCAGAAGTATCAGCTCGCCGGCGAACGCATCCGTCACTTCCGCGAGTTCACGCTGCCGCTCGACAACAGCGATCTGCGCAAGCAGGCGGGGCGCTGCATGGATTGCGGCATCCCCTTCTGCCACGGACCGACGGGCTGTCCGGTGCACAACCAGATCCCGGACTGGAACGACCTCGTCTTCAACGACGACTGGGAAGAGGCGGCGCGCAACCTGCACACCACCAACAACTTCCCGGAATTCACGGGCCGCATCTGCCCGGCTCCGTGCGAGGAGGCGTGCACGCTGAACCTCGAAAACCAGCCGGTCACCATCAAGACCATCGAGCAGGCCATCGCCGACAAGGCCTGGGAGATGGGATGGATCAAGCCGGAACCGGCCGCGGTCACGACGGGCAAGCGTGTCGCCGTGATCGGCTCGGGCCCGGCGGGCCTCGCCGCCGCGCAGCAGCTCGCCCGCGCAGGACACGAGGCGCATGTGTTCGAGCGCGAGGCGAAGCCCGGCGGCCTGCTGCGCTACGGCATCCCGGACTTCAAGATGGAGAAGTACCACATCGACCGGCGCGTGAAGCAGATGGAGGCCGAAGGCGTCGTCTTCCACTGCGGCGTCAATGTCGGCGTCGACAAGACCTTCGCGTCGCTCCACAACGAGTACGACGCCGTGCTGTTCGCCGGCGGCGCGGAAGACCCGCGCAACCCGAACCTGCCCGGGCAGGACCTCGCCGGCGTCCATTACGCGATGCCGTATCTCACCCAGTCGAACAAGCGCGTCGGCAGCGAGGAGGTGACGGACGAGCCGATCCTGGCAGCCGGCAAACACGTCGTCGTCATCGGCGGCGGCGACACGGCCTCCGACTGTGTCGGCACGGCCTTCCGCCAGGGTGCCCTGTCCGTCACGCAGCTCGACATCCGGCCGAGGCCGCCGGAGCGCGAGGACAAGCTGACGGTGTGGCCCTACTGGCCGACCAAGATGCGCACCTCCTCCTCCCAGGCTGAAGGCGCGGAGCGCGAGTTCCAGGCGGCGACGCTCGGGATCGAGGGCAACAAGAAGGGTCAGGCCGTCGGCGTGAAATGCGCCCGCGTGGACGAGAAGCGCCAGCCGATCCCCGGCTCGGAATTCGTTCTCAAGGCCGATCTCGTCTTCATCGCCATCGGCTTCGCCGGATCGGTGAAGGAGGGGCTGCTGGAGCAGTCCGGCGTCGCCCTCGACCGCCGCGGCAACGTGGTGGCCAACGACAAGGATTACCGGACGTCGAGCGACAAGGTGTTCGTGGCGGGCGACATGCGCCGCGGCCAGTCCCTCGTGGTCTGGGCCATTCGGGAAGGCCGCCAGGCCGCACGCGCCATCGACACCTACCTGATGGGATCGAGCGACCTTCCGGTCTGAGGACGCCTCAGGGCGCGGGCGGCCAGCGGAAATCGTCGGCGCGGCCCGGCTTGGCGCTCGGCACGATGCCCGCCCGCAGGGCGCGCTGCACGGGATAGGCCTGATCGCCGCTCAGCTTCGGCGGCGCGGAAACCAGGGTCCCTCCCGGCGTCACGTCGGGACGGGTGAGAGGCAGAACAGGCCCGATCATGGGCTTGACCGGCAGGACGACCGGGGCGGTCTCGCTCGGCGGGGTCGGCAGCGCGGCCTCGATGGACGATGGCGGCTGCCCTGCCCCGGACGCGGCTTCTCCCGAGGAGGTCGATCCCGCTGCCGGCTGCTGAGCCTCCAGGATCTTGTCGATTTCCGTGTCGGCGAAATGCGCGATCTTGCGCGCGCCGGCCTTGGTGAAGGACACGCCGTCGCCGGCGCGCAGCTTCGCGGGCTCGCCGTCGACGTCGGGGCCGGTCGAGATGTAGCGGTTGTCCTCGTCCACGAAGCCGGGCCAGACGTCCACATAGGCTCCGCCGAGCCGCTGGACGCTCTCGCGATAGATCTCGTTCAGGGCCAGCAGATCCTCGGACGTCTTGCTGCTCTTGACCGGCGGCAGGCCGATCCACACGACCGGAATGGCCCGCTCCTTGAAGGTCTGCAGGATCGCGTCCACACGCTGGCGGTACAGGTCCTTCCACCGGTCCGACAGGAGGTCGACGCTATTCTCGCCCTCCTTGAGGGACTGCCGGTCGTTCATGCCCAGCATGACGACCGCCACGCTCACCTTCTGGCCTCCGTCGAGGGTGGCCTTGATGAAATTCGGCCAGTCGGCCGGGTCGGCGCGCACGAGGCTCGCGTCGCCCCTGATCTTGGACACGACCTCGGTGTCCTCGTCGTCCGAGAACATGTCGTCGAGGCCTTGGCGCGCAAATTCGGCGATGGTGTCCCCGAACACGACCACATGCGTATCCGGATCGGCCTTTTTTTCGTGGCGCGCCACGGTCGTCGGCGCGGGCGCGGGCTTGCGCGGCTTGGCGACGGGCTTGCGGACGGGCTGGGAATCGTCCGGCACCCCGAAGAGCCGCCTCAGGCTGAAACCCTGCTGAGGTGCAGGCTGCGCCTGCTGGGGCGCGGGTTGAACCAGCTTTCCGGGGTAATAGCCCGGCGGATAGGCCCGCATGTCGCGATAGGCGGGCTGCTGCTGTTGCGGCTGTTGTGGCTGCTGCGGATAGCCCGGATAACCCGGATAGCCGTAAGGGGAACGCTGCGGATAGCCGGACTGCGCCACGGCCGCGAAACTGCCTCCCCCGGCGAGGAGCAGGATCGAGGCGAGCAGGCGAAGGACTGGCATCAAACGCATGAGCGGTTCCATCATGGGTCCGGATCCGCTCGTTTATAGGGCCTGATCCGAACTCCGTCAGCGGGCTGCGCGCAGCTGGCGCAAGACTGCGACATCGGCGTAGCCGTCCGGGATCAAGCCACGCCTGAGCTGAAAGTTCCGGACGGCCTCCCGGGTCTTGGACCCGAGCTTACCGTCCGTCTCGCCCTGATAAAAGCCCAGAGACGCGAGATGCTCCTGCAGCTCCTGGCGCTGGTCCTTGTCGAGGATCGGCTCGTTCCTGGGCCAGGCGCCCTGGATGGGCTGGCCGCCCACGAGCCGGTCCCCTAGATGTGCCACGCCCATGGCATAGGCGTCCGAGGAGTTGTAGGTCTTGATGACGTCGTAGTTGCCGGTCACGAGGAAGGCGGGCCCCTTCGCCCCGCCCGGCAGGAACAGGCTGGCCTCACCGGAATGCGGCATGGCCTTGCCGTCCGCCCGGTGCACGCCGAGCGCCTGCCACCGGGCGAAGTTCTGCGTCAGGTGCCGGTAGTCGAAATGCCGGGGAAGCTTGACCTCGAAGCCCCAGGGCAGCCCCGGCTTCCATCCCTGCAGGCGCAGGTAATTGGCCGTGGACGCCAGGGCGTCCGGCACCGAGGCCCAGATGTCGCGGACGCCGTCCCGGTTGCCATCCACCGCGTATTTCATGAAGCTTGACGGCATGAACTGCGTCTGGCCCATGGCGCCGGCCCAGGAGCCGAGCATCCTGTCGCGCTCGATATGCTCCCCGTCGAGGATCTGGAGGGCCGTGAGAAGCTCCTCTTTGAAGAAGTCGCCCCGGTAGCCCGTATAGGCGAGGGTCGCCAGCGCCCGGACCACATAAATCGAGCCCGTGAAGCTGCCGAAATTGGTCTCCATGCCCCAGACGCCGAGCACCACGGAGCGCGGGACGCCATAGGTCCGCTCGACCGCGCCGAGGGTTTTCGACCACTCGGCGGCCATCCGCCGTCCCCGCTCGAGACGCTGCGCCGAGATGGCTCCGTTGATGTAGTCCCAGATCGGCCGGACGAACTCGGACTGCTTCCGCGTGAGCGCGACGATCTTGGGGTCGGGCTCCACACCCCGGAAGGCCTCCTCGAAGGTGGCCCGGGACACCCCTCGCGCCCGGGCGGCCGGCCAGAGGCCCTGCACGAAGCGCTGAAAGCCGGCCTGAGACGCCTCCTGCGCCCGGACGGGGGCGCCGCCCCCATCGAGGCCGACGGCGAGGCTCAGGCCGAGAATGAGTGCGCCACACAGGCGGCGCACCGGTCGAAGCTGCTGGTGCATGGAGGTCGCTCACGGACACAGGACAGATTTCTGTCCGCCATAGCGACATCAGGGCGGTTAACAGCCGGTTGACGGAGGGCCTTACGCAGCCTTCCGCTCGGCCAGGATCCGCTCCCACCGGAGCGCCTGATCGACGATTTCCTCCAGATTGTCGTGCTGCGGTTCCCAGCCGAGGCTCCGGATCCGGTCGACCTTGGCGACGAGCTGCGCCGGATCGCCCGGACGGCGGGGGCTGAGGCGGACCTCGAAATCGCGGCCCGAGACCTTCTTGACCACCTTCACGACATCGAGAACGGAGGCGCCGTGTCCGTAGCCGCAATTCATGACGGTGCAGTCGCCTCCCTCACGGAGATGGCACAGGGCGACGAGATGGGCCCGCGCGAGGTCGTTGACCTGGATGTAGTCCCGGACGCAGGTGCCGTCGGGGGTTTCGTAATCGGTGCCGAACACCTCGAGACAGGGGCGCTGGCCGAGCGCAGCCTGGGACGCGACCTTGATGAGGTGGGTCGCCTGAGGGGTCGACTGGCCGGAGCGCTCCTTCGGGTCGGCTCCCGCCACGTTGAAATAGCGGAGGATCGCATACCGCAGGCCATGGGCCACATGGGCATCCTGCAGCATCCATTCGGACATGAGCTTGCTGCGGCCGTAAGGGTTGATGGGGGCCAGCGGCATGTCTTCCGTCAGGAGAGGAGCCTCCGCGTTGCCGTAGACCGCCGCAGTGGAGGAAAAGACGAAGTTCCTGATGCCTGCCCCGACGGCGGTCTCGATCAGCGCCCGCGTTTTGACGGTATTGTTGAAGTAATAGGCCAGAGGATTGGAGACCGATTCCGGAACGACGATCTTGGCGGCGAAGTGCAGGATGCTGTCGATCCCGTGCTCCTCGATGAGGCGCGTCACCAGGGCCTGATCGCCCACGTCGCCGACCACCAGGGCCGCCTCCTGCGGGACGGCCCAGCGGAACCCGGTCGAGAGATTGTCGAGCACGACGACCGTCTCGCCGGCATCCAGAAGCTCCAGCACCATGTGGCTGCCGATGTAGCCCGCGCCGCCTGTGACCAAAACCGCCATATTCGTCCTCCAGCAAGCTGCCCCGACCGGCAGCTTAACCAAAACGCTTCAGCTTCAATTCAGGTCCAGGGCCCCAATGAGGACGCAGGACCGATGCAACAAGACGAGGCCTGCCGCGTTATAGCCCGAGTCGAACCTTGACAGTTTCGGTTTTCTTTCCTTCTTCAAGACCTTAATCTTCGTTCACCCATGGCCCGTTCAATGAAGCGTATCCGCAAAGCAGTCCTTCCCGTCGCCGGTCTCGGAACCCGGTTCCTTCCGGCCACCAAGGCCGTCCCCAAGGAGATGCTCTGCGTCGTCGACCGCCCCGTGGTGCAGCACGTGGTGGACGAGGCCCGCGCCGCCGGAATCGAGCATTTCATCTTCGTGACCGGCCGCAACAAGGCGGTGATCGAGGATCATTTCGACATTGCCTATGAGCTGAACCGCACCCTCGAGGCCCGCGGCAAGACCAAGGAGCTGGAGATCCTGGCGAAGGATCAGCCCCAGGCGGGCCAGACCAGCTTCACCCGCCAGCAGGAGCCGCTGGGCCTCGGCCATGCGGTCTGGTGCGCCCGGGAGCTCGTGGGCGACGAGCCCTTCGCGGTGCTCCTCCCCGACATGCTCAGCCGAGGCTCCATGGAGCAGATGATCGCGGCCTACGAGAAGCATGGCGGCAACATCATCGCGGTCGAGGAAGTGCCGGAGGACCAGACGCATCAGTACGGCATCGTCTCGGTGGGCCAGGAATTCGGCCAGACCTTCGAGATCACCGGCATGGTGGAGAAGCCGCCGAAGGGCACGGCCCCGTCGAACTTCATCATTTCGGGCCGCTACATCCTGCAGCCCGAGATCTTCGACCTGCTCTCCACGCAGGAGCGGGGCGCCGGCAACGAGATCCAGCTGACGGATTCCATGATCCGCCTGATGAAGGACCAACCCTTCTTCGGCATGAAGTACCAGGGCCAAACCTACGACACGGGGTCGAAGATCGGCTTCCTCATGGCGAATGTGGCCTATGCCCTGGAGCGCGACGACCTGAGCGCCCCCTTCCGGAAGGAACTCGAGGCACTCCTGCGCCAAAAGTAAACAGGGCCGCAAGGGTTCCGCGCGGCCGCCTGCCTGTGCTAGAGGGCGGCCATGGCACTCGCACAACCCAATTCCCATTCGCCCGACCAGGCCGTCTCCTCGGCGCTGCGCACCCTGACGACCGAGCGCGACGGCCTCTCCGTCCTGATGGAGGCCATCGGCGACGGCCTCGGCCCCATCCTGACCGCCGCGGTCGAAACGATCGCGTCCGCCCGCGGGCGGGTCATCGTGACCGGCATGGGCAAGTCGGGCCATGTCGGCCGCAAGATCGCCGCCACCTTCGCGTCGACGGGCACCCCGGCCCATTATGTCCATCCGGCGGAAGCGAGCCATGGCGATCTCGGCATGGTGCAGCCGGACGACGTCATCATCGCCCTCTCCTGGTCCGGCGAGACCTCGGAGCTGGCGGACATCATCGGCTATGCCAAGCGCTACCGGGTGCCGCTGATCGCGCTGACCTCCAATGCCGACTCGACCCTCGGCGCTGCGGCCGATCTGTGCCTGACCCTGCCGAAGGCCAAGGAAGCCTGCCCCAACGGGCTCGCCCCCACCACATCGACCACCATGCAGCTGGCCCTCGGCGATGCTCTCGCCATCGCGCTCTTGGAGAAGCGCGGCTTCACGGCCGAGCATTTCCGGGTCTTCCACCCGGGCGGCAAGCTGGGCGCGCGCCTCAAGCTCGTCCGGGACATCATGCACAGGAACGAGCGCCTGCCCATCGTCGGCATCGAGGCGCGCATGGGCGAGGCGATCGAGGAAATCAGCCGCAAGGGGTTCGGCTCCGTGATCGTGGTGAATGCCGACGGAACGCTCGCCGGCATCGTCACGGACGGTGACCTGCGCCGCAACCTGAAGCCTGATCTCGGCACCCTGCCCGTCACCGCCATCATGACCCGGACGCCGCGCACCATCGCGCCGGACGACCTCGTGGCCACGGCCCTCGAAATTCAGGAAAGCTCCAAGATCACGGCGCTGATCGTGGTCGAGAACGGCAGACCGGTGGGTCTCGTCCACTATCTGGACCTGCTCCGCGCAGGCGCGGCCTGACAATACGAGCGAGGCCGCCGTGGTCATCCACGGCGGCCCCGGATCTTCTCTTTACGTTGGTGCGAAGCGACTGCCTCAGGCAGCCTTCACGCCCGTCAGGAACTCGGTCACTTCCCGGCTGAGGCTGTCCGAGTGACGGGCCAGCTCCTGGGCCGCGCCCAGAACCTGGGCCGCCGCAGCGCCCGTCTCGCCGGCTCCGGCCCGGACCTCGACGATGTTGCCGGTCACGGCTTCCGTGCCGCGAGCGGCCTCCTGCACGTTGCGCGAGATCTCCCGCGTGGCGGCGCCCTGCTCCTCGATGGCGGCGGCGATGCCGGTCGAGATCCGGGACATGTCGGCGATCGTCTGGGCGATCCCGTGGATGGCCGAGACCACGTCCTGGGTCGCCTGCTGCACACCGGCGATCTGCCTGCTGATCTCCTCCGTGGCCTTGGCGGTCTGGCCGGCGAGGTCCTTGACCTCGGAAGCCACGACCGCGAAGCCGCGACCGGCTTCGCCGGCGCGCGCCGCCTCGATGGTGGCGTTGAGGGCGAGCAGGTTCGTCTGGCCCGCAATGGTGTTGATGAGCTGGACCACGTTGCCGATCCGCTCGGCCGTTGCGGCGAGGGTCTGCACAGTCTCGTTCGTGCGCCTTGCTCCCTCGACCGCCTGATCGGCGATCTGCGAGGACTGGGTGACCTGGGCGGCGATCTCCTGGATCGAGATCGACATCTCTTCGGTCGCGGCCGCCACCGTCTGGACATTGGCCGAGGTCTGCTCGGCCGCCGAGGCCACGCCGATGGACTGCCGGTTGGTCTGATCGGCGATCGAGGTCATCGACTGCGCGGTGGTCTCCATCTCGGTGGCGGCGCTGGCCAAGCCCTGCGTCAGGGCCGACACGTTCATCTCGAAGCGCCGGGTGAGTTCGTCGAGCTTCTGCGCCCGGCGCATCTTGGCATCGGCCTCGAGCGCCGCAGCCTCGTCGGCCTGCTTCTTGGCGATCAGCGCCTCCTTGAAGACCTGAACGGCGTCGGCGATGGCGCCGAGCTCGGTCCTGTGGCCACGGAACGGCACCTGGGCCGCCAGGTCGCCCTGCGCGAGGCGCCTCATGGGCTGCGTGACGGATGCGATGCCGCTGGCGATGGTACGGATGATCAGGAAGGCCAGAACGATGGCGAGCATCGTGCCACCGGCCACGACGCCGATGGTCAGCGTCCGGGTCGATTCATGAACGTCGGCCGCGTGTTCGCGGGCCGCTTCGGCA
Organism: Microvirga sp.; assembly: GCA_050789065.1. Taxonomy (GTDB): domain Bacteria; phylum Pseudomonadota; class Alphaproteobacteria; order Rhizobiales; family Beijerinckiaceae; genus Microvirga. Next base: position 136,206 of record JBOZRS010000140.1, read on the forward strand.
TGGTCGCTGTTCCACTGCACGAGTTTCGTCAGCACAGTGTCCATCTGGAGAGCAATCGGAAGTGCCTTCTGGCTGTTGTATTCGCGGGCAGAGACCGTCTCGCCATTGGCGGACAAGTCGAGAACCGTCCTCGAAGCCTTCTCGTAGGCATCCCAGAGCGCCATGAACTCGTCGAACTGCTTCCGGTCCTCATCCAGAACGACCGTCCTTGCATAGGCCCCCTGCGCCTGGACAATCGCGTTCTTCCGCCGGGCGATTTCCTTCTCGATCTGGGGCGCCTCGTTCCCGGACGAGAGAATATGTCTGAGAAGCGCAGTCCTGTATCCGGTGACCTCAATGTTGAGGCTTCCTGCTTCGCGTACGGAGACCAGCCAGTTGTTAGCGATATCGGCCGTCTGCGCATTGATCTGCTCCAGACCGCGGAGCCCCAGCAGACCAAGGCCGACGAGCGAGAGGACCATGAAGGAGAAGGCACCGATCAGCTTGGCGCGGATGGACAACTTTTGCAGCGACATCTTGTGCTTCGACGCCTGCCCGCATCACCACGGGAGGTTCGCGCCCCCACGACGCGATAATTTCAGGCGCACCAGCCATGCAAAGAATTGATGAATATTTTCTTTCCGTTGGGGAAGGCAAAGTGATCACGACAGCAGAACCTGCATTGCGCTGACGAGTCTCACCGGATGGCCCGGACGTGCCTCAGGGATCGTCCACCACCAGTGTCGTGCCGTCGATCCGCACGACACGGACCTTGGCTCCCGCGAAGCGGTCGGCCCCGGTGACCCTCCAGGAGCTGTCACCTACCCGGATGCGTCCCTCCCCGTCCTTGATCGGCGTTTCGAGCGTGAAGACGCGACCGACGAGGGCCTGCCCGCGCTGGTTGAGGAACGCGTCCTGCGGGTCGACCCGCATGCTCGAGCGGGCGACCGACCGCCCCACGAGGACCGCCACGATCGAAAGCAACGCGAAGACGAGCGCGGCGGCCTGCCAGGACAGCCCGAACGCCGCATCGAGCAGGCCCGTCAGGATGGCCGCGAGGCCGAGCCAGATGAAGAACACGCCCGGCGCCAGAAGCTCGACGCCGATCAGCACGAGGCCGAGGATGATCCAGGTCCAGGCTCCAAGGCTTTGGAACGCGCCGGCGATCATGAGCGCTCCGCGCCTCCGATGACCGAGGGAACGCTGCGCGGGGTCTTCGCCGCGCCCGCGCCGCCCTCGCCGAAGACGGACCGGGTCAGTTCTGCGATGCCCCCGAGGGTGCCCGCAAGGCCCGCCGCCTCGATCGGCACGATCACGACCTTCTGGTTGGGAGCCGAGGCCAGGGACCGGATGGCATCGATGTACTTTTCCGCCACGATGAAGTTGGCGGCCGCCAGGTCGCCCTGGGTGATGGCATCGCTGACCATCGTGGTGGCCTTCGCTTCCGCCTCGGCCAGCCGCTCCCGCGCCTCCGCGTCCCGGAAGGCCGCCTCCTTCCGGCCTTCGGCCGATAGGATCTGAGATTGCTTCTGGCCTTCGGCCCGCAGGATCTCCGCCTGACGCAGGCCCTCCGCTTCGAGGATCGCGGCGCGCTTCTCGCGCTCGGCCTTCATCTGCCGGGCCATGGCGCCGGCCAGATCCTGGGGCGGGAGAATGTCCTTGATCTCGACGCGCGTGACCTTGGCGCCCCAGGGCGAGGCCGCTGCGTCCACGACCTTCAGGAGTCGCTCGTTGATCTCGTCGCGATGGGACAGAAGCTGGTCGAGATCCATGGAGCCGACGACCGTGCGGATGTTGGTCATGGTCAGGACCAGGAGGGCCTGATTGAGATCGGCCACCTCGTAGGACGCCCGGGCGGCGTCGAGCACCTGATAGAATGCGACGGCATCGATGGTGACGCCCGCATTGTCCCGGGTGAAGGCCTCCTGGCTCGGAACGTCGAGCACCTGCTCCATGACGTTCACTTTCTTCCCGATCTGCTCGACGTAAGGCACGATCAGGCCGAGGCCGGGACTGAGCGTGCGCGAATAGCGGCCGAACCGCTCGACCGTATAGGCATAGCCTTGAGGCACCGTCCTGATGCCCATGGCGATCGTCACGATGACGAGAAGCACGAGCACGATGACGAAGATGTCGAAGCCGCTCAGGAGCATGGAGCCTCCGGGCAACGGAGTTGCAGACGGCCTAGCTTTACCCGAAAGCCGACAGGCCGCCTAGCGCATCGTGGGGAAAAGTGGGTCCGGTTATTCGCTGGCGCGGCCCTTCGGGTCGCGTTGAACGATGCGCCAGCCAAGAGAAGGAGCAGCGTGGGAAAACGAAATCCGTTGCCCCACGATGCTCCGGACACGTTAGGCAGCCCTCACCCCCGACAGGAATTCCTCGACCTCCCGGCTGAGGTCGACGGAGTGGCGGCTGAGGTCCTGGGCCGCTTCGAGAACGTGGGCGGCCGCCTCTTCGGTCGCGCTCGCTCCGTTGCGCACGTTGGCGATGTTGCCGGTGACATCCTCCGTGCCCCGCGCGGCCTGCTGCACGCTGCGCGAGATCTCGCTGGTGGCGGCGCCCTGCTCCTCGATGGCGGCGGCAATGCCGGTCGAGATCCGGGACATCTCGGCGATCGTCTGCGCGATCTCATGAATGGCCGAGACCGCATCCCGGGTCGCCTGCTGCACGCTCGCGATCTGCGCCCCGATCTCGTCGGTGGCTTTGGCGGTCTGGCTGGCCAGTTCCTTGACCTCGGAAGCGACGACCGCGAAGCCCCGACCCGCCTCGCCGGCGCGCGCCGCCTCGATGGTGGCGTTGAGGGCGAGGAGATTCGTCTGGCCCGCGATGGTGTTGATGAGCTGGACCACGTTGCCGATCCGCTCGGCCGTTGCGGCGAGGGTCTGCACGGTCTCGTTCGTGCGCCTCGCTCCCTCGACCGCCTGGTCGGCGATGCGGGCCGACTGGGCCACCTGTCCTGCGATCTCCTGAATGGAACTCGACATCTCTTCGGCCGCGGCGGCCACCGTCTGCACATTCGTGGAGGTCTGCTGTGCCGCAGCCGCAACGCTGACCGACTGGCGGTTGGTCTGATCGGCGACCTGGGTCATTCCCTGTGCGGTCGTTTCCATGACGGCGGCCGCCTTGGACAGGCCCTGCGTCAGAGCCGAGACATTGGCCTCGAAGCCCCGGGTCAGCGCATCGAGCCTCTGCGCCCGGCGCATCTTCTCGTCGGCCTCGAGGGCAGCGACCTCGTCCGCCTGCTTCTTGGCGATCAGCGCTTCCTTGAAGACCTGGACCGCGTTGGCGATCCCGCCCAGCTCCGTCTTCTGGCCGAGGAACGGGATCTCCGCCGTCAGGTCGCCCTGCGCCAGCAAGCCCATCGGCCGCGTCACGGCCGCCATTCCGCGGGAGATCATGCGCGTGATCAGGAGCGCCAGTGCGACGGCCAGAAGAGCTCCGGCCGCCAGAAATCCGAGCACGAGACCGCGCGTCGACTCATAGGCCTCGGCCGCATGCGTCCGGGCCGTATCGGCCCCGAGCGTGTTGGTCGCCACGAGCTGGTCCAGCACCTCGGACATCTTCTGAGCAATCGGCAAAGCCTTCTGGGCATTGTAGTCGCGGGCCTTCTCGTACTCGTCGCCGCGGGAGAGCTCCAGGACAGCGTCCGCCTCGCGGCTATAGGCACCCCAAAGCTGCTTGAATTCCTCGAAGAGCTTCCGGTCGTCCTCCAGGACGATGGTCTTCTCATAGGTGTTCTGCGCCGCCGCAATCTTCTCCCGCTGCTCGGCAACATCCTTGTCCGACAGGTGCTTGGTGAAGGCGTTCGAGAGGATATGCCTGAGAAGGGCCGCGCGGAACTCGGCGACATCGACTTCGAGCTCGCGGACCTTCTCGACGGAGCCCAGCCACTTGTCCGCGATTTCGATCGTCTCGGCATTGATGTCCTGCACGCCTCGCAGCCCCACCAGTCCAAGGCCGACGAGGGTCAGAACCATGAAGGAGAAGGCGCCGATCAGCTTGGCGCGGATGGAAAGGCTCTGGAGGAAGCGCATGAGTATGCCGGTTGGCCCGCCACATCGCCGTGGAGGCTTGCGCCGCCATGGCGCAAAAGATCGGGCTGCACCGGGAGCAAATCAAATTCCTATGAATAAATTATTACATTACAATTGTAATAAATTCCCATTTCCCAAAAGTTAGTGTCTCCCTCGGCTGTTAGGAAACGAGAAAGGGGATGAGCAAGACCTCATCCCCGTCGGCATTCCCTTAGAGCACTCGTTGGCGAGGCGGATCCGGATCGTCTTCAGACGGGCGATCCCTAGAGCAGGAAGCGGCTTCCGCTTCAGATCCAGCCCTGAAGCTCGCGCTCGGCGATGTGGCGGATCACGCGCATCCCGTCCTCGCTGTCGTTGAGGCAGGGCAGATAGGCGAATTCCTCGCCGCCGTGATGCATGAAGATCTCGCGGTTCTCGCCGTCGAGTTCTTCCAGGGTTTCCAGGCAGTCGGCCGAGAAGCCGGGGGCCACGATGGCCATGCGCTTCACGCCGCTTTCGGCAAGCGCCTCGACGGTCTTGTCCGTGTAAGGCTGCAGCCACTCGGCCGGCCCGAAGCGCGACTGGAAGCTCATGCGGAACTTGTCCGCCGGCCAGCCGAAGGCTTCGCGCATGAGCCGCCAGGTCTTCACGCAGTGGCAGTGATAGGGGTCGCCCTTCAGCAGGTATTCCTTCGGCACGCCATGGAAGGACACGAGGATGACCTCCGGCTCGAAGGTCAGCTTCGCCAGTTCCTTCTTCATCGAGGAGACCAGGGCGTCGATATAGACCGGGTCGTCGTGATAGGGCGGCGAGACGCGGATCGTGGGCTGCCAGCGCATCTCCATCAGGGCGCGGAAGGCCTGGTCGCAGGCCGTGGCCGAGGTGGCGGCCGAATATTGCGGGTAGAGCGGAACGAGAAGGATGCGGTCGCAGCCCTGGTCGAGCAGGGACTGGATGCGCTCGCGCACCTCCGGCTTGCCGTAGCGCATCGCCCAATCGACGGTGATTTTATCGCCGGCGATCCCCTTCAGGTGTTCGGCCAGCTTCTCGGCCTGGCTGCGGGTGATGGTCTTCAGCGGCCCCTCGTCCCGTTCCTTGTTCCAGATCGTGGCATAGTCGCGCCCCTTGGGGCCGGGACGCTTGGTGAGAATGATCAGGTTGAGGATGGGCCACCACAGCAGGCGCGGGGTTTCGATGACGCGCCGGTCGGAGAGAAATTCCTTCAGGTAGCGGCGCATGGGCCAGTAGCTGGTCCCCTCGGGAGTTCCGAGGTTCAGGAGCAGCACGCCGATCCGCCCGGTCCTGGCCGGGGGATGATCCACGGGGCGGACGCCCTGGTTCAGATCGGTCAGGTTCACTCTTTCATTCATCGGCAAGCCCCTTGGCCGCAGGTTCGAACGGAATCCTGCTCATTGATGGCGTTCTAAATAGGAGCTTTCGTTCAATTACGCCAATGTGGTGGCAGGTCACGTTTCGGAGAGTCCGGTCCTCCGCAGCGGAAGGTGCCGGAGGGCCTCCCACGTCCGCGCCAGCCCCGTCCGTCCGTTAGCCATCAATGCATCTGAGTTGCAGAACGTGCTTGCCGGTCCGGGCGGAACTGATCATTGTTGAGCCGCCATCAACCCCGCCACCTGAGCCATCGCGCAGCGGAAACAGACCATGTTCAAGATCTCACGTCGTCAAACCCTGGGCCTCGGCCTCGGCGCCGCCCTTTCAGCCGCCTTGCTGGGCAGCCCTGGCCAGGCTCAGACCAGTGCCCCGAAAGTCACCTTCAGCCTGCTGCTCGTGAACGACATCTACAAGATGTCGGACGTCAAGGGGCGTGGCGGCTTCGCGAAGCTGGCCTCCATCGTGAAATCCGAACGCGCCCGCGGCGTGCCGATGCTGTTCAGCCATGCGGGCGACACCTTCTCGCCCTCCCTCATGTCGGGCTTCGACCAGGGCGCACACATCGTCGAACTCACCAACATGATGAAGCCGGATGTCTTCGTGCCCGGCAACCACGAATTCGACTTCGGCAAGGACGTCTATTTCAAGCGCATGGGCGAGGCGAAATTCCCGTTCTTCGGCGCCAATATCCGCCAGGCTGACGGCTCCCCCATTCCGAACATGAAGGACAGCGCGATATTCGATCTGGGTCCCGTGAAGGTCGGCGTCGTGGGTCTGGCGCTCGCCAACACGCCCCGCCTCTCCTCGCCCGGAGACCTTAAGTTCCTGCCCGAACTCGAAGTGCTGAAGACCCAGGCGGCGGACCTGCGCAAGCAGGGCGCCGACATGATCGTGGCGGTCACGCACACGGACCGCGAGATGGACAACGCCATCGTGCGCTCGCGCCTCGTCGACGTGCTGCTCACGGGCCACGACCACGACCTCAGCGTCAACTACGACGGCAAGACCGTAATGGTGGAGTCGGGCGAAGACGCGGAATACGTCACCTCGGTCGACATCAGCGCGACGGTCGCGGGCGAGGGCAAGGATCGCAAGGTCACCTGGACCCCGAACTTCCGTATCCACGACACGGCCAGCTTCGATCCGGATCCGGACGTTCTCGCCATCGTCAAGCGCTACGAGGGCGAACTCTCCAAGGAGCTGGACGTCGAGCTCGGCACGTCGGCCAATGCGCTCGACAGCCGCTCCTCCATCGTGCGCTCGCAGGAGGCCGCCATCGGCAACCTGATCGCCGATGCGATCAAGGCCTCGACCGGCGGCGACGTCGCGATCATCAATGGCGGCGGCATCCGCGCCAACAAGGAATATCCGGCCGGCGCGAAGCTGACCCGCCGCGATGTCCTGTCCGAGCTGCCCTTCGGCAACTCGACCTCGCTCGTGGAGATCACGGGCGCCGACATCAAGGCCGCGCTCGAGAACGGCGTTTCTCAGATGGAGAACCGCGCAGGCCGCTTCCCACAGGTCTCCGGCCTGAAATTCGAGGTGGACTCGAAGGCGCCCGCCGGATCGCGCGTCAGCAAGATCGAGGTGAACGGACAGTCGCTCGACGAGGCCAAGACGTACAAGGTCGCCACCAACGACTTCATGCTCATGGGCGGCGACGGCTACACGTCGTTCGGCAAGGGCAAGGTGCTGATCGGCAAGACGGACGGCAAGCTCATGGCGAACGAAGTCATGGTCTATGTCCGCAAGCTCGGCACGGTGGACGCGAAGGTCGAAGGCCGCATCGTCATCCGATGAGCGGCCCCGTCGCCCAAGCGCTCGCGCGCCTTCGTGCGAGCGCCTCCGGACCTCATGCCTGGACGGCGCTGCCCTTCTTCACGGAGGGCCGCGCCGACGAGGTGGCCGCGCGGGTCGACGCGCGCATCACCGAGGGAGCCCATGTGCTTCCTCCCCCGGATCTCGTCTTCACCAGCCTGATGCTGACGCCGCTGGACAAGGTGCAGGTCGTCATCCTCGGCCAGGACCCGTACCCAACTCCCGGCGATGCCCACGGCCTCGCCTTTTCCTATCGCGGCACGCGCCGCCTCCCGGCCTCCCTGCGCACGATCCTGGCCGAAATGGCGGAGGATACCGGCTGCCCGATGCCGACAAGCGGCGACCTGACGACATGGGCGAAGCAGGGCGTTCTGCTCCTCAACACCGCCTTGACGGTGGAAGCCGGAAAAGCCGGCGCCCATCTGAAATTCGGCTGGTCGGAACTGGTCGACCAGGCCGTCGCGGCCGTGTCCGCCGAGCAGCCCGCCGTCGCATTCCTGCTCTGGGGCGGCCCGGCCCGCAAACGCGCCGGTCTGATCGACCGGACGAAGCATCTCGTGATCGAGGCGGGACACCCCTCCCCGCTCAACCGGCTCCGGGACTTCAGGGGAACGCGCCCCTTCAGCCGGACCAATGCATGGCTGGCCGAAAAGGGCCTGAGGCCCGTGGACTGGCGGCTCGACGCCTGAGCGTGCCCCGCAGGCGTTTCAAGCCTGGATTTCCGTGAAGAACCTTGCCGAGAGGCGGGCCTAAGGGATACGTCTCCAGACCGTAAAGGACAAAGTCGCGGACGGGCTGTCGCGACGGGTCGGGAGAATACCATGACGGAATCACTGTTTGGACAGGTCGAAGCCTTCGCGGGCGATCCGATTCTGTCCCTCAACGACAGCTTCAAGGCCGATCCGCGCGCCGAGAAGGTCAATCTCAGCATCGGCGTCTATACGGACGAGCATGGCCGCATCCCGGTGCTGGGCTCGGTCAAGGCCGCCCATGAGCGCATCGGCTTCGCGGAGCGGCCCTACCTGCCGATGGAGGGGCACCCGCTCTATCGCGAGGGCGTGCAGAAGCTCGTCTTCGGCGAAACGCATCCGGCTCTCGCCGAGAAGCGTGTCGCGACGATCCAGACCATCGGCGGCACGGGCGCGGTGGGCATCGCGGCCGACTTCCTGGCCAAGCACTGCCCCGGCCGAACCGTCCTCATCAGCGATCCGAGCTGGGAGAACCATCACGGCCTGTTCCAGCGGGCGGGCTTCAGGACGGCGACCTATCCGTACTGGGACCGCGCCAGCCGGTCCGTGGCCTTCGACGGCATGATCGAGGCGCTCCGGGCTGCCGAGGCCGGCTCCATCGTGGTTCTCCAGCCCGTCTGCCACAACCCGACCGGCGTCGATCTCGACGAGGCGCAGCAGGCGGCCGTGACGGAGGTGCTGCTCGCCAAGCGCCACATCGTCGTGTTCGACATGGCCTATCAGGGCTTCGGCACCAGCCTCGATGCGGATGCGGGCTTCGTGCGCCGCTTCGCGGAGCGGGCCTCCGGCTGCCTCGTGGCCAACTCGTTCTCGAAGAACTTCTCACTCTATGGAGAGCGTTGCGGCGGCCTGAGCGTCGTGTGCCGCGACCAGGACGAGGCCGAGCGTGTGCTCGGGCAGCTGAAGCTCGCGGTGCGCCGCAGCTATTCGAGCCCGCCGATGACGGGCGGGCTCCTCGTGGCAACGGTGCTCGGCAACGACGACCTGCGCGCCCAGTGGACCCGCGAGGTCGACACGATGCGCACCCGCATGGATTCCATGCGCCGCCTCCTGGCCGACCAGATCCGCGCCCTGTCGAACGAGGTCGATGTCGACTTCCTGCTGACCCAGCGCGGCATGTTCAGCTTCACGGGCCTGGACGAGGCCCAGGTCCGGGCCATGCGCGAGCGCGACGGCGTCTATCTCGTGGGCTCCGGACGCATGTGCGTGGCAGGGCTCACCGAGGCGAACGTGCCGAAGGTCGCGAAGAGCTTCGTCGAAACGAGCCGGAAGCGGGCCTGAGCAGGCAGCCTGCCTCAAAGCATCCTCTGCCCTCCCCCGTGCAGGGAGGGCAGACAGAGTCTCCTTACTCCGCCGCGACCGGCAGCGGCTGCGGCCCGGCGCGGAACCTGGCGAGGAGATCGGCCTCTTCGGCCTTCGCGGCCTTCAGGTTTCGTTCCTTCACATGGCCGAAGCCGCGGATCTTCTGCGGAACGCTGGCGAGGCCCACCGCCGTCATGTGATTGCCGGCATTGAGCTTCGCCACGATCTCGGCGAGCAGCGCCTCGAAGTCGCGGATGAGCTGGCGCTCGGTCCGGCGCTCGTGGGTGTAGCCGAAGATGTCGAACGGCGTGCCGCGCAGACCCTTCAGCTTCGCAAGCATCCGGAACCCCTTCATCATCGACGGGCCGTAGCTCTGCTTCTTCGGAAGGCCGGTGACCGGATCCTTGCGAGCGAAGAGCGGCGGAGCGAGATGGAACTCGTAGCGCAGGTTCTCGCCCTCGAAGGTCGAGGCGACCTGCCGCTCGAAATGGCCGTCGGTGTAGAGGCGCGCCACTTCGTACTCGTCCTTGTAGGCCATCAGCTTGAAGAGCGAGCGCGCGACCGCGTCGGTGAGCGCCGTCGAGTTCGGATCCGCCTCGGCTTCCGCGGCCCGCACGCGCTCGACCTGCGCGCGATAGCGCCTGCCGTAGCGCTTGCTCTGGTACTGGGACAGGAACTGCACGCGCCGCTCGATGACCTCGTCCAGGGTCTCCGATATCTTCAGCTCGTCGTTCGGAGCCTTCAGGTCGCTCATCATCGAGGCGATCATCCCGGGCTCCGCGGCCGCGCGGCGGCCCCATGCGAAGGCGGCGAGATTCATCTTCACCGCTTCGCCGTTGAGTTCGATCGCCTTCTCGATGGCCTTGGCCGACAGCGGCACGCGGCCGGTCTGATAGGCGTAGCCCAGCATGAACATGTTGGCGGCGATCGCATTGCCGAGGAGCGCGGTGGCAATCGCCGTCGCATCGACGAAAGCGACACCCTCCGTGCCCGCCGCGCTCCTGATCGCGCGCTTCAGGCGCTCCGTCGGCAGCGAGAAATCGGCGTTGCGCGTGAACTCGCCCGGCATCACCTCGGCGGTGTTCACCACCAGCGCGGTCTGCCCCTCCTTCACGGAGGCCAGCACCTTCTTGGTGCCGGTCACCACGAGATCGCAGCCGAGCACGAGGTGGGCCGCACCCGCCGTGACGCGGATCGCGTTGATGTCCTCCTGCGTATTGGCGAGGCGCACGTGGCTGTAGACCGCGCCGCCCTTCTGCGCGAGGCCCGCCATGTCGATCATGCCGAGGCCCTTGCCTTCGAGATGCGCCGCCATGCCGAGGATCGCCCCGATGGTCACGACGCCAGTACCGCCCACGCCCGTCACGATGATGTTGAAGGTGCGGTCGATGGACGGGATCGCCGGGTCCGGCAGCTGCGCGAACGTCATGCCGTCCGTCGAGAGCGTCTCGGGCACGGCCTTCCTGATCCTGGCGCCGTGCACCGTGACGAAGGATGGGCAGAAGCCCTTCACGCAGGAGAAATCCTTGTTGCAGTTCGACTGGTCGATCTGACGCTTGCGGCCGAATTCCGTCTGGACCGGCTGAACGGCGACGCAGTTCGACTGCACCGAGCAGTCGCCGCAGGCCTCGCAAACGAGATCGTTGATGATGACGCGTTTGTCCGGATCCGGGAACTCGCCGCGCTTGCGGCGGCGGCGCTTCTCGGAGGCGCAGGTCTGATCGTAGATCATCACCGATACGCCCGGGACCTGGGCGAGTTCGCGCTGCACCGCATCGAGCTCGTCGCGATGATGAATCGTCATGCCCGACGGCCAGCGGATGTCCTTCGGATATTTGTGCGGCTCGTCGGTGACGAGCGCGATGCGCTCGACACCCTCCTCGCGCACCTGACGGGCGATCATGTCGACCTTCAGCCCGCCCTCGTGCGGCTGGCCGCCGGTCATGGCGACTGCGTCGTTGTAGAGGATCTTGTAGGTGACGTTGGTCTTCGTATCGATGGCCCAGCGCAGGGCCAGAACGCCCGAATGGTTGTAGGTGCCGTCGCCGAGATTCTGGAACACGTGGTCGCGTTTCGAGAACGGCGCCTCGCCGACCCAGTTCGCGCCTTCGCCACCCATCTGCGTGAAGCCCTCGGTGGAGCGGTCCATCCACTGCACCATGTAGTGACAGCCGATGCCCGCATAGGCGCGCATGCCCTCGGGCACCTTGGTCGAGGTGTTGTGCGGACAGCCGGAGCAGAAATGCGGCACGCGGTTCGCGACATCGCCCGTCGCGGCCAGCACGTCCTGCGCCTGGCGCAGGCGCGCCACGCGTCCGTGCAGGTCGTCGTTGTTGTGGTACTTGAGCAGCCGCTCGCCGATGGCGATGGCGATGTCGTTGGGATCGAGCGCGCCCTTCACGGGGAAGAGCCAGTTGCCGCTTTCGTCCTTCTTGCCGATGCAGAGCGGCTGGTTCGCGGTGCCGTAAAGCTCCTCGCGCAGCTGAACCTCGATGAGGGAGCGCTTCTCCTCGACGACGATCACCATGTCGAGGCCCCGCGCGAAGTCCACGAGTTCGCGCTGCGAGAGCGGCCACGGGCAGGCGACCTTGTAGAGGCGAAGCCCCATGTCGTTCGCCTTCACCTCGTCGAGGCCGAGTTCGTCCATGGCCTGGCGCACGTCGAGATAGGACTTGCCGACCGTGATGATGCCGATCTTCGGATTGCGCCCGCCCGACAGGATGATGCGGTTGAGATTGTTCGCGCGCACGAAGGCCATCATGGCGTCGCGCTTGTAGTCCTGCAGCCGCGCCTCCTGCTCGAGAACCACGTCGCGGCGGCGGATGTTGAGACCGCCCGGCGGCATGGCGAAGTCATCGGGCATGACGATCTTCACGCGGTCGAGGGACCCGTCCACGGACGCGGTCGACTCGATGTTCTCCTTCACGCACTTGAACGCCACCCAGGTGCCGCAGAAGCGGCTCATGGCGTAGCCGTAGAGTCCGTAGTCGAGAATTTCCTGAACACCGGCCGGGTTCAGGATCGGGATCATCACGTCGACGAAGTGGAACTCGGACTGATGCGCGACGGTGGAGGATTCCGCCGTGTGGTCGTCGCCCATGAGGGCCAGGACGCCGCCATGCTTGGACGAGCCCGCCATGTTGGCGTGGCGGAACACGTCGCCGGACCTATCGACGCCGGGTCCCTTGCCGTACCAGAGGCCGAACACGCCGTCGTATTTCCCGTCGCCGCGGATCTCGGCCTGCTGTGTGCCCCACACGGCCGTAGCGGCCAGTTCCTCGTTGAGGCCGGGCTGGAAGACGATGTTCGACGGCTCCAGCCACTTCTTCGCCCGCCAGAGATTCTGGTCCATGCCGCCAAGCGGTGAGCCGCGATAGCCGGACACGAAGCCGGCCGTGTTCAGGCCAGCCAGCCGGTCACGCTCGCGCTGCATCATCAGCAGGCGGACGATGGCCTGGGTGCCGGTGATGAACACCCGGTCCTTGGCGAGGTCGTACTTGTCGTCGAGCGTAACGTTACGGAGAGCTACCTGACTCTCGGCCATTGCCCGTATCCTCCTTGGGGCCCTCGCCCCGCTGCCGGTGGGCCGGTCTTCTTCTTGTTGGATGAATTATGTCAGTAATGCTGACATATATGCCGGGACGCGTCAATCGAGCGTCTCCGTTTGGCCCCAACGCATCACAGGATCTCCAGCCCTGCATTTGCGGCCGTTGTTGCACCTGCGAAGGCCAGCTATAGCGCTAGGCGCAGCCGAGCGGCGCAGAGGGGCCTTGAGCATGTCCGAACCGTCCCAGAACGTTCACCGCCTTCACGAGGATATCGCGGCGGGCCTCACCGGCACGCTGATCATGGCGCTCGGCGTCACGCTCTACTCAAAAGCCACCCTGCTGACCGGCGGCACAGCCGGGCTCGCGCTCCTGCTGCAATACGCGACGCCTTTCGACTTCGGCCCTCTGTTCTTCGTCGTGAACCTGCCGTTCTACGCGCTGTCGATCCTGCGGATGGGCTGGAAGCTGACGGTCAGGACATTCCTGGCCGTGCTGCTGGTCTCTTTCTTTGCCAGGCTGACGCCCGCCTGGGTCGGCATCGACCATCTGAACCCGGTCTATGCGGCTTTGATCGGCGGAGCCCTGATGGGGGTCGGGCTGCTGATCCTGTTCCGGCACCGCACCAGTCTTGGCGGCGTCAACATCCTGGCGCTCTACGCGCAGGAGCGGTACGGCCTCCGGGCGGGCTATGTTCAGCTGGCCATCGACGCCCTGATCCTGTCGGGCGCGCTGTTCGTCGTCGATGCCGGAAAGGTCGCGCTCTCCCTGGCCGGCACGGCCGTGGTCAACCTCGTCATCGCGACCAATCACAAGCCCGGGCGCTACACCGGGATGAGCTGACCCGGTCGGGGCGGTTCACAGCCCCGCCGGGCCGCCATCGGACCGGGGGTCGTGCACCGCCTCGACCCGCCCGTTGCGGGGATGCCGCACCAGCATGCCCGCATGGCCGAAGGTGTCTGCATAAGACTCGTCCCTTTCCTCGACCGTATGGCCGAGCCTCGAAAGAGCCCGCGCGAGTCCGGGATCGAATCCGCTTTCCACCTTCAGGGCGACATCGCGCCCGCGTGCGCCCGCATCGAGCAGCCAGCGGGGCGCCTCCAGGGCGTCCGCGAGCCCCATGCCGAAATCGGCGTAGCGTGTGAAGATCTGGCCCAGGAACTGCGGCTGGGTCTCCCCGCCCATGGTGCCGAAGGACAGGACGCGCCCATCGTCGAAGACCGCCAGGGCCGGGTTGAGGGAATGAAGGGGGCGGCGGCCGGGCTCCAGCCGGTTGAGGCTCGATGGATCGAGGGAGAAGGCCGCGCCGCGGTTGTGCCAGAGGATATCGGTCCCCGGGAGCAGGCAGCCCGAGCCGTAGGCCCAGAACACGGATTGGATATAGGAGACGGCGAGGCCGTCCTTGTCGATGGCTCCCATCCAGATCGTATCGCCGTCGATGGGACGCGACAGCGGGAAGGATGCGGCCCGGCGCATGTCGATCAGAGCCGCTTCCCGCTCCAGAGCGGACGGCGTCAGGAAATCGGACGGGTCGCGGACGACATTCATCGGGTCGGCCACGACCCGGTCGCGGATCGCGAAGGCGCGCTTCGAGGCCTCGATCAGGGCGTGATGGTGCTCGAGCGTCTCCGGGCGGGCAGCCTTCAGGCGCTCGAACATCCCGAGGATCAGCAGGGTGGCGAGGCCCTGGCTCGGCGGGGGCAGGTTGTAGACGGTCGAGTGCCTCAGCCGCACGGACAGGGGCTCGACGACCCTGGCGCGGTAGGCTTCGAGATCGCGCCTCACGACGGGGCTGCCGATCCGCTCCAGATCCGCCGCGACCTCGCGCCCTACATCGCCGCGGTAGAAGTCCGAGAGGCCCGCATGGGCGAGCTGCTCCAGGGTGTCGGCGAGGCGCGGCATCCGCCGCGGGGTGCCCGTGGGCGCCCGCTTGCCCTCCACCAGGAAGGCCTCCGCGAAACCCGGAACGGCGTAGAGGGCGGCCTCCTCGCTCGTCCGGAAGCGAGTCTCGGACCGGGAGACCCCATAGCCATCGCGGGCGAAGCGGATGGCGTCGCCCAGGAGGAGGTCGAGGGGCATCTGCCCGCCGAGGGCCTCGGCGAGTTCGAGCGCCAGCGCCCAGCCGCCGACGGCTCCGGCGACGGTCAGCGCCGCATCCGGCCCGCGCGACGGGATGGCGTCGTAGCCCTTGTCCCGGTAGCGCCGGATGGTCGCGAGGGAGCCGGCCGGCCCCGAGGCGTCGAGGGCGTGGACACGCCCCTTCGGCTCCCGGACGAGCCAGAACCCGTCTCCCCCGAGGCCGTTCATGTGCGGGTAGACGACCGCGATCGTCGCCGCCATGGCGACCATCGCCTCGACGGCATTCCCGCCCGCCGCCAGAATCGTCTGGCCGGTCTCGGCGGCAAGGATATGGGGAGCGGCGACGGCGGCGGTCGAGAAGACGGGGGTCTCAGGCATGATGGGACTATCTGGCAACCAATGTGAGGACGCGATCAGGTCTGCTTTGTCATCCCCGGCGGTCCGGGAGGGGGAACCATCGGGCAGCGCATGGGAGTGGATTCTCTTCCCCTCCGCTGCGCCCCGGCTGGGAATGACACTAAGGTAATGCACCCTGTCATCCCCGGCGCGCCAAAGGCGCGGGAAGGGGATCCATGGCGTTGCGCTTGTCCGTGGATTCCCTTCCCCTCCGCTTCGCTTCGGCCGGGAATGACAGCGGGGAAGCCCTCTGTGTCATCCCCGGCGGTCCGCAGGACCGGGAAGGGGATCCATGGAAGCGTGGCACAGCGGGCGGACTCCGTTCCCCTCCCCTCCACTTCGATTCGATTTGGCCGGGAATGACAACAACCCTCGAGCTGCGCCACAACTGCAGGGAAGCAAATCTTGCACGGGAGGGGGCGTTTAGGGTAGTCCCTTCCGTTCAAGGAATGGAGTATCCACCGTGGCTCACGCGAACCGCACCAACTGGCGCAACTTCGTTACGATCATGAGCATCATGATTCTGGTTGGGGTCGAAGTGTTCGGCGTCGCGATTTCGGCCGGCTGGGCCATCGCGGGCCTGTTCGATCTCGGAGAGATCGTGGGCTATGGCCTCATGGTCCTGTTCAGCCTGTTCGCGGCCTATGTCCTGCACGCCCTCTGGCGCCGCTGCGTCGCCGTGGAACCGCTGACCGAGCGCGCCTGAGGTCGCTCTATCGGCGAAAGCGGATTCGGCTCGCCTGAAAAATTTCGAGGGCTGGTTCCATATCCGTGGAATCAGCCCTCTTCTTTGCCTTGAGGGATGTCTCGGCCGGCGAACCGGCCCTATGGCCCCTCGCACGCCTTCATGACGACCGGATCGGCTTCGGCCGGCACATAAGCCCCCATGGGACGGCACTGGCCGGAGATGCAGACCCGCCAGTCCGCCGTCGCGCCGGACCGGCGCATGACGACTTCCCGCTGCGGCGGCACGGCGGGCTTCCACGCCCAGGCCCCATTCTTGAACTTCGCGTCCGGCGGCGGATCCATCCCGGCTCCCGAGCCGCGCACCCGCGCCTGAAGGAGCTCAAGCCCGGCAGGACCCGAGCTCCAGTCCTCCTCCCAGACGATCTTTTCGACCGAATGCGTCCAGGCCAGGGTGATCGCATCGCTCGAGAGCGACACGATCACGGCCCCGGCGGCCAGGCAGATCATGCCTTGGCGGCCGGGAGAGGATGGCGGGATTGCCGCGCCCGAGCGAAATTGAGGCCGACCACGGCAGCGGCCAGCAGCAGCCCGATCTGATCGCTCCACGGGAAGCTCCCGATCAGGAAGGCCGCGGAAGCGCCTGCCAGGATTCGCTCGAGCAGGGTTGTCCGCGCGAACAGGAACCCAATGGCCGCGACACCGGACATGCCGACCACGGTGCAGGCCTTGAACAGGACTATCGCCACCTCGGTCCAGTATCCGTAGTTCGCCGCGATCCATCCCCCGTCCTGCAGCATGAGCGACGGCTCATAGACGGCCATGAAGGGGATCAGGAAGCCTGCCAGCGCGACGCGGCTCGCCTGCCAGCCGATCGCATCGGGCGAGGCCTTCGCGATCGGGGCTGCCGCGAGAGCCGCGAGAGCCACCGGCGGCGTGAGGTCCGCGATAATGCCGTAGTAGAACACGAACATGTGGCTGATGATCAGCGGCACGCCGAGCTTCAGCAGCGCGGGGGCCGCAAGGGCCGCCGTGATGATGTAGGTCGGGATCGTGGGCAATCCGGTGCCGAGCAGAAGACTCGTGAACATCACGAGGATCAGGCACAGGAAGATCGAGTCGCTGCCGAACGACACGATGTAGTTGCCGAACGTGGTGGCGGCTCCGGTCAGAGTCATGGTGCCGATGACCGTTCCGACGATGGCGCAGGCGAGCCCGACGGCGAGGGCCTGACGCGCTCCGTCAGCCAGGGCGTCCCGGCACTCGGCGAGGGTGTGCCGCCATTCGCGCCGGAACAGGGCGATCACCACCAGACCCGTGATCAGCGCAACCAGCCCGGCCGCGAACAGGGCGGGCGCCAGCAGCGGAATGCTCAGGACGAGGAAGATGTTGCCCACGACGGCAGGCAGCGACGGCAGGATGGAGCCTCCGATCACGTAGATGACGATGGCCACGAGACCCAGCCAGAAGAAGATCCTCAACCCGCGGCTGGGGATGGCGGCCGCAATGGCATTGCCGATGATGAGGATCGCCGTCAGGGCGAGACCGACCGCGCCCGAGAACAGGGGCGTGAACCCGGCGAACAGGAGGATGATGAGGACGATCAGCGGCAGGGCAAGGTGCCATTGCCGCTTGAGCGCCTCGATGGGCTTCGGCAGCTCGCTGCGAGCCATGCCGACGAGCCCTTCCTTGCCGGCCTCCAGATGGACCATCCAGAAGGCGGACCCGAAATACAGGAGCGCCGGGATGATCGCCGCCTTGACGATCTCCGAGTAGGGAACGCCGATGTTCTCGGCCA
The DNA here is from genome assembly GCA_050789065.1 of Microvirga sp. Lineage (GTDB taxonomy): Bacteria > Pseudomonadota > Alphaproteobacteria > Rhizobiales > Beijerinckiaceae > Microvirga. The sequence goes on from JBOZRS010000140.1 coordinate 153,958, forward strand.
TGATGAAGGCGACCGCGCCCATGACCGGGGGCATGATCTGCCCGCCCATGGAGGCTGTCGACTCCACGCCGCCGGCGAAGGCTGCCTTGTAGCCGAAGCGCTTCATGAGCGGGATCGTGAACTGGCCGGTCGTGACGACGTTGGCCACGCCCGAGCCCGAGATCGTGCCCATGAGGGCGGAGGAGAACACCGCCACCTTCGCAGGGCCGCCTTTGGAGCTGCCGAACAGGCCCATGGCCACGTCGTTGAAGAGCTGAATCATTCCCGCCCGCTCCAGGAACGAGCCGAACAGGATGAAGAGGAAGATGTACGTGGCGGAGACCGCAACCGGCGTCCCGTAGATACCTTCCGTGCCGAAGGCCATCTGCTCGACGACCTGATCCAGCGAGAAGCCGCGATGATCGAGCGGGGCCGGCAGATAATTGCCGAACAGCGCATAGGCCAGGAAGCCCAGGCAGATGAGCGGCAGCGCGGGACCCATCATGCGCCAGGCGACGACAAACAGGATGACGATGCCGACCACCCCGACAGTCAGGTCCATCGGCAGCAATTCGCCTGCCCGGTTCACGAGATCATTGTAGAAAATCCAGTGATAGAGCCCGACCAGGAAGCCCACGATTCCCATGCCCCAGCCGAGCGCCATGGATACGGGGCTCCGTGACCTGTGGTTCGCAATCAACGCGGAGGCGACGAGCACCAGGAAGCCCACGTGAACCGTGCGCAGGACCTGACTCGGCAGGATGGCGTAAACAGCTGTCCCGAGCTGAAAAACGGAAAAGGCGATGGCGATCCCGAACAGGATCCGACCCTTGAGGCCTCCGCCCCAGCCAGTGGGCAGGCCATGCTCGATATCCATGTCGGGAAGGTTGGGAACTTGCGCGGCAATCTCTTCGGTCGCGGGATAGGCGGGAGCGCTCATGAAACCATTCTCAAATCGAAAAACCTATGGCGCGCCCTTGAGGGGCGCGCCAGATCGAAAAGAAGTCTAGTCCGGCATTACTTCGCGATGCCCTTTTCCTTGAAGTAGCGCTCGGCGCCCGGGTGCATCGGAACGGGCATGCCGCTCATGGCGCTTTCGAGCTTGATCTCCTTGGCGGCGCTGTGGGCGGCCGTGAGCTCCGGTAGGTTCTCGAATACGGCCTTCGTCATCTGATAGACGAGGTCGTCCGACAGATCGGAGCGGGTGACCAGATAGTTGACCACCGCGGCGGTCTGCACGTCGTTCGCCTGCCCCGTATAGGTGTTGGCCGGAATCGACGCCTTCACGTAGGGCGCGCCGACCTTCTCAACGACGCTTGCCGGAATCTCCACCACCGTGATCGGGATCGAGGTGGCGAGATCTTTCAGGGAGGAGACGCCCAGGCCTGCCGACTGCAAGGTCGCATCGAGCTGGCGGTTCTTCATGAGCTCGACGGATTCGTTGAAGGGCAGATACTCGACCTTGCCGAGATCGTTGTAGCTGAGGCCGGCCCCCTGCAGGATGGCGCGGGCATTCAGTTCGGTGCCGGACTTCGGCGCACCGACCGAGAGCCGCTTGCCCTTCAGGTCGGCCAGGGTCTTGATGCCGGAATCCTGGGACGCGACGATCTGGATGTAGTTGGGGTAGATGGCGGTGACGCCACGGAGCTTCGTGAGCTTGGACCGGAAGCCGGCCTCCTCGTTCCCCTCCCAGGCCATGGCCAGGCTGTCGCCGAGGGTGAAGGCGATCTCGCCCTTGCCCTGCTGCAGCAGGTTGAGGTTCTCCACCGAGGCCTTGGTCGCCTGCACGGAGGGGCGAATGCCTGGAATCTTTTCCGAGTAGACCTTGGAGAGGGCTGCCCCGAGAGGGTAATAAACACCCGACGTGCCGCCGGTCAGGATGTTGACGAACTGCTGGGCCTGGGCCGGAAGAGCAGCTCCTGCAAGGACAACAGCTGTCGCAACGCCCATGAGGCGGCGCGTGAACGTATGACGCATGGCGTACTCCCTGTCTGATCGCGCTGTCGTTGCAGCGCCTGTGCGTGAGGCTAGTTTGGCGGCTGACGAAGATATCTCAAGAGGATAAGAGAGACTTAATCCTGCCACCTTGCTCGGTAGGGGTCTTCTCACCACAGATCAAGCACATCTCTCGCCCATGTTTAATCGCCGCCAGTTTCTCCAGTCCGCATCCGCCACGGCAGGCCTTGCCGCCATGGGCTTCTCCGCCCCCGCCATGGCGCAGCAGGGCCTGAAAATGGGCTCGCAGGAGCCGTTCTCGTTCGAAGCCCTGAAGCGGCGCGCGCAGGACATGGCCAGGTCCCCCTACGTGGCGCCTCCGAGCCCCTCCCCCGAGGTGCTCAGGCAGATCGACTACGACGCCCACGGGAAGATCAAGTTCAAGACGGACTACGCGCTCTGGGCCAACGGCCCCGGCGAGTTCCCGGTCACGTTCTTCCACCTCGGCCGCTTCTTCCAGAAGCCCGTGCGCATGCACGTGGTCGAGAACGGCCAGGCCCGCGAGATCATCTACGACACCGAGTATTTCGACATGCCGGCGGATTCGCCGGCCCGGAAGCTGCCGGACAATTCGGGCTTCGCGGGCTTCCGCTTCCAGGAGGCCCGTAACGGCAAGCTCGACTGGCGCAAGAACGACTGGGTCGCCTTCCTGGGCGCCTCCTATTTCCGGGCCATCGGCGAACTCTACCAGTACGGCCTGTCCGCCCGCGGCCTTGCGGTGGATGTCGCGGTCTTCGGAAAAAGCGAGGAGTTCCCAGACTTCACGCATGTCTATTTCGAGACGCCGCAGCCCGGGTCCGACACGGTGACGGTCTACGCCCTGCTCGACGGCCCCAGCGTCGCGGGCGCCTATCGTTTCGTCATGAAGCGGGCCGCGGCGGTGATCATGGATCTCGACACCGCCCTGTTCCTGCGCCAGGACATCAGCCGCCTCGGGCTGACGCCGCTGACCTCCATGTACTGGTATTCCGAGAAGTCGAAGCCGACCGCCATCGACTGGCGCCCGGAAATCCACGATTCGGACGGGCTCGCCATGTGGACGGGAACCGGCGAGCGCATCTGGCGCCCCCTCAACAACCCGCCGCGTATCATCACCTCGGCCTTTACCGACGAGAACCCGAAGGGCTTCGGTCTGCTCCAGCGCGACCGCAACTTCGACCACTATCTCGACGGCGTCAATTACGACCGTCGGCCCTCCCTCTGGGTCGAGCCGCAGGGCACCTGGGGCAAGGGCTCCATCCAGCTCGTGGAGATCCCCACCGACGACGAGATCCACGACAACATCGTGGCCATGTGGGTGCCGGCCGAGCCGGCCCGGGCAGGTCAGGCCCTCGAACTGCGCTACCGCATGCACTGGGCGGCGGATGAACCCTATCCGACGTCCCTGGCCCGCGTGGTCGCCACCCGCCTCGGCAACGGTGGCCAGGCGGGGACCGTCCGGCCCAAGGGCGTGCGCAAGTTCATGGTGGAGTTCCTCGGCGAGCCCCTGACCAAGCTGCCCAACGGCGTCATCCCCCGCCCGGTGCTGACCGCCTCCCGCGGCGAGTATTCGAACATCCAGACCGAGGCCGTGCCCAACAACGTGCCCGGCCACTGGCGCACCCAGTTCGACCTGACCGTGACGGGAACCGAGCCGGTGGAGATGCGCTGCTATCTGCGCAATGGCGACGAGGTCCTGAGCGAAACCTGGCTCTACCAATACCATCCGACCTTCTGAGGCCGCGCCTCCGGACAAGGGAGCAAAAAGGGGCGTATAAAATACTATACGCCCCCTGGAAACGCCGGAAATTCCGTTCTATCTGAACGGCATGTCCCACGACCACCATCATCGCCACGAACCCCGGGCGATCGCTGCCGATCCGACCTTTTCGCTCCTGCGCCTCTCGGTGTGGCAGCGGCTGGCGGGGGCGGCTCTCGCCTTGGGCGTCCTTTGGCTGCTGGTCTTTCTGGTGATGGGTTGATCCATGGCGACCCCCTCGACCTCGATCCGCTTCGATGAGGTGACCCTCGGCTATGGCCGGCGGCCCGCCGTGCACCACCTGGACGGCGAAATCGCAGCCGGCAGCCTCATGGCCGTGGTGGGCCCCAACGGTGCGGGCAAGTCGACCCTGCTCAAGGGCATCGTCGGCACCCTCAAGCCCCTCGAGGGGCATATCCGTCTCATCGGCCCCTCCTCCGGCATCGCCTACCTGCCCCAGGCGGCCGAGATCGACCGCTCCTTCCCGCTTCCGGTCTACGATCTGGTCGCCATGGGTCTCTGGTCCCGGTCCGGCCTGTTCGGCGGCATTTCAAGAGCCGACCGGACCCGTATCGAGTCCGCCCTCGCGGCCGTGGGCCTCGTCGGCTTCGAGCGCCGCCCCATCTCGACCCTTTCGGGCGGGCAGATGCAGCGCGCCCTGTTCGCGCGCCTGCTGCTCCATGATGCGCCGGTGATCCTGCTGGACGAGCCCTTTACCGCCATCGACGCCAAGACCACCGCCGACCTGCTCGACCTCGTCCGCCGCTGGCATGACGAATCCCGCACGGTCGTGGCCGTGCTGCACGATATCGACATGGTGAAGCGGGTCTTCCCGCAGACCCTCCTGATCGCCCGCGAGCCGGTGGCCTGGGGCGAGACGAACGCGGTCCTCCAGCCGGAGAACCTCCTGAAGGCCCGCCGCATGGTCGAGGCCTACGACCCCTATGCGGATGTGTGCCACCGGCACGTGGCGTGAAGGTGCTTCCCATGCTTGACCTGATCTACGGCCCCTTCGCGGAATTCGAGTTCATGCAGCGCGCCCTCGTGGGCGTGATCGCCATCGCGCTCGGCGGCGGCCCCGTCGGCGTCTTCCTGATGCTGCGGCGGATGAGCCTGACCGGCGACGCCATGGCGCACGCCATCCTGCCCGGCGCCGCGATCGGCTATCTGCTGGCCGGCCTGTCGCTGCCGGCCATGACGGTCGGCGGATTGGTGGCGGGCGTCGTCGTGGCCATGGCCGCCGGTCTCGTGTCCCGCTTCACCTCGCTGAAGGAGGATGCGTCCCTCGCGGCCTTCTACCTGCTGTCCCTGGCGCTCGGCGTCACCATCGTGTCGCTCAGGGGTTCGAACGTGGACCTGCTGCACGTGCTCTTCGGCACGGTGCTGGCGCTCGACGACGACACGCTGCTGCTGCTCGCCTCGATCTCGACCGTCACGGTGCTGGCGCTCGCCGCGCTCTACCGTCCTCTCGTGGTCGAATGCGTGGATCCCGTCTTCCTGCGCTCCGTGAGCCGGGCCGGAACGCCGGTGCATCTGATCTTCCTCGGTCTCGTGGTGATGAACCTGGTCGGCGGCTTCCACGCCCTCGGAACCCTGCTGGCCGTCGGCATGATGATGCTGCCGGCCGCCGCCTCCCGCTTCTGGACGAACGACATCACCCTGATGATGGTCGTGTCGATCCTCGTCGGCATCGTGTCGGGACTCGCGGGCCTGCTGCTCTCCTTCCATGCGGAGTTGCCGGCAGGCCCTGCGATCATCCTGTCGGCGGGCGCGATCTATGTCGCATCCTTGGTGCTGGGGCGCGAAGGCGGCCTGCTGTGGCTCGTCTGGCCCGGCAAGCATCTGGAAGCCTGATATTTCCTTGCAAAGGACCGAACCCATGCTGACGAGAAGAACGGCGGTTGCCGTGCTGGCAGGCTGCCTCGCCCTAGCCGGATCACTGGTCTCGGCGGCGGCGCAGACCGCCGAAAGGCTGAAGGTCGTGGCGACCTTCTCGATCCTCGGCGATCTGGTGCGCAATGTCGGCGGCGAGCGCGTCGATGTCACGACCCTCGTCGGCCCGAACGGCGATGCCCACGTCTATTCCCCGACGCCGGCGGACGGACGACGGCTGGCGGCGGCCCGCATCGTCTTCACCAACGGCCTGGATTTCGAGGGCTGGATCGATCGCCTCGTCAAGTCCTCCGGCACCAGGGCCGTAACGGTCGAGGCCTCCAGGGGCGCGACGCTGCTGAAGGCCGCGGAGGAAGGCCACGACCACGACCATGGCGGGTTCGATCCCCATGCCTGGCAGAACATCGCCAACGCCCGGATCTATGTGGCGAACATCAGGGACGCCCTGGTTGCCTCCGACCCCGAGGGCAAAGCGGCCTACGAGGCGAATGCCGCCGCGTATCTCAGGAAGCTCGACGACCTGGAGGCGGAGGTGAAGGCCCTCGTGGCGGGCATTCCGCCGGAGCGCCGCCGGATCATCACGTCGCACGACGCCTTCCGCTATTTCGAGGACGCCTACGGAATCGACTTCGTCGCCCCGCAGGGCGTCTCGACCGACGCGGAGGCCTCCGCGAGGGACGTGGCCAGGATCATCCAGCAGATCCGGCGGGAGAGGATCGGGGCCGTCTTCGTGGAGAACGTCTCGGACGCGCGCCTGATGGAGCGCATCGCCAAGGAAACCGGAGCCAGGATCGGCAGCAAGGTCTATTCCGACGCGCTCTCGGAGCCGAATGGCCCCGCTGGGACTTACATTGACATGATGCGACACAATATAAGGGCTTTCAGCGCGGCTCTGTCGGGCTGAGCTTCCCTCATCGTAAGCCCGTTTGGAATGCCTGGCTGGCATTCCCGGCGAGCGAAGCGAGGGAAGGGAATCCAGATACGGTTCCCCTGGAATCTGGATTCCCTTCCCGGCCCTCACGGGCCGCCGGGGATGACGTTCTCAAACCTGCTTTCTGGATCCATCCGATGACCGACAAGATTCCCGTCACCGTCCTCACAGGCTATCTCGGCGCCGGCAAGACCACCCTCCTCAACCGCATCCTCACCGAGCAGCACGGCAAGAAATATGCCGTCATCGTCAACGAGTTCGGCGAGATCGGCATCGACAACGAACTCGTCGTCGGCGCGGACGAGGAAGTGTTCGAGATGAACAACGGGTGCATCTGCTGCACCGTGCGCGGCGACCTGATCCGCATCCTCGACGGGCTGATGAAGCGCAAGGGCAAGTTCGACGCCATCATCGTCGAGACCACGGGCCTCGCGGATCCCGCCCCGGTCGCCCAGACCTTCTTCATGGACCAGGACGTCTCCGACATCGCGCGCCTCGACGCGGTGGTCACGGTGGCGGACGCCAAGTGGCTCTCCGACCGGCTGAAGGACGCGCCCGAAGCGAAGAACCAGATCGCATTCGCGGACGTGATCATCCTCAACAAGATCGACCTCGTGTCGCCCCAGGAGCTCGACGAGGTCGAGGCGCGCATCCGCGCCATCAATCCCTATGCCACGCTCCACCGGACGCAGAATTGCGCCATCCCGATCTCGGAGGTTCTCGACCGCAAGGCCTTCGACCTCGACCGCATCATCGAGATCGAGCCCGCCTTCCTGGAAGAGGGCCATCACCATCATCACGACGAGGACATGCAGTCGGTCTCGGCGCGGATCGATGGCGAGGTCGACCCCGAGAAGTTCATGCCGTGGATTTCGAACCTCACCCAGGTCGAGGGTCCGAACATCCTGCGCTGCAAGGGTATCGTGGCCTTCCCCAACGAGCCGAAGCGCTTCGTCTTCCAGGGCGTCCACATGATTCTCGACGGCGACGTGCAGGGCGACTGGAAGCCGGGCGAGAAGCGCAGCTCCAAGGTCGTCTTCATCGGCCGGGACTTGAACGAGAAGGCAATCCGGGAGGGTTTCCAGGCCTGCGCGGCTTAAAGCCGTGCACTTTCGTCCCGGGGCCGCAGAGCGGCTTCCGGGGTCGCCCGACCGGGGATGCCGTGCTGTCCTGCTGACAGGCCTCCCCTGAATCATGCTATCGCTCCCCCGAAGGGATCGCCCGATGACTGCTGGAACCGCTCCGTCTCTCACCCAAAACGTATCCGCCATTGACGCTGGCGCCCATGTCACGACCATCGGCTGGCTGAAGGGCACCGCCGCCTTCGGCCTTGGCGATGGCGGCGTCCTGCTGGCGAAGGATGGGGAGACCCACCGCGCCGAAGCCCATCCCGACGCGGGCGTGCTGGTCGGCGCGAGCGATGGAGAGCGCTTCGTCACCGGCGGTGACGATGGCCGTGTGGCGGTGACGGGACAGGACGGCTCGACCACGACCCTGGCCGAAACCAAGGGCGCATGGATCGACTCGCTGGCCGTCAATGCCGGCGGCGCCTTCGCGTACGGGGCCGGCAAGCGCGTGGTCGCCCGCGACGACAGGGGGCGGGAGAAGATCCTCGAAGTTCCCTCCACTGCGCGAGGGCTTGCCTTCGCGCCCAAGGGCTATCGCCTTGCGATCTCGCACTACAACGGCGTGACGCTATGGTTTCCCAATGTGGAGGCGAAGCCTGAATCCCTCGAATGGAAGGGCTCGCATCTCGACGTCACCTGGTCGCCGGATGCCCGCTTCGTGGTGACCTCCATGCAGGAGAATGCGCTCCACGGCTGGCGGCTCATTCCCGACAAGGGCCACATGCGCATGAGCGGCTATCCGTCGAAGACGCGTTCCTTCTCCTGGTCGGGAGACGGCAAATGGCTCGCGACCTCCGGCGCGGAAGCGGCCATCATCTGGCCCTTCGAAGCGAAGGAAGGCCCCATGGGCAAGGCGCCGCGGGAATGCGGCGTGCGCCCGGCCAAGGTCAGCCGCGTGGCATTCCATCCCAACACCTCTGTGCTGGCGGTCGGCTACGAGGACGGCTGCATCCTGCTCATCCGCCTGTCGGATGCCTCCGAGCTGCTGGTGCGCCCCGCCGTCAAGGACAGCGGCATCACGGCAATGGCCTGGGACAAGGCCGGCAGACACCTTGCCTTCGGCTGCGAGGATGGGCAGGCCGGGATCCTGGCGCTGCCTGCATGACGTCTCCGCTGGCCCTGTTCGGAGCCTTTCTGAGAGGGGCCTTCGGCCTGCCGAAATCCGACAAGCAGGCGGTCGACCGCGTGAAGGATCTGGCCCGCGCCGCCCTGCGGGCGTCGCCCGATACGGCCTTCGCGATCAACGAGATCGCGCGCATTCATGCGGGTTGGCCGGGCATCGTCACTGTCATCCTCGTCATGGAGCCGGGAGTCGAAACCCGGACCTGCACGATTGCCAAGCCTCTGGCCGAGGTCACGGAACAAGATATCCGCGAGGCTCTTGACCGTTGAGGAGGTCAGCCTTGTCCCGGATCGTCCGCATCGTCGCCTTCGGGCTCGGCCTGCTCGGCGGCACCGCTGCCTCTCAGGGGCCTGAATTCGCACAGCAATACCGGCAGCGCCTGGGCGGTGCCATCGACGAACTGAGGCAGGTCATCGGGCGCTTCGATGCCGATGCCCGCGCCAACGGCGAGACCTCGGAGAGCGCCATCGCGCGCCTGCGCGGCAATCCGGACGATCTCGCCAGCCGCCAGGGCGCGGCCATGCAGGCGAATGTGGAGCGCCTCAACCGGCTGGAATCCCACCGGCAGGCCATGATCCAGGCGGGTCCCTTCGCCCGTGTCGCCCTGATGGTGCGCGACGGCGATCGTGACGTCATGGAAGCGGTCTATCGCGATTTCGAGCCAGCCCTGCCGGTAACGGAGGAAGGAGCCGTGTCTGCGATCAGCGGCTTCATCGCCGTCTGGGGTGGCATTCTGCTGCTGGCGGGCTTCATCCGCAGCCTGCGAAAACGGTCCCGCTCTCCCGCGGCGAATCCGGTGTTGGAGGACTGATCAGGCCTCGCGCTCGGGCTTGCCCGCAAGCACCACGTAAAACCCCAACCCATCCTGCGCCGGCAGGGTCTGCAGCCGGTCAATCCAGCCGCGCTTCTTGGCCTCGAGAAGGGCCTTGCCGATGGGCTGGAACAGGGTCTCTCCTCCGCCCTCCGGCGGCGCGTCGAGGCGCACGGCGACCGTCTTTCCCTTCGCGAAGCGGCTGCGCTCCAGCATGTCCTGAATCGAGGCGGCCGCCTGCTCGCGGGAGGCGCCGCGCAGGTCGAGCACGGCTTCCGCATCCACGACCCCGAGCGAGCCGCGGAGCTTGTTGGCGTAGAATTCCTCGAAATGGGGCATCTTGCCTCCTCAGATGTCATTCCCGGCCGGAGCGAGCGGAGGGGGAGAGAATCCATTGCCATAACGCTTGATCATGGATTCCCTTCCCGGTCCTTCGGACCGCCGGGGATGACACGGAACCGCTCTTCCTTGTCATTCCCGGCCGGAGCGCAGCGGAGGGGAAGGGAATCCATCAAACGGCATACCGTCATGGATTCCCTCCCTGGCCGCTTTGCATCCGCCGAGGATGGCAGGGATCCTGCTAGCGCACCAGCACGTTCCGGAACTGCCACGGGTCGGAGGTGTCGATATCCTCCGGGAAGAAGCCGGGGCGGTCGGCGAGCGGCGTCCAATCCGTATAGACGCCGACAACCGGGCCGAGATAGGGCATCTGCACGTCGAGGCAGCGGCGGAAGTCGATGTCGTCCGCCTCCACGATGCCCGCATTCGGATTCTCCAGCGCCCACACCATGCCGGCGAGCACGGCGGAGGTGACCTGAAGGCCGGTGGCGTTCTGATAGGGCGCCAGCTTGCGGGTCTCCTCGATGGAGAGCTGCGAACCGTACCAATAGGCGTTCTTGGCGTGGCCATAGAGCAGCACGCCGAGCTCGTCGATGCCGTCGATGATCTCGTCCTCGGTCAGGATGTGCTGCTTCTCCTGCACCTTTCCGGCCCGGCCGAACATCTCGTGCAGCGACAGAACGGCATCGTTGGACGGATGATAGGCATAGTGGCAGGTCGGACGGTAGGCGACCTGGCCGCCCTCGCGCACCGTGAAGTAATCGGCGATCGAGATCGCCTCGTTGTGCGTCACGAGGAAGGCGTGCTGCGCCTGCGCGGTCGGCGTCCAGGAGCGGACGCGCGTGTCGGCTCCCGGCTGGAGCAGATAGATGGCGGCGCCGCAGCCCTTGTCGTGGGTGCGCCCGTTCTCCGGCATCCACTTCTCGTGCGTGCCCCAGCCGAGTTCCGCCGGCTGCAGGCCCTCGGACACGAAGCCCTCCACGGACCAGGTATTCACGAAGACGCCCATGGGCTTCGGGTTTTCCGAGCGCTGCGTGTCGCGTTCGGCCACATGGATGCCCTTCACGCCGACGCGCTGCATGAGCCGAGCCCATTCCTCGCGGGACTTCGGCACCTCGTGGTCGATGTTCATGTCCTTGGCGAGGTTGAGCAGCGCCTGCTTCACGAGCCAGGACACCATGCCGGGATTGGCGCCGCAGCAGTTCACAGCCGTCGGACCGCCCGGCGACTGGCGGCGCGCGTCGAGGATGTTCTCGCGCAGCATGTAGTTGGTGCGGGCCTCCGGACCCGCGCTCTTGTCGAAGTAGAAGCCGGCCCAGGGCTCGGCCACGGTATCGACGTAGAGCGCGCCGACCTCGCGGCAGAGTTCCATGATGTCGCGCGAGGAGGTGTCCACCGAGACGTTCACGCAGAAACCCTGCCCGCCGCCCTCCGTCAGGAGAGGTGTGAGGATCTCGCGGTAGTTGTCCCGCGTCAGGGCCTTCTGGACGAGGGTGATGCCGCGCACGTCGAGCATGCTGCGGTCGGTATCGACCGGATCGATCACCACGAAGCGGTTCTTGTCGAACTCGAAATGCCGCTCGATCAGGGGCAGCATGCCTTTGCCGATCGAGCCGAAGCCGATCATCACGATCGGGCCGGTGATGCGGCCATGGACGGGCCAAGTGGTCATCGATGGTTCTCCTTCGTCAGGCGAGAGCCGGGGCTAGAGTTGATCGGTGGCACGCGAACGTGCGCCGCACCAATGGCTTCTGGTGCGGCGCGCGTCAATTGCCGGGGGAAGTTAGATGGAGCGCCTCATGCTGCCGAGAGCACCCTGGGCGGAAGCCGCCGCGAGGGCCGCGAGGTCAGGCTTCTCCTCGAGGGCTCCCGTCGCGGAAACGAGGCCGCGCGCGCCTTCCAGCGCTCCGGACTCGAGCTCCAGGGCCAGGAAGCGGCTGCGCTCGTAGGGACCGGGCAGCCAGAGGGCGCCGGTCTTCTCCGCGGAGAAGCCGAAGCGCTGGTAATAGGGCGCATCGCCCACCAGCAGCACGGCCTTGTGGCCACGCTTGGTCGCGCGCCCGAGCGCCTCGCGCATGAGCCTGCCGCCGAGGCCGAGGCTCTGGCGGGTGGGATCGATGGCGATCGGCCCCAGCATCAGGGCAGGACGGTTGGGTCCCGCGGAAATGTGCCAGAGGCGGACCGTGCCGATGACCTCTCCGCCCTGGTCGATCGCCAGGGACAGGCCGTCGGCGGGCTTGCGCCCCTCGCGCAGGCGTTCGCAGGTCTTCTGGAACCGGGCGGGTCCAAAGCAGGCATCGAGCAGCGCCTCGCGCGCCTCGACATCGCGGAAGGTTTCTTCGCGGATTGTGATCGTCATGGCCGTGGCCTCCCAAAGTGCGGGTGAGCGACAGCCCTCGCACCTGATCGGGCGCATCGGACGCATCGGGTTCCGGCTTTGCGGAAATCCGATGCGTCAGAGGCCCGAGCAGGCCGTCCGGGACAACTCTTTTCGGGTTGGTGCCTGCCTCGTCGGGCGAGACAGGCGGGACGTGAGTCAGATCACGTAGGACTTCAGAGGCGGGAAGCCGTTGAACGCGACCGCCGAGTAGGTGGTCGTGTAGGCGCCCGTGCCCTCGATCAGCACCTTGTCGCCGATCTCCAGCGAGACGGGGAGCAGATAGGGCTCCTTCTCGTAGAGAACGTCGGCCGAGTCGCAGGTCGGACCGGCGAGCACGCACGGCACCTTGCGGTCGTGATCGCGCTCGCTGCGGATCGGGTAGCGGATCGACTCGTCCATCGTCTCGGCGAGACCGCCGAACTTGCCGATGTCGAGGTAGACCCAGCGCACCTCGTCCTCGTCGCGGCTCTTCTTCGAGACGAGAACGACCTCGGCCTCGATGATGCCCGCATTGCCGACCATGCCGCGGCCCGGCTCGATGATCGTCTCGGGCAGACGGTTGCCGAAGTGCTTCGACAGCGCCCGGAAGATCGACTCGCCATAGGCTTCCACCTGCGGCACGCTCTTCAGGTACTTCGTCGGGAAGCCGCCGCCGAGGTTCACCATGGACAGGTGGATGCCGCGGTCGGCGCATTCACGGAAGATCGTGGACGCGGACGACAGCGCCTGATCCCAGGCCCCCGTGTTGCGCTGCTGCGAGCCGACGTGGAAGGACACGCCATAGGCCGAGAGCCCCTGCCGGTGCGCATGCTCCAGCACGTCCACGGCCATTTCGGGCACGCAGCCGAACTTGCGGGAGAGCGGCCACTCGGCGCCGGCTCCGTCGCACAGGATACGGCAGAACACCTTCACGTCGGAGGCCGGAACGCCGACCTGAGCCGCCGCGCGGGCGATCTTCTCCACCTCAACCTCGCAGTCGACCGCATAAAGGCGCACGCCAAGCTCGAGAGCACGCGCGATGTCGCGCTCCTTCTTGATCGTGTTGCCGAAGGAGATGCGGTCGGGCGTGGCCCCAGCCGTCAGCGCCAGCTCGATCTCGACGACCGAGGCCGTGTCGAAGCACGAGCCGAGATCAGCGAGGAGCTTGAGCACTTCCGGCGCAGGATTCGCCTTCACGGCGTAGAAGACGCGCGTGTCGGGGAGCGCACGGGCAAATTTCGAATAGTTGTCGCGCACGACCTCGAGGTCGACGACCACGCAAGGACCATCCTCACGTCGGTTGCGCAGGAATTCACGGATGCGCTGAGTCATGGCGCTCTCCCCACCAAAGGTTCAATGGAGGTCTTCAAGCCTCCGGATTGAAGTTCAGACGGTCAGGCGACCTGCCGTCCGGCGTCAGCGAGGGAAGATCACATCCCGCCTTCGTGCGATGGAGACACGACAGACGACGATGGGCTCTTCACCCGGAGATGCTGCCTTGGATTGGATGGGGTTTCCCGTCCGCACGCCTGGCAATGATAAACAAGCCTCTTCGGTGCTGACCTGTGGAGGGCCAACGAGACCAAAAAAGCCCGTTCGTCGTTGCTTTAAGCCGCGTCCCCCGCTGAGAGCGAGGTGCGCCGGTTTCGCCTCCGGCTGCCGGTTAGGGGTATCGAGAACTAGGTCGTTCTCGGGCGGCTGTCCGGCCTCTTGTCCGGATGCCCACCAACCGGCACGCGACCACAGGCACGTGCGAAATTGGGCAGGACTCACATAAGCAGAATAACCCTGAGTCACAAGACCTTTTGGAGGGTATCAGAGGATTTTTTTTAACCCTGCCGCGACCTGTGTCCTGTCTGCGTCACTGTTCAGCTTCTATTAAGTGGTGCGGGTACACGGGAGGGGGTTCCGGCACCATATCCTCACCTCGACCGGCCATTCCCCATTTCGAGAAGAACTGTTCCGCCGCCATGATGAATCTGTCCCGCCGCACCCTCCTGCAAAGCCTGCTTGCGGCCACGTCCATGCCCGCATGGGCTCAGCAGCCGGGCGTTCCAGCGCCGAATCCGTTCCGCTTCGAGGATGTGGTGCGCCGGGCGCGCGAGCTGGCGGGAGCTCCCTTCGAGCCGCCTCCGGCGCAGCTTCCGGAGCCCCTGAACCACCTCAGCTTCGACGATTACCGGGATATTCGCTTCCGTCCGGACAAAGCCCTTCTCGCGGCGAGCGGCGGGCCGTTCCGGCTGCAGCTGTTCCACCTCGGCTTCCTCTACAAGCACCCGGTGACGGTCAACATCATCCGGGAAGGCGTGCCGACCCCGATTCCCTACCAGAAAGAGCTGTTCGACCTCGGACGCAACAAGATCGAGAAGCCGCTTCCCGTCAATCTCGGCTTCGCGGGCTTCCGCCTGCATTATCCCCTCAACAGCCCGAAGGTGTTCGACGAGCTGATCGCCTTCCTGGGCGCGAGCTATTTCCGCTTCCTCGGCGCGGACCAGAAATACGGCCTCTCGGCCCGCGGACTAGCCATCAATGTGGAGGGCGGGGAAGCGGAGGAATTTCCGTATTTCCGCGAGTTCTGGATCGAGACGCCCAAGCCGGATGCCGAGCGGGCGACGGTCTATGCCCTCCTCGACGGCCCGTCCGTGGCCGGCGCCTACCGGTTCGAGATCTATCCGTCGAAAGAGACGACCCTCGACATCACGGCCACGCTGTTCCCGCGGCAGACCATCACCAATGTGGGCCTCGCGCCCCTCACCTCGATGTACTTCGAGGGCGAGAACGACCGGAAGCCGACGGATGACTTCCGGCTCGAGCTTCACGATTCGGACGGGCTGCTCATGCAGTCGGGCGCGGGTGAGTGGATCTGGCGCCCCCTGCGCAACCCGGCCAAGAAGTCGATTTCGTCCTTCAGCGACAACAACCCGCGCGGCTTCGGCCTGATGCAGCGCGACCGGTCCTTCGCGAGCTACCAGGATCTCGAGGCCTTCTATCACAAGCGGCCCGGCTACTGGGTCGAGCCCGTCGGTCAGTGGGGAGAGGGCTGGATCGAGCTGGTCGAGATCCCGACCTCGGACGAGACCCACGACAACATCGTCGCCTACTGGCAGCCGAACCGTCCCTACGAGCCCGGGCAGGAGGTCACCGTCTCCTATCGCCTGCGCGCCGTATCGGCGGCCGGCGAGATGCACCCGGGCGGCAAGGTGGTGAACACCTTCCAGACGCCGCCGCGCGCCAGCGGGTCGAACGCGCCGAGCGATCCGACCCATCGCCGCTTCATCATCGACTTCGCGGGGGGCAACCTGCCCTACTACTTGGGCGCTCCGGACCAGGTGCAGCTGGTGCCCTCGACCTCGGCGGGTCAGATCACCCATACCTTCCTCGTACCGAACGAGCACACCAACGGCTTCCGCGCCGCCATCGACGTGAAGCTCGAGCGGGGCCAGTCGGCCGATCTTCGCGCCTTCCTCAAGGCCGGCAACCGGACGCTGACGGAAACCTGGACCTATCCCTGGTTCGTGGAATGATCCACCCGCGGGGGCCGCGACTGCCCTCGCGGAACTTGCCAAGCGCCATCGAACCGCGCAGAACCTGACGCGGGCGGATCTCTCCGCCGGAGCGAGGGTGGGCGCGGATGAAGCTGAACGTTTGCATGGCAGGGCTGCTGGCCGCCGGCCTCGGCTGGAGCGCGGGAAGCGCCCGGGCCGAACAACCGCTGACGGAAGTGACCTTCGGCACCAACTGGCTCGCGCAAGCGGAGCACGGCGGCTACTATCAGGCCCTGGCGGACGGAACCTACGAGAAGTATGGCCTGAAGGTCACCATCGTGCCGGGCGGCCCGCGCGCGAACAACCGCATGCTCATGACGGTCGGCAAGCTCGACTTCTACATGGGCGGCAGCCTCATCCAGGCTTTCTCGGCGGTGGAAAAGGACATTCCGACCATCGTGGTCGCGGCTCATTTCCAGAAGGAGCCGCAGGCGCTCCTCAGTCATCCGGGCCAGGGGCTCGACACGTTCGAGTCCCTGAAGACGTCGAACGACATCTTCCTGTCGAAGGACGGCTTCGCCACCTTCTTTCAGTGGATGAAGGCGGAATACGGGTTCAGGGACGAGCAGGTGAAGCCCTACGGCTTCAACCCGGCTCCCTTCGTCGCCGACAAGCGGTCCGTCCAGCAGGGCTACGTGACCTCGGACCCCTTCACCATCGAGAAGGCGGCAGGATTCAAGCCCAACGTGTTCCTGCTCGCCGATCACGGCTTCAGCACCTATTCGACCACCGTTGAGACGCGCCGCGAGACGGTGGAGAAAAACCCCGATCTGGTGCAGCGCTTCGTCGATGCCTCGACCATCGGCTGGTACAATTATCTCTACGGAGACAACACGAAGGCGAATGCGCTGATCAGGCGCGACAACCCCGAGATGACCGACGAGCTTCTCGCCTATTCGGTTGCTCGGATGAAGGAATACGGCATCGTCGATTCCGGCGACACGCAGAAGCTCGGCATCGGCGCCATGACGGATGCGCGCATGAAGGACTTCTTCGACAAGATGGTGAAGGCCGGTCTCTTCAAGGCGGATCTCGACTACAGGAAAGCCTACACCCTGCAGTTCGTGAACAAGGGCGTGGGCCTGGACCTGAGGAAATAGAGGAGAGCGACGCTCACTTCGGCGTTGCCGCACGCGATGGCAGAGCCCTCCCCCATTCTCGTCTCGCTCGAAAACGTGAGCAAGGTCTTCGCCAATGGCGTGACGGCGCTCGCGGGGTTCGACTGCGCGATCCGGTCAGGCGAGTTCATCTCCCTGTTGGGGCCGTCGGGATGCGGGAAATCGACGGTTCTGCGCATCGTCGCGGGTCTCGCCTCGCCGACTGAAGGGCAGGTGGTCTGGCCCGGTGGTGCAAACGAGGATCACCGCGGCGAGATCGGCTTCGTGTTCCAGGAGCCGACGCTGATGCCCTGGGCCAATGTGGCGGACAACGTGTGGCTGCCGCTGCGCCTGCGCGGCGTGTCGAAGCGCGACGCGCGGGAGCGCATCGCGGAAAGCCTCTCCCTCGTCGGTCTGCAGGACTTCGCCAAAGCCTATCCGCGTGAACTTTCGGGTGGCATGAGAATGCGCGCATCGATTGCTCGGGCACTGACGCTGCGGCCGAAGCTGCTTCTGATGGACGAGCCGTTCGGCGCTCTGGACGAAATCACGCGCTTCAAGCTGAACGACGATCTCCTGCGATTGCAGGGCGAACTCGGATGCACCATCGTGTTCGTGACCCACTCGGTCTACGAGAGCGCCTATCTGTCGAGCCGCATCGCGATCATGTCTCCCCGCCCCGGCCGGATCGTGGCCGAGATTCCCGGTGAGCGGCCCGGGCATCGGGATCGGGAGTTCCGCACGAGCCTCCGCTACGCCGAACTGTGCCGGCAGGTTTCGCAGGTCCTCATGGGCCTGACGGCGGACGAGGCCTTGTGATGGCGTCCGGCTCCATTGTCCCCTCAGCCTCCTCGCGTCAACGCAGTTCCCTCAGGGTGTTGCTGCCCTTGGCCGTGCTTATCGCAGCCATCGGGACATGGGAGGCCTGTGTCCGTCTCCGGGGAATCCCACCCTACATCCTGCCGACTCCGAGCCTTGTCGCATCCACGCTCGTGACGGACTGGCCGCTTCTATCGGCCTCGCTTCTCGTGACGCTCGAGACGACCTTGACGGCCCTCGTCCTGGCCGTTCTCGGCGGCGTGATCCTTGCGGTCCTCCTGAGCCTCTCGCGGATCGTCGAATATTCGCTCTATCCGCTCGCCGTCGTGCTGCAGGTCACGCCCGTCATCGCCATCGCGCCCCTGCTCCTGATCTACATGCCGCAGGATCTGGCGGTTCTGGCCTGCGCCTGGCTCGTGGCCTTCTTTCCCATTTTGTCGAACACCATGCTCGGCCTGCAATCGGTCGACAGAAACCTGTTGGAGCTGTTCAGGCTCTACGGCGCTCCTGTCGCGAACACGCCCCTCGCCCGCTTCAGGGCGCGCCTGAAGGCGCTCTGGTACCTGCGCCGCCCGGCCGCGCTGCCGGCCTTCCTGTCGGGGCTGCGCATCGCGGGCGGGCTTTCCCTCATCGGCGCCGTGGTGGCCGAGATGGCGGCGGGCTCCGCGGGAGCGGGCTCCGGCCTCGCCTATCGCATCATGGAGAGCCAGTACCGGCTCAACATCCCGCGCCTCTTCGCGGCTCTCGTCCTCCTGGCGGCCATGGGAATCGTCCTGTTCCTTCTGCTGGCGGCCCTCAGCCATGTACTCCTGCGGCGCTGGCATGAAAGCGCTCTGGCGCCGGAAGGCTGATTTTCCGCGGCGAACAGACTCACTTCGCCGAATAATGCGCAACCCTGAGAGGGAGCATCGGAGTTGATCCCAGAAGTGCAAGTCTACTTTTAGGCACGCCGCTCGAAGGCGGCGCACGATGCTCTAGTTCGATAGTATGGGGCCGCCTGTCATGGAAACGTCATGACTTCCTGCTCATGGTGCTACGACCCCACGGCTTCAATTGGCAGGTGACGAGATGGACAAGGACAGCACACATCCGGGCGTGAAGAGCGTCGGCTGGGCCCTGGTCCAGGCTGCGCGGCTGCACCGGAGCCGGACGGGCGACAAGCTCTCGGAGCTGGGCCTCTTCGCCGGCCAGGAACAGGTTCTCCAGGCGCTGGCCAATTCGGGACCCATGACCATGGGCGAACTGGCCGCCATTCTCCGGGTGCGCCCGCCGACAGCTTCCAAGACGGTATCCCGCCTTTCGGCCCTGAAGCTCGTGGACCGTCATACCGAACCTGGCGACGCGCGGGTCGTCCGCGTGAAGCTGACCAAGGAAGGCAAGCGCAAGGCCGCCGCCATCGATGCGCTCTGGGACGAGGTCGAGGCCGAGCTTCTGGCCGGTTTCGACAACAAGGACCGCAAGCGCATCAGGAAGCTCCTGCGCCGGGCGGCCAAGAATCTCGCCGCCGTCACGGGAGCCGATCAGACGGGATTCGAGGCCGACGAGGAGCGCGACGAACTCGAGGTCGCAGAGGCGGAGCTGGCTGCCACGGCCTGACAGGGCTCGAGCCGACCCCTGCCTGACGCGCAGGAGGGCTGTGCGCTGGCCGCACTCGCGCGCGGGAAGCCGGATCGTTAGCATCGGGCCGATGGCCGATACCGCAATCTCATGCTCACCCGTTCAGACCTCCCGCTATGGGCGCCGCCTCGTCGGCATCGCCCTCATGTGCGCGGCCCTGATCTGCTTCTCGTGCCTGGATGCCACGGCCAAATGGGTCAACCGCTCGGTCGATCCCCTCGTGACGGTCTGGGCACGCTACATGTCGGCGACAATCCTCACCTCGCTTGCCATCAATCCTTGGACGAAGCCCGGCGTCCTCGCAACCCGCCGGCTTCCGCTGCAGATCACCCGATCCCTGCTGCTCTTCGTTTCGACCCTCTGCAACTTTGTGGCCCTGCAATATCTGCAACTGGTCGAGACGCTCTCCATCGTGTTCTCGACGCCTCTGATCGTGGCGCTTCTCGCAGGTCCCCTCCTCGGGGAGTGGATCGGCGCGAAGCGACTCGCCGCCATCGGCGTCGGCTTCGTGGGCATCCTCGTCATCACGCGGCCGGGTCTCGGCGCCATGCATCCGGCCGCGCTCCTGTCGCTGGCGGGAGCGGTGGCCTACGCCTTCTACGGCATCACCACGCGGATGCTTGCCTCGACCGATTCCTCCGCCACGACAACCGTCTATTCCAGCGTCGCGGGCATCGTTCTCATGACGCCGCTTCTCCCCTGGGTCTGGACCACGCCGCCCTCGCCTCTCACATGGCTCCTTCTCGCCATGACGGGCGTTTTCGGAGCCTTCGGGCACTGGCTCCTGGTGCTGGCCCATGCCCGCGCGCCTGCGGCGATCCTGTCTCCCTTCATCTATTCCCAGATCGTCTGGATGCTTGCCTTCGGGTACATCCTGTTTGGAGACTGGCCGGACCCGTGGACCTTCGCAGGCGCCTCCATCGTCATCGCGTCGGGGCTCTACCTGCTCTATCGTGAGCGCGTGAAGCATCAGGAGCCTGAGCCCGTCCCATGAACGACGCCCCCGTCAACACCCTTCCGGGCCTCGGGCCCGTGACCCGGGATCGGCTGGAGGAAGCTGGCATCGGCAGCGTCGGCGACCTTCGGGCGATGGGATCGGTGGAAGCCTACCGGCGGCTCAAGTTCATGTTTCCCCGGCAGGTCAGCCTCAACGCCCTTTACGGACTGGAGGCCGCCCTGCGCGGCTGCCATTGGCTCCACCTGCCGCAGGAGGTTAAAACGGCCCTCCAGCAGGAGGCCCGGATGATCGATGACGCTCTCCGACGGGGCGCATCGGTCCGCTGCACAATCGGCTGAAGACCAAGACCATATAGGGAGTGACATGAGCAAGACCGATATCCTGATGACGGCCCCGATGATGCAGATCGTCATCGATGCGCTCGACAGGGCCTTCACGCTGCATCGCCTGTGGGAGCACGAGAACAAGGAGGCATTTCTCCGCGAGGTCGGTCCCCGCATCCGCGGCGTCGCCACCAGCACTCTCTATGGCCGAACAGATGCGACGCTGCTCGATCACCTGCCCAACCTGGAGATCATATCGAGCGTCGGCGTCGGCTACGACAATGTCGATACGACGGAAGCCGCAAGGCGCGGCATCGTCGTGACGAACACGCCGGGCGTCCTCAACGATGAAGTGGCGGACCTCACCATTGGGCTGCTGCTCGCAACCCTCAGAAAGATTCCTCAGGCTGACCGCCACCTGCGCGCGGGGCAGTGGCTCCAGGCATCCTTCCCCCTCTCGGCGACATTAAGAGGGCGGAAGGTCGGCATCGTCGGCTTGGGCCGCATCGGCAAGGCCATCGCCAGGCGGCTCGAAGGATTCGACGTCGAGATCGCCTATCACGGCCGCACGCAGCAGGAAGATGTGCCTTATTCCTACTACCCGACCGTCACGGCTCTCGCCGAAGCAACGGACGTGCTGATCGTCATCACGCCGGGCGGCGCTTCGACAAAGCATCTCATCAATGCCGAGGTCCTGCGGGCGCTGGGCCCGAACGGCGTCCTGATCAACGTGGCGCGCGGCAGCGTGGTAGACGAGCGGGCGCTCATCGAGGCGCTGCGCTCAGGGACGATCCTGTCGGCCGGCCTCGACGTGTTCGAGGATGAACCGCGCGTTCCGCAGGAGCTGATCGACATGGAGCATGTGGTCCTCCTGCCCCATATCGCCTCCGCGTCGGTTCACACCCGCAACGCCATGGGCCAGCTCGTCGCCGACAATCTCATTTCATGGTTCGACGGCAAGGGCCCGCTGACGCCCGTTCCCGAGACGCCCTGGAACAGTCATTCATCCTGAGAAGCTCGTTACGCATCGTGCGGAAAAGGGGTGCCTTTTCCGCACGATGCGCCTCTTATCGATGCTTCAAATTCTTGGTCCGGCGCATCGTTTCACGCGAAACCAGATCCCACTTTTGCGTTCGCGGTTTTAAAGCGCAAACCCACCATCCACGAGATGGATATGGCCGGTCGTGTAGCTTGCCTCGTCGGAGGCGAGATACACGGCGAGTGCCGCGACCTCCTCCGGCGTGCCGAGACGACCCATGGGCTGCCGGCCGATGAAGGCCTGACGCACGGCGTCAAGGCTCTGGCCGGTGCTTTCGGCCAGGGCGGCAATGCGCTCGTCCAGGGACGGTGACTGCACCGTGCCGGGACAGATCGCATTGGCCCGGATGCCACGTTTGATGAAATCGGCCGCGACGGCCTTGGTCAGGCCGATCACCGCCGCCTTCGTGGTGCCGTAGACGTAGCGGTTCGGGATGCCGCGCACCGATGAGGCGCCGGACGCGATATTGACGATAGACCCGCCGCCCCTGTCCAGCATGCCGGGCAGGAAGGTCTTGATGGTCCGGTGCATGGATTTCACGTTCAGGTCGAACGAGAAATCCCAGTCGCGATCCGAGCATTCGAGGATGGTGCCGTGATGCACGAAGCCCGCCGCATTGACCAGGATGTCGACAGGCCCGGTCTCTTCTGAAAGAGCCGTAACGGCATCGTTCGAGAGCACATCGAGACGCCGGTGCTCCGCGCCTCCCAGTCCATCGAGCTTTGCAGCATCGAGATCCGTCGCCCAGACCCTCGCACCCTCGCGGACGAAAGCCTCCGCGATGGCGCGTCCGATCCCCTGCCCCGCCGCCGTGACGACGGCGGTCTTTCCCTTGAGCCGATCCACGATCGTTCCCCCCTGTAGGTTCGTGCCGCGTCAGTGATTGTCGCGCGGCACGCCGAAGGTCTGCGCGACCTTCTGGTATTTCACCGCTGGTTTCAGCGTCATGCCCTCCGACAGCTGATCGACCATGGAGCGCTGGATCTCCTGCCAGGGTGTCTGGCTCGCCGGATAGGCGTAGCCCCCGCGGGCCTCGAGATCGGCGCGCCGCCGCTCCAGTTCCTCCGCAGGCAGCAGGATGTCGGCCGTGCGCTTGTTGAGGTCGACGCGGACACGGTCGCCCGTCTGCAGCAGCGCAAGCCCGCCTCCCGCCGCGGCCTCGGGCGAGGCGTTGAGGATCGACGGCGTGCCCGACGTGCCGGACTGGCGTCCGTCGCCGATGCAGGGCAAGGACAGCACGCCCCGCTTGATCAGCGCGCCGGGCGGCTGCATGTTCACCACCTCGGCCGCTCCCGGATAGCCGATGGGACCGGCGCCGCGCATGATGAGGATCGTGTGCTCGTCGATATCGAGGGACGGATCGTCGATGCGGTGGTGATAGTCCTCGGGCCCGTCGAACACCACGACACGGCCCTCGAAGGCATTGGGGTCCTTCGGATTGTTCAGGTAGCGATCCTGGAACTCCTCGCTGATCACGCTGGTCTTCATGATCGCGGAATCGAACAGCGTCCCCTTCAGGTTGAGGAAGCCCGCCTTCTCCTTCAGCGGATTGTCATAGGCGCGAATCACGCTCCGGTCCCAGGTGAACTTGCCCTTGCAGTTCTCGCCGATGGTCGTTCCCATGCAGGTCAGCGCATTCTCGTGGATCTTTCCCGCGCCGATCAGCTCCGCCAGGACCGCCGGCAGGCCACCTGCCCGGAAGTATTCCTCCCCGAGATATTCGCCGGCCGGCTGCATGTTCACCAGAAGCGGGATCTCGAAGCCGATGCGCTCCCAGTCGTCGTTGTCGAGCGGCACGCCGATATGTTTGGCGATGGCGTTGATGTGGATCGGCGCATTGGTGGAGCCGCCGATCGCCGCATTGGCCACGATGGCGTTCTCGAAGGCTTCGCGGGTCATGATGTCGGAGGGCTTCAAATCCTCCCACACCATCTCGACGATGCGCTTGCCCGTCTCATAGGCCATCTGGCCGCGCTCGCGGTAAGGCGCGGGGATCGCCGCCGAGCCCGACAGAGACATGCCGAGCGCCTCCGCCAGGGCGTTCATGGTCGAGGCCGTGCCCATGGTGTTGCAGTGACCGACGGAAGGCGCGCTCGATCCGACGATGTCGATGAATTGCTGGTAGTCGATGTCGCCCGCCGCATGGCGCTCGCGCGCCTTCCACACCACGGTGCCGGAGCCGGTGCGTTCGCCGAGGTGCCAGCCATTGAGCATGGGACCGACATTGAGCGAGATCGCCGGAATATTCACGGTTGCGGCCGCCATGATGCAGGCCGGCATGGTCTTGTCGCAGCCGGTGAGCAGGACGACGCCGTCGAGGGGATAACCGTAGAGGACCTCGACGAGGGACAAGTAGGCAAGGTTGCGGTCGAGGCAGGCGGTCGGCCGCTTGCCCGTTTCCTGGATCGGATGGCATGGGAACTCGAAGGCGATGCCGCCGGCCGCCGTGATGCCGTCGCGCACGCGCTTGGCCAGTTCCAGATGGTGCCGGTTGCAAGGAGAGAGATCGGATCCGGTCTGGGCGATGCCGATGATCGGCTTCTTTCCCTGCAACTCCTTCGCCGTCAGGCCGAAGTTGAGGTAGCGCTCCAGGTAGAGCGCCGTCATGCCGGGATTGTCGGGATTGTCGAACCACAGCCGGGAGCGAAGCTGATCGGGTGTACGGCGATGGGGCCTCTCAGCCATTCCTCGTTCCTTTCGAGATCGTTTTGGCTCGCACTCTATTTGATGTGGTGCGGACAGAGAGATCAACCACCTTTTGACGCTAGGTCATGCGTGGAACGCAGGCTTCTCCTCGGGGCGACACAACGCTCCTTGATGAAACACAGTAGCAAATCCCTGGCCATCGTGCTTCGATAAGGCTCTTGCCTGTCGCCAACATCCATTCCGACCTCATCATGCTTCGACATCTCTCCCCTCTCGGTCTGATCGTCCTCCTGGCCGCGCCGGCGCTCGGCGACGAGTGCCCGACTGCTGAAACCGCCAGGCTCGGCTTCGTGCTGGAGCGGCAGGGAGCCACGGCCGAGATTCGCCCGGCTTCAGATCATTTCGTCCATGTGGTGAATACCTATGCGGGCGGGAGGAAGCAGGACGTCATCTACTACCGGGGTTTTTTCCCGATCAGCCGCTTCGATGACACGGCGCGATCGATCAACGTGCCGGTCTCAGACATCCGCTCGGTCTTTCCGCTGGATCTGAAGTCACGGCGGGCCCTGACCTATGCTCCGGCGGAACCCGGGAAGGTAGGAGCGCTGATCTCGCTGGAGCTGACGGTGACGGGTCAGGAGCAGATGACGCTCGGCTCCTGCTCCTACAATGTCCTCGTCGTCCGGAACCGCTTTCACAATGCTGAAGGCCGGGTTCTCTCCGAGCATGTCGATCTCTACTCGCCCGAGTTGGGCTACGTGATCGGCAAGCGCTACGACGAAAAGGGCGGCACCCAGACGACGGTGAAGTACCAGACCATCAGGGCGCTGCGCCGCAACTCTCCGCTCTGAGCTGACCTCGCCAGCGAGTCCGCTATCTCATGGCGTCGGCCGTATCGTCGATCTGCGCCCTGATAGTCCGGTCCAGATCGAGAGCCTCGGCCAGCTGGTTGAGGAATTCGCGCTCCTGCATCGTGTCGGGATCGATGGCGATCCGCGCCGCGGCGTAGACCTGCGCGGCCTTGTCCGGATCGTTGACCAGAGCCGCGAGTTCCTCGACATCGGCGGGAGACGACATCTCCGTCTCAAGCCAATGGGTCGCCTGCTGATCGATCCCTGCCTCGGTCAGGCCTTTCAGGATGCGTTTGCGCTCGACCTCGTCGATCCGCCCATCCGCGGCGGCGGCCGCGACCATGGTCCGCAGGAACAGCAGAGCATCGTCCTCGGTCTGCGAAACCGGGTGGAACCGCGAGGTTTCCGGCATGCCGAGAGCGCTTTGCGTAACGGCGTCCTGAGCATGAGCCCCAACGGCAGCCCCCACTTGCTGGCCCGCCGTCTCGACCGTCTGTTGGGCCTGCTGGTTCTGGAACGCCCTGTAGGTGAGTCCGCCGATGACCGCGAGGCCGCCCAGGCGGACGAGGTTGCCGGTCAGCTTGCCCTTCTTGCGAGGTCCGAACATCAATCCCGCCAAACCGATCAGGGCGGCCTGAGTCAGACCTGGATGCTGTGTCGCGACATCCTTCGCCTTCTGCAGGAGCTGATCGGGGGATTGTCCGGCGATGCGGGTCACGCTCTGCGCGACCTGCTGCCCGATTCCGCCGGCTGTCGCCTCGAGCCCGCCAGTCTGTCCTGCCTGCTGATTCCGGTCCTGGCGTCCGATGGCGCCTACCACTGCATCCAGAAGCTTTCTGTAATCGACCATGGGCGCCCTCCTGCCGGCTCTGATACGTTCATCAACACAACGGAGGCGCCGTCGAATGGTTCAGGTTGCCAAGCGGAGGGACGCGGCCTCCGAGGCCAAGCGCCCGATTCTGGCGAAATCTCCAGCCTTCAGGGCATCGGCGGGAGTGACCCATGTGCCTCCGACGCAGACGACATTGGGAAGAGCCAGATAGGTCGGGGCGCTTGACGCATCGATGCCGCCCGTTGGGCAGAAGGAGAGCCTGGGCAGCGGCCCATGGACCGCCTTCAGCCAGGCGGCCCCGCCGGAGGCGGCGGCTGGAAAGAATTTCAGCGTTTCAAATCCTATCTCCGCCAGCCTCATGGCTTCCGAGACCGTCGCGCATCCGGGCATGACAGGGATTGGGGCCTGCCACAGATGCTCCGCGAGGCTTGCGGGCGTTCCGGGCGTGACGATGAATTTGGCGCCCGCATCCACGACTTCGCGGATCTGGCTCGCAGCGACGACCGTGCCCGCCGCGACCACGGCATCCGGTACCGCTTTCGCGATGGCATTGATGGCATCGAGAGCCTTCGACGTCCTGAGCGTCACCTCGATAACGGGCAGTCCGGCCTGAAGCAGAGTATGGGCCAGATCGATGCTGAGCCGCGCATCGTCCAGGGTGAGGACGGGGATCACGGGCGCGAGGCGGGTATAGGCTTCAAGATTTTTGGATCGGTTCGGCACAGGCCACTCCTCGCTTCACTTTAGGGAAGGCAACCCGAAGCTCCCTGGAATGTCCAGCCTCGTTTGCCATCCACCTTCGTCTTTAGCGCATCGTAGGGAAATGTGGCCTCGGTTTTGCGAGAAAAGGTGCTCTGGATCACGAGGGAATGAATTGCGCACGCCCAATGTCCCCGTCGGAGGCTTCAACCTCGATTTCCGTCTTGCTGGTTTGTCGGGTTTGGGTGTGCGACGTGCTCGTGCGCGTTGTGGGCGCTGGAGGGCTTGCGTCACGTTTCGGACGCCCACAGCCCTCGGCGCGTTTGGCTCGCGCGGGCTGTGCGGTGTTTCCGCTGTCGCTTGTGTTGCGCGTGTTTGGGTGTGTGTGGGGTTGGTTGCGGGGACAGGATTTGAACCTGTGACCTTCAGGTTATGAGCCTGACGAGCTACCGGGCTGCTCCACCCCGC
>JBOZRS010000141.1:0-7792 GCA_050789065.1 Microvirga sp.
CGGCCTTGAGGATGTCGTGGCGCTGCTGAATCGAGGAGCGCGACCAGGCCGGGAACGCGTCGTAGGCCGCCGCAATCGCCCGCTCGGCATCGGCCGCCGAGGCGCGGGCGAACTCGCCCACTACGTCGGTGGTGTTCGACGGATTGATGTTGGCCGAGGCTTCTGTCGCCGAGAGCCACTCACCCGCGATGTGGTTGAACTTTGCTTGTTCGGTAAGCATTGTCGGGATCTCCAAGTCTGATAATCGCTTCGGTCCGAAGCCGATCAAGTGCAGTTCGCCAGGGTCCGATGGCCAAGGAGGATCTCGTTCTCCAGCGGTTTTCCCTCGAAGAAAGTCGCAATATTGGAAAGCACCGAATCCATTTTGGCCACGAACGAGTCCCAGGTTCCCGCCGCGATGTGAGGTGTCAGAACCGTGTTGGGCAGCACGGCCAAGGGATGATGGGCTGGCATCGGCTCCATTTCGAACACATCGATGCCGGCCGCTCCCGGCCGGCCGGCTTTCAGGGCTTCGACAAGGGCCTCTTCGTTCACGATCCCGCCCCGCGCGGTGTTGATGAAGATGGAGTTCGGCTTCATCAGAGCAAGTTCGTCCCGCCCGATGAGGTTGCGGGTTTCGGTCGTCAGCGGGAGATGAAGAGTCACTACATCGGCTTCGCGTAGAATCCGACTAAGGGATGCCGGCTCGAGCCCCAGCTCCGTTTCCCGTTCCGGCGGCAGGCGCACGTATGGATCGGAATAGAGCCCCTTGGTGCGGAACCCCCTGAATCGCTCGGCCGCGGCCTGGCCGATACGGCCCATGCCCACATATCCAACCGTCTTGCCGGCCAGCTCGATGGAGACCGGGCGCAGGCTGTTGGCGTGCCATTGACCGCGCCGCAGTTCCGGATCCGCAAAGGTCACGCGTCGAGCGGCGGCGAGCGCCAGCATTACCGCATGCTCCGCCACCCCGATGGTTCCGGCGGTACTGACCGCAAGGCGAACGCCCCGCTCGACCAGGGCCGGCACATCGACCGTATCATGATATCCAACGCCCTGGTGCTGGACGAAGCGCAGCCGGGGAGCGGCCTCTATGGTTCGGCGCGTCAGCCGCGTCGCGGCCGCGATGATGGCTTCGCAGTCTCGCACCTTGGCGACCCGCTCCTCGTCATCATCCGTCTCCAGAAGCACCAACTCCAGGGACGGCGGCTTCAGACGCTGCATGAGGTCGTAGATCTCGGGCGTACCGAGGCTATTGTAGAAGACCTTGACGGCTGAAGTCGCCATACCTGACTGCTCCGGAATAGGTGATGAAGTGACCCAGATCAGCGTCCGCTCGCCTTGCGCCATGCGGCGAAATCAGTGAGCGTCTGCGGGTCGGTGGCCGGATAGAGACCGAGGATCGAGCGGCCCTTCAGCACCTCTTCCTGGACGAAGTCCTCGAAGGCCGTCATCTCGACCGCCTCGCCCGCGATCTCGTCCGCCAAGTGCGCCGGGATCACCACCACGCCCTCGCCGTCACCCACGACGATATCTCCCGGCCACACCGGCACGTCGCCACAGCCGATCGGCACGTTGATGTCGAGGGCCTGATGCAGCGTAAGGTTCGTCGGCGCTGACGGGCGGCTGTGATATGCCGGCATGTCGAGGCGTGCGATCTCGGGAGAGTCACGGAAGCCGCCATCGGTCACCACGCCCGCCACGCCGCGCTTCATCAGACGGGAGACGAGAATGCCGCCGGCGGATGCCGCTCGGGCATCCTTGCGGCTGTCGATCACCATGACTGCGCCAGGCGGACATTCCTCGACCGCCTTGCGCTGCGGATGCCCGCGGTCCTGAAACACGCTGATCAGATTCAGATCCTCACGGGCCGGGATATAGCGCAGGGTGAAGGCCTCCCCGACCATGTTGCCGAGATCGGGGTTGAGCGGACGCACATCCTGTATGAACTGGTTGCGGAGGCCGCGCTTGAACAGGGCGGTACAGAGCGTCGCCGTGCTGACGCCTTTAAGCTTCTCACGGGTTTCAGGGTTCAGGGCCATGATGTGTGTCTCCAATCGTCAGAAGATAGCGGGCTCGCCCACGGGCGCGCCGAAGCTCGTTTCGAGGAAGTCGAAGTCGCAGCCCTCGTGGGCTTGGCGGATATGGCGCGTGAACATCCAGCCATAGCCGCGCTCGTAGCGGGGTTCGGGCCTGACCCAGGCGGCGCGGCGGCGCTCCAGCTCCTCGGCGGGCACGTCAAGGTTGATGGTGCGTGCGGCGACATGAAGCGAGATCATGTCGCCATTCTGCACCAGGGCCAGTGGTCCGCCCACGTAGGATTCTGGCGAGACATGCAGGATGCATGCGCCATAGCTCGTGCCACTCATGCGCGCATCAGACAACCGCACCATGTCGCGCACGCCCTGCTTCACCAGCTTCTTCGGGATCGGCAGCATGCCCCATTCCGGCATGCCCGGCCCGCCTTGGGGACCGGCATTGCGCAGGATCAGGACGTGATCGGCGGTGACATCGAGGTTCTCATCCTCGACGGCCGCCTTCATGGACGGATAGTCGTCGAACACCAGCGCCGGGCCCGTATGCTTAAGGAAGCGCGGATCGCAGGCGCTCGGCTTGATCACGCAGCCGTCCGGCGCGAGATTGCCTTTGAGCACCGCAAGCGCGCCCTCGGCGTAAATCGGATTGTCTACGGTCCGAATGACATCGTCATTGTAGACTTCCGCCCGCGCAATGTTCTCGCCGAGCGTCCGGCCGTTCACCGTCAGCGCATCGAGATGCAGGTGGTACCTGATGCGGGTCATCAGCGCAGGCATGCCGCCCGCATAGAAGAAATCTTCCATCAGGTATCTGTCACCGCTGGGGCGAATGTTGGCGATCACCGGCACCTTGCGGCTGGCGGCCTCGAAGTCGCCGAGCCCGATCTCCTGACCGGCGCGGCGGGCCTGCGCGATCAGGTGAATGATGGCATTGGTGGAGCAGCCCATCGCCATGGCAACGGCAATGCCGTTCAGGAAGGCTGCACGGCTCTGCACCTTGCTGGGCGTCAGATCCTCCCAGACCATCTCGACGATGCGGCGACCACATTCAGCGCTCATGCGGACGTGGTTGGCATCCGCAGCCGGGATGGAGGAGGCGCCCGGCAGCGTCATACCGATGGCTTCAGCGATCGCCATCATCGTGCTGGCGGTTCCCATGGTCATGCAGGTGCCATAGCTGCGGGCGATGCCCGCCTCCATGTTGAGCCAGTCGGCATCCGAGATATTGCCCGCGCGGCGCTCGTCCCAATACTTCCAGGCATCCGAGCCGGATCCCAGGATCTTGCCCTTCCAGTTCCCGCGAAGCATCGGCCCTGCGGGCAGATAGATCGCGGGCAATCCGGCGCTCGTAGCACCGAGAAGCAAGGCAGGGGTCGTCTTGTCGCAGCCGCCCATCAGCACGACGCCGTCGACCGGATGGGAGCGCAGCAACTCCTCCACATCCATCGCGAGCAGGTTGCGATAGAGCATGGTGGTCGGCTTGACGTATTGTTCGGCGAGAGAGATGCCTGGCAGTTCCACGGGAAAGCCGCCAGCCTGCAGCACGCCGCGCTTCACGTCGTCGACCCGCTGCTTGAAATGGGCGTGGCAGGGATTGATATCGGACCAGGTGTTGAGGATCGCGATCACTGGGCGCCCCGCCCAGTCCTCGGGCGCGTAGCCCATTTGCATCATGCGGGAGCGGTGGCCGAATCCCCGCAGATCGTCGGGCGCGAACCAGCGTGCGCTGCGCAGCTCCTCAGGCTTTTTCTGGGAAGTCATAGCTGGAATACCTATTGAAATTGTTGGAAAGGATGAGAGCTGAGCGGTGGCTCAGCTCTGCAGGCCCCATTTGCGGATGGTCTTGCGCTCGATGGTCCTGAAGATCAGGTTCTCGACGACGAGACCGATGATGATCACGGTGAGAAGTCCCGCGAACACTGAGGGGATGTCCAGCAGGTTGCGGTTCTCGAAGATGAACCAGCCCAAGCCCCCCTGCCCCGACGACACGCCGAAGACGAGTTCCGCTGCGATCAGCGTGCGCCAGGCGAAGGCCCAACCAATCTTCAAGCCGGTTAGGATCGACGGGAAAGCCGCCGGAACCAGGATCTTGAACACATAGGACAGACCCTTGAGACCATAGTTGCGCCCCACCATGCGCAACGTCTGCGACACGCCGAGAAAGCCCGAGTGGGTGTTGAGCGCCACTGCCCAGAGAACAGAGTGGATGAGAATGAAAACGAGGCTTCCGTTGCCGAGGCCGAACCAGATTAGCGCTAGTGGTAGAAGTGCAATGGCCGGCAGTGGGTTGAACATCGCCGTCATCGTCTCAAGGAAGTCCGTTCCGATGCGGGTGTTGATGGCGAGGATGGTCAGAATCGCGGCCAGCGTCACGCCAGAGGCGTAGCCCATCAATAGCACCTTCAGCGATGTCCACGCTCTCATCGGGAGTGTGCCATCCGCGATCCGATCGGCCATCGTGGACAAGGTATCGGAGAGCGTTGGGAAGAGAAGGGGGTTGTCGAGATAGCGTCCGTAAATCTCCCAAACGATCCCGAGGAAGACGATGATCACGGTTTTGCGAACGAAGCCGTTGCCCCAGACGACTTCCAGGGTGCTAAGCTTGCGCTCCACCTCTCCCGTATGCGCCTGCGCCGGTCCCGTGTCGGCGCGCATCACGATCTGTGCATTGCTCATGAGCGTCATCCCTAATGTGCGCTTTCTTCCGCGAAGAGAAGTTCGTGGATATGCTTTTCAAGCTGGCCCGCGCTGCCGTCAGTCGGCGAGACACGGTCGACATCGTTCACCTCAGCCTTCACACGGCCAGGATGAGGCGAGAGAAGCAGGATGCGGTTGCCGATCTTGATCGCCTCAGCAATCGAGTGGGTGACGAAGAGCACGGTGAACTTCGTGTCCTCCCACAACTGCAGAAGCTCGTCCTGGCAGGTGCGGCGGGTGAGCGCGTCGAGCGCTGCGAAAGGCTCGTCCATGAGCAGGATATCGGGCTCCATCGCCATGCCGCGGGCAATCGCCACGCGCTGCTTCATGCCGCCC
Source organism: Microvirga sp. (assembly GCA_050789065.1). Taxonomy (GTDB): domain Bacteria; phylum Pseudomonadota; class Alphaproteobacteria; order Rhizobiales; family Beijerinckiaceae; genus Microvirga. The sequence continues at coordinate 5,049 of JBOZRS010000141.1, forward strand.
GACAGGGTATGCGGATAGGAGTTGATGGCGCGGGTGAGGTTGACCTTCTCGATATAGGCCTTTGCTCTGTCCTCCGCTTCCTTGCGCGACATCTTGCGGGCGACCAGCAAGGGAAACATGACGTTCTCCAGCACCGTCTTCCACGGCAGGAGTTGGTCGAACTCCTGGAAGACCATCATGCGGTCCGCACCGGGCTCCGTGACCTCGCGGCCCTTGATGCGGATCTTGCCCTCGCTCGGGTTCAAATAGCCGCCGACCGCCTTGAGCAGCGTGGACTTGCCGCAGCCGGACGGCCCGAGCAGAACGAAGCGATCCGATTGATTGACCTGAAAGCTGACCCTGTCGGTCGCTGTCACGAGAACGCTGGGCGTTTTGTAGCGCAACGTCACGCCACTGACATCAAGAAGTGCGGACATGAATGAAGACCTGAAATGAAATTGCCGTGGTGCGCCCCGCAGGCAAGCGGGGCGCACAAGTTCGATCAGCTACCGTTGAGATCATGCGCGATTGGCAGGTAGAAATCCTTCCAGGACTTCGGCTGCGTCTTGAGCGTGCCGATTTTGTACAGGTGTTCGGCAAACTTCATCGTGCCCTGCGGCTGGAGATTCCACTCCATCATGCCGGGCTCTTTCAGCCATGCGAGCAGATCCTCGGCACTGGTCTTATCGCCGGTGATCTCCTTATAGATGTCAACGGCTTCCTTGGTGTTGCTGCGGATGAAATCCTGAGCTTCCTTGGAAGCGGCACGCACCGCCTCAATCACCTTCGGGTTGGCTTCGGCGAACTTGGTCGTCGTGAAGAACTGCCCCTGGGTCAGCGGTCCGCCAATAATGTCGGGCGACTGCAGGATGATGCGTGCGTTCGGCACGGTCTTCATCTCAATATACTGGAAGGGCGGCGCGGCGAAGTGGTTCTTCACCTCGTGCTGCGGGTTCGTCATGGCTACAACGGCATCGGGATGGCCGAGCTGCACCGTGTTGGCATCGAGCTTGGCCCATTGATCCTCGCCGAACTCCTTCGCACTCGCCATCTGGAGCAGAATGGCCTGGGTCGAGACCTTTACGGTCGGCACCGCAATCTTGTCGCCGGGACCGAAATCCTTCAGCGACTTGATCTTGGGATCGTGCGTCACGAGGGCCAGCGGCTGGGCAGACGTGGCGACGATTCCCTTGACGCCGCCCTTGGTGCGATCCCACAGCAGAAGCAGATTGCCGACACCGGTATTCACCATGTCGACGCCACCGGACAGGAGAGCGTCGGTCTGGGCGCCACCGCCGCTGAAGGTGACCCACTTGGTCGTGAGCTCCGGCAGCCCAAGCTTTGCCGCCTGCTTCTCGATCAGGTGCTGCTTCTCGATGATGTGGGTTGGCAGGTAGAGAATGCCCGGCTGGCGCGTGATGGAGATTTCATTCTTCTGCTGGGCTTGAGCCGCGCCTGCGAGCGCAAGCAGTCCAACGGCGGCGGCAATCCCGGCGCCGAGGCGCCTCATCTGCTTTTTCATGGTGTTTCCTCAATGCATGCCCCTCTTGGCGGAGGCTTTGGTGACTTGGGCCGGTATTCCTTACTGGCAGCTCGGACACTAATGCATTAGTACGCTGGCTGCAAGTGTGCTATAGTGGACAAAACGGACTCCGGATTAATTGAATGACCTTATCCAGATCGGCAGTTAAGCAGAGCTTCTCACCCCGAGCCGTACAGCGCCTCGAACGAGGCCGCCAAGCGGCCCCTCAGGTTTTCGAGCGTCTGCGACAGGATATTCTCTCGCTAGAGCTGACGCCCGGCACGACCCTGTCCCGCAATGACCTGGCCGCTCAGTTTGGTGTGAGTTCCACCCCGGTTCGCGATGCCCTAATGCGCCTTGAAGAGGAAAGCCTCGTCGAGGTGTTCCCACAGCACGCAACGGTAGTCAGCCCCATCGATGTGACCCTCGCCCAGCAGGCTCACTTCCTGCGCCGCTCGCTCGAGCTCGAGATCGTGCGCAGCCTGGCTTTGAGCCCGGACCCGGGCCTGATTGCCCGGCTGAATGGGATTTTGGCGCAGCAGATGGCCCTAGTGGAGGCCAATGACCTACAGGGCTTCGATATAGCGGATCGGGACTTTCACCGGAACCTTTACGAAGCGGCTCAGATGCAGGATCTCTGGATCTTAGTCCGTAGCCGCAGCGGACACATTGACCGTCTGCGCCGTCTGAATCTTCCGTCTCCAGGCAAGATCCAGGGCATTTTACAGCACCATCAGCTGATCGTGGAGGCGATTGCCGAAGGCAGCCCGGAAAAGGCACAACAACACCTGCGAGATCACCTCTCCGGCACGCTGTCTCACGTCGAGGAGATCAAGGCGAAATACCCCAGCTACTTCAGAGTCTAGGCAGTGATAAGCCGTCGTAGAGCTGGTCAAGAAATACGAAATAGGAGTCGATTGCACAGGCACCTCGCGCTCCCGTGAGCGCGAGCCATGGCCTGACTGCGGCCGCCGATGCCGTATGCCGGGACTTGTAGCGCGAGACGATCTAAAAGTCCGACAGGACCCGCAGGTCCGTGAGGATCAGGCGGGCGGGTACGCCGGGCCAGCATTGTGGCGCGTCGACCGGCGGTGTCGGGTTCTGTTGCAACGGCTGATGTAGATCGACCGAAGGCCAGACGCGAGGGCTAGTTATGCGGCTACGCCGAACAGGGCAGCAATGAAGTCGCGCTGAGCGCCCATGTCATTTGCTGGTGCACGTCCAACCTGTCCCTTGCGGATCA
>JBOZRS010000142.1:0-15616 GCA_050789065.1 Microvirga sp.
AGATGCGGATCAACGGCGTCGGCCAGGGCGCGCCGGGCGGCGACCGCATCTTCATGACCCTCTGGGACGGCGGCGGCACCGACACCTACGACTTCTCGACCTACACGACAGGTTTGAGTGTCGACCTGCGCCCTGGCGCATGGACGACCACGTCCACGGCACAACTGGCGAAGTTGCAGTGGGACGGCTCGAAGATGGCTGCCGGCAACATCGCCAACGCGCTGCTTTACCACGGGGATGCTCGCTCTCTGATCGAGAATGCGGTCGGCGGATCCGGCAACGACACGCTTATCGGCAACCAGGGTGTCAACTCGCTGAAAGGCAGCGCTGGGAACGACCGCCTGGTCGGCGGGGCCGGCGATGATGTCCTGGATGGCGGCAGTGGGAGTGATACGGCTGTCTTCAGCGGCCAGCGCTCCGACTACAGTGTCTCCAAGCTGTCGGACGGGTCCGTTCATCTCACCGACATGCGGTCCGGGATACCGGATGGCAACGACGTGGTATGGGGTACCGAGTGGTTCCAGTTCACGGACAAGATCTATTCCCTGACCGAGCTTGAAACAGGCCTTGTCACGGCGCAGCCCACGCCGGTTGACCGAGTGCCCCCGAACCTTTCGCTGACCGGCACCAGCGGCGGCAACAGCCTGTATGGCCAGGGTGGCGACGACAGGATCGATGGCCGCGGCGGCAATGACAGGCTCTATGGCCAGGGTGGCCATGACACGCTCATCGGCGGCAGCGGAAAAGACGTGCTCATCGGGGGGCCGGGTGCGGATGTGTTCGACTTCAACTCAGTGAAGGAGACCCAGACAAGCGCGCGGGACACGATCATGGATTTCGTGCGCGGGACGGATCACATCGACCTCCGAACCATTGACGCTAACACGCTCAAGAGCGGCAATCAGGCGTTCACCTTCATCGGCGGTACCGGCTTCCATCACAAGGCGGGAGAACTGCGCGTCTCCAGCGGGGTTGTCTCCGGCGATGTGAACGGCGATGGCATCGCCGACTTCCAGATCAGGATGGCCAACCTGTCGAAGATGGCCAAAGGCGACTTCTACCTCTAAGGGCGCCGTGCCGAAGGAGACCTGGATGAGCGACTGGATTTCTTTCGACCGCTGGCCGGACTGCGCTCGTCTCGAGCGCCCAGGCTATGTGTTTGAGGTGGTGAACGGAGAGGGCCGGAGCCTTGTTACGTCCTGCACTGTGCCTCTTCAGTTCCCCTTCGACTGGACGTCCCCACCGGTCTTGTTCCGGCTGGTGGAGGCTCCTCCAGCCCGCCACTCGAACCCGATACCCAAGTCCCGGTGACAACAATAGAAAGTGCCAGGTCTTTGCCGTTATTCCGCAAGAGGCGCGAGCAAGCAGCAGGTGCATCGAGCCGCCTTCATGCGGCAAGCAGATGAAACTGCTCGGCGAGGGATAGCTATGAACGGCAGGCCTACCTCGCCTGTCCTTTGCGCATTATGTGCACCATCGAGCGATCCTGGGGCCGATCGTCGGGATCGACGGCTCACTTGCGTGAATCGAAGCGGTTCAGACGTTCAGGCGAGTAGCGAACAATCCACCTGTGAATGGTTGCGTGATCGACCGAGACACAGCGCTCGGCCATCCTCTCTTCCAGATTCCGCAGGCTCAGATCCTAGGCCAGAAACCACCGCACGCAGAGCAGCATTACGGAGCGATCAAAATGCCTGCCCTTGAACACGCCACCCTCTGTCGCTGAGCCCAGACAGCATCAACTGAAACTCCGAAACAATTTGTTGCGACAGATCCGATGCATGTCATACGCGGATTGTTGGTCCCGTTTTCCGTCGGGATCTCCACCCTATCGTGATCCGGAGCGGATTCAATGCGAATGGAATCCGCCCTCCTCTTCAGCCCGCAGTCGCGATCTTCTCCAGGTGTTCGCCGAATGTCAGGAGGTCTGCATCGCGTCCTGTGCCAGCCAGGGCCTGAACACCGACGGGAAGCCCGCCGTCCTGAGCCCTCACGGGAACCGAGAGGCCGCAAAGATCAAGGTAGTTGCCAATCCGGGTGAGCCGCGACATGGGGAAAATGCTTTCGTCCACCTCTGTCAGCGGAACGGCCGGGAGCGGCGTAGTCGGTAAAACGATGATGTCATACTGGGCAAAGATCGGGCTGAACGCCCGGATTGCTTCCTGCCTTTCCGCCAGCGCCTCGTGATAGCGGGTTTCGCTGATCTTCCGGCCGGCGCGTGCCCGCTGACGGACAAAGGGATCGAGCGGAGACGACTCGTCGTCGACGATGCGGCGCAGATGCTGATAGGCCTCGTACGCCATGATTTCACCGTTACGGCTTTGATACTCCGTCGGCTCCATGGGCAGGCGAACGGTCTCACAATGCTCGACGCTATTCCGCAGCTGCTTCACGGCGTCAGCGAAAAGGCTGTCCACATGCGAGTCGAGGGGGTCGAGCTGGGCACGGTCGACAATGCCGACGCGCAGACGTGCCGCATCCTGTGTAGCCGCCGGGACCTCGGCTCCGGTCAATGCCGCGAAGACGAGGCGTGCATCATGAACGCTGTTCACCAGTGGACCGATCGTATCGAAGCTTTGGCTGAGTGGTGCGACGCCGTCCGTCGGCACTCGGCCCATCGTTGGCTTGAAGCCGACAATGCCGCACAGGGATGCCGGAATCCGGATGGAGCCCCCTGTGTCGGATCCGATGGCGGCTGGGACGAGGCCCGCCGCAACGGCTACCGCGGACCCGCTGCTCGATCCGCCGGGCACCCGGTGAGTTGCCCGGTCGATGGGGTTCCAGGGAGTTCCCATGGCGTGGTTGGTGCCCCAGCTTCCAAAGGCGAACTCCACCATATGAGTCGTGCCGATGATGATCAGGCCAGCTTCCTTGAGGCGCTCGACGAAACGGGCCGTCTCGCGGGCGGGCTCGCTGCCGTATGCACGGGAACCGAACCCGGTCACCTGACCCTTGATATCCGCCAGATCCTTGACGGCGATCGGCAGACCGTGAAGCGGTCCGCGGACAGTTCCTCGACGACGCTCTTCATCGAGACGTCTCGCATCCGCAAGTGCCTCTTCGGCAAAGACGTTCGAGAATGCGTGGAGTTGGCCGTTCTCTTGAGCGATGCGGGCCAGGTATCTTCTTACCAGGTCCTCGGACGAGAGGGTGCGGTTTTCCAGGAGTCGCCCCAGGGCAGCAAGCGTCTCTGTCATATTGTTACTGTTCCGTTCGCGTTCAGCGGCATCGCTGAGCGGCTGTAATATAAGACGAGAAACCCTCTCAGGGCTTGTCGCTAACTGACGCGGAAAAACAAAAACTGAGCGACAGGGTCGTGCAGACGAGCCTCTTGTTCGCCAGGGGCGTTTGCCGCCATGGTCTGAGCACTTCCAGAATTATCCGTGCAATGGATTCTCGTCATGGGTTTACTCGAAATAGGAGAGCAGGCGCTGAATGGGCTCATCATCAGCACATTCTACGCCCTGACGGCGCTCGGTCTTGCCATCATCTTCGGGGTGCTGCGGATCGTGAATTTTGCCCATGGCGAGCTTTACATGCTCGGCGGGTATGTCGCGTACTTGGCGGTCACCGTCTTGGGGCTGCCTCCGGTCGTGGGCGTGGTTGCGGCCGCAGCCTCTCTTCTGATTTTCGGCGCGCTCATAGAATGGATGCTCATCCGTCCCATTCATGAGGGGAAGGTCGACCGGCCTGATGAATACGCCATCATCATCACTTTCGGTTTGTCGATACTGCTGCTCAATCTCGCTAACAGCGTGTTCGGTCCCTGGCCGCAGCGCCCGGCGCCGATCTATCGCGGTCGTGTCGAGCTCGGCGAACTGATCGTGAGCGGCGATCGTTTGGCCGCCGCGGCCGCCGCAGTGATCCTCATCGTCGGTACCATCGTTGTGCTGCGCTATACCTGGATTGGGCGTGCCGTTCGAGCGGTTAGCCAGGATCGCGCCGCGGCGGAGATCTTCGGGGTGAACATCAACCGGACCTCGATGCTTGCGTTCGGCGTGGGAGCTGCGCTTGCAGGTGCCGCCGGGGCACTCATCGGACCGGTATTTAACGTCACTCCGCCGATGGGCATCGTTCCATCGATCAAAGCTTACATCGTGGTCGTGTTAGGAGGGCTCGGGTCCATCCCCGGCGCCATTGTCGGAGCGCTGATCCTCGGTCAGGTCGAAAGCTTTGCAACGATTCTCATCCCCGATACCACACGGGCGTTGGCTTACAAGGATGCGTATGGGCTGGTCGTGCTGGTCGCCGTTCTCCTCCTTCGCCCGCAGGGCCTCTTCGGCCGAAAGGAGCGCCGGGCATGAAAGTTGCTCGCACAACGTCTACCCTCTTCGGTCTCATCATTTCTGGCGGATTGGCGTTGCTGCCGCTCCTGGGCCTTCAGGAGTACTGGATCTACACGCTCACCATCGGCTTCTACTACGCGATCCTCGCCGCGAGCTGGGCTCTCCTCGTTGGCTACGTCGGCCGTATCAGCTTCGCGCAGGCAGCCATGAGCGGGCTTGGCGCCTACGCGTCGACTCTGACCGTGATGCATCTCGACTGGCCTCTGCCCCTGTCGCTGGGTGCCGGCGTCCTGCTCGCGGGCGTCATGGGGCTTTTCATAGGCTGGCTGACATTGCGTCTCCATGGCGCCTATCTTGGCCTCACCACGATCGCCTTTTCGGAGATCCTCCGCATTGCCGTGACGGCGGAGCACGGATTGACGGCAGGAAGTCTCGGTCTCAGGGCGTCTCCCCTCATTCCGGGCGGCAGTGCCACCGTTTACTATTATGTCTTTCTGGCCGCGACAGTTCTCTGTCTCGTGCTGATGCTCCTCATGCTGCATTCGCGTATCGGCCTTTTCTTTCAGACCATTCGGGAGGATGAGGACGGGGCTGCGAGCCTCGGCGTCGAGGTGACGACCTGGAAGATCGTCGCCTTCGCCGTATCGAGCGCCTTTGCAGGCTTCGCGGGCGGCTTGTACGCTCACTTCGTACAATTGATCACTCCGTCGATGATGTCACTGCAGGAGATGGGCTACGTGCTCTCGATGGCCGTGATCGGCGGATTTCACAACGTTGTCTACGCGGCCCTTGGCGGGCTCGCTCTTCAGGTGGTCCTTGAGGCACTGCGCGGTGTCGGTGAATGGCGGCTTGTGGTCTTCGGCTTGGCCGCAATCCTTGTCCTTCGCTTCGCGCCAAACGGAGTGTTCGGCACGCTGGCAGCCCTTAGGACACGGAAGGGAGGGAAACGATGAGCGCTCAACTGACGATCAGCAACCTGAGAAAGCAGTTCGGCGGCCTCGTTGCCCTCAACGATGTCAACCTGACGTTCAATGAAGGGGAACTCGTCGGGCTCATCGGGCCTAATGGCTCCGGAAAAACGACGCTATTGAACATCATAGGCGGCTACTATGCGCCGAGCGCCGGGTCTGTGCATTTCGCGGGGCATCGGGTCGATGGTCTGGCACCAAGCCGGCTCGCGCGGCTCGGGATAGGGCGGTCGTTCCAGGTCACGAAGGTCTTTCAGAGGCTGAGCGTTCTTGAGAACATGCAGGTCTCGGCGCTCACGGACTGGGGGATCTCCCGAAGCGAAGCCAGAGATCAGGCGCTGCAAGTTCTCGATTCGCTGAATCTCTCGCGCCTGTCGCATGAGCGGGCAGGGCGCCTCTCCGGCGGACAGGCGAAACTCCTTGAGTTCGGACGGATCATGATGCTCAAACCGAAGCTCGTCCTGCTCGATGAGCCCTTCGGCGGCGTTCATCCCGAGCTCAAGCGCTTCATGTACGACACGATCCGCACGTGGAATGCAAGCGGCGTTACGATCATTCTGATCAGCCATGACATGGGGTCGATTTTCGGACTCTGCCGACGGGTCGTTACACTGAGCTATGGTGACATCATCGCCGACGGGAATCCCGAGACCGTGCGCAACGATCCCGCAGTCCTCGAGGCATATTTGGGGGACCATCATGCAGCTTGAAGTGCACGATGTCTCGGCAGGCTATCAACGTGACATTGACATCCTGCGCGGAGTTTCAGTCATCGCGCGGCCGCGGCAGCTTACGACCATTATCGGAGCCAACGGTGTCGGCAAGTCGACGCTGCTGAAAACCATCATTGGTCAGTTGCGCCCCCATCAGGGCCAGATCAGCTACAATGGCCATGATCTGACACATCTGCCGACCCGCGATCTTGTGCGGGTCGGAATCGCCTACGTGGCTCAGCGGCACGCTCTGTTCAAGGACATGTCCGTCGCCGAGAATATTGAAATGGCGACGTGGAGCTTCCGCAGCGATCGGCCGCGAGCAAAGCGCGCTGTCGAGCGGGTTTACGAGCGTGCGCCGTACCTCAAGGACTTTGCCGAACGGCGGGCGGGCCTGATGTCGGGCGGACAGCAGCGCCTCATGCAGCTCGAACTTGCCCTGATGAGCGACCCTGACCTGATCCTTGTGGATGAGCCGACCGTTGGCCTCGACCCGAAGCGTGCCGGAGTCATCTACAGCCACCTGCGCCGTCTCGTTGTCGAGGAGGGACGAACGATCCTCATGGTGGATCAGAACGTGATCGCGGGAGTGGACGTGGCCGACTATATCTACGTCCTTGAACTCGGTGCCAATAAGATTGAGGGCACAAAAGCAACCTTCGATGCGGAGTATCGCGACACGATTGCAGACTGGCTGTTCTGACCTTGGAGCTGGCTTCATGCCAATGGAAGCGGTTCCCGTCTCCATTGCATCGTGTCTCCCACGGGCATCGGGCCAACATCATGCGTCCCGCACAAACGAAACCCCGCCGTATAGCGGCGGGGTTCCGTACATGGCGGTAGGCGCTTAAGGCGTCAGGACCAGCTTGTCCACAGTCGCTTGAGAGCGCGGCCAGAGGATGGCTGCATCCGCCGGAGTCTGCTTCGCCTTCGTGTACTGAATGACGAAGATCGGCACTTCCGGCCATTGCTGGAACTTCCAGGCCGGCTCCTCCGTCTGCGGGAAGTTGATCGTTCCGCGGGTGCCCTCCCACTTCAGTTCGCGCATCGCCTTCTGGATGGCGACCCGGTCTGCGCTGCCGGCCTTCTTGATCGCCTCGGCCACGACCATGATGCCGTCGTAGCCCTCCATCGACACGGCATTTGCCGGGCGCTTAAACTTGGCTTCGAACGCTTTGCTGAAGGTGCGTGACAGGGGAGTGTCCGGCTTGCCCGGAAGACCGGCCGGATTGGCGATCACTCCGACTCCGCCGTCGCCAACGACATTCCAGAATTCCGGCTCAAGGGCATCCGATCCGGCCGCGAAGATGGCCGTCTTCTTGCTCGGAGCGATCCCCAGGTCGGATGCCTGACGGAGCATGAGGAGGAGGTTGGAGCCCGTGAAACCCGCAACGATGAGGTCAGGCTGCGGATTGGCACGCTTCAGCTGAAGAAGCTGCGGAGTGAAGTCGCTGACGGTGCGCTCAGCAGTGAACGACGTTACCTTGGCGCCGGTGTTCTGCAGGTTCTTGGTGAACACGTCGATAATGCCGAAGCCCCAATCCGAATTCTCGGAGATAATCGCGATGTTCTTGAAGCCAGCCTCCTTCACCCAGTCGGCGGCGACGGAGTAGACTAGCGAATTCGCCACTGTAATCCGGAAGACCTGCGGGAGCTTGGCCGCAGTCACCGCATCCGACCAGCACTCGTCGGCCACGAAGGCCATGTCGTATTTCTTCGCAATCGGGCCCACCGCAGTGCAGACCGCGCTGTGCGCCGCGCCAGTCACGGCGACGACTCCGTCCTTGGAAGCCAGCCGCTCGAAGGCGGCGACGCCTTTCTCGGGGAGGCCTGATGTATCCTCCACCACGACTTCGACCTTCTTGCCCAGCAGACCGCCAGCCGCGTTGATCTCATCGACGGCAATGGCCATGCCATCTCGCAGGGATTCGCCATTCTGAACGCCACCGGGCGGTGAGAGAGGCGCGATCCCGCCAATCTTGATCGTTTCCTGTGCCACTGCGGGGCCAAGAACCCCGAGTGCCGCAATCGCCGCTGCGGCCGTTAACCTCATGGTCTTCATATCTTGTCGTCCTCCGTCCGTTGTCATGCTCACGGCCTCTTTCCCACATGATCCGGGTAGCCCTGAGTCATCGTTCCCAGGCAAAGTGTGGCTCGTCGCTTGTGTTTGGCGCAACATTTGAGCAAACGTAGGTTTGACGCAACTTGACGCTATTAAGGAGTCAAGAATGATGGGAGGCGACTCCGGCAGCTCAAATCTGACTGCCAATCTGAAGCTGTTGTGCAGCTATCACGCATCGACGTCCGAGGTTTGCCGGCGCCTCCAGATCAATCGCCAGCAGTTCATGAAGTATCTGGCGGGCACCGCTTTTCCCTCACGTTACAACCTTCGGCGCATCTGCGACTTCTTCGGAGTGGACGAGTACGAAATCCTCATGCCGCATGAGCAGTTTCGCGAGATCGTGCGGCTTCGGCCGCACGGTCAGACGGACTCTCTCGCGATCCCTCCCATGCTCCGCAATCTGCTAGGACAAACCCAGCGTCAGAAGGGGCAGCTTACGAAGTATTTTGGATACTATTACAAATATTTTTACTCTCTTTCCTCGCCCGGATCGATCCTGCGCTCGCTCGTCTGTGTGTACTCGAGGGGGGATTATACGCTCTACAAGACGATCGAGCGGCTGAAGCCGGTGGGGGCACAGACGACCCCTTACATTTTCAAGTACTCGGGAATTCTCGTGCATGTGGGTGACAGGCTTTACATGATTGATCACGAGGCCATTGCGGGCAACGAGATCTCTCAGACAATTCTCTACCCCTCCTACCGGAATCGCGTGATCACGTTGATCGGTTTGATGATCGGTGTTTCCGGAACAGAAGCCCACCAGCCCACAGCCGCACGTGTGGCGCTTGAGTATCTAGGGCGGACAATCGATCTGCGGCGGGCACTCAAGAGGTGCCGGCTGTATCCGGACAATTCGAATGAGATATCACATCAAGTCGTGGAATATCTGAAGGGCTCCTCATCGTCGCCAAGCTACTTGCTCCGTGCTGAGACATCCTAAGGAGCAGTTGCAGGCGTAAGCGGCGGCCCTCCAATTGTTTCTGTTGCAACTTTGAAGCTCACTAGGCTCTGGCACATCTCCCGTCTCCATCCAGTGGCACCACTTTCAAACGACGGCAGACGGCAGTTCCTTTCCTTCGAAATAAGCCGCGACATTCTTGAGGACGAGTTCACCCATGGCGAGGCGCGTTTCGATTGTGGCGCTGCCTTGGTGCGGCATCAGAACGACGTTATCGAGATCTGTCAGCTCAACCGGCACGTGCGGCTCGTGTGCGAACACATCGAGGCCCGCGCCCCCAATCCGCCCTTCCTTGAGTGCGCTCATAAGTTCTGGCTCATCGACGACACTGCCCCGGGCGATATTGATCAGGATGCCTTCTGGCCCGAGCGCGTCCAGCACGGCACGATTGACGTGCCCTCGCGTCTGAGCACCGCCCGCGACGCTGACGACGAGGATGTCGCTGTCGCGGGCCAGCGCTTCCAGCGACGCAACCCGCGGCCATGGCGCATTCGGGACTTCGGACCGATTGAAATAGCGGACCTGCGTCGAAAAGGCCTCGGCCCTTTTGGCGATGGCCCGGCCGATCTGTCCAAGCCCAAATATCCCAACACGCTTACCGCTGATGCTGCGGCCGAGCGGCAACCGTTTCCCGAGCACCCACGCCCCTGCCCTAACCAAGCGGTCGCCTTCCGCGATGCGCCTGCATGTGGCCAGCATGAGCGCCATGGCCAGATCCGCGACATCGTCTGTGAGGACACCGGGTGTGGTCGTCACCCGCACTCCCTGGCGGCGGGCCCGCTCAAGGTCCACCGCGTCCGTACCGATGCCATTGATGGCGATGAGGCCGAGCTGCGGCAGGGCATCAAACAGGGCCGGGCTGGCGCCCGTTCCGCCGCCTGTCACCACCGCGCGAACCTTGGGGCCAATCTGTGCCAGGAGAGCCGCAGGGTCCTCTGCTCGTGACAGACGATGAACCTGGTAATTGGCGTCGAGCGCGGCCTCGATGGGAGCCATCATGGGCTCGACGAGAATAATATCTGGTTTCATCTCAATATCCTGCTGCGCCGGTGCCTGGGCTCGCCAGTGAGGCTCAGTGAGGAAGTATCTGGCCCAGGAAGTTGCGGGTGCGCTCGTGCTGTGGGTTGGTGAAGAAGGTATCCGGTGTCCCCTCCTCCACGATCTCTCCCCGGTCCATGAAGATCACTCGGTCGGCCACTTGGCGGGCAAAGCCCATCTCGTGGGTGACGCACAGCATGGTCATGCCCTCCTCGGCCAGGCTCACCATGGTGTCGAGCACCTCCTTGACCATCTCCGGATCGAGCGCCGAGGTCGGCTCGTCGAACAGCATGATCTTCGGGTTCATGCAGAGCGCGCGGGCAATCGCCACCCGCTGCTGCTGTCCGCCCGAGAGCTGAGCAGGATACTTGTCGGCCTGATCAGGAATGCGCACGCGCGCGAGGTATTTCCGCGCCGTCGCCTCGGCGTCGGGCCGGGACGTGCCGCGCACCTTCATGGGCGCCAGCATGCAATTCTCCAGCACCGTCATGTGCGGGAAGAGATTGAATTGCTGGAATACCATGCCGACCTCGCGGCGAACGGCGTCGAGGTCGCGGCTGCTGGCCCCGACGTCGATGTTGTCGACGACGATGCGTCCCTTCTGTGCATGCTCGAGCCGGTTGATGCAGCGGATCAACGTCGACTTGCCCGAACCCGAAGGCCCGCAAATCACGATGCGCTCCCCTGCTCGGACCTGAAGGTTGATGTTCTTCAGGACCTGAAAATCGCCGTACCACTTCTGCACGTCCTCCATGCGAATGATGATTTCATCCTGGAGGCGCTGGGCTCCGCTCACCGTCGACATCGTCGGGTCTCCCACTCAGGGCTTCTTCAGCTCAGGCAGATCCGCTCCGACCCACTTTTTGTAGGTCGCGGCCAGGGCGCCGCTCTTCTGCTGCTCGGCAATGAAGTCGTTGACGACTTTGAGGAGTTCGTCCTGCCCAGGACGAAGGGCAATGCCGTGCACCTGCTCGCGGAGGGTCAGCTTGGTGTCGAACTGGCCCGGAGCTACCTTCTCGATTTCGCCGACCACGGGAGTGGCGGCGCCAATCACGTCGACCTGCCCGGACAGCAGCGCCTGAACGGCGGAAGCGTCGTCGTCGAAGCGGCGGATCTGAGTTCCTTCCGGCGCGATGGCCGTGAGCGACACATCCTGCGTGCTGGCGCGGGCCACGCCGACCGTCACGTTCTTGAGGTCGGAGGGCTGCTTAACGGTTGCACTCTTCTTGCCGTATACGACGATGCGAATGCCCGCATAGGGGTCGGAGAACGCCACCTGCTTGGCCCGCTCCGGCGTGATGGCCAGAGAGGCCACCAGCATGTCGACCTTGCCGGTGAGGAGGAAAGGAATGCGGTTCGGGCCCGTGACCGGCACGATGTTGGGCTTGACGCCCAGGTACTTGGCGAGCGCCTTGGCGATGTCTGCGTCGAAGCCGTCCGGCTGACCTTCGAGGTTCGTGATGCCGAAGGGCGGGAAATCCACCAGCATGCCGACGGTGAGCTCTCCCTTCTTCTTGATATCCTCGACCGTCTGCGCCTTTACCGGAAGCGTCGCTCCCAGGGACGCGGCGAGGACGGCACCGAGGGCCATGACCCTCTGGAACTTCTTGAAATTGGTCGACCACTTCATGAGACACTCCCTAGGCTGATGTGATTGTTGAATCAGGGCGACCGGCGCCCCGCCGCTTCGCTACCGTGCTTGGGCTGCTGCGAAGCGGCGTTCGAGTCGCATGCTGAGGTGCGACAACGGCCAGCACAGGGCAAAATAGATGGCTGCCACGGTGCCGAAGACGAGAAAAGGCTTGAAGGTTGCGTTGTTGATGATCTGCCCGGCGCGTGTGAGTTCAGTGAAGCCGATGATGGCCGCAAGGGACGTGGCCTTGATGAGCTGCACGAGGAATCCCACCGTGGGAGGCAGCGCGATTTTGAAGGCCTGAGGCAAGATGATGTAGCGCATCATTGCCGGATAGTGCAGGCCGAGCGCATTCGCGGCCTCCCATTGTCCCTTCGGCACCGCCTGGATGCAACCGCGCCAGATCTCTCCCAAGAAGGCGCTGGCATTCAGGGTCAGGGCGATGGCAGCAGCGATCCACGGATTGATGTCGAGCCCCAGGGTGTTCACACCGAAGAACACCAGAAATAGCTGCATCAGGAGGGGCGTGCCCTGGAATACCTGGATGAAGGCACCGGCGCTGGCAGAAAGAATCTTCACGGGCGAAACCCGCAGCAGCGCAATCGCCAGTCCGCCGACGGCCCCGCCCGCGAAGGCGATCAGGGAAAGCAGAACGGTCCATCGCGTGGCCGTGAGGATGAACAGGAATTCGTTGGTGCCGAACTGACGAAGCATCGATCTCTCCTCAGCGCCGGTCGGGATAGGAGAACGCCACGCGGTAGATCGCGGAGAACAGGCCCGAGAAAGCAAGAGACATCACAAGGTACATGAGCGTCACGACCAGGTAGACCTCGAAACTGGTGAAGGTCAGCGACTGGATATGGTTCGCCCTGGAGGTCAGATCGTCGGCCGAAATCGCCGACACGACGCTCGATGTGAGCATCAGCAGAATAAACTGACTGGTCAGAGCCGGATAGACGGTCCGGAGCGCCGGCTTCAGCACGATATAGCGAAATACCTGCAAGGGCTTGAGCCCGAGCGCCAGCCCTGCCTCCACTTGCCCTTTGTGGATGGCCTCGATGCCCGCGCGGATGATCTCGGTCGCATAGGCGCCGACATTCACCACCATGGCAAGGAGCGCGGCGGCATTCGGTGACAATCTGACCCCAAGCGCCGGCAGTCCGAAGAAGATAAAGAAGATCTGCACCAGAAAAGGCGTGTTCCGGATGATCTCGATATAGCCGTTGACGACCATCCGAAGAGGCTTGGGCCCGGAGGTCTTGATCCAGGCGCAGATGATCGCGACGACGAGTCCGAGCAACATGGCCCCGGCGGAGAGCTGTATCGTGAGCCAGGCGCCGGCCAGGAGATCTGGGTAGGCTTCCAGTACCGGGCCAAACCGGAACGTATAGGTCAAGGTTTCCTCCCCGAGAGTGAAGATCAGGCTTGAGGGCCTGCTTCCTGACCGGAGTTGTCGCTGGCGATGTTCGTCACCGCTCGTTCCGAGAAAGGCTATTAGATCGATCTAAATGATGCAAGGCCAAATGACGGCAAGGCTTCAGGTGATCTCCAGCACCGCTTCGCCGATCCCGTCGAATGAAGCGCGCACATGCGTACCGGGCCCGGCGAACAATGTACCTGTCCAGGAGCCGGTCGTGATGGCCGCGCCGGCCGCCAGTCCGCCTTGGCTCACCGCCCCGCGATTGGCCAGCCAGACCACGAGATCGACGGCATCGCCGGCCGAGTTTCCGCCGGCTCTGCGCGCGACAATCGTCCCGTTCAGATCCAGTTGGACCATCTGTGCGTGAGGGTCGACCTCAAACCCATGCGCCCGCCCCTCTCCGACGATCAGCGCTCCGTGATTGAACTGATCGACGATCTGGCTGGGCCGGTCCACGATCCCCCAGGCTGCGAAACGCGTGTCCACGATTTCGATGCCCGCACGGACCGAGCCGATGGCCGCGAGCACCTCGGCCCGCGTGTAGGGCTCCGCCCGGGCCGGGAGAGGATGCGCGAGGATATAGACGAGTTCCGCCTCGATCCCGATCACGTTGAAGCGTCCTCTGTCGAGCTGCGCCGGGGATTGGAAAAGCGTCGAGGCCGTCAAGCCGGCGCGGAAGGGTTCCGACGACGGACTATCCGAGCCCACCTTCCAGCCAGCGACCGGCCCGAGCTGCGCCAGCAGGGCATCCTGCCACCCATAGGCCTCGGTAAGCGTCTTTGGGGCGGCCTCGGGCTGGAACCCAGCCGGGCGCGTTCCGCCTCGGCGGGCTTCGATCAGGCGATCGAGCGCGGACTTCATATCGGCGTGGGCCATGATCTTTTCCAACTCTGTCGTGATCCGAAAAGGACGGTTTCGGACAAGCGATCCTCTAGGACTGCTGCGCTCCGCAAGATTCCCGCACCACCAGGCGCGTTGGCAGGATCACCTGCTCGGGCGGTCCGTGAGGATTGGCAATCCGGCGCAGGAGCAGCCGTGCGGCATCCTGCCCGATCTGGTTCGGCATGGTCGCAACGGTGGTGAGCGGAGGACGGCTCAGGCTCGCCTCCATGACATCGTCGAATCCGACAACCGCGAGATCGACTCCGGCCCTAAGGCCGCGATCACTGAGACCGAGAAGCATGCCGAAGGCAATCACATCATTGAAGCAGATCGCCGCTGTCGCAGGCTCATCCTGCCCCAGAAGCATGGCAACGGCACCCATGCCGGCTTGGCGGGTGAGCGGTGTCTTGATGATACGATCGGCTGAGAGGCCATGGCGGTGCATGCAGGCGACGAAGCCATTCCGCCGCTCGCGGTAGGCGGAATGCATATGCTCTCCGCCGACGAAAGCGATTCGCCGATGTCCGAGCCTGATGAGATGTTCTGTGGCTCGGTCCATCCCGATTTCGTAGTCGGCGCTCGCGTAATCGCCTTGTGGCGATACATGCCGAAGCGCCTGGACGACGGGGAACCTCCAGGCATTGAGACGCGATATCAGGTCCTTGGGCGTGCCGACAGCCGGACAGACGATGATCCCGTCGGCCCCGTGCTCCCGCATGCGCAGGATCGCGCGCTCCTGCTTGGCGACGGATTCATTGCTGTCGGAGAGAAACAAGGCCAAGCCTGCCTCGTCCAGGATTTGATCGACGCCAGCCGCCAGCTCGGCGAAGAACGGGTTGCTGAGCCCTGGAATCAGCAGCCCAACGGTTCTGCTCCGGGCGGCGCGCATGCTGGCGGCACTCCGGTTGTAGACATAGCCGAGCTCGTCCAGAGTGCCCCGCACCTTAATCCGTGTACTCTCGGCCACGAGAGGACTGTCACGCAAAACGAGCGATACGGTCGCCCGGGAAACACCTGCCCGTTCGGCAACGTCCGCGAGTGTCAAGCGGTCTGGCCGGCCGGCAGACCTCCCACCCATAGCGAATTCCTCCTTTGAATTTTAGATCGATCTAAATCTTGAATGAGCTGTGTGTCAACAAGGCCTCAGTAATGAGCGTGATCAAGATCTTATGGCCCCGTGACTGGCAGGACGGGCTGCCGTATGCCCGCCAGGGCTCTTATCGGAGGCGTTCCCCTTGCGGGAAGATCCCTCGCGTAAAGGTCTGCTCGGGGTCGGGAAACTAGATTCCCTGCAGTTTCGGTACGTCTGGTCCGGTGACGCTTGCATTCTTCTCTTCACACCGTCGATGACGATCCTCTCGGGCCGGCCGTGCCGCTTGAGCGCCTTGCGCAAATACCGCTTGGCGGCCGCGAGATTGCGTCGCTCGCTGTACCAGAATTCAACCGTGTCCCCGTTGCTGTCGATTGCTCGGTAAAGATGCATCCCGCGGCTCCGGACCTTGATATAGATACCGTCTGAACGGTCAACCCTGTTAGGCAGCTGGAACGCGATAGCCATCTTGGCTTTTCAGGACGCCAAAACAGATGTGAACC
>JBOZRS010000001.1:0-16509 GCA_050789065.1 Microvirga sp.
GATGCGGAATTCCTGCACCTTCGCGGCCCCGGCCGGCTTCGGCCAAGCCTTGCCTTCGGTGTATTGGGAGTTCTTGGGAAGCGTGAATTGGGCCATTCAGCTGCTCCTCCTGGCCAGGGGATCCGTTGAAGCTTCGACGCGTGCTCCACCTGGAATTGAACATCGCGGTCCCGGGATGTCACCGCCGCGCTGGTCCGGCATGCATGATGTCGTCGTTCTCAGGTCCATCGACGATCAGGAAGCCGACAAGCCCACGCTCCAGCCGTGAGACCGCATGGTCCACCAGAGAATAGCGACCGGGCCGGTGGATCTTGAAATCGGCGATGGCAGCGCCGCCCGGGGGCACCGATACAGTCTGCATGCCGGTCAGCGGCATCCCGCCAAGGCCGGACCCCTGATAGACATGATCGAAGATCTCGCCGATGACATGGAGTGACGAGGCATAGTTCGGTCCGCCGACGCCGAAAAAGAGGCGCACTGTCTCTCCGGGCCGAGCCCGCAGCGGATGGCTTCGCGTGAGCGCCCCGACGGATCCGTTGAACAGGAAGTATTCCGGTCGCTCCGAGATGAGCTTCTCGTAATCCATCTCTTGGTCGCCCTGGAAGCCGAAGGGCTGTGTCGTATAGAGTTCGCCCTGCATGACGTAGAATTCCCGGTCGACCTGCGGAAGGCCCCCTTCAGGCTCTACGAGGATCAGGCCATACATGCCATTGGTGATATGATGCGCGACCATGGGTGTCGCACAATGGTAGACGAAGAGACCGGGTGTCAGCGCCTTGAATGTGACGACACTCTCCTGGCCGGGATCGGTTTGCGTGAATTCGGCGCCGCCTCCCGGTCCTGTCGCGGCATGGAAATCCACGGAATGGACCATCAGGCTGTCGTCGCTGTTCTTGAGATGGACTTCAACAGTATCGCCGACGCGCACTCGCACGAACGGACCTGGCACTTTCCGGTTGAACGTCCAGTAGCCATAGGTGGTCTTGTCGTCCAATTGCCCTTTCAATTCGACAGCCTCGAGATCGACGCGCACGACCTGAGGCGACCTGACCCCGACGGGCGGCGGCAGATCGATCGGATCATGCACGATATCGGGAGCAGACGCCTGCATGGCAGCCCTCGGCCCGGGCATGACCTGAAGGCGTCCTTCCATGCCCGCCTCTCGGTGACCTGGGACGGAGCAGAAATACGCGAATTCGCCGGTCTTGTCGGCCAGGAATGCGAAGGTGGTGCTGGCCCCTTTGCCGATCACTCTCTCCGAACGGGCGGCATATTGGTCGATGACGACGTCGTGCTCGGCACCTTCGCCGTTGATGAGGTTGATCTGCACGGTCTCATCCTCGTGGACCATGAGGGTCGGATTGACCTGCCCGTTGATGTCGCCGCCGACGCCGATGAACACCATCTTTCCCTGCGCCACGCCGGAGCGCAGCGTGAACACGGCCGGCGCATGCATCCGCAGGGTGGCGGGTTGGCGCGGCCCTGCTGCCGTGGCCGGAGCGGCAGTCGCGTTGGGTGCCTGAGTCGCAGGCTGAGCTTGTGTCTGCAGATCACCGTGCTGGTGCATCGGCTGGGCTTGCGCTGCAAAACCGATGAGCGTGAATATGGCTGCCAGAGCAAGAGCCGAATTGAGGATCCGCATGAGGTGATCCGATCCAGTACGATTTCTGATCCGCGGCAAGCGGCGGGGACTGCAACAGGCCCCGTTCACAAGCGGAGAACCCGAGGAGTGCCAACCTGTTCTTGCAAGCATGCGGCGCTTTCTCGTTCAAATTGGTTCATAGACAGTCGATTGGTCTGGTGGCGTACCGAGTCAATGATGCGCCGTGACCTGGCCTGCGCTCGCCGCGGTCTGGCCCGCACTTTGGCAGCGCAGCTCGTATCGGGCACAATCCGCTCCAGACCATCGCGGCAGCGAACAGTCACTGGCGAGAACCCGGACAGGTGAGGGTTCGGATCTGGCCGATCGATCGTGTGAATTTGCGCCGGCACAAAGAACAAGCGGCCAAGCTGTGATCTTTGGATGCCGTAGCCGCCGCCACGGCACGGCTGCTTTCTCAGGACTCCTGGCTTTTGGACATGAAGCCACCGCACCCCGTCAAAGGGGTGCGGTTCTTTGTCCGGGACGGCTCATGCTTTTCCGGATGATGGGGGAGGTGGGACAATGGAAATGGGTACGATGTGACTCGCAAGAAGTTCATTTCAACCAAGACATACGATCACAGCATCGGGCTCAGCTGTGCCTTCCGCCAGTGGCGGGCCGAATCCCATTGCCGGTTTCTGCATGGATACGCCATCGCGGTTCATTTCGAGTTCGAGACCACGAAACTCGACTTCCGCCATTGGACCGTCGATTTCGGATCGCTGAAATCACTCAAAGGCTGGCTGGAGGACATGCTCGACCACAAGACCCTCATCGCCGAGGACGATCCCGAGCTCGAATTCTTCCAACGCGGTCATGCGCTTGGCGTGCTGGATCTGGTGGTTGTGCCTTACGTTGGCTGCGAGCGCTTTGCCGAGATGATCTTTGATGCAACCGAGGTGTGGCTGCAGGACAACGGCTATGCCCCCCGCGTCAAACTGCGGAAGGTCCAGGTAAGGGAGCACGGCGCGAACTCCGCGATGGTGGTGCGGGACGAGTAGAGCATGACAGGATCCTTCTCGACATTTCTTCAGGCCACTGAGATGAACCTGCCTGTCGCGCAGCGGGAATTGGTGCGGGACCGCTTCTATGTGATGGCCCTGGATTGGTACACGGATAGGATCGAAGCGACTGATGCCGCGGCCCGAATCCGTACGGCAATCGGCAGCGACGGTGACGAGCACGGGGAATGCACCGCCTAGGCGCCGCCCGAACGGAGAGGTCGATGCCGCCCCGGAGGCGCCGGTGATCATCTTCGAACGCTTCATCGGCGGGATGAGGTTCGTCCCGCACAAGGCCCTTTCGCGCCATGGCGCCTACGGGGTGATGGCGCCGTCTGGCCCGTTTGACGGCAAGCAGGATGCAAAGCGTCTCATCGCCGTTCACTCTGATGAAGAGCTACTCTACTACGTCCAGCGCGGCTACTCGGTGCAGATGATCGCCGAAGAGACTGTCCAGGTATGCCTGACACAGGCTGAGGACATCGTCATCCGGTTCGTTCCGCCTTACGTCTAATGCGGCCGTTGGATGCGTAGGATGTGCTTGACACACCGAGTCTTATCCAGGCCAATTCGGACAAGCGTCGTCCAAACGACTCAGCAAATTTCCTGCCGCGATGGATGGTCAAGGCAAAGCAACGCGGAATCCGGCGAACTGACCATGCATACACGCAGTCAGGGCAGAGAGGACACTGGAGGCTGTCGCCTGCGCGCCCGGGCCGCAGGGGTATCAGGACGTGTCATCGGGTATGACGAACAAATGACCTTGCAGTGAGTTTTCCATCTCCGATTGTCCGAGTTCAACAGAAATTGAGGAACCGACCTATGGCGAAACGCCCTGAGCAAGACGAAGATCAGGCTGGCCAGCAGGGGCAGGCCAGCACGCCAGGGCTTGACCGGCTCGAGAGGCTTGCATCCGCCGCAGCCACAGCCGCCCAGGATAGGCAGTGGCGAGCGCGAAAGAACGGATTGCGGGAATCCGAGACCTCTTCAGAGGTGCGCAGCCTCAATCATGATGCGGAGGCCCGTGCCCATGCTGAAGCGGCCATGCAGCAGATGATGGCGAAGTCAAAGGGAAAGCCGCGCGGACGGTAACGATCTCCCGATGCGGCGGACCGGAGTCTCGGTATTTCGCAGGCCATGGCGCGTCCGCAAAACGCCGGAGCTCCCCAAACCCGAACTGGGCGGGTACAAGCAGCACGGCCAGCCAATGCACGTCACCGTGACGGAGGCCGGTCGTCGCCTGCGGCGACCCGGCTTGCGGCTACGATGCCGGGGGTCTCCGGATCTCCATGAGTCTTCCTGCGGGTTGACGCGTTTCCCCAGTCCTTGACGCACTCGGCGGCAAGGGAATGTGCTGGCATGCGTCTGGACTGGCGCTCCCAGTGACGGACCGTCCTCCCGCACGTGTCCTACACCGCGTGGCCGACGAGCGAGCCGATGATGGCCGTTGCTGCCATCGCGAACGCGCCCCAGAACGTGACCCGCACGGTTGGCTTGAGAACTGACGCTCCGCCTGCCCGGGCGCCGAGCGCCCCCAGGATGGCGAGACCAGCCAGCGAGCCTCCGGAGACAGCCGATGCCGTCCAGCCCGCCGGGGCCCCGATGGCGATCAGAAGAGGCAGGGCCGCCCCCACCGCAAAGGTGATGGCCGAGGTCAGCGCGGCCTGGATCGGGCGGGCGACCACGTGCTCGGAGAGCCCGAGTTCATCTCGGGCATGGGTCGCGAAGGCATCCTTGGCCATCATCTGCTGCGCGACCTGCCGGGCCAGCGCCGGCTCGACGCCGCGACCCACATAGATCTGCGTGAGTTCGTCCAGTTCGGCCTCGGGCTGCTCCTCGAGTTCGCGCCGCTCCCGCGCGAGATCGGCGTTCTCCGTGTCGGCCTGAGAGCTCACCGAGACGTATTCGCCGGCCGCCATCGACATCGCGCCGGCCACGAGCCCGGCAATGCCCGCCACGAGCACTTCGCTGGCCGAGGTCGAGGCGGCGGCGACGCCGACCATGAGGCTTGCGGTCGAGATGATGCCGTCGTTCGCGCCGAGAACGGCCGCGCGCAGCCAGCCGATCCGCTGGATCAGGTGAGTTTCGCGGTGGAGCGGGTGCATGCGGTCCTCCTTTTGGGAACAGTCACCTGCCATCCGGCTTGGCCGATTTTTGCCCGACCGGCAAGAGCCGCGCCGAGTTGAGGATGAAGGCGAGTTCCGAGCCCACGTGGATGAAGGCCGCCAGGAGCGGGTTCAGGAAGCCGAGGGCGGCAAGGGCTATGCCGAGCGCATCCACCCCGATCGTACCGGCGAAGTTCTGCCAGATGATGGCACGCGTGCGCCGGGCGATCCGCAGGGTCTCGACCAGCTTGCCGAGGTCGTTGCCGATCAGCACGACATCCGCGCTCTCCTTGGCGATGTCGGTGCCGGAGCCCATGGCGATGCCGAGATTGGCGGCCGTAAGGGCAGGGGCGTCGTTCACGCCGTCGCCCACCATGGCGACCGCATGACCGCCGGCGACGAGTTCACGAACCTTCGCGAGCTTGTGCTCAGGCAGCATGTCGGACACGACCTCGTCGATGCCGAGCTCCTGCGCCACGCTCCGTCCGACCGCCGCCGTATCGCCGGTGAGGAGCATTGTGCGCACCTTCAGGCCGTGCAGGGACTGAATGGCCCGGCGGGCTTCGGGACGGATCGTGTCGGCCACGATGATCTCACCGAGATAGCGTCCCTCGACGGCCACGACGATGTCGGAGCCGATCCGGCCATCCGCGCGGGACGGTGTTTCGATCCCCGCTTCCGCGAGGAGCTTCCGGTTGCCGACCAGGACGGTGCGGCCCTCGACGCTTGCCGTGATGCCGCGGCCGATGGTGTAGCGGAAGCTCGCGGGTTCAGGGACGAGGATCGCCTGCTTCGAGGCTTCGGCAACGACGGCGCGGGCCAGCGGATGCTCCGAATGCAGCTCTGCCGCGGCGGCAAAGCGCAGTAGCTGCTCCGGATCGATGCCGGGCACCGGGCTGACGAGCTGAACGGCGGGCTCGCCAAGGGTGAGCGTGCCGGTCTTGTCGAGCACCACCGTGTCGATGCGCCCGAGAGTCTCGAGGTGAACGCCGCCCTTGATGATGGAACCGAGGCGGGCCGCCCGGCCGATGCCGCCGAGAATGGCGAGCGGCGTTCCGGCGGCGATGCCGCAGGCGCCGGCCACGATGACGACCGAGATGGTGTCGCGCACATCGCGCGTCAGGGCATAGGTGACGATGGCGGCCCCAACCGCGAAATAGACGAGGTACCCGGCGAGCCGGTCTGCCAGCCGCTGCACCGGAGCACGGGTCTGCTCGGCGTTCTCCACCGCCTCGACGATGCGGCCGTAGCTGGTGTCGCGGCCGACGCGCTCGACCCGGATCTCCAGGGCGCCCATCTGGTTGATGGAGCCCGCATAGACATTCGCGCCTTCGGTCTTCTCAGCCGGCATGGATTCGCCCGTGATGCGCGACTGGTCGACATAGGAGTGGCCGGTCACGACCGTGCCGTCGACCGGGACCTTCTCGCCGGGGCTCACGAGCACCGTGTCGCCTGCGACGATGCTTTCGACCGGAACCGTGAGGATATTTCCGTCGCGACGCACCCGCGCTTCGCGGGGTACGAAGTCGATCAGGTCCTTGATGGCGAGGCGGCCGCGAGAGACGGTCAGATGCTCCAGTTCCTCGGCGACGAGCACGAACAGCATGACCACGACAGCGGTAAAAAATTCCGAGATCGCCGCCGCCGCCAGGATGGCGATGGTCATGGAGAGTTCCATGGTCATGCGCCGGGCCAGGAGATTCTCGAAGGCCTCCTTGAACATCGGCCAGCCGGCGAAGGCGAGGGTGGCGGTGCCGACGACACTCACCGGAACGAAGGGCTCATAGGCCCGGAACCACAGCACTGCCGCTCCCAGGAGCGCCACCATCATCCGGGCCACAGCCCAGGGTTCAAATGGGGCATGGTCGTGGACGTTCGGCTCGTGAGGGTGCGGCGCAGCCACAATTGGCAACGCTTGGCGATCCTCGTTCGGGACGGAAACGGACGACATCGAAGGCTCCTTGAGGCGCAGGCGAGGAAAGCCCAGCGGAGAACGGTTGCGAAGTAATTTAGAATTTCTCTAATCTACAGTCTAGAATGATTCCAAATTGAATTTTGTGGCTCGGCCGGCCCGACCTGCGACCGATGCCGTTTGCCGGAGGCTCATCCCCCGACAGGACCGGCCGTGCGGACTCCTCATGCCGGAAAGGCGCTTTCGTGCGTCTGACTGGACATGTCAGCATTTTGTCAGCGAGCCGGACCTGCCCCGGACGGAACGGAAGCAGAGCTGCGAAACAGCTGTGCGAATCCAGAACCCGTCCGCCGCCTGGTGGTGTGCCCAAAAGTGGGCTTGCATCTTTGGGATCGATTCCGATGCTCCTTCTCTGGGCTGGCGCATCGTACGAGCGACCCGAAGGGCCGCGCCAGCGAATAACCGGACCCACTTTTCACTGGCGTGGCCCTTCGGGTCGCTGACGCGGACCTCCGGTTCCGCACACAGCTGGGTCAGGCGTCAAAGGTCGACAGGACCTCTCCGTCGGGGCGGACGAGCAGCGCCGCCAAGCCGAGCCCTCGGGCCAGCTTCAGTCCGTCACGGGCGCCTAAGACCATCAGGGCCGTGGCCCAGGCATCCGCGATCATGCAACTCTCTGCCAGGACCGTGACGGCGGTCAGATCGTTCGCCAGGGGAGAGCCGGTGCGAGGATCCATGGTATGCGACACGCAGCGGCCACCGATCTCCGCCACGTGCCGGTAGTTGCCGGAGGTCGCGATGGCTCCGTCGTGGAGTTCAAGAACTCCGTCGATCTCGCGCGCGCCGACGCTCGGTCTCTCCCGGGCGACGGCCCACGGGTGCCCGTCGGGCTTTAGGCCGTGGGCCCGCATCTCGCCGTCGATGCCCACGAGCCAGGATTCGATGCCGAACCCGCCCATGACCCGCGCCAGTTCATCGACGCCGAAGCCCTTGGCGATCCCGGACAGGTCGAGCGTCAGGGGAGCGAGCTTGCGGGTGCGACAGCTCACTGGATCGAGCTGCAGCGTCTTCGGCGGAGCGAACGATGCCCGCCCTGTGACCGAAGCGATCCGCGACGGATCCGGCGTCCGCGACCCGCCGCCGAAGCCCCACGCCTGGACCAGGTCGCCGACCCCGATGTCGAATGCCCCGCCGGACGCGCGGCCGATATCGAGGGCCGCCGCAAGCACCGTCGTGAGTTCGCGCGGGATCGTGACCCATGCTCCCACCGGCGCCGCGTTCAGGCGGTTGAGGTCGGATTCCGGGTTCCATGTCGACATCTGCCGGTCGACCCGGTCGACCGCCTCCTGCAGCGCGGCGCCGAGCGCAACGAGATCGAGGTCGTTCGCTGCGTAGAACACGGCCGACCAGCGCGAGCCCATGGTCGGGCCGTTGAGGGCCCGGCGATGGAGGGTTGAGGTCCGGGGGAGCACGTCAGTAGACATCTTCGACATATCGTCCGCTGGATTTGAGGGTTGCGAGATCGAGGCCGAGCGGGCGCACGACGGCATCGAGTGTGTGGGTCACGGCCTGGGCCATGTCGCGCCCGCCGCAGACCAGCACCTGCGCCCCATGTCGGATCAGCTCGCGCAGGCGCGGCGCGTCCGCTGCGATGCGATCCTGGACATAGGCGCCTCCGCCGGGCGTGCGCGAAAAGGCTGTGTTCAGCGTGGTCAGCCGTTTCTCGGCCAGGTGCATGGCGAGCTCGTGCTCATAGAGGAAGTCCGAGGACGGATTCCGGCCACCCCAGTAGAGATGGACCGGCCGACCGGCGGCGTTCGCCCGGACGAAACCGGCAAGTGGGCCGATGCCGGCCCCGGCGCCGATCAGGATGAGCGGCGCCTTGCCCATGGCAGGCCGGAAGCTCGGATTTTCGCGGATGAAGGCGTCGATGCGGTCGCCGGGCTCGAGGCCGTGCAGGAATGTCGAGCAAAGCCCGCCCTCCCGGAGCCTTACGCAGATCTCCAGCACGCCATCGCGCGATGACGACGCAAGCGAATAGAACCGCGGCATCGGGCTGCCCGGCGGCACGATGCCGACGAGGTCGCCCGGCTCGAACGCCGGCAAGCGGCCGGTCTGGCCCTTCGTGCCAGAGCCCGGGGCGCGGAACCGCAGGATCGCGATCGGCGCGCCGACCGCAGCGCCGTAATCCTCGCGCTCGATAAGTTCCAGTTCCGCGGTCTTGGGGTGCGCAGCGACATGTTCTAGCACGAGGTCGAGCCCGAGGGCTGCGCCGAGGTCGCGCCCCCACTGGGCGAATTCCTGGGTCGACTGGCGATCGACCCGCTTCATCGGCAGAAGCTGCGGCCAGCCCTTCCGGTCGAGCGCAGCCGAGACCTCCTGGGCATAGCCGCAGAAATGCAGGAAGGTGCGGTCGCCAAATCCCAGCACCGCCACCGGCACAGCAGTGTCGAGAGCTGTGAGCCTGTCCAGGAAGCCCTTTGCCGAGGCCGGCGCGGCGCCGTCGCCGTAGGTCGAGGTCAGGATCAGCATCCGGTCCGCGCCCGTATGGACGGGTGCGAGTTCGCTCATGGCTGCGATGTGGACGCGGTGTCCGGCGGCGGTCAGGGCGGCGTGGAGCGTCGTCGCGAAGCCCCAGGTCGCATTGCCCTCGCTGCCGACCAGGATGACCGTGTCGGCGGAGCGGGCGGCGACGTTGTTGGCGATGCGCGGCCGGCTGGCGCGGCGGCGCCACCAGATCGCGGCGCCGGTGACGGCGAAGGCCGGAACGCAGGCCGCCGAGAGGCCGAGCAGCAGCCCAAGCATCCATGCGCCGCGGCCGGTATGGAGCATGACGACGATGTTCTGGATGCGCTCGGATAGAGAGGTGGGCGTGAAGGCGAGCGTCTCGCCCGTCTCTGCATCGATCCGGGCCTCGCCGGCAGACGTGCGAAGGCCATAGGTGTCGGCGCGGTCGTCCGGTGCGGGAAGGGTCAGCTCGCGCAGGTCCGCGACATCGACAGCGCGGAGCGCCGCCAGGGTCCCGATCGGCGCTGGCAGGCCACCGCTGACGGTGAACGCGGGCTCGGCCACGCTGCTCTCAGGAATGAGCCCGAAGG
Source organism: Microvirga sp. (assembly GCA_050789065.1). Taxonomy (GTDB): domain Bacteria; phylum Pseudomonadota; class Alphaproteobacteria; order Rhizobiales; family Beijerinckiaceae; genus Microvirga. The sequence continues at coordinate 9,759 of JBOZRS010000001.1, forward strand.
TGCCAGCCGACATCCACAGGCCGGTCAGGGACGAGAGCATCAGACCGACGGCCGCGAGACGGCCGAGTTCGCCGTGCCAGCGCTGGGCCGCCGTGCCGCGGATCGGGCGGAGGAGGGCCCACCAGCCGCCGAGACGGCGCACCAGCAACCAGAGCCCCGAAACCGTGAGCACGAGCATCGCGGCCGCGCCGATCCCACCTGCCGCACGGCCGGCATCGCCCGCCAGGAGCGACCGGTGCAGGTTGGTCATGAAGCGGGTGAACTCCGAAGTCTGGTAGGGGCCGAGGCCAACGCCGGTCGCAGGATCGACCAGCTCGACGCCGTTGATGTCGCCATCCCTATAGGTGACGGTGACCGCCCCGGTCGGGCGCCGGACGATCTTGTCGATGCTCCCATGGCGCGCGGCGACGGCTTCGGCCAGCGCCGCGACACTGATGCCGCGCTCGATGGGCGGCAGTGTCGCCCGGTCGAACGCTGGATCGATGGAGAGCACCGTGCCCGAGCCGGCAACGACGACGAGCAGAAGCGCGAGAACGAGACCCGGCAGGGAATGGATGTGGCGAAGCATGGGCTGCGCTCCGGATGGGTCAGAACGATACCGAGAAGGACTTGACGTAACCCTTGCCAGCCACGGCCTTGCCGGCTGCTCCCGTGGAGAGCGGCGCCACGACCTCAGACGGGTTGTCCATCCCGTCCTCGACGGCGGTGTCGACATGAACCTGATAGCCGGCATCGATCATGGCGTCGGCGATGTCGGCCGTGATCTTGAGCGTCTTGGCCGAGCCGATGCTCGCGCCGGTGATGCCGTCGATCTCGGCGGCCGCGCCGCCCGACAGGCGCTGCCAGTCGGAGAGGTGGCGGTGGTACTTGGCCTTGCCGCCCGCCATCCACAGCGTGCCGCGGTACTTGCCCGCCGCATCGGTGACGTAGAGGGCCACATAGGCCCCGTTACCCCCGTAGTTCTTGAGCGTGGCCTCGAAGGTGACCGGCCGAGCGGCGGCGAGGCTCGGGGCGACGAGCGCGGTTGCGGCCGCGAGGGTGGGCATGAGCACTTTCATCGTTCTGCTCCTGGAGATGTCGGACCGGCGAGGGGCCGGACGGTCACTGAATCTGGACCTTGGGACGGCTGTTGCCGTTGAAGAGGCCGTTGTCCGGGACGGGCGCGGTGGGGTTGGCAGGGCCGCTCTGCGGGACCATTCCCTGGCCGCCATCCTCGTCATCGTCATCGTCGTCATCATCGTCGTGGTGCCGATCGCGCTTCGCGAGGCGTTCTGCATGGTGACCGTGCTTGCGGGACTCTCTCGCGAAGAGGATGGTCGGTTCGCCTTGGCCGAGCGTCTCAGACGCGGCGATCCGCACATGTCGCTGGGCCGTCAGGAAGCCGCTCTCGCCGGCTGCGGCGGTGATCGCGAGGCCGGCTGTCGTGACGGAGAGGAGCAGGGCTGCTCCGGCGAGGAAATGCTTGGTCATGGTGTCGTCTCCGGGCTTTTTGCTTGCCGGAGAAGACCGTCGCATCCGATCCTGACGGCCACCTGAACCGCTTGCGGATTTGCTTTCAGCTTCCTGTCAGGCTTGTGGCGATTGCCGGGCGCGATGCTTCGGCCGGGTGAGCCAGCCTGCAGGGCGCCCTCGGTCTCAGCGCCTCGTACCGGCGCTTGGCCCTGTGTCCAGGCGGACCGTCGCGCGAAAGCCGTCGGCCTCCCCTGGGATCGGCGATGAGAGTTCAAGTGACAAGCCCGTGCCCCGGCAGATGGCTGCGGCGATCGCAAGCCCGAGACCGGATCCTTCCGCCGCCGTCTGGCCGCGCTCGAACGGGCGTGTCAGCCGTGCCAGCTGGTCGGCCGAGACGATCTCGCAATGGTTGGAAACTTCGAATAATCCATCGGCGAGCCTCACCGTGATCGGCCGGTCGGGATCTCCGTGCTTGACCGCGTTCTCGATGAGGTTGCGCGCCAGGACGGCGAACGCGTCCGGATCCAGGTCGGACGGCGGCCCGCCATCGGCGGGGATCGAGACCTCGAGCCGGTCGCCGTAATCGGCCTGGCGGTCGACCTCTTCGATCACATGGCGCAGTACGGGCCCGAGCGGCGCCGGGATTTCGGTCAGAAGCCCTCCGCCTTCCGCCTTGGCGAGCTGCAGGAGCTTTTCCGACAGACGTGACAGGCGGCGCAGCGCCGCCTCGACCGAGCGGGCGCGATCGCGTCGCGGGTCGTCGGGCAGTTCGGCGATCAGGCGCTGCGTCTGCGCCAAGGCGGCGGCGATCGGTGTGCGCAACTCGTGGGCGCTGTTGGCGGTGAAGCTGCGCTCAGCCTCGAGCGTCCCGCGCAGCCGCCCGATCAGCGCGTTGACCGAAGCCGCCACCGGGACGATCTCGTCGGGCAACCCTTCCGTAGCGATAGGCATCAGGTTGCCGCGTCCCCGGGCCTCGATCGCCGTCCGGAACGCGACCACGGGCTTCAGCGACAGCCGGACCGCCGCCCATACGCCGAGAAGCGCGATCGGGATCAGCGCCGCCAGGGGCCAGATCAGCGCGGTCACGGCGCGCATGACCGCCGCGCGCCGATGCGTGAGCTCCTCCGCCGTGGTCACGATAATCGTGCCCTGCACGGCGGCCTCGGTGTAGGTGCGCAGGCGATCGGTCGTATGAAAGCCTTGCGGGAGATCGCGCGGGATCCTCAGACGATCCGCATCGCTGGACTGAAGGAGCTCCCGGCCCTGGGCGTCGCGGACCACGTAGGTGATGTATTCCCGGTGCGGGCCGACCGGCGCCATGCGCTGGGTCGGTTCGTCAGCATCACGCGCGAGCACCTCGGCATAGGCGAGGGGGAGGATGCGTTGGGCGACCTCCTGCAGCGCGCTGTCGAAGACCTCGTCGACCTCCCGACGCAGGACCAGGCCCGCCACGGTGGATGCAGCGAGCCAAAGGATCGCCATGCCGACGGCGAGCCCGACCCCCAGGCGGCGACGAAGGCTCGACCGCGCGAAGCTGGGCGGGAACCTCATGCGGGGCTCCCGGGAGTGCCCAGGCGGTAGCCCATGCCGCGCACGGTCTCGATCGCATCCGCGCCGAGCTTCTTGCGCAGGCGGGCGATGTAAACCTCGATCGTGTTGCTTTCGATCTGGGCGTCAAAGGAGTAGAGCCGTTCCTCAAGCTGGGCCTTCGAAAGGAGCACGTTCGGCCGCTGGACGAAGGCCTCGAACAGCGCCCATTCCCGCGCCGTCAGCTGCACCGGCCTGCCGTCCCGATAGATCGAGCGTGCCGCAAGGTCGACCTCGAGGTTCCCGACGGAAACGAGGGGGTTCGGATTGCCGGAATAGCGCCGGCCGACCGCCCGGATGCGGGCCGAGAGCTCGAACAGGTCGAAGGGCTTCACGAGATAGTCGTCCGCGCCGGCGTTGAGCCCGGCGATGCGATCGGAAATCTGGTCGCGGGCGGTCAGGATGATGACCGGGGTGACGTCCCCGGCGGCGCGCCGCACCTTCAGGAAGTCGAGGCCGCGCCCGTCGGGCAGCATCAGGTCGAGCAGGATCAGGTCGTAGACTGCGGCATGGATCGCCTCGGCGGCCTCATTCAGGCGCTTCATCCAGTCGACCGAATGCCCATCGGCCAGAATCTGGTCGCGAACCGCCATGCCCAGGACGGGATCGTCTTCGACCAGAAGGATGCGCATCGGGAACCTCAGTTGAACTCGCGCCACGTTAGCGCGTCCGCCGAAGGAAGGGAGTCGGAAAATTCCTCCTGGCGTTCAGGTGGATGTCAGGTCAGGGTGCTATCTGAAGTGATTGCGCGTCAAAGTCGGGGGGCGGTGGTGAGAAGCATGGCCGGAGCGGTGATCCTGTCGGTCTGTATGGGCACAGCGCCGGCCCTGGCGGGCCCTCGGTGCAACGTGCCGCTTGCCGACTGGCAGCCACGTGAGGCCCTGGAAAGGAAGCTCGCGGCGGAGGGCTGGAGCGTGATTTCGATCCGCTCCGACGACGGCTGCTACAAGGTGAAGGCCACGAACCCGCGTGGCGAGCGTCTCACGGCGAAATACGACCCGGGAAGCCTGGAACTCGTCCGGCGCAGGGGTGAAGACGACGATGACGAGTGAGGCCGCATAGCCCGCACCGCAGGTGCGAACGCGGCCGTGCGGGACATGCGGGCATCACCCTCGCGCTTCCTCATGGGCTCGGAGGCCGGGTTGGCGCCAATAACAGGCCGAGAATTCGCATGTGCAATGGCGAAAGCGGGAGCGGGTGATGCACGGCTTTCGGTCAAAGGGGGCTGCGGCGGTTCACATCCGTCTTTTCAGCCGTCAGGAACCTGCTCGTTCCACCGCATTCGAGCCGGTCTGCCCTCGCCGCCCGCCTTCACCGCCTCAGGCCATGGTGGCATGGAAAGACGCGGCAGGCGTGCTCGCCTGAAATCAGCAAAGCAGGGCTCACCGAAGTCTCCTTTGGTGAGCGCGATGTCGTGCGGCGACCTCAAATGCCGTCTGACTGGAGCTTTGCACGGCGGAAGGGATCTCTGAAGGGGCTCGACCAGAGGTCAGATGCGGTCGGCGACCTCTCGTGCCAACGCCAATGATGCCGTCAGCCCGGGGCTCTCGATTCCGAATAGGTTGATCAGGCCAGCAATGCCGTGCTGTTCGGGTCCATCAATCCGAAAGTCTGCCGCCGGCTGTCCACGTCCGACGATTTTGGGACGAATTCCGGCATAACCAGGGACGAGCATACCATCTGGAAGGCCCGGCCAGTAACGGCGGATCGCTTCCTCGAACGCCGGTCGCAGGTTCTCGCTCACGCTATAATCAAGATCATGAATCCACTCCGTGTCTGGCCCGAACCGGGCCTGACCGGCCATGTCCAATGTCAAATGGACACCAAGCCCGTGGTCATGAGGGGCAGGATAGATGAGTCGTGAGAACGGGACCGGGCCCGCGAGGGTAAAGTAATTGCCTTTGCAGAAGAGTGTCTCGGGAATGTAGACGGGCGCGAGCCCCTTCACGTGCTTGGCTACCGACGAGGCGTGCAGCCCGGCGGCGTTCACGAGAGCGGTACTGGTGATCTGGAACGGGTCCGCTCCACCGCAGGAGACGACGAACTCCTCGGCGCCTATCTCGGCTCCTGAGAACGGGGTCCGGAAAGCAAACGAGGCGCCGACATTTTCGGCATCGCCCTGGAGCGAAAGCATAAAGGCGTGACTGTCAATGATACCGGTCGATGGCGACCACAATCCCCCAACAGCGCTCACGGCGGGCTCCATGGCTCGCACCTCGTCTCCCGAAAGCATTGCAAGATCACCGGCCCCATTGGCGCGTCCCCGTTCTGCAAGTCGGGCGACGGCCGCCAACTCGGCCGCGTCGGTTGCCACGAGAAGCTTGCCGCACCGCCGATATGGTATACCGCGTTCCGCGCAGTAGGCATAAAGCGCCAGACGGCCCTCCTGGCACAGGCGGGCCTTCAGGCTGCCGATCTCGTAGTAGAGCCCTGCATGAATGATTTCGCTGTTGCGCGAGGAGGTTCCTGTTCCAATTCCATCGGCGGCCTCGATGACGAGAACTGCGGCGCCACGCTGGGCGAGTTCCCGTGCGACTGCCAGGCCAATCACGCCCGCGCCGATAATCACCGCATCGAAATCACTCATGCCTGACCCATGCGAATTCCAGCATTGACGTGAGGACCGTCACCCGCCTGGAATTCGAGGAGAGGAAATTGGCGGTAGCGGCGGGCCAAGGCAACCCACTCACCGGCTTGTGGGCTCGCATACGAACCGGCCGCTGACGACATCAAACCCTGTTCTAGGCGGTGTATTGATGGCGGTGGATTCGGGCCTGTCGCGGGCCAGCAATCGGCCGTGACCGCTGGCTCCGAGACGTTCGCCCTCGCGACAAATCACCGTGCCGCGGACCATCGTCATGACCGGAAGGCCCGTGACCTGGCGGCCCTCAAAGGGTGTCCAGTCGAGCTCGTCATGGAGAGTAGACGGAGCAATCTTCCACTGCTTGTTGGCATCCCACAGCACCAAGTCTGCATCGGCTCCAAGTGCAATGACACCTTTACGCCCACTCAAGCCATAGAGACGAGCGGGCTCGGTTGCCGTGACCTCGACGAAGCGTTCAAGCGACAGACGTCCACTGACCACACCCTCGGAAAAGATCAAAGGCAGCCGCACCTCGAGACCTGGCATGCCGTACTGCACACGGTTGAAGGCGGAGGTAAGGCCATCCCTGAGCTTGCCGTCAGGGCCGTCCATGACGAATGCAGAGTGATCGGACGATAGGATTGACAGCGTTCCATCGGCGAGGGCTGTCCACAACGCATTCTGGCTCGCCTTGTCCCGCAATGGAGGGCTGCAGCAGAATTTAGCAGCCTCATAGGCTGGCTTCTTGAGGGCGTCCGCTGTCAGAACAAGATATTGCGGGCACGTCTCCGCATAGATGGGAAGACCGCGGCCTTGTGCCCAGCGGAGCTGCTCGATCGCATCGGCGCTCGACACGTGAACGAGAACGATGGGCACGTTGACGAGTTCGGCGAGCGAAACGGCATGGTGCACGGCGTCTCGTTCGGCCAGGGAAGGGCGGGCATCCGCCAAGTGATGTATCTGGTTATGGCCGGACCGCAGGAGCTTGTCGGTAAACCAGGCAATCAGATCATGACTTTCCGCGTGAATCAGGAGTTAAACTGGAATTTAGGTGATGGGGTCGATCAAGCGACGTTGTGTGTTGGCGTTGGAATGATCTCGGCGCCATCCTTAAATCTGACACCGGCA
>JBOZRS010000143.1:0-46696 GCA_050789065.1 Microvirga sp.
ACCGGCTCGCCGTTCGAGAGGCGGCGCACCTCCGGGTCACGCCCCAGATTGCCCACCAAGATCACCTTGTTCACACTGCCCGCCATCACGGCTCTCCTCTGTGCATGAGGCTGTTCTGGGGCCGGAGAGCGCAGGGGGCAAGTTAGCCCCGAGGTTCTGCACAGGCCTGTCCCCAGTTCTGTGGCGCCGGCCGGTCAAGCTCCACCGTCGAACACGTCGGAATGAGGGCATTGCCCCGCGTACCCTCTTTGTTCTAGGATTACGAACCTGGAATCATCCGCCGCATTGCGCGGGCGGGTGCGGCATCACATATCCCGGAACTGGCCTGACAGGGCCGGAATCCCTCATTCAAGGCTTTAGCGGGCAATGGCTAAACTCGACGACCTCTTCAACCGCGCCAAGGCGGGCGACCCGAATGCGCGCGTGATCACCGTGCGCGGCGCGCGGGAGCACAATCTCAAGAACGTCGATCTCATGGTTCCCCGCGACAAGTTCGTGGTGTTCACCGGGCTCTCCGGCTCCGGCAAGTCCTCGCTCGCTTTCGACACGATCTATGCCGAGGGCCAGCGGCGCTATGTGGAGTCCCTCTCCGCCTACGCCCGCCAGTTCCTGGAGATGATGCAGAAGCCGGACGTGGACCAGATCGACGGCCTCTCACCCGCCATTTCCATCGAGCAGAAGACCACCTCGCGCAACCCGCGCTCGACGGTGGGCACCGTCACGGAAATCTACGACTACATGCGCCTGCTCTGGGCGCGCGTCGGCGTCCCCTATTCGCCCGCCACGGGCCTGCCCATCGAGAGCCAGACGGTCAGCCAGATGGTGGACCGGGTTCTGGAACTGCCCGAAAAGACGAGGCTCTATCTGCTGGCTCCCGTGGTGCGCGGCCGCAAGGGCGAATACCGCAAGGAAATCGCCGAGTTCCAGAAGAAGGGCTTCCAGCGCCTGAAGATCGACGGCGAGTACTACGCCATCGACGAGGCCCCTGCCCTCGACAAGAAGTTCAAGCACGATATCGACGTAGTCGTGGACCGCATCGTGGTGCGTGCCGACATCGCCGCGCGTCTGTCCGAATCCTTCGAGACGGCACTCGAGCTCACGGAAGGCATCGCCGTCATCGAATATGCTGACGAGAAGGGCGAGAAGGGCCAGCCCAAGAGGATCGTCTTCTCCTCCAAGTTCGCCTGCCCCGTCTCCGGCTTCACGATCCCCGAGATCGAGCCGCGCCTGTTCTCGTTCAACAATCCCTTCGGAGCCTGCCCCACCTGCGGCGGCATCGGGCATGAGATGCGGATCGACCCGAATCTTGTGGTGGATGAGGCGCTGTCTCTCAAGCGCGGGGCCATCATGCCCTGGGCGAAATCGACCTCGCCCTATTACGGCCAGACGCTGGAGGCGATCACCAAGCACTACAAGGCTTCTATGACGAAGCCCTGGGCCGAACTGCCGGAAAAGGTGCGCGACGTTATTCTTTACGGCTCGGACGGGGAATCCATCCGCATGGCCTATGACGATGGCCTGCGCGCCTATGAGGTGAGAAAGCCGTTCGAGGGCGTGATCCCGAACCTCGAACGCCGCTACAAGGAGACCGAAAGCGACTGGGCCCGCGAGGAGATCGGCCGCTTCATGAGCGAGACGCCCTGCGAAGCCTGCGGAGGCAAGCGCCTGAAGCCGGAAGCGCTGGCGGTGAAGATCGCAGGCTCAGACATCGGCGATGCCACGGCGCTCTCCGTGAAGGACGCGCACGAGTGGTTCGGCGCATTGTCCAAGAAGCTCACGAAGAAGCAGAACGAGATCGCGGGCCGGATCCTCAAGGAAATCCGCGAGCGCCTCACCTTCCTAGTCGACGTGGGCCTGGAATACCTGACGCTGGCACGCGCCTCCGGCACGCTCTCCGGCGGCGAGAGCCAGCGCATCCGCCTGGCCTCGCAGATCGGCTCCGGCCTCACCGGCGTTCTCTACGTGCTCGACGAGCCTTCCATCGGCCTGCACCAGCGCGACAATGAGCGCCTGCTCGTCACCCTCAAGCGCCTGCGCGACCTCGGCAACACCGTGATCGTGGTGGAGCATGACGAGGACGCGATCCTGCAAGCCGATTACGTGTTCGACATCGGCCCCGGTGCCGGCATCCACGGCGGCCAGATCGTGGCCGAAGGCACGCCGCCCGAGATCATGGCGAACCCGAAATCGCTGACGGGCAAGTATCTTACGGGCGAGATGTCCGTGAAAGTGCCGGCCAAGCGCCGCAAGCCCGATCCGAAGCGCATGCTCAAAGTCGTGGGTGCGAAGGGCAACAACCTCAAGAACGTGACATCGAACATTCCGCTCGGCACGTTCACCTGCATCACCGGCGTGTCCGGCGGCGGCAAGTCCACCCTTGTCATCGACACGCTCTACAAGGCCGTCGCGCGCAAGCTCAACGGGGCGCTCGAACACCCGGCCCCCTTCGACCGCATCGAGGGGCTGGAGCACCTGGACAAGGTCATCGACATCGACCAGTCCCCCATCGGCCGCACGCCGCGCTCGAATCCCGCCACCTATATCGGGGCCTTCACGCCGATCCGCGAATGGTTCGCCGGGCTCCCCGAGGCCAAGGCGCGCGGCTACCAGGCCGGGCGCTTTTCCTTCAACGTGAAAGGCGGCCGCTGCGAGGCCTGCTCGGGTGACGGCGTCATCAAGATCGAGATGCACTTCCTGCCCGACGTCTACGTCACCTGCGACGTGTGCAAGGGCAAGCGCTACGACCGCGAGACGTTGGAGGTGAAGTACCGCGAGAAGTCCATCGCCGACGTGCTCGACATGACGGTGGAGGAAGCCCGCGACCTCTTCAAGGCGGTGCCCTCGATCCGCGAGAAGATGCAGACCCTGGCCCGCGTCGGTCTGGACTACGTCCATGTCGGCCAGCAGGCGACGACCCTGTCGGGCGGCGAGGCACAGCGCGTGAAGCTGTCGAAGGAACTCTCCAAGCGCGCCACCGGCCGCACGCTCTACATTCTCGACGAGCCCACCACGGGCCTCCATTTCCATGACGTGGCGAAGCTCCTGGAGGTGCTGCACGAACTCGTCGACCAGGGCAATACGGTCGTCGTGATCGAGCACAATCTCGAGGTCATCAAGACCGCGGACTGGATCATCGACATGGGCCCGGAAGGCGGCGACGGCGGCGGACGGATCGTGGCGGAGGGGACGCCGGAAGAGATCGCCAAGTCGGACGCCAGCCACACCGGCCGCTTCCTCAAGGAGGTTCTGGAGCGCAGGCCCCTGAAGAAGGCGCCTGCGGAGAAGGAAGCGCCGAAGAAGACCAAGAAGGTCACACGGCAGGCGGCGGAGTAAGGGACGGACGCGAGAATCGCGCAAAGGTCCGTCAGCCTCGGGTTATACGACGGGGCGGCACTGCCCGGCCGGAGCGGAGTGAGGTAGAGTACGTCCGGAGCCTTCAGGAAAGCGGTGCCGCCATGGCTGCCGAGGACGTAACCTACCCTCCCCTCGACGTGCTCAAGCCCGTCGCCGAAAACCTCTGGATCGTCGACAGCGGACCGCAGCAGGCGATGGGGCTGACCCTGCCGGTGCGGATGACGGTGATCCGTCTGGCAAACGGCGATGTCTGGCTCCATTCGCCGACGCGGTTCAATGGCGAGCTGCGGCGCGAGATCGAAACGCTCGGGCCGATCCGCCATCTGGTCGCACCCAACGTCGCACATTGGACGCATCTGAAGGACTGGCAGAGCCGCAGCCCCGCAGCCATGACCTCCGCCGCACCGAACCTGCGCAAGCGCCCTCAGCTGCGAAGGTCAGGGGTCCGCCTGGATCGGGATCTGACGGACGCTCCTCCTGAAGCCTGGAGTCGCGAGATCGAGCAGACGATCGTTCCTGGCGGGGCGGGCTTTCGGGAGGTTGCCTTCTTCCACAAGCCTACCCGCACGCTCATCCTGACGGACCTCATTCAGAACCTGGAACCGAAGAAGCTGCCTTTCGGCACCGGTCTCTTCGCGAAAGTCACCGGCGTGGCTGCACCGGACGGCAAGGCGCCCGCCTATCTGCGCCTGATCGTCCGGCTGCGCCGCCATCAGGCGCGGGAGGCGGTTTCCCGGCTGATCGCCTGGAATCCCGAGCGGGTCATCTTCAGCCACGGGCGCTGGTTCGAGCGGGACGGCACGGCGCAGTTGCGGCGGGCCTTCGCTTGGCTGCTCGGTTAATTGCGGACGCTGCTGCGACAGACGACAGAAAGCTTGGCGCTCTTGCGCGCCGGAGCGATCGGGGCCATGATTTCTCGTTCACGGTGGAGGAAAGCATGAGCGCCACCGATACCGCCTTCGCAGGCTCCATTCCCTCGCTCTACGACCGGTATCTCGGGCCCCTGATATTCGAGCCCTATGCCGAGGACCTCGCGGCAAGGCTCCGGGGCATCAGCCACGGCAGAATTCTGGAGACGGCGGCCGGCACGGGGATCGTGACCCGCGCCATGGTCAAGGCGCTGCCGCCCGACGTCGAGATCGTCGCGAGCGACCTCAACAAGGGAATGCTGGATGTGGCCTCCCGCCATCTGCAGGCTCCGAACGTGAGGTGGCAGCAGCTCGACGCCCAGGCCCTGCCCTTCGAGGATGCGGCTTTTGACGCGGTGGTGTGCCAGTTCGGGGCCATGTTCTTTCCCGACAAGGTCAAGGCCTTCCGCGAGGCGATGCGCGTGCTGAAGCCCGGCGGATGCTACCTGTTCAGTGTCTGGGACCGGCTCGAGGCCAATCCGGTCAGCCAGATCGTGCAAGAAGCGGTCGCGAAGCTTTTCCCCGAGAACCCGCCCCTCTTCTATGAGCGCGTTCCCTTCGGCTGCTTCGATACCGACCGGATCATCGGCGAGCTCCAGCAGGCGGGCTTCGAGCAGGTCGCGTTCGAGCCTGTCGAGAAGGTCACGCACGCCCCGACGGAGCAGGAGCTGGCGATCGGCCTTTGCCAGGGCACGCCGCTGCGGGCCGAGATCGAGGCGCGCGTCCCCGATAGCCTCCAGGAGGCCACCGACGCGGCGGCGGAAGCCATCGCGGCCCGCTTCGGCTCCTCCTCCGTCGAGAACCGGATGAGGGCCTTCGTGTTCACGGCGCGGCGCTGACGGCTGGTCCGGACGCCATCCAGCCCCTCAATGCGGCGGCTTACTGAACTGGATGGCTTCAATGAACGGGAACTCCAGGACGATCTCGTCCAGATCGTCCTTCACCTCGATGTAGCAGGCGGTCCAATCGATCGGCTGGGAGAACTCCGTGTTCATGAGGTTCCTGGCCATGGCCCGGGCGATTTCCCATGCCTGATCCGCGTCGCGGAGATCCTGCCCGTCCGGATCGCTCAGGACGTCCGCGCCGATATGCACGTTGAAGAAGTAGCGCGGCATTCGCTCACCTTTGGTCATCGGTTACGCAAGGAGACGACCCGGCCCGCCCTCTCGCGGCCAAGCCCCCTTGATGCCTGCCCTCGTCGCCAGATTTCTTCGATCCGCTCGTGAAACCGCCTCCCCACCGCTAACAGGCGTTCCGATCCTGTCTGCAGCGGGCCTGCGGCTCGTGGCCAACCTAAGGTTTGGAGGATAATGAGATTTTAATATGGCTGCGCTCGAAGGCCGATCCCGCGCCCAAGGTGAAACCGTTGCAGCTCTCCCTCCGTTGAGGACCAGACGGAAAGGAGGAACGGACATCATGGGTTTGCTCGATCAGGTGCTCGGCAACGTGCTCGGGTCCCGTCTAGGCGGGGGAACGACAGGCGGGCTCGGCGGTACGGAAGGGGGTATGTCGCCCATCGTCATGGCGGTTCTCGCCCTTTTGGCCCACAAGGCCCTCAATAGCAACGACCCGTCGAGTGGTCTGGGTGACCTCCTGCGTGGGGGCGGATCCCCCGGCAGCACGGGCGGCTCGAGGGGTGGCCTGGGGGGATTGCTGGGCGGCCTGCTTGGCGGGGCGAGCGGCTTCGACGGCGACATTCTGGCGAGCGGCCTCGGCGGATTGCTCGAGGGCTTCAACCGTACCGGCCATGGGGAGATCGCCCGCTCCTGGGTGGGCGGCGGCGAAAACAGGCCGATCGCCCCTCATCAATTGGAGGATGCTTTGGGCACGGACACGGTCAACCAGCTGACGCGGCAGACCGGCATGCCGCGCCAGGATCTGCTCTCCGAGCTCTCCCACGTTCTGCCGAGCGTCGTCGACCAGCTCACGCCGCAGGGCCGTCTGCCGCAGGAAGACGAGCTGGACCGCTATTGAGCGGGCGTCCGCATCAGGGATGGAGCAGGGTCGGGACCTTCAGGCACGAAGCCTAGTTCTGCCTCCCCGGAAGGCGCAGCCGTCACGACGACGTTCCGGCCGTTGGCCTTTGCCTGATACAGCCCTGCGTCGGCGCGCCGGAGCAGTTCCTTGACAGTGACGTTTGCCGCCGAGACGCAGCCGACGCTGACGGTCACGTCACCATGGATGCCCGGAACGGCTTCGCCCGCCGCCGCAAAGGTGTGTCTGATCGCCTCCGCGAGCCCGACCGCCTCACTCTCCCCGAGTGGCAGGATAGCCGCGAACTCTTCGCCTCCTATGCGCCCGAAGGTCTGCTTGGGGAGGTGTTTCGCCAGGGTCTCGCCGAACGCAGTGAGAATGCGGTCGCCGACATCGTGGCCGTAGCGATCGTTGAAGCTCTTGAAGTTATCGAGATCGAAGAGAAGGCAGCTGGCCGGCCTGTCGCCAAGGCGCCTGAGGAGCGCGGCGGCGTTCTGCAGGAAGGCGCGCCGGTTGGGAATGCCTGTCAGGGGGTCGATGAAAGCGGCCTGCTTGTAATCGAACTCCACGCGTTCCTTGGCCATGGACAGGAAGATGAACGCCAGCGTCGGCCCGTAGACCACCAGGATGAGCGCCATTCCGGCCGACCACCGGCTGGCGAAGGCGTCGAGCCATGCGATCGAACTCGAGGATATTCCAAGCACGGCACGCAGGAGATTGAACAGGACGAGCCCCACCAGAAGCGCGACCGCCACCCCCTGCGACGCCAAACGCTGGGGAGCGTTCTTCCAGAGCTCGCGGGCCGAAAGCGCCGCATAGATCGCGACGATCACCGACAGGAGAACCAGCCGGGCGGCCTGCTGATCGTAGATGAACGCGAAGGCCGCGATCCAGACGGCCGTGCCTGCGAGGCCCACGGATAAGGCCCGAGGCCGACCGTTGAAGGTCCGGCAGCCGGTATACAGAGCCCCATAGGCGAGCGTCACCAGGGCATTGGCGACGAGCAGGACAGGATAGTTCGGAGGCTGCCTCCCCAGGTTCGCGAGCCCGATCCCAATGGCCACGAGGCAGAAGGCAGCGCCCCACCACCCGAGAGCGCGCACCTTGCGATTGAGCGTCCAGGCGAAGAGCAGCAGGGTGCCGAGCACGATCGCGAGCAGCACGAACGCAGCACCAAGCGTAGTGGAGTCGAGGACCATCAGGACATCTGCAGCAAGTTCGGCGGGACCACCGCAGAAGGGGCTTCTGCGGCTATTCCGGTAGGGAAATCGGCCTCACGCTATCCTCTATCCCGCCTCCGGTGTCCAGAGCCCTGCGGCTTGGGGGCCGGCCTTGGTCTGCCCTCGTCAGGATCGGCTTCGCCCCGAAACAAAGCCTAATCCTCGGCATTGTCCCAGGACGAAAGCCCGGAGGAGGATCTCATGGGTCGATATCACCGCTATGGCGTAGAGAGCACGGCGGCCCTCGCCGGGCACCCGCTGCATCACATGCTCGTCCCCTTCCCCATCGCGTTCCTGATCGGCGCATTGGGAACCGACATCGCGTTCCTCAGCACGGCAAACCCCTTCTGGGCGCAGGCCTCCTTCTGGCTCATCATCGCGGGCGTCGTCATGGCGCTCGCGGCCGCGATTCCGGGGCTCATCGACTTCCTCACCATCAACCGGGTTCGCAACATATGGGTTTCGTGGACCCATCTGATCGGCAACCTCGTGATCGTGGCGTTGGCCCTCGTCAATATCGGCGTCCGCCTCGACGATCCAGCGGCCGGTGTGCAGAACTGGGGCCTGTGGCTCTCGGCCATCACGACTGCGCTCCTCCTCTTCAGCGGCTGGCTCGGAGGCGAACTCGCCTACCGCTACGGGATCGGGGCGATTCGGGACTACAGCCCGAAGGTCCAGGAATTCCATGTCGAGGTCGAGCGCGACAGAACAGAAACCCCGGCGCAGCGCACAAGCTCGAGAGGCTGGTGACGGCTCGGCCTGAGGCACCGCGACATCGCGCATGAGCCAAGCCGGGGCTCTTGCAGACTCCTGCCCGTCAGTGATTTACTGCCGCCATGAAACAGCATCTCTTCGCCTTGATGGCGGCCGGTCTCGCGCTGGCTGGTTCTGCGCAAGCCGCTCCGCGCGAGCGCGTGCGTGAGCCAGGGCCGGCAACCTCCGCCTGTCCCCCCGGCTTTGCGGCGCTTCAGAGCTCCGGCACCTGCGTCCGCATCAGTGGCCGGGTGCGGGCCGAGGCCGTGGCGGGATCGTCCCGGTTGCGCTCGGCCGACAGCTTCGGCACGGGCGCGAGCGGACGCGTTCAACTCGACGTGCGCAAGCAGACCGAATACGGCCCCTTGCGTGCTGTGATCCGGGCAGGCACCCCGGAGCGGTAACGCTCAAGACCGACCGAGACCGGAAAGGGCGCCCGAGGCGCCCTGAGCCGGAATCAATAATCGTAATATTCCTCGGAGTAGTAGTGCCGGCGCGGCGCGCTGTAGTAGCCATAGGCCGGCCTCTCGTAGGTGCGGTAGCGCGGCTGGGTCGCCGCACTCAGAGCGCCGCCGATGATCGCGCCCGCAACGCCGGCCGCGACCGCTCCGTTATGCGAGCGGTGGTAGCCATAGCGCGGAGCCACGTAATAGCCTCGGGGCGCGGCATGACGATAAGCGTGATGGTTCTTGTAATGGCCGTAGGCATGGCCTCGTCCGGGGCGCGCGTCCGCCATTCCGCTCAAAGTCGTCGTCGCCAGAAGCGCTGTACTCATGAGGACCAGAAACTTCTTCATAACTGAACTCCCAAACATCGTGTGGGATTAAAACCGTTTGGCTGGAACGGTTCCCGGAAAGCCGGAATTAAGAACGTTATACACTGAACTCAACGGCGCCGTCGGCCGGAACCATCCCACACCTCTCTTGTTGGCCCGCAAGGGCACCCGCATGTCCGACTCTCAACAAGGAGGTTTCCATGCACGCACACGAAATGATCAGAACGCATCCGCATGTGAAGGGTAACACCAACGATGCCCTGATCCGTTGTATCGAAGAGTGCTACGATTGCGCCCAGACCTGCACATCATGCGCGGATGCCTGCCTGGGTGAATCCATGGTGAGCCAGCTAACCCAGTGCATCCGCCTCAACATGGATTGCGCCGATATCTGCATGGCGACCGGTGCGGTGGCAACGCGTCGAACCGGCTCCAACGAAGAGGTGATCCGGCACATGCTGGATGCCTGCATGGCCGCATGCCGCCTCTGCGGCGACGAATGCCAGCGCCATGCCGACATGCATGAGCACTGCCGCATCTGTGCCGAAGCCTGCCGTCGCTGCGAGCAGGCCTGTCGGCAGGCCATGGACAGCATGAGGGCGCGGCACTGACCTGTCCGCAGCGGCGATAGCTCCGCCTCTCGTTCAAATCCTCTCTTGTCAAACCCACAAAAGATAAGAGGCCGGAAACCGGCCTCTTACTTACGCGGGACACTAGCTAATTTACAGCGCTCGACCGTCACTGCGCCGAGTTGGAGCCGCCGGACGAAGAGCCGCCCTGCTGCTTCATGGGGACCTTGGTCGAGGTTCCAGAGCCAGAGTGAGAGGCATTGCCGCTCGCTCCGCCGGTCGTCATATCGGTCCGGCTGCGGTTCGAGATCGTGCCCGTCGTCTCAGGGGAGGACGAGCGCTGACGGCTGGTCGAAACGTTCACGTCGCGGGAATTGACGGACGTTCCGCCGCGCTGCTCCACGGAAACGCCGACGCGCGGGCTGACGTCGCGGGTCTGATGAACCGTGGTGCGGCGCTGCACCGAGACGCTCGGCTCATCGACCTCATAGCGATGGACCGTCCTGCTGCGGCGGACCTCAACCGGTTCCTGGACAACGTGGTAGCGGGTCTTCTTGCGCATCACCACCTTGCTGCTCGGCTTCTTCTTTTTCACGGCGACTTTCTTGGCGCCGTGCTTCGTCTTCACGATCGTGCGGTGAATTTCCGTATCCGGCTCATTATAGGTGGTCACGCTGCGGCGGCGGGTGACGGAGACGCTCGGCTCGTTCACCTCATGCACGGTACGGGAGCGGACCGACACGCCAGGGCGCTCATGGCTCTCGACTCCGATGCCCACGCGGGCGCCACCCTCCTGGCGCGTGCGGATGCTGGTCTGCGAACCGCTGTCCTGGCTGCGGGTCGAGCCCGTCGTTTCGGTCTTCATCTGATCCTGGCCGCCGGACCGCTTGTGCAGCATCATGTTCGAGCCGGACGACTGGGACGTCGCGCTCGTGCCCGAAGAGGGCTTCGATGCCGTGTTGGCGTTCGTGTCGACGGAAGTCTGGGCATAGGCGGCGCTGCTCAACAGCAGAAGCGCCGCCCCTAGGGCGATCTTCTTCATGGTACTATTCCCACTCAAGCATAATGTGGGAATAAAACGCGCTCTTCCAACGACGGTTCCCAATTCGCAAAGCAGCGGTAGATCAATATACTACAGCAGTATTTATGAATGTTTGTTCAGAATTCATGAAGACGGGTTCGAGGCAGACTGCGTCGTGGTCCAATGAACCTTTTCGAGACCGAGAGGCCGACCAGGGGAGCCACAAACATCAGGTCCGGCTGAACGACAGCACGACAGCGGATAAGGCTTAGGTTCACGTTTACGCTTCTAAGGTAGCCTTGTCTCATCACTCACGGGGAATGGCGCAGCCATGGCAACCTTCAACGCTTCCAATGCCTTGGGCATGGGCTTCAACATGTCGACGACCGACAGCACGGGTTGGGCCTTCATGACAGCGGACCCGGCGATCACGACGGACCTCGTCCATGATGATGGAACGCTTGCTGTTTTCGACGTGTACGGCAGCGATCAGATCGACGGGTTCAGCGCCTGGTACTGGAGCGACGGCTACAACATCGTCGTCCACGATCTGGTGTATGAGAACGCCGGCTCTGCCGTTCTGTCCATGACGGACCTCAACCTCGCCACGACCGTCGCCGACCTGGGGGGGAACGCCTGGTTCGTGACCCTCAATGGAGGTCACGACACCTTCTACGGCAATGATTACGAGGACCTTATCCGCGCAGGCTATGGAGACGATGTCGTCTATTCTTATGACGGCAATGATGTCGTTTACGGCGACGAGGGAAACGACAGCATTTATAGCGGTGCGGGACAGGACATCATTTACGGCAACGAGGGGAACGACAGCCTCTATGGGCTGGATGAGGACGATGATCTTTACGGAGGCGCCGGGCGCGATGTCCTCAATGGCGGCTACGGCAGCGACTACCTGAGCGGAGGCATCGGCATCGACACGCTGACCGGGGGCGCTGGCCGGGACTATTTCGTGTTCGATACCCGGCCGAGCGGCAGCAACGTCGACAGGATCATCGACTTCAGGCCCGTCGACGACACGATCATGCTCGACAACAAGGTTTTCACGCGTCTTGGCCGGGACGGCTGGCTCTCGAACTCAGCCTTCACGACCGGCTCGGGTGCCCACGATTCATCGGATCGCATCATCTACAACAAGAAGACGGGCATCCTGCTCTACGATCCTGACGGAATCGGCGGAGCTTCAGCCGTCAAGCTTGCTCAGCTGAAGGCCGGCCTCCTGCTGACGAAGTCCGACTTCTACGTGCTCTGAGCCCCCCCGAAGCTCGCCGCCTGACAGCCTCGGGAAACCGGGGCTGATTGCGTTTCAGCCTTGCCGTTCGTGCAGCTCGGACAACCAATTATTAATCAGTCATGCTACCAAAGCATAACTGACCTACATTATTACCACTCCACTTCTGCACCGCACAGACTTATATGCTGCATTGCACACGCAAGAACAAAGGCCGCCGGTCACAGGGGCCGGCAAACTGACAGGAGTTCCTCATGTTCGTGTCCTATATCCTCTCTAAGGTCCGCGCTTATCTGCGTTATCGCGAAACCGTCCGTGAGCTTTCGCTGCTCTCCGACCGCGAACTGGATGATCTCGGCATCTCCCGCTTCCAGATCGACAGCATCGCCCGTCAGCACGCTGTCGCCTAAAACTTCGCTGCACTGCAGCA
Source organism: Microvirga sp. (assembly GCA_050789065.1). GTDB lineage: Bacteria > Pseudomonadota > Alphaproteobacteria > Rhizobiales > Beijerinckiaceae > Microvirga. The sequence continues at coordinate 12,254 of JBOZRS010000143.1, forward strand.
ATGACCTTCGCCCGCCTCTCGGCGGGCGTTCTCTTTTCTAGGGTCGTCAACGCCCTCCTGAGACGGGAATGTTGGCCCCCGTGATGTAGGAGGCGGCATCCGACATCAGGAACAGCACGGCTTCCGCGATCTCCTCCGGCTCTCCCGGCCGCTTCATGGGGATGAAGGGCCGTATGCGTTCCAGCCGCGCCGGGTCCTTGGTGCTCCGCTCGTGGATGTCCGTCCGCGTCAGGCCGGGCGATATGGCGTTGACGCGCACGCCGTCCTCCGCGAGCTCCCGCGCCAGCCCGATCGTGAGGGAATCGACCGCGCCCTTGGAGGCTGCGTACCACACGTATTCGCCAGAGCTGCCCAGGCCCGCCGCCACCGACGAGATGTTGACGATCGTCCCGCCCTCGCCGCCCCGGCTCCGGGGCAGGCGTCGAGCTGCCTCGCGCGCTACCCAGAGCGCCCCCAGGACATTGATGTCGATGCAGGAGCGAAGCGTCTCCGCGGACGCGTTCTCCAGCCGGCTGGACGGGCCGGTGATGCCGGCGTTGTTGACCACGTGGGAGACGCGGCCCAGCGCGGCCTCGGCCTCGTCGAAGAGGCGCACCACGTCCGCCTCGACAGCGACATCGCACTGCACCGCCACGGCCGATGCCCCGGCGGCGCGGCACCGGTCCAGAACCTGCTCGGCGGCCTCACGCTCGGTTCTGTAGGTAACCACCACATCGTAGCCGCGTGACGCCGCGAGCTGCGCCACAGAGGCACCTATGCCGCGGCTTCCTCCTGTAATAAGGACGACGGGTCGCCTGGATTGCATGGCGCGCAAGCCCCTTTTGAAGGTCATCACTCAGCTTGACCAGGGCCCCCATGAGAGTCAACAAGACCCGTTCAGGAGAATGACCGTGAGCAAGATCGAACCCATCCACGTCGTCGGCGGCGGCCTCGCCGGTTCCGAAGCGGCCTGGCAAATTGCCCAGGCGGGCGTCCCCGTCGTTCTCCACGAGATGCGCCCGGTGCGCGGCACGGATGCGCACAAAACGGACGGGCTTGCCGAACTCGTCTGCTCCAATTCCTTCCGCTCGGACGACGCGGACACGAATGCGGTCGGCCTCCTTCACCAGGAGATGCGCACTCTCGGCTCGCTCATCATGGCTAAGGGCGACGCTCATCAAGTCCCGGCCGGCGGCGCGCTGGCGGTGGACCGTGACGGCTTCTCGGATGCCGTCACGGCCGCGCTTCGGGCCCATCCCCTCGTGACCATCGAGCGGGGCGAGGTCGCGGGGCTTCCGCCGGAGGAATGGTCCTCGGTCATCGTCGCGACCGGCCCCCTCACCTCTCCGGCCCTCGCCGAGGCCATCCTTGGGCTGACAGGCGAAACATCGCTCGCGTTCTTTGACGCCATCGCGCCCATCGTCCACCGCGAATCCATCAACATGGACGTCGCATGGTTCCAGTCGCGCTATGACAAGGTCGGACCGGGCGGCACGGGCAAGGATTACATCAACTGCCCCATGACCCGGGAGCAGTATGACGCCTTCGTGAATGCCCTGATCGCCGGCGACAAGACCGAGTTCAAGGAGTGGGAGGCCAATACCCCCTATTTCGACGGCTGCCTGCCGATCGAGGTCATGGCCGAGCGCGGCCGTGAAACCCTGCGTCACGGCCCCATGAAGCCCGTGGGCCTCACCGATCCGCGCAATCCCGACACGAAGCCCTATGCCATCGTGCAACTGCGCCAGGACAATGCTCTGGGCACCCTGTTCAACATGGTGGGCTTCCAGACCAAGCTGAAATACGGAGTGCAAACCGGCATCTTCCGCATGATCCCTGGGCTGGAGAACGCCGAGTTCGCGCGCCTTGGGGGCATCCACCGAAACACTTATCTCAATTCGCCCAAGCTCCTCGATCCGACGCTTCGCCTGAAGGCCATGTCGCGCCTGCGCTTCGCGGGCCAGATCACCGGCTGCGAGGGTTACGTGGAGAGCGCAGCGGTAGGGCTCATGACGGGTCGCTTCGCGGCCGCCGAGCGGCTGGGCCACCCGATCCAGCCTCTGCCGCCCACGACGGCCCTCGGGGCTCTCATCAACCACATCACGGGCGGGCACATCGAAACCATCGACGAGGGGCCGCGCTCGTTCCAGCCCATGAACGTCAATTTCGGCCTTTTCCCGCCGCTCGATCGTGCGCCGAAATCCGAGGACGGCAAGCGCCTGCGAGGCTCCGCCAAGGCCATCGCCAGAAAGAAGATGCTGACCGACCGCGCACGTGCGGATCTCGCGGCTTGGCTCGGCGGCAGCGCCGTGCCGGAAGCGGCGGAATAAGAGCGCCGCTAGAACGGCCCGCGCCAGAGTGCCCAGATCTTCCGCCACTGCGGCAGGTCGATCTCCGTGTAGAACGGGTCGTAGCCCCGCCGCTCCATGGCTTTCAGATAGGGCTCGACGAGCGCCAGCGGGCGGAAGGCCGGTTCGGCCGCGGAGGGAATCGTTCCCCGCAGGGTTCTGACCTGCTCGAGGTGCCTGCGGGCGACGGCCCGCAGATCGGCCAAGGCGGCCTGGAGACCCGGCCCGCCGCGACCGGCCACGATATCGTCGCGCACCACGCCGTGGTGGGCCAGGATATCGGCCGGGATGTAGACCTGCCCCTGCCTCGCATGCCACGGAAAAGCGCGCAGCAGCCCCGTGATCGCATAGGCCACGCCCGCATGGCCGGCGGCATCCGCCGTGCCGGGATCGGAGCCGTCGCTGAGCACGATGCTGGAGAACTGGATCAGGCTGGAGGAGGTCTCGCCGCAATATCCCTCGAGATCGTTCAGGCTCGGCATCGGATCCTCGTAGAGATCGAAGATCCTGGCATCGATCAGGTCGACCAGGAATTGCCGGGGGAGCCGGAACTTCACGATGGTTTCGTCGAGGGCGGCCGCCACCGGATTGGCGCGCACGTCGCCTCGCACCTCGCCCTGCAGGGCGTCGCGCCACCATTGCAGCCGGATCTCGCCCATCAGGGCTTCGCGCACGGATTCCCGGACGCGGGCGATCTCGAAATTAAAGGCGTAGAGCGCATGAAGGTACGGGCGCTTGTCGGGCGGCGCGAAGAGGCTGGCCCAATAGCGGTCCGGATCCCCCTCGCGAACGAGCGCCTCGCAGTGTGCGAAGTTGGACTGCGCCTCGGCCATCTCAGGACACGGCGATCAGAGCTGCGCCGATTCTGCGGTTCTCGGCCAGAAGGATGTTGTAGGTGCGTGCGGCGGCGCCGGTCTGCATCACGTCAAGGCCGATCCGCGCCTCCCGGAAACGGGCACGAACGCGCTCCGGAATGGCCGCGATGTCGAGGCCGGTGCCGAGGAGCAGAAGCTCGAGCTGGTCCGCCTCCGTGAAAACGGGATCGAGCATGTCGTCCTTCAGCTCCGAGATGGACACGATAGGCCAAGCGCGGATCCCTGAGGGCAGGATGAGGATCGAGCCTCGATGGGACATGTCCGCGAAGCGAAAGCCGCCATTGCCATAGGCGTCGATGGGGAAACGCCCAGGCAGGAAACCGTCATAGAGGCGGCCAGCGCTCATGCTTTTACTCCGCTGGGGCGACTTTGCCCTCCGGAACCTTCGCGGTCTCGGAGCTCCGGAGACCGATATAGATCAGCATCGGGGTCGAAATGCAGATCGCCGAGTAGGTCGACACGACGACGCCGTAAAGCATGACCTGCGCGAAGCCCTGGATCGCCTGTCCGCCGAAGAGGACCAGCGCAACAAGCGAGAGCGCCGTCGTCGTAGCAGTCATGACCGTACGGGACATGGTGGTGTTGATCGACAGGTTCAACAGCTCCTCGGCAGGCATCGTCTTGTAGCGGCGCATCAGCTCGCGGGTACGGTCGAACACCACCACGGTCTCGTTCAGCGAATAGCCCACGATGGTGAGGATCGCGGCGATCGAGGTCATGTTGAACTCGTGACGCGTGAGGACGAAGAAACCGATGGTGAGAACGATGTCGTGAAGCGTGCCGATGATGGCCCCGATGGCCAGCTCGCGCTCGAAGCGGAACCAGAGATAGAACAGCACGGCGATGACCGAGAGCACGACGCCGATGGTGCCGGACTGGACGAGTTCGCCCGACACGCGCGGTCCCACCGTCTCGACGCGGCGGAAATCGTATTCGCTTCCGAAGGTGTCGCGGGCCTTCTGCACCACGGCAGCCTGGGCGGACTCGCCGCCCGATTGGATCGGGAAGCGCAGGGACACCTCGCCCGCGGTACCGAACTCCTGCACCTCCACGTCGCCGAAGCCGAAGCCCTCGGAGGTTTGCCGGATCTTCGCGACATCGGCCTTGCCCGACTTCGCCTGCAGCTCCAGGAGGGTGCCGCCCTTGAAGTCGATGCCGAAATTGAGGCCGATAGTGACCAGGATGACGAGCGTCAGGATCGACACGAGTGCCGAAAACGGAAACGAGAAGCGCCGGAAGCGCATGAAGTCGAAATGGGCGTTCTCGGGCCAGAGACGGATAAGGCGCACGATACTGACTCCTTAGAACGGAAGAGCTTTGGGACGCATCCAGTGATACCAGACCGCAATCAGCATGCGGGTCAGGGTGACGGCGGTGATAACCGTCGTCAGGATGCCGAGAATGAACACCACGGCGAAGCCGCGCACGGGACCGGATCCCAGGAAGAACAGGATCACCGCCGCGATGGCCATGGTGCTGTTGGAATCGACGATGGTGGCAAACGCCTTGTCGAAGCCTGCCTGGATGGCGGACACGATGGAGCGACCGGAATGAGCCTCCTCGCGGATGCGCTCATAGATCAGCACGTTCGAGTCGACCGCCGTTCCGATGGTCAGCACGATGCCGGCGATGCCCGGGAGGGTCAGCGTGGCCTCAAGCACCGACATGAGGCCGAAGATCAGGCCGACATGGACCAGCAGCGCGATATTCGCGAACAGGCCGAAGAGCCCATAGGTGGCGAACATGAAGATCACGACGAAGACGGCCGCCACATAGGTTGCCATCTTGCCCGCTTCAATGGAGTCGCGTCCGAGGCCTGGGCCGACGGTGCGCTCCTCGACGACGGTCAGCTTGGCCGGCAGCGCACCGGCGCGGAGGAGAACCGCCAGGTCGGTGACCTGCTGCACCGTGAAGCGGCCTGAAATCTGGCCGGAACCACCCGTGATGGCCGACTGGATCGTCGGCGCGGAGACCACCTCGTTGTCGAGCACGATGGCGAGCTGCCGCCCGATATTTTCCGTCGTCGCCTGGCCGAAGCGCTGGGCGCCACGGATGTTGAAGCGGAAATTGACGATGGGTTCGTTGGTGCGGCTGTCGAAGGCCGGCTGGGCGTCGGTCAGATCGGCGCCTTCGGCGATGACCCGCCGCTCGACGGGAACGCGCTGGCCGCCGAGGTCCTTCGACGGGAGCATGTCCACATCGGCCGCCCCCGGCTGGCCGATGAGGCGGAACTCGAGCTTCGCCGTACGGCCGAGAAGCTCCTTCAGGCGCTGCGGATCCTGCAGGCCCGGAACCTGCACGAGGATCCGGTCGGCGCCCTGGCGCTGGATGCTCGGCTCGGTGGTGCCGGTCACGTCGATGCGGCGGCGCACGACCTCGATCGCCTGATCGACGGCGCGGCGCACCTTCTCGTTCACGCCCGCATCCGTATAGGTGAGCGTGATCAGCCCGTCCGGCGTGTCCGCGACCTGAATGTCGCGACTGCCGCTCTGGCCGATGATGGCGTTGCCGATCGGCTGGGAGAGCTCGCGCAGCTTGGGCAGGACACGTTCGCGTTCGGCGGCGTCCGGAACGCGGATCTGCACGCCGCGGGGCGTCATCTGAATGCCGCTCTGGGAGGACACGCGGTTGTCCCGCAAGACCCGGCGGACGTCGTCACGCAGGGTCGCAGCCTGTACCCGCAGCAGATCCTGCACGTCCACTTCGAGGAGGACGTGGGAGCCGCCCTGCAGGTCGAGGCCGAGCACGATGGCGCGGGACGGCACCAGCCAGGAGGGAACCCAGCTCGGCAAGGCGTTCTGGAATGCCTGGCGCTGCTCGCGGCTCATCAGGCTCGGCACCCCGAGAAGGAGTCCGATGACGATAATCGCCACGGTGGCGATGATCTTCGACTTGGAGAAGCGCAGCATCGTCAGCTCAACCTTTCTCAAACGCTCCGCCGCGTTTTCAGCGGCGAACCGGTCCTCGCGCGCCCGGCAGGCGCTGCGGAGGACCGGCCTTGCTCATCAGGCCTTTACAGGCTCGTTCTTGGCGCGCACCTCGGCGATCATCGCCCGGGCCACCTTCACCTTCACGTTGTCGGCGATCTCGACCTCGATATCGCTCGCCTCGTCCGAGACCTTCGACACCTTGCCGATGATGCCGCCGGACGTGACCACCGTGTCACCCCGACGCACGTTCTTGATCATCTCCTGATGCGTCTTAACCCGGCGCTGCTGAGGCCGGATGATCAGGAACCACATGATGACGAATATGAGGATGAACGGAACGAATTGAAGGATCATATCCGTTCCGCCCCCGGAAGGGGCCCCTTGTGCGAAGGCAGGTGAAATGAACAAGCGGCTCTCCATGGATAAAGGCGCGAGGCAGGCACTTTCATGGCCCACCCGCGCCAAACGGGACTAGAAGCGGGGCGGACTATACCGATCGACTCCACGAAATCAATGAAGATGCGGGGATTTCCAAAGCCTTGCTCAATGGACCCTTTGCCGCTTCCGCGCTAAGCAGTCGCGTCAACCTCATCCGATCGCCATGGCCCAGATCCCTTCAGACCCCACCTCTCCCGAAACTCTCGCCCTTCTCAGGCGGATTGCCGACGCCCTGGACAGAATGGCCCCGCCGGCCGTTCCCGAGGCCAGCTTCATGGCCGCGGACGCCTTCGTCTGGCATGCCGCCGCCCGAAGGCTCTCCGCGGTCCCCAGAGTGAACAGGGTCGAGATGAACCTGCTGCGCGGCATCGACCGGGTCCGGGATACGCTGGCGGAAAACACCCGGCGCTTCGCCACCGGGCTTCCGGCCAACAATGCCCTTCTCTGGGGCGCCCGGGGCATGGGCAAGTCGTCCCTCGTGAAGGCGGTCCATGCGGAGATCAACCAGACCCTGGCACCCGATTCGCGCCCTCTCAAGCTCATCGAGATCCACCGGGAGGACATCGAGACCCTGCCGGACCTCATGGGCCTGCTGCGCTCGGACCCACACCGGTTCATCGTGTTCTGCGACGACCTTTCCTTCGACGCGGACGACACCTCCTATAAGTCGCTGAAGGCGGTGCTGGAGGGCGGAATCGAAGGTCGCCCGGAGAACGTGATCTTCTACGCCACCTCGAACCGCCGGCACCTCCTGCCGCGCGACATGATGGAAAACGAGCGCTCGACCGCCATCAACCCGGGCGAGGCGATCGAGGAGAAGGTCTCCCTTTCCGACCGGTTCGGCCTCTGGCTCGGCTTCCATAAGTGCAGCCAGGACGAGTATCTCGACATGGTCTTCGGCTATGTCGACCACCTGGGTCTGAACATGGACCGGGAGGCCCTCAGGGCCGAGGCCCTGGAATGGGCCACCACCCGCGGGGCACGCTCGGGCCGTACGGCCTGGCAGTTCATCCAGGACCTCGCCGGGCGGCTCGGCAAGACGATCTGAAACGAAAAAGGGACGGTGGCTGAGCTCCACCGTCCCCAGCGACCAGCTTCGGGAACCCGAAGACTGGTCTGAACCGATCTCGGGGATCAGCCGCCGAGATGCTTCATTGGATCGACGGGCGTAGCGCCCTTGCGGATCTCGAAGTGCAGCTGCGGCGACGTCACGTTGCCGGTCTGGCCGGAGGTGGCGATCACTTGGCCGCGCTTGACCTGCTCGCCGCGCTTCACGTTCAGCGAGCCATTGTGGGCATAGGCCGAGACGTAGCCGTTCTCGTGACGGATGAGCACGAGATTGCCGTATCCCTTCACTTCGCTGCCCGCATAGGTAACGGTTCCAGCCTCGGCGGCCTTCACGGGCGTTCCTTCGGGAACGGCGATGTTGATACCCTCGTTGCCGCCATTGGCGCCGAAACCCGCAATGACGCGGCCACGCGCCGGCCAGCGGAAATCACCCGACACGCTGGCGGTCTGCTCCGGCTCCGACACGGGAGCCTTCGCGGCTTCCGGCTGCGGGGCAGGCGCCACGGGCTGAACAGGCTGAGGGGCAACGACAGGCTTCACGGGCTGAGGCTGGGTCAGGGCCGCCACCTTGGGCTGCTCGACGGGCCGCGGAGCGGAGACCACCGGCTCATCCGTGGCGGAGGCGGTCTGCACCGGAGCGGCCTTCACGGGAGCGACAGCCTGCTTTGCGGAAGCCGGGGCCGGAGCCGCGACCTTAGCCGTCGAGACCATGCCGGGACGCATGTGCTTGGGAGCTTCGGCGGAAGCGACCGGCGCCGATGCGGCAGGTGCCTTGGACGTATCGACGAGGCGGAACTTCGGCTGCCCCGCGGGCTGCGCGGAGGCCTTCTGAACGACCGGAGCGGGACGCGCCTGGATGGGAGCCGGGGCGGAAGCGATGCGAGCGGGCTGCGACAGGGGCTGCGCCTGAACCGGAGGAAGCGCCTGGGCCTGAACAGATGCCGTCGGCATGGGGGCTGCCGATGCGTAGGACGGGGCGGGCTGCGATGCGGCCGGCGTTCCGGGAGCCAATCTCTCGCTCGATGCGAACGGATTGGAGAACGGATTATCCGACAATCGCATGGTGTCGGAACTACAAGCCGCCGCGGCGCTACCGATCAAACCCGCCAGAGCGATCCGGGATACCGCAACCCACTGCCCAGAGCACACACGCAAACGCATAACTTACCCCAACCGAACGCAACTCGATGGGACCATTAAAACCCTGTTCAGGTTAAGCAACCGTTGACGGCGTGAATTTTGTCGTAACCTTGCCGCAGATTTTTTGGAACCCGTCAAAGGGTTGCCGCAATGCCTGTGACGAGGGGAGAAATGCGCAACGCGGCCCCGAGTTCCTGCCGAATTTCTCCGTCCTCGAGCCGGTCGATCCGGACGAGGCGCGGCCCGCTCTCGCTCGTCAGCGCACCGACCAGGCGCCCCCCGGGCCCGAGCAGGGCGGTGATCACCTGCGGGATCTCCGGACGGGCGCCATTCAGGAGAATGCGATCGAACCGATCGCGCGCCCGCGCGGCGAGTCCATCGCCGATTTCGATCCGCACCTTGCCGGCCTCGACGATCTTCAGATGCTGGCCCGCGCTTTCGGCCAGGGTGTTGAAGCGCTCGACTGTCGTCACCTCGGCCCCGAGCCGCGCGAGGAGCGCCGTCACGTAGCCGGTGCCCGTCCCCACCTCCAGAACCCGCTGACCCGGTTGCACGCCAAGGCTCAGCAGCATGGTGGCCACCGTTCCGGGGGCGGTCATGGTCTGGCCGCAGGGCAGCGGCAGGGCGACGTCCGTTCGCGCCAGATCCTTGAAGCGGCGGGGCGCGAAGACCTCGCGCGGAACGAGTTCCATGGCCCTCAAGAGGGCGACGTCGCGGATGCCCCGCGCCCGAAGGGACAGGATGAAGGACGCGACGCCGATAGCCTCTTCCTCATCGCGTCCATCCGCTTCAGGAAAGAAGGGCAAGTCCCGGCTCATGGCCCGTCGCCTGTCAGTCGAAGGCCTGCGCGTAGCGCGTCAGGGTCGGCTCGTCGGTCATGTCGAGCCGAAGCGGCGTGACGGCGATGCGCCGGTTGGCGATGGCCCAGAGGTCGGTGCCGTTGGCCGGAACGAAGGGCCGGCGCTCGAAGGCAATCCAGAAATAGGGATTGCCGCGCCCGTCGACGCGCTCGTCGAGGCGTAGGAGTTCCTGTGTGCGCTGCCCCTGATTGACGATGGCCACGCCCTCGACGTCCTCCGGTTCGCAGTTCGGGAAATTCACGTTGACGAGGATGCCCCTGTCGATGCCGGTCTCCAAGATCCTGCGAATGATCCTGGGTCCATGATGCTCCGCGCAGTGCCATTTCAGGTCGTTGCGGTTGCCGGCGCCGTAGGCCTGCGACAAGGCAATTGAGGGCACGCCCAGAAGCGTTCCTTCGATGGCTCCCGCCACCGTGCCGGAATAGCTCACATCCTCGGCCACGTTCTGCCCCCGGTTGACGCCGGAGAGCACGAGATCGGGCTTATGGTCGCGCATGAGATGGCGGATGCCCATGATGACGCAGTCGGTCGGCGTCCCCTTCACGGCAAAGTGCCGGTCGGAGATCTCGCGCAGGCGCAAGGGATCGTTGAGCGAGAGCGAGTGGGAGACGCCGCTCTGATCGGTTTCCGGCGCCACGACCCAGACATCGTCGGAGAGGCTGCGCGCGATGGCCTCCAGGGTCTTCAGCCCTGGAGCATGGATGCCGTCGTCGTTGGTGCAGAGGATACGCATGTCAGGACTGCCGCTCGATCCGGGTCACTCCGCCCATGTAAGGCTGCAGCGCCAACGGGACCGTGACGCTGCCGTCCTCGTTCTGGTAGTTCTCCAGCACGGCCACGAGCGTGCGCCCGACCGCCAGCCCCGAGCCATTGAGCGTGTGGACGAAACGCGGACCCTTGCCGTCCGCGGGGCGGTAGCGGGCGTTCATGCGCCGCGCCTGGAAATCCGAGCAGACCGAGCAGCTCGAAATCTCGCGGTACATCCCCTGCCCCGGCAGCCAGACCTCGATGTCGTAGGTCTTGGTCGACGAGAAGCCCATGTCGCCGGTGCAGAGCGTCATGGTTCGGAACGGCAGATCGAGCTTCTTCAGCACGTTCTCGGCAGAGGTCAGCATGCGCTCATGCTCCTCGGCCGAGGTTTCTGGCGTGGTGACCGAGACGAGCTCGCATTTCACGAACTGATGCTGGCGGATCATGCCGCGAGTATCGCGCCCGGCCGATCCGGCCTCTGCGCGGAAGCTCGGCGTGAGCGCCGTGAAGCGCAGCGGCAGTTCCTCTTCCGGAAGGATCTGCTCGCGCACGAGGTTGGTCAGCGATACCTCGGCGGTCGGGATCAGGCCGTAACGACTTTCCTTCACGATCTGCCGCAGCCCTTCGCGCGTCGCATCTCCGCCGAGAGCCGACGAAACGAACTGCTCGAGCGCGGAACCCGGGAAAGCCCAGAACTGGTCCTCCTCGAATTTCGGCAACTGCGCCGTGCCGAACATGGCCTCGTCGCGCACCAGCAGCGGAGGGCTCACCTCCGTATAGCCGTGCTCGGTGGTGTGCAGGTCGATCATGAACTGGCCGATCGCGCGCTCCAGGCGCGCGAGCCCGCCTTTCAGCACGACGAAGCGCGAGCCGGAGAGCTTCGCGGCCGTTTCGAAATCCATCAGCCCCAGGGCTTCGCCGATCTCGAAATGCTGTTTCGCATCGGCGAAATTCTTTGGGTTGCCGAAGCGGTGCCGCTCCACGTTGCCGTGCTCGTCGGCACCGATCGGCACCTCGGCCTTGGGAATGTTCGGAATTGCCGCCAGAGCCTCGAACAGCGCCTTCTCGGCTGCACGCTCGGCCTCTTCGAGAGCCGGGATCTCCTCCTTGAGGCGGGCCACCTCGGCCATCAGCTCCTGCGCCCTCGCCTCGTCCTTCTTGGCCTTGGCCTGCCCGATCTCCTTTGACATCGCGTTGCGGCGTTCCATGGCCGCCTGAAGGCCGGAGACGGCGCTCTTGCGCCGGTCGTCGAGGGCGATCAGGCGCTCGGACAGGGGCTCCATGCCCCGGTTCCGGAGGCCTTGGTCGAAAGCCGCGGGGTTCTCGCGGATGGAACGGATGTCGTGCATGGGATCAAGGACCTGCTTCGTGATGCGGCCCCTGCCTCGCACGGGCCGCCCCCTCTCTATGCCAAGGTTTGCGGCCCGCGGCGAAGACTTTTTGCTTAACCGGCGGCCGCGCGCGCGGCCTCGGCTTCCGCGCGCTGCTTCTCGACCATGCGGACGGAGAAGATGGACGCCTCGTAAAGAAGCAGGGTGGGGACCGCAAGGGCGAACTGGCTGATCACGTCCGGAGGGGTCAGAACCGCCGCGATGATGAAGACGAACACGATGGCATAGCGACGCCGGTCCTTCAGGAACTGCGAATCGATCAGCCCGGCCCGCGCCAGAAGGGTCAGGACCACCGGCAGCTGGAAGCAGATGCCGAAGGCGAAGATCAGCGTCATGATGAGCGACAGATATTCGCTGACCTTCGGCAGGAACTCGATGCTGGGCGAATTGTCGGTCGCAAGTTGCTGCATGCCGACGGAAAAGCGCATGAGCAGCGGCATGGCGATGAAATAGACGCATGCCGCGCCGATGGTGAAGAGGATCGGCGTGGCGATCAGGTAGGGCACGAAGGCCCGCCGCTCGTTCTTGTAGAGGCCCGGCGCCACGAACTTGTAGATCTGCATCGCAATGACCGGGAAGGCCAGAAAGCCGGCCCCGAAGGCCGCGACCTGGATCTGGGTGAAGAGATATTCGAGCCCGTGCGTATAGACGAGATGCGCCTTCTCGGGCGAGCCGACGGCCAGGACGTAAGGCCAGACCAGCGCGTTGTAGATGTATTTCGCGCCCGCGAAGCAGATAAAGAACATCAACACGAAGGCTATCAGCGCCCGGATCAGGCGCGTGCGCAGTTCGGTCAGATGCTCGATCAGAGGTGCGCGCGATGCCTCGACCTCATCCTCTTCAACGGTGGTCATTCGGCTTTTGCGTCCGGCTTGCTTTGATTTTGTTGTTCTTGGGTCGTCTGTTGCTCTTGGGCCGATCGAGCCGCTGCGGCCTTCGCCGTCTCGATCTCGGCTTCCCGCCTCAATGATTCGGTGATCGCTTCGGCCGGATCGACGAGCGGCGGAGTGGACGGCAGCGGCAGATCGATGACCGGCTCGACGGGGGCCGGCGGGCCGGCCTCGCCCCTGCCCTGCGCCAGTGCATCGGCGGCTTCCTGAGTGGGAGACTTGTCCGTCTCCTTCGTAGGAGCCTCGATGGCGCCCTTCAATTCGTCCCGAATGGTCTGGATGGGGTTGAAGCCCGTGTTGAGGGAGGACACGGACTGGTTCATGCCCTGAAGCTGCTGCTTGACGTCGTCAAGCTCGGCCTCGCGCATGGCCTCCTGGAACTGCCCCTGAAACTCCGCGGCCATGCGGCGGAGTTTCCCGGTCACCTGCCCTACGGTGCGCAGGGCCCTCGGCAGGTCCTTGGGCCCGATGACGATCAGCGCGACGGCGCCGATCACCATGACCTCACCCCAGCTCATGTCCAACATGGCGTGGCCTCGACCCTGCCTTCTACTTACTCACCAAGACCGACGGGCCGCATCTGCGGCCATCGGACGAACTCAGCCGACTTTGTGGTCCGTCGTCGCGGTGCTCGCCGGAGCGCCGGGCTGATGATCGAGAGTCCGGACAGGCTCGGACGGCTGGACGGGCTTCGCCGCCGTGTCATCCTCCGCCATGCCCTTCTTGAAGGCCTTGATGCCCTTCGCGACATCTCCCATCATATCGGAGATCTTCCCGCGTCCGAACAAAAGAACGACGATCAGACCGACGACGATCCAATGCCAAATACTAGCGCCACCCATGGCAATCCTCCTGCGCCTTCCGCGGCGCGGTTCTGGAATTCGAGCTCGCCGCCAACCTAGGCATCCGACGCGGCGAAAACAAGGACATCCTTTGGATCGATCTCGATACCCACATCCAGCCCCTCCTTCACGCCCGCCGGATCGTGAAGACGGGCCTGGAGCGGCCGGTCGATGCCGGGGACGTCGATATGGACGAGATCGACCTCCCCGAGGAAGCGACGCGAGACCACACGCCCCGGCAGGCAGAAGCCCTGCGGCTTCAGCCTGATTCCCTGGGGACGCACGCAGACGACCGCCGGTCCGTCGCTCAGGTGAGGGGCCGGAAAGACCCCGACCGGACAGGTAGCCTGTCCGTTGCGGACCTCACCCGGAATCTCGTTGAAGTCGCAGAAGAAGCGCGCCGCGAACAGGTTCGTCGGACGACGGTAGATCTCCTCCGATCCGCCCTCCTGAATGATGGTCCCGGAACGCATCAGAACGATCCGGTCCGCGATCAGCATGGCCTCTTCCGGATCGTGCGTCACGACAATCGTTGTCGCACCCGTCTCGCGCAGGATCGCCACCGTCTCGTCCCGGATGGCGTCGCGCATCCGCCGGTCGAGGTTGGAGAACGGCTCGTCCATGAGCAGCACGCCGGGGCGCGGCGCGATGGAGCGCGCGAGCGCCACCCTCTGCTGCTCGCCCCCCGAGAGGGTATGGGGATATTCGTCGGCGTAATGTTCGAGCCCGACGCGGGACAAGGCCCGGCGTGCCGCCACGTCTGCTTCGGAGGCCGAGTGATCCTTCAGGCCGAACATGACGTTCTGCAGCACCGTCATGTGCGGAAAGAGCGCGTAATCCTGAAACATCAGGCCGATGCCGCGCCGCTCAGGCTCCACGAAAGCCTTCGGACCGCTGACCTCCAGCCCATCCATCAGCACGCGGCCGGAGGTCGGCGCCTCGACCCCCGCCGCGATGCGCAGCAGCGTTGTCTTGCCGCAGCCCGAATGCCCCAGGAGGCAGATGATCTCCCCCGGCTCGATAGTAAGCGACACGCCGTCGAGCGCGCGCTGGTCCCCATAGGCCTGAACGATGTTCTCGAACGTGAGCTGGGCTGGAATGGAGGCGCCGGCCGTCCCGCGCTGCCCCCATCGGGGAAGACGAAACCGGTCGCGGGCTGGAGCAGGCTTCGCGGTCATTCCTCGCCTGTCTCGGTCTGATGCATGTCGAGGGGCTGGAAGAGATCGTCGTGATCGAGCGGATCCTCGTCCTCGCGCAAAGCATCGGCGTCGGACGGAACCGGCACGGAGAGGTCGGACGGGACACGCCCTTCGAGGAAGCCCGCACCCTTGAGCTCCTCGAGCCCAGGCAAGTCCTCAATGGCGTCGAGGCCGAAATGCTCGAGGAAACGTGGCGTGGTGCCATAGGTCACGGGCCGTCCCGGCGCCTTCCGGCGCCCCCTCAGGCGGATCCAACCCGTCTCCAGCAATGTGTCGAGAGTGCCCTTGGAGGTAGCGACACCGCGGATTTCTTCGATTTCCGCCCGGGTCACCGGCTGATGATAGGCGACGATCGCGAGCGTCTCCATGGCGGCGCGCGACAGCTTGCGCTGTTCGACCACGTCGCGTGCGAGCACGAAGGACAGATCGGCCGCCGTGCGGAAGGTCCATTTACCCGCCACGCGAACGAGGTTCACACCCCGGGGCGCATAAAGCTCCGAGAGATCATGGAGAATCCTGCCCACGTCCACGCCTTCGGGCAGGCGTCCGGCCAGCGCTTCGGCGCTGACGGGCTCGGCAGAGGCGAACAGGAGGGCCTCGGCGATCCGCATCGCCTCGCCGTGATCGGGGATATGAGCGGCTTCCCGGCCGGGCTCGACAGTCTCGGTTTCCTGCATTTCGGCTGCTTCTTCCATATCAGGCTCCTGCCTCCGCCTCATCCGGGATGGGCTTCACCCAGACCGGCGCGAAGGCCTTGTCCTGCCGGACCGTCAGCTTGCCTTCGCGGACCATTTCGAGCGTCGCCGAAAGGGCCGATGCCAGGACCGTCGGCCGCATCGAGGGCTCGACCATGTATTCGACGAGGTAGGTATCGAGGGTCACCCAGTCGTTCAGGTGCCCGACCAGACGCTCCAGCGCCTCCCGGGCATCCAGCAGGGACCATACGGTCCTCTTGCGAAGGGATACCTTGGCGTTGAACTGGATCTGCCGTTGCCGCGCATACGCCTTCAGGAGATCGTAGAGCGTCGCCTCGTAGCGCTCATCCCTGTTGATGACGACAGGCTCCGGGGCTCCCCGGGCGAAAACGTCGCGTCCGAGCCACGTCCGCTCGCCCAGCTTCTTGGCGGCCTCCCGGATCGCTTCGAGGCGGCGGAGGCGCAGGGCCAGCGCCGTCGCCAGATCCTCGGCGCTCGGCTCCTCCCCCTTCGGCGGCTCGGGCAGGAGAAGGCGCGACTTGAGATAGGCGAGCCATGCGGCCATCACGAGATAGTCCGCCGCCAGCTCCAGGCGCATGCGGCGGGCCTGCTCGATGAAGGTGAGGTATTGCTCCGCCAGGGCCAGGATCGAAATGCGGTGAAGATCGACCTTCTGGCGGCGCGCCAATTCGAGGAGCAGGTCGAGCGGCCCCTCGAAACCATCCACGTCGACCAGGAGAGCGGGCTCGCCCTCGGCCCGTTCTGTCGGCTCGATGTCCTCGAAAGGTAAGATCTCTGCCATGGATGGTACTCAACTCAGCGGGTTCGAAGCTTCGTCTGCTTAGGCGATCATCGCAAGGGCAGCGTCAAGCCTCGCACGGGCGTCCACAGGATCGAGCGGCTCCGGCTCATGGCGGATGCGGGCGAGCGCGGCCTCGGCCCGGCGCAACGCCTCCCCGGTCAGCAGAGGCGCCGCCTCGGCCACGGCGGACATCTCCTCCATCCTGCCGTTGCAGTGGAGCGCCATGTCGCAGCCCGCCGCGAAAGCGGCTTCCGTCCGCTCCCGGAACGTCCCGGAAAGGGCCTGCATGGAAAGATCGTCGGTCATGACGAGGCCGTCATAGCCGATATGTCCCCGGATCACCCCCTCCATCACGATGGGGGAGGTCGTGGCGGGTCGGTCCGGGTCGAGCGCCGTGTAGACCACGTGAGCCGTCATCGCGAGAGGCATGTCGGTCAGCATCCGGAAGGGCGCGAAATCGTGCTTCTCCAGCTCCTCGCGGCTGGCGTCGACGACGGGAAGCGCCAGATGGCTGTCCGCGCCGGCCCGGCCATGGCCCGGCATGTGTTTGATGACCGGCAGCACGCCGCCGGCCATGAGCCCCTCGGCGGCGGCTCGCCCCAGCACCGCGACCCGGTCCGGGGTCTTGCCGTAGGCCCGGTCGCCGATGACGTCGTGCGCCCCCGGCGAAGGGACGTCGAGCACGGGCAGGCAATCCACCGTGACGCCGACCCTGCGAAGATCGTGCGCGATCAGCCGCGCTCCGAGACGGGCAATCTCTCGCTGCACGAGAGGATCATTGGCGTGAAGGCGACCATAGGTGCTGCCGGACGGGTATTTGGGCCAATGGGGCGGTCCCATGCGCTGAACGCGGCCTCCCTCCTGGTCGATCAGGATAGGGGCGTCCGAGCGCCCGACCGTTTCCCGCAAGGCATCGCAAAGGGCCCTCACCTGCTGGGGCGCCTCAATGTTGCGGCGGAACAGGATGAAGCCCCATGGGGCCGCCTCCCTGAAGAAGGCGATCTCGTCGGGGGTGAGTTCAAGGCCGGAGCAGCCAGCAATAAAGGCGCGGGTTGTCATTCCCGCGCCTTACGTGCCCTGACAGGCAGGGTCAAGGATTCTGACGACTCAAGCTGAATCAGTTCTTCGCGACGAAGCACTGGCCGCCCTGACCCTGCAGCTTGGAGCAGAGGGAGGAAGCCTCATCCTTCGACATGGGCCCAACCCGGACCCGGTAGATGGTGTTGCCATTCACCTCGGCCTTGCGGATCAGCGACGGCATTCCGTCCAGATCGGAATATTTCCGCTGCAGCTGCGCGAAGACCGTGCCCGCGGCGCTTTCGGAATTGGCCAGCCCCAGCTGCACCGCGTAGCCGCCCGTCGTCGTGTCGGGGGCCGCGGCCGGGGGAGCAACGGCGACAGGCTGGGCCGAAGCCACCTTCTGCGGCGCAGGAGCGCTCGCGGAAGCAGGCGTCGCCGCAACGGGAACCGGCTTCGGCGCAGGGGCCGCGGCCACCGCCGCAGGAGTGCTGGCCGCCGGTTTCGGCTGAGCGGCCGGTTGCGAAGCGCCCGACGTCGAGGGAACTGTCTGAGCGGAGGCGGCTCCCTGCGCCGCAGGCGGCAGCGTCATGGCCGGAGCGGCAGCCGCACGGCCGGCGCTGTCAGGCTGGATCATCGTACCGTCCGGCCGGATCGAGACCGTCCGGACCTTGCGGGGTTCGCCGAGGTTCAACCCGCCGGAGGACTGGGGCTTTGCAGGCGCACCGGCGGTCGCGCCAGTCGCGTCGGCTGTCGCCCCTCCGTTCATCCGCACGGCCTGCCTGACATCGACAGGCTGCTCCTCGCGGTTCACGACCTTGGTTTCACCGTTCTGGCCGGAGCGCTCATAAATCTGCTTGTTCTGATTGGGGATTTCGACCCCGCCAGGATTCTGCGGCGGCACCTTGACCGGCTCGTTGGAGGCCGCGATGAGCGGCGGCGCTCCGCCCGTGAGCGAGGATTTGCCGCTGACGAACATGTAGGCGCCGCCGAGGCCGACCACGGCGGCCCCGACCACTGCACCGACGGCCAGGAGGCCCCTGCGAGGACGGGACTTCTCGAGCGGCGGGTAGTCCAGACGCTCAGGCTGGCCGTATTCCGGAGCAGCGTATTGACCGTCGTCATAATATTCCTGCGCATAGGCAGCGTTGCCGTAGGCATCCTCCTCATGCTGCGCGGGTGCATGCTGATAGGCCTGAGCCGGCGCCTGGCTATGCTGGGCTGCCTGCATGTACTGGCCGTGATCGTAGGCGGCCTCCTCGCGCCCACCCCGAACCGCATGGAGCTGGGGTGCCCGGGGGGCCTGCGTCACGGTGTCGCGGGTCGCGAAAATATCGTCAATCGCGGGAGCCTGCTGGCGGGGACGGTCTGAGCCGTCGGCTGCTAGGAGGGACTGGAAAGGATCGTCCTGCCCGACGATCCGGGCCAGTTCGGCCAGCGGATCGTTCCTGCCGGTGGGAGCCGGCTGGGCCGGGGAGGCGCCTTGCGCCTGGGCGAGATGCCGCTCGATCTCGTTGAGGTCGACCGCAAATCGGGGCTTCAGTGATTCGCTCATGCGCCGGAACTCCAGTTACTCGACAGGAGCCGAGATGGCTCCGCCTGAACGACGTAGCGGCACTCCCTGCAAAACAGCCTGAAACGGTTGCTCCGCCTCAAAAACCGCTATCGCATTTCGTCGGGTGCCGTAACGCCCAGGATTGCGAGGCCAGATGCGAGCACGCCCTTCAGGGCATGCACGAGAGCGAGCCTCGCCTTTGTTGACTCTTGATCAGTTTGATTAACAAAGCGTAATTGCGGCAAGTCTTTGCCCTTGTTCCATAAGCTATGGAAGGCACTGGCAAGATCATAAAGGTAGAAAGCCACCCGGTGCGGCTCGTGAGCCTCGGCGGCGGCCTCGATCATCCGTGGGAACTGCGCGATTCGATGGATCAGATCCATCTCCGCCTCGTCCTTCAGTATGGAAAGATCCGCCTTTTCAAGCTGCCGGGCCGAGAAATCCGCACCCGGGAACGCTTCCGCGGCCTGCCGGAAGATCGAGGCGCAGCGGGCGTGGGCGTACTGCACGTAGAAGACCGGGTTGTCCTTGGACTGCTCCACGACCTTGGCCAGATCGAAATCCAGGGTGGCGTCGTTCTTGCGGAAGATCATCATGAAGCGGACCGCGTCCCGGCCCACCTCGTCCACGACATCACGCAAGGTCACGAAGTCGCCGGCGCGCTTCGACATCTTCACCGGCTCGCCGCCGCGAAGAAGCTTCACGAGCTGGCAGAGCTTCACATCGAGCTCGCCCCTGTTGTCCGACACGGCCTTCACGGCCGCCTGCATGCGCTTCACATAGCCGCCATGGTCGGCCCCCCACACGTCGATCATGGCGGCGAAGCCGCGCTCGTGCTTGGAGCGGTGATAGGCGATGTCGGACGCGAAATAGGTGTAGGAGCCGTCCGACTTCAGGAGCGGACGGTCGACCTCGTCCCCGAAGGCGGTGGCGCGGAACAGGAGCTGCTCCCGGTCCTCCCAATCCTCATCCTTCTGTCCCTTGGGCGGCGGCAGGCGGCCCATATAGACGAGATCCCGCGCCCGCAGCTCGGAGATCATCTTCGCGACCTGATCCTCGCTTCCCTGTTGCAGGGAACGCTCGGAGAAGAACACGTCCTGGTGGATGTTGAGGACCGCGAGATCGGCGCGGATCATCTCCATCATGGAGCTGATGGAAACCTCGCGGACGAGAGGCAGCCACTCGGATTCCGGCTTGTCGAGCAGGCTCGGGCCATGTTCCCGGGCCAGATGCTCGCCGACCGGCTTGAGGTAATCGCCCGGATAAAGCCCTTCCGGAATGGCGCCGATATCCTGGCCGAGGGCCTCCCTGTAGCGGAGATAGGCCGAGCGGGCCAGGACATCGACCTGAGCGCCCGCATCGTTGATGTAGTATTCGCGGGTGACGTTGTAGCCGGCGAACGCCAGCAGGGCGGAGAGCGCATCGCCGAAGACCGCCCCGCGGCAGTGCCCCACGTGCAGCGGCCCCGTCGGGTTCGCAGAAACATACTCGACGTTGATCGGCTTGCCCGCCCCCTGCCCGCTCCGGCCGAAGCCCTCGCTGTCGGTCACGGCAGCGCGCAGGATCTCGTGCAGAACCTGGGGCGCGAGCCGGATATTGATGAAGCCGGGCCCGGCGATCTCCACCTTCGTGACGCGCGGATCGTCCTGGAGATCGGACACGAGAAGCTCGGCCAGGGCGCGCGGGTTCATGCGCGCCTCCTTGGCCAGCACCATGGCGGCGTTGGTGGCGAGATCGCCATGGGAGGGATCGCGGGGCGGCTCCACGACGACGCGGCTCGCATCCAGCCCCGACGGAATCCTGCCCGCTTCGGTCAACCGGCCGAGCGCATCCGCAACCCGTTTCTCAAACAGCCCGAAAATGTTCATGGTACTTTGTCTATCTCGAAAGGGCCTCTGGCCCCGAAAGCTTCGGCGCGCCTAGCGCAAGTCGGGGGTTACGTCAAACAGACGCTGGTGTTCCAGGATCGCATAACGGTCCGTCATGCCGGCAATATAGTCCGCCACGCGGCGGGCCAGCCGGGGTTCGTCGTCCTCGGACAGATCCGCCCGCCACTCCTCCGGCATCAGCCCGGGCTCCTCCTTGAAGCGCTGGAAGAGGTCCCGCAGGACATCGTCCGCCTCGGCCCGCACCCGCATCACCTTCGGGTGGCGGTACATATGGGCATATAGGAAGCGCTTGATGGCGGCGTCCGCCTCCCGCATCAGGCCTGAGAAGCAGATTACCGTGTCCGAGGCCTGCCGGATGTCGTCAGCCTTCTTCGGCGCCAAGGCGGCGATCCGGCGGTCGCTCTCGGCGACCACGTCCTCCACGAACCGGGTAATGACCCGCCGGGTCAGTTCGTGGATCCGCCGCGACAGTTCGAGACCGGGCCAGCGCCCGTCGATCTCCCGCAGGAGTTCATCGAGGAAGGGAACGTCGCGCAGGTCCTCGATATCGAACAGCCCGGCCCGGAGGCCATCGTCGATATCGTGGGCGTCATAGGCGATGTCGTCCGCAATGGCCGCAGCCTGCGCCTCGGCGCTGGCATAGGTCGAGAGCTCCAGATCCTGCTGGGCGTTGTATTCCAGGATCGCCAGCGGCACTCCCCGGGCGGCGTAACGGAGCGTCGGGTTTCCATCGGCGTCGAGCAACGGGCCGTTGTGCTTGACCAGACCCTCCAGGGTTTCCCAGGTCAGATTGAGGCCATCATAGGCCGCATAGCGGCGCTCCAGGCGGGTCACGACCCGGAGCGCCTGGGCGTTATGGTCGAAGCCCCCGAAGGCCGCCATGCACTCGTCGAGGGTGTCCTCGCCCGTATGCCCGAAAGGCGTGTGGCCGAGGTCATGGGAGAGCGCGAGCGCTTCGGCCAGATCCTCGTCCAGCCCGAGGGAGCGTGCCAGCGCACGGGCGATCTGGCTGACCTCGATGGTGTGGGTCAGGCGGGTGCGGAAATGATCGCCCTCGTGATAGACGAAAACCTGCGTCTTGTGCTTGAGGCGACGGAAGGCGGAGGAATGGATGATCCGGTCCCGGTCGCGCTGGAACTCGCTGCGGGTCGGCGAAACCGCTTCGGGATAGAGCCTCCCCCGACTGCCCCACGGGTCGCAGGCATAAGGGGCTCGCCATCGTTCGCCAAAGGGCCGCACAGGTCATCCTCGGGTTGAAGCCTTGTCAGGGCGCACTTACCTTGGTCTTAACAGCTTGTCCAAGAATTACGTCCTTTCGGGGACTGGAAGTGCTCATGCCCGGTATCATTCTGACGGAACGCGCCGCCCGCCGCATCAACGAGATCATGGCTTCCGAGCCCGCGGGTTCGATGCTGAGAATCAGCGTGAGCGGCGGCGGCTGCTCAGGGTTCCAATACGCCTTCGACGTCGACCGGACCCGGCAGGACGACGACCTCGTCATCGAGCGCGACGGCGCGACGGTCCTCGTGGACGAAGTCTCGATCCAGTACATGGACGGTTCGGTCATCGACTTCGTGGACGACCTGATCGGCCAGTCCTTCAAGATTGAGAACCCTCAGGCGACCGCCTCCTGCGGCTGCGGCACGTCGTTTTCTTTGTGAAATCCGTCTTGTAGATCTAAGGTCCTCCTCCCGGCCGGGGAACGGCCGGGCTATATCCTGTCCGCTTTCTGCTGGCCTTGGGGGAAATCATGGGGCTTCTTCGCCGCTCGGGCGTCTGTGCGCTTGCTCTGATGGCAGGCTCTGCCGCCCTGCAGTTCGAGCCTGCTGTGGTGCGCGATCTGGCTTTCGGCAGCGGCGACCAGCGCATCGCGGTCGGAGCCGTCAGGGTCCCGCTCTGGAGCGCGGCTTTCGCCCAGTCGTCGGACAGCTTCAACCTGGAAAACGTGAGCTTCGCCGTGGGAGGCGAGACCTATGAGGCGAAGAGAATCGAGTTTTCGGGCGTCACATCCTCGCGGGCAGACATCGAGGCGCTCTTCTCTGCGTCATCGACCGAGCCGATGGCGAGCCGCCTCGCGCGCATCAGCGCGAAGCAGGTCACGATCCCTGAAGTCAGGATGACGCAGAAGCTCGGCAGTTCGACGCAAACCGCGGTATACAAGAATGTCGCCTTGAACGAGATCGCTCAGGGCCGCATCGCCTCGGCAAGCGTTGAGACGACCGGAGTCGAGGCGACGAGCTCCAAGGGCAGCGCCCTGTTCAGCTACGGCCGCACCGCGATCAGCGACCTGGATCTGCCGGCATTCGCGAAGCTCTACGAAACAAAGGCCGAAACCGACCCCGCTTCCATGACCCGGATCCAGGGCGCCTTCTCCATCGACAACATCGAGATCGTCGAGAACGGAGAAGGCGTGACGTTCAAGGTCGCGCGCGTGAACGGCCGGGATTTCATGGCGCGACCCACCAGGGATTCCTGGGCCGGGACGGTGGCTCTCTTCACGGAACTCGCGGACAAGGACAATCTTCCGAAAGAGGATAAAGCGCGGCTCGCGCAGGCCGTGGCCGACTTCCTGGGTGCCTTCGATATCGGCTTCGTCGAGGCGACGGGAACCGAAATGAAGGCCGATGCGAAAGGCAAGGCTGTGGCGGAAGGCAGGGCCTCGCCCGTGACGGCCCGGATCAACCGCATCGCCTACACGGGCAGTGCAGGCTCGCAACCGGCGGACGCCCGCGTCGAAGGGCTCGAGATCATCCAGCAGGATGGCCGCCTCAGGGCCGATACCATCAGCCTCACCGGCTTTTCCATTCGCCCGACTCTCGAAGGCCTGAAAGGCCTTGCAGGCAGGACCTTGGGAGAACTCGACACGGCCGCGATGCGCAATCTCGTCCCGACTTTGGGCACGCTTCGCCTGTCCGGCCTGGATTTCGATCTTCCGGCGGAGGACAGCAAGGGCGCCGGTGCTGAGCGGGTCAAAGCCACCTTGAAGGACCTTGAGCTGACGGCCGACAGGCCGGTGAACGCCATTCCGACCAATATCAGGATCGGGCTTCAGAGCCTCGCGATGGCGCTGCCCGCCGACAGCGAGGACGACGGTGTGAAGGAACTCGTCGCCCTGGGCTACAAGAACATCGACGCGTCCCTTCAGGTCGCGGCCACGTGGAACGAGGCGAGCAGCGAGATCACCCTCAACGAGGTCTCGATCCAGGGGCAGGACATGGGCCGCGCCACCCTGACGGGCGTCATCGGCAATGTGAGCAAGGACCTCTTCAGCCCCGACGAGGCTACCGCCGCAACGGCGCTGATCGGCGCCAAGGCGAAATCGGCCGATCTGGTGATCGAGAACAAGGGGCTGTTCGAGCGTTATCTGGCCAGAGCCGCCAAGGAGCAGAAGACGAAGCCCGAGTCCCTGCAGCGGCTCTATGCCAGCGCCACGCCGCTCGTGATGTCCTCTCTCGTCGGCAGCACGGAACAGGCCAAGACCCTGGGTCAGGCCATCGCCCGTTTCATCGCGCAGCCCGGCAAACTCACGATCAATGCCCAGCCCAAGAATCCGTCGGGATTCGGCATGATGGACATCATGCTGGCCTCGGACCCGAAAGCTATCCTCGAAAAGCTGAACATCGCCGCGAAGGTCGAGTGAATCCGGCCCTGTCATTCCGGGGCAGCTCGGCCCCGGAATGGAATCAGGTATCCTGATTTCAGATCAGCACCGGCTGATCCTGCTCCGCCGCCTGAGCCTCGACGACCGCAATCGCGGTCAGATTCACGATGCCGCGCGCCGTCACGGATGGGGTCAGGATATGGGCGGGCTTGGCCGGGCCGATGAGGATCGGGCCGACAGGAAGCGAATCCGCCAGGATTTTCGTGAACTGGAAAGCGATGTTGGCCGCATCCAGGTTCGGCATGATCAGCACGTTCGCCTCGCCCTTGAGCCGCGAGGCGGGGTTCACCCGATCGCGGATCATCTGCGACAGGGCGGCATCCGCCTGCATCTCGCCGTCGACTTCGAGATCCGGCGCGCGCTCGTTGATGCAGGCCAGAGCCTCGCGCATCTTCAGCGCCGAGCGGGTATCCGCCGCGCCGAAATCCGCATGCGACAGAAGCGCGATCTTCGGCTCCAAGCCGAAGCGCCGCACATGGCTCGCGCAGGCGATCGTCATGTCGGCGATTTCCTCGGCGCTCGGATCGAACTGCACGTGCGTGTCGGCCAGGAAATAGGCTCCCTTGGGTGTGATCACCAACGACAGAGCCGCCATCTCGTGTACGCCGGGCGCGAGCCCGATGATGTCCTTGATGTGCTTGAGACGGGACTGGAAGCGTCCCTCGAGGCCGCAGATCAGCGCATCCGCATCCCCTCGCCGCACGGCCACCGCCCCGATGACGGTCGAGTTGGTGCGCACCAGGGTCTTGGCCGCGTCCGGCGTGATGCCCTTGCGGCCCGCGGCCTCCACGTAGGAGGCGACATAGTCGCGGTAGCGGGGATCATCCTCCGGGTTCACGAGCTCGAAGTCCCGACCGATCTCCATGGACAGGCCGAAGCGCTTGATGCGCGCCTCGACCACGTTCGGGCGTCCGATCAGGATCGGCTTGGCGATCCCCTCCTCCACGATCACCTGCACGGCGCGCAGAACCCGTTCGTCCTCGCCTTCGGCATAGATGACCCGCTTAGGATCGGTCTTCGCCTGCGAGAACAGCGGCTTCATGATGAAGCCGGAGCGGAACACGAAGCGGCCGAGGGACTCGGTGTAGGCGTCCAGATCCTCCAGCGGCCGCGTCGCGACGCCGGAATCCATGGCTGCCTTCGCCACGGCCGGCGCGATGCGCAGGATGAGGCGCGGATCGAACGGGCTCGGGATCAGGGACTTGCGGCCAAAGGGATGCGCCTCGCCGCCATAGGCCCGAGCCACGACCTCGGAGGGCGCCTCGCGGGCAAGCCCCGCGATCGCCTTCACGGCGGCGGCCTTCATCTCCTCGTTGATGGTGGTCGCGCCGACATCCAGCGCGCCGCGGAAGATGTAGGGGAAGCACAGGACATTGTTGACCTGGTTCGGATAGTCGGAGCGGCCCGTGCAGATCATGGCGTCGGGTCTAGCGGCCTCCGCCTCCTCCGGCATGATTTCCGGATAGGGATTGGCGAGCGCCATGATGAGCGGGCGCGGAGCCATCTTGGCGAGCATCTCGGGCTTGAGCACGCCGCCTGCTGAGAGGCCCAGGAACACGTCCGCATCGGGGATCACGTCGGCGAGCGTCCGCGCATCCGTCTTCTGGGCGTAGGCCGATTTCCAGCGGTCCATCAGCTCGTTGCGGCCCGTATGGACAACGCCCTCGATATCCGTGACCCAGATGTTCTCGCGCCTGGCGCCGAGCGACACCAGCAGGTTGAGGCAGGCGAGCGCAGCCGCGCCCGCGCCGGAGGTGACGATCTTCACCTCCTCGATGCGCTTGCCGGCCAGCTCCAGCGCATTGGTGACCGCCGCGCCCACGATGATCGCGGTGCCGTGCTGGTCGTCATGGAAGACCGGAATGCCCATGCGGCTTTTCAGGCGCTCCTCGACCTCGAAGCATTCGGGCGCCTTGATGTCCTCAAGGTTGATGCCGCCGAACGTGGGTTCGAGAGCCGCGATCACCTCGACGAGCTTGTCGACATTCTTTTCCGCCACTTCGATATCGAAGACGTCGATGCCGGAGAACTTTTTGAACAGGACCGCCTTGCCTTCCATGACGGGCTTGGAGGCGAGCGGACCGATATCGCCGAGGCCCAGCACGGCGGTGCCGTTGGAGATCACGGCCACGAGATTCTGGCGGGACGTGAGATTGCCCGCCTCAGTCGGATCGGCCTCGATGGCCTGGCAAGGCGCGGCGACACCGGGAGAATAGGCCAGCGCCAGGTCGCGCTGGTTGCCGAGGGGCTTCGTCGGCTGGATCTCGAGTTTTCCGGGGCGGGGGTAGCGGTGGTAGAACATCGCTCCCGATTTCAGATCCTGCGAGATGTTGTCACCCATCCCCGACGCTCCTTGCACTGATGGCTTCGTATCACTTCGGTCGGCCTTTGTGCGCGCCTTGGCACCCCGCCGTCAATGTTCTTGTCGCGGGGCGGACCGCAAGACATGAGGCCGTCCCGCAGTCCGGGAGCCGGCGCACAAGCCCTCGGCCTCCGAGACGCAAATGGCCGGGACGAGCCCGGCCATGCTGATAGCGGTCCGCAGCACGGCTGCCCTTATTTCTCCGGCAGGTTCGTCCGGATGTGCAGCTCGCGCAGCTGCTTGGGCGTCGCCTCGGAGGGGGCACCGAGCAGCAGGTCCTCGGCCTTCTGGTTCATCGGGAAGAGCGTGATCTCGCGCAGGTTCTGCGCGCCGCAGAGCAGCATCACGATGCGGTCGACGCCCGCCGCCATGCCGCCGTGGGGAGGTGCGCCGTACTGGAAGGCGCGGTACATGCCCCCGAACCGCTCCATGACCTCCTTCTCGCCGTAGCCGGCGATCTCGAAGGCCTTCACCATCCGGTCCGGACGATGGTTGCGGATGCTGCCGGAGGCCATCTCGTAGCCGTTGCAGACCATGTCGTACTGGAGGGCCGTGATCTTGAGGATCCTGTCCTTGTCCGCCGGATCGAGCGCCATGAAGGCGTCGTGGTCCATGTCCGCCATGGAGAACGGGTTGTGCGAGAAGTCGATCTTCTTCTCGTCCTCGTTCCACTCGTATTGCGGGAAGTCGGTGATCCAGCAGAAGGCGAACTGGTCCTTGTCGCTCAGACCCAGCTCGTCGCCGATGCGGACGCGGGCCTTGCCGGCGAGCGCAGCCGCCTTGTCCTCGGCTCCGGCCGAGAAGAACACCGCGTCGCCTGCCTTGATGCCCGCCTTGTCGCGGATGGCGGCCTGGGCAGCCTCCGGAATGAACTTGGCGATCGGCCCCTTGCCAGTGATCTGACCGCCCTCCTCCTCGAACACGATGTAGCCGAGGCCGGGCGCTCCCTCGGAGCGGGCCCAGTCGTTCAGCTTGTCGAAGAACGAGCGCGGCTGCGAGGCGGCGCCGGTCGCGGGAATCGCGCGGACGACGCCGCCGGACTTGATGACGTTCTTGAAGGCGTTGAACGTCACGTCCTCGCGTTCGAACACCTCCGACACGTCGGCGATCACGAGGGGGTTGCGCAGATCCGGCTTGTCGGAGCCGTATTTCAGCATCGCCTCGAAATAGGGAATGCGCGGGAACACCTCGGTGACGGGCTTGCCTTCGGCAAAGTCCTTGAAGGTGTCGCGGATCACCGGTTCCATCGTCCGGAACACGTCCTCCTGGGTGACGAAGCTCATCTCCACATCGAGCTGGTAGAACTCGCCCGGCAGGCGGTCGGCGCGCGGATCTTCGTCGCGGAAGCAGGGCGCGATCTGAAAGTACCGGTCGAAGCCGGAGATCATGATCAGCTGCTTGAACTGCTGGGGCGCCTGCGGCAGGGCGTAGAACTTGCCGGGATGGATGCGCGAAGGCACCAGGAAGTCGCGCGCGCCCTCGGGCGAGGAAGCCGTCAGGATCGGGGTCGTGAACTCGAAGAAGCCGCTGCTCTTCATGCGGCTGCGGAGCGCGTCGATGATCGCCCCGCGCTTCATGATGTTGCTGTGGAGCTTCTCGCGGCGCAGGTCGAGATAGCGGTAGGTGAGACGGGTCTCCTCCGGGTAATCCTGATCGCCGAAGACCGGCATGGGCAGCTCGGCCGCCGGGCCCAGCACTTCCATGTCGTTGATGTAGACCTCGATCATCCCGGTCGGCAGATCGGGGTTTTCGGTGCCGGCCGGACGCTTGCGCACCTTGCCGTCGACGCGGACCACCCATTCCGAGCGCGCGGCCTCAGCCAGCTTGAAGGCCGGCGAATCCGGATCCACCACGCACTGCGTCATGCCGTAATGGTCGCGCAGGTCGATGAAGAGCACGCCGCCATGGTCGCGGATACGGTGGCACCAACCGGAGAGGCGGGTGGTCTGGCCGACATCGGATTCGCGGAGCGCGCCGCAGGTGTGGGTACGGTAACGGTGCATGGAGGCGGACATGAAAAAAGCCTGCTCGGTTCAAGGTTACCCGCAACATCCATGGGAGGCCGGGGAAGTCAAGGCACTACGACGAATTGGGTCCGCACGGAGGCTCGCCCCAAAGGAGCGTCCGGCTTGCTGCACAGAACCTGGACCGGGGGATGGGATCAGCCTGCCTTCCGTCGGTTCGATCGCGGCTGCACGGTCCGTCCGCACAGCACCAGCCAGATGCGGAGGCTCCTTGCGGAACACATGGAATCATGGGCTCTCGCGCTGTCCTTGACTCCAACATATTGGATAGATATTCCATTATTATGGAAAAGCTTTCGGACATAAACGCCACGCTCGCGAACCGCCTGCGCGGCCTTCGCTCGGAGCGTGGGCTGACCCTCGATGGCTTGGCCGAACTCACGGGGGTGAGCCGCTCCATGATCTCGCTGATCGAGCGCGGCGAGACCAGCCCTACGGCCGCAATCCTGGACAAGCTAGCAGCGGGCCTCGGCGTCACCCTCGCGTCCCTTTTTGCCGATCAGGAAAGCCGCGATGCTTCTCCCGTGTCGCGCCACGTGGACCAGCGCACTTGGCGGGATCCGGAGAGCGGCTATCTGCGCCGGAACCTCTCGGCCCCGGGCTTCCCCTCCCCGATCGAACTCGTCGAAGTGATTCTCCCACCCGGAACACGGGTCGCCTACGACACGGGCTCCCGCTCGGTGGGCATCAGCCAGCAGATCTGGATTATCGAGGGCGACCTGGAATTGAGTGTCGGGGACGCCGCCTTTCGCTTGGCGACGGGGGACTGCCTCTCGATGCGCGTCGATCAGCCGACGGCCTTCCGCAATCCCGCCGAACGGCCGGTCCGCTATCTGGTGGCGCTCGCCACGGATTCCGGCAACGCCATGCCCGGCAGCACGATATCGACGGATTCCCCATGACCGAGCAGACAACCGTCCGCATCCTGTCCCCGCAGGAAGCCAGGGAGCAGGTCGGCGCCCTGGCGGACATCCTGATCGATTGCGTCCATGGAGGCGCTTCGGTCGGCTTCATGGCGCCCCTCTCGCGGGAGCGGGCCGAGGCGTTCTGGCGAGGCGTGGCCGAAGGTGTCGCAGCGGGTGAACGCATTCTTCTCGTGGCGCAGGACCGCCCGACCGGACACCTTGTCGGAACCGTGCAGGTCGTGCTCAAGCAGCCGGAGAACCAGCCCCACCGGGCCGACATCACCAAGATGCAGGTGCATCGGCGGGCCAGAAAACAGGGAATTGGGGCAGCCCTCATGCTTGCGGCCGAAGAGGCGGCCCGCACAGCGGGCAAGTCCGTGCTGGTGCTCGATACGGTGACCGGAAGCGATGCGGAGCGCCTCTATCAGCGTGTCGGCTGGACACGGGTCGGAGTGATCCCGAACTACGCGCTATGGCCTGAAGGTGGGTTCTGCAGCACGACCGTGTTCTACAAGCAGATTGCGGACATCTGACCGATCCGGGCGCAACGCCCGCCCCTTTGCCCGGAAATCCCAGACGGTTGGCATTGGAATACATCCGTATCGCTGCATTTCGGCAGATACGAGTCAGGCCAAGACCAGTTTCCGCTACGTCATCAAAATCATTTTCCTTAGGTCATGATTAATCAATTTCAGGTGCTCTGTTGACTTGCCTCGGGGGGAGGCGTGAGCAGAAACTATGCGGATCAGAACAAAAATCTTCGCGCTCGTGGGGGCGCTCAGCTTCATTGCATTAAGCACGGCTGGAATCGGCATCTACAGCGTATCGACCCTCAACGAGGGAATGACCAAGGCCGAGGCCGCCGCGGCGCGGGCTCTCTACAGCTCTCGGCTGAACCAATACGTGACAGCGGTCGTGATGGATGCCCGCGGCATCTATGCGTCCAAGGATACCAAGGAGGCAGAGCAATACGCCAAGGCACTGACCGCCTCCCTCAACCAGATCGACGGCCTTCTCCAGGAATGGGCTCCCATCGTTCCTGAGGGCGAGAAGCCCCTCTTCCAGCGTATCCAGAAGGATGCGGCGGCCTTCCGGTCCTACCGGCTCGAAACGGCCCGGCTCGGCACCCAGGTCTCGCCCGAGGCCGCGGCCGCGCAGGGCTTCACGCAGGAAAACCGGGCCAACCGCAAGGTCTTTCAGGACGGCATCGACGAGATCACCAAACTCAGCAACGACAGCGTTCGCGTGATCAATGGCGAAGCCGATGCCGTCTATGAGCGCAGCCTCGTGCTCCTGGCGTGTCTGGCGCTGGGTGGGCTTCTCGGCGGCCTTGTCCTTGGCGGCCTCATCGGTCACGCGCAGATTTCCCGTCCGCTCCAGGCGCTCGTCGGAGCCATTCATAAGCTCGCGTCCGGGGATTACCGGCTCGCCCAGACCAGGGAGCGGCGCGACGAAATCGGCGAAATCTGGAAAGCCATGCATGTCTTCGCGAAGGCTATGGCCGAGGCCGAGCACCTGCGGCAGAGGCAGGCGGAAACCGAGCAGGAGACCCTGGCTCGCCGTCGGGCCGAGATGATGGAGCTCGCGGACCGGTTCGAAGGCAGCGTCGGCGGCCTTGTGCAGCATGTCTCGGCCGCGGCGCAGGAATTGGAAGCCACGGCGCAGTCCATGTCGGCCACGGCCGAACAGGCCCACCAGCAGTCCCGGACCGTTGCATCCGCCTCCGACCAGACCTCCGCCAACGTGCAGGCGGTCGCGGCCGCTACGGAAGAGCTCGCGGCTACGGCCGGCGAGATCGGGTCGCAGGTATCCCAATCCTCGCGGATCGCGTCCGAGGCCGTCACGAAGGCCCGCAACACGAACGCGCGGGTCGGGGCTTTGGCCGAAAGCGCCCAGAGGATCGGCGATGTCGTGTCGCTCATTACGACAGTGGCGGGCCAGACCAATCTGCTCGCCCTCAACGCCACCATCGAGGCCGCGCGCGCGGGCGAGGCCGGCAAGGGCTTCGCGGTCGTGGCCTCCGAGGTGAAGGAACTCGCCAACCAGACCGCCAGGGCTACCGAAGAGATCGCCTCTCACATCACCCGCATCCAGCAGGACACCCGAGAAGCCGTCAGCGCCATCCAGGAGATCAGCCAGACTATCGAGGAGATGCACCAGATCGCCTCCTCCGTGGCGGCCGCCGCCGAGGAGCAGCAGGCCGCGACCCAGGAGATCGCCCGCAGCGTGAGCGAGGCGGCGCGCGGAACGCAGGAAGTGACCGGCAACATCTCCCATGTCCAGGCGGCCGCGACCCATGCCGGGGCAGCGGCCTCCCAGGTGCTCTCCTCCGCGGCGAACCTCGCGCGGAACTCCTCGGTTCTCAGCCAGGAGGTGCAGACCTTCCTCAGCACCGTTCGGGCCGCCTGAGCACGAAAACGGATCCTCGACCGACGAAAGGCCCGCCCGGCGCGGGCCTTTTTCGTGCGCGCCTTGAGGCGATACCTTCAGCACAATCGCCGTCCGATACGGCTACTCAGGAATGGCGGAGAGCCACCCGGATCAAGGCCCTCCGCAAGGGCTCAAACCACTCATCTTACAGCGGATTCTTCCTCTTTCAGCACCCCGGAATCCTTGCAGAACAAAGCAGGAATCACCATATCCTGCCTATGATTGACACCCTTGCGACATCCCTGCTGAAGCCGGCCCGGAACGCACCCGACGAAGAGCGGATCGAGGGCAACTGGCACGTCTATCCGCTGGAGGGCGCGCTGGAGCTCGACTACGTCGATCAGGCCGGCAACCCGAGCCGGCGCTGGCTAATCGCGCGTGAACTGAAGGTCGGCCCCGGCAAGATGCTGCTGGGCGGCATCGACATGTCCGATGACGGCTATCGGGGTTTCCGGGTGGACCGGATCGAGCGCCTGGAGGACGCGGAAACCGGTCTCGTGGTCGACCGCAATATCCTCGACTGGCTCATGAAGCGCGCCGAGCGGCAGGCCCGGGAGCGCCGGAAATCCAGACCAACGGGCCGCGCCTGAAACCTCGATCAAGCCGCGCGCGCCATGCTGCTTTCGTGAAGTCGGGAGTCGCATGATCGTTCAGGTTGGGATAAAAGGCATCCCCATGGATCTGATCACCACGACCGACGCTCTGGCGGCCACCTGCCGCCGCCTCGCCGCCCATCCGTTCGTCACCGTCGACACGGAGTTTCTGCGCGAGACGACCTATTATCCCAGACTCTGCCTGATCCAGATGGCGGGGCCCGATCCGGCGGATGCCTGCCTCATCGACCCGCTGGCCGAAGACCTGGACCTTGAGCCCTTCATGGCGCTCATGGCCGACCGGAACGTCACCAAGGTGTTCCATTCGGCCCGGCAGGATCTGGAGATCATCTGGAACCTCGGCGGCATCGTGCCCGAGCCCCTGTTCGACTCCCAGGTCGCCGCCATGGTGTGCGGCTATGGCGACTCCGTCTCCTACGAGCAGCTGGTGAACGATCTCGCCAAGGCGAAGATCGACAAGTCCTCCCGCTTCACCGACTGGTCGCGCCGCCCCCTCTCCGACGCTCAGCTCACCTATGCGCTCTCCGACGTCACCCATCTGGTGAAGGTCTACGAAGCGCTCGTGGCTCAGCTCGAGAACAACGGCAGGCTGGGCTGGCTCAGCGAGGAGATGGCGGTCCTTACCGCTCCCGAGACCTATCAGGCCGATCCGGAGAACGCTTGGCGCCGCCTTGCCGGACGCCTGCGCAAACCCAGGGAGGTCGCCGTCCTGATGGAGGTTGCGGCCTGGCGGGAACGCGAGGCTCAGAACCGCGACGTGCCGCGCGGTCGCATCCTCAAGGACGACGCCCTCATCGACATTGCCGTCTCGGCTCCGCGCAGCGTGGAGGCCCTCGGCCGCCTGCGGTCAATTCCCAACGGCTTCGAGCGCTCCCGCACCGGCGGCGAGATCCTCGAAGCGGTGGAGCGCGGCCTCGCCCGCGATCCGGCGAGCGTGCCCATGCCCGAGCGCAGCCGCGGCCGCGGCAACACGGGCTCGACGGTCGATCTCCTGAAGGTCCTCCTGAAAGCGGTGGCCGAGCAGGAAGGCGTGGCGCCCAAGATCATCGCCACCGTCGAGGAACTGGAAGCCATTGCCGAGAGCGACGCGGCCGATGTCCCTTCCCTCCACGGATGGCGCCGCCAGCTGTTCGGCGAGAAGGCTCTGGCGCTCAAGAACGGGCAGCTCGGGCTGATCCTGGAGCGCGGGCGGGTGAGGCTAAAAGCCATTACAGGCTAAGACCGCCCCTAGAGGTGCCGAAATGGCTCAGTTTGCGTTCTTTGGGCAAGGTGACTGACCCCACTCGATATCTCTGATCGAGCGCCGGAGAGTGGAGGCAACCTCTACACCCTCACCTTTCTGGACAATCTGAACAACATAGCCGGTATCATTCTCCCGGGAAGCAGGGAAAATATTGATGTTTGCATACCGCTCACTGTTCTTTGGGTCTTTCAACGAGAGTTGAAGCGCCTTTTCACGTGCATCTGAATAGGCCTCCAAAGGTTTGAATTTCAAACCAGCGAACGCCGGATCTTTGCTAACCCAACACGTCAGAACGGCCTTCTCTATCCGATTTGCGATATCAATTTTTGTCGCCTGTGACGAAAACTTCACAGCAACGACCGTTCTGTGCTCACCATCGATAGCGATTGATTGGCACGAAGAAAAAACCAGCGCGGCCGCAACAACCGATGTACAGGCTACCCAACGCATCGATTTCCTCTTTAGACTTATATTATAACTTATCTAACGAGAAAATCTTCAATAGCCACTCCTCATTCATGGGGCTCAGGCTGATG
>JBOZRS010000019.1:0-10264 GCA_050789065.1 Microvirga sp.
AACTCTGGGTCATGATCCACCTCCTGCTCTCAGAAGGGAATCACACTTCAGCCCAGGCCGAAACCTCTTGAATCTGCCTTTCAGTCCGATGCTCTAATGGCTGAGAATGAGCTTTCGCTTTCCCCTGAGCTGGCAGGAACGGACCACAAGATGTTGAGTGATTGTGTCCTGACATGCACCCAAAGGCGCTGACACGGTTACTAAGTCCGTGGATAGAAACGGCATAGGACTGCTTTCTGCGGACTGCAGCGGTTGCGCCCTCAAGTGCAGTCCGTCATGGTACGGCTCCGCTTATCGAGACGCCCAATGCACGGATTAGACATACTCGTCGCTACCATGTCGGTTCCCGGCCGAACTGACACTCACGGGAATACTTGGAACTACCATAGTCGTAGCGATCACCACTCAAAGGTGGCCTGCTGGTGCATCATCTTCGATCTATTGCGGACCTGTCCCGTTTTTCGTGGGCACGTCGCGGCTGGAAAGGTCGGGTTCGGGATCAATCACAGGCTACGTGACTTTCAGAACGATAGGGCGAAGAACCTCGACTTGATTATCTGCACTCCGTCGTCGTCGGAGATAGGGCGGAAGCTGACCCTTATCGACTTGGCCAAGCAGTGGCAGATAGTCCTTACGCCTTCCCAAGAGGCCGAACTGGCAAGCCTGCCTACGCTCAACTGGAAGCCTGTCGGCTCTGTCCTTGTCGCCTTGGAGGCGAAGGCGTGTATGACCTCGCATCAGAAGGCGCTGCCACGGCTGTACGACGAACTCAACTCAAGTCACCTGACTGTTCACGGAGCGAGTAATCAAGCGATTGCTGCAGGCTTCGTAATGGTCAATGCGGCATCCACTTTTCTGAGCCCCGATCTGAACAAGAAGTACCGCGCTACAGCGCCCGAGTGGAGTACGCATCCACAACCCAAGTTCGCTCAGATTGCGATTGATAAGGTTAGGCAGTTGCCTCGTAGGTCGCGGCCCAACACCGAAGGGTACGACGCCCTTGCGATTGCAGTGATTGACTGTGTGAACGATGGCTCCCCAGTTGGCCTCGTGGCCGCTGCTCCCGCCCCGCAGCCGGGGGATACGTACCATTACGCTTCGATGGTGGAGCGGTTATGTAACACCTACTCCACGAGGTTTGGTCACCTGTAAGAGGCGTGTGCGGAGCTGGTCGGCATCTTCTGCTTCGCACTCCCAAATGATCGCAACCTGAAACCCGAGTTCTCGTAAGGCTCTCACCTTGTGAGCGTCTCGTCGCCTGTTCGATCTGAACTTTTCGAGCCAGAACTCGGCGTTCCGCTTTGGGGTCGTGGCTCGGCGGCAACCGGTGTGGTGATGCCAGAAGCATCCGTTGACGAAGATCGCCCAATGACGCTTCTTGTTCGCGAAGTCCGGGGAGCCGGGAAGGGTCCGCACGTTTCGGCGATAAGAAACGCCGATGTCGCGTAGTAACCCGGCTACCCTGTTCTCGACATCGGTGCCCTTCTGTCTCACCCTTTTCATCAGGGCGCTTCGTTGGGCGTCCGTTTCGAGGGGCTGTCGTGTCATGCAGCCGCCGATTGAGCTTCCAAGGCTGTTACCGGGTCGGTCTCCGGTCCTGTCCCGTTACGCATCTTCATGAGGTGCCGACGCACATGGTCGAGGAAGCCCGGCACGAACCGCAGCGACGATGCTTCGGCGCGTGACAGGAAGCCTGCTGTCGCCCTCTCAGAGAGTGGGGTGCCGGAATACTTCAGGAACTGGTGAAGCGGCTTTCTCCCCTTCCAGGCAGGAAACGCATTGATCGCCACCGGTACAACCCGACCATTCACGGAGCGGGCCGCTTTGGGCCAAGACGATCCGGATTTGCGTTCCTTGATCTGGCTCTCCTTCATGTCCAGGTCGTCCGCGTAAGAGCCAGGCGATGCCAGTCGCTTGCCGAGCCACGTCGCCACATCGACCGTCACGGCATTGCCGACGAGAGACCACCTCATGCTGGATCGACCAACCGTCTCGGCTGGCTTCGTCCAGTTCACCGGGAACCCCTGGAGGCGTTCCGCATCACGGATGTCTGGTCTGATGATGTTGCCGTCTGGAAGGAGGATGGCGGGAGGGGATGGGATGCCGACTGTCGAGCCGTTCTTCAGCGTCGGGATTGCATCGTCCGCCCAACCCAGTCCTCGTGTTCCCTCGGTCCAGTAGAAGCCATGCGCGTGGGTATCGAGCGGAGTTGTGATGTCTGGTGGGGTGACTTCGTCTACGAACAGGACA
The DNA here is from genome assembly GCA_050789065.1 of Microvirga sp. Taxonomy (GTDB): domain Bacteria; phylum Pseudomonadota; class Alphaproteobacteria; order Rhizobiales; family Beijerinckiaceae; genus Microvirga. The sequence goes on from JBOZRS010000019.1 coordinate 2,251, forward strand.
TCAGCCGGATCGATGTCTCCCTTACTTGCGACGAAGAACACACGCTCCCGCCGCTGTGGAACGAAGGCTAAGGAGTTGACCGTCCGGTAAGCCCACCGGTAGCCCCGTTGAGTGAACGCATCCGTCAGCCACTTCATCGCCGCACCTCGGTCGAGTTGCAGCATGAACGACACGTTCTCAAGAACGACGAGTGGGATGTGGTGGCTGTCGATCAGTCGAATGACGTGTTCGATCAGTCCCGAACGCTGTCCCTGGATGCCAGCGGTTCTCCCCGCCTGAGACAGGTCCTGACAAGGAAAGCCAGCGGTAACGACCTCCGTCTCGGGAGGGAGGGTCGTCAATGAGATAACATCAGCATGATGCTCTATGTCCTTGAAACGCTCCTCAAGGACGGCAACGGCAGGTGCCCACACCTCGCAGGTCAGCAAGGTGGTGTGCCCAGAACGATGGAGACCGGCTTCCAAGCCGCCGATCCCGGTGAACAACGATGCAATCTTCATAGGTCGAGTAACGCCTTCAACAGTGTTGAAGTCCAGCATCTTGGGAGCCCATTCACAGCTACTTGGTCGCATCTCACAGAACCCCTCTCGGTTGGTCTGCTCTGATCCGGCTGTCTCCTCCTGTCCGAACCTCATGGGATCGACCCCTCTCGGCCAGCTTCGCTGCGACATTCTCAGGGCGTAGGTGGGTGTACCGGGCCAGCATACGAGGATCACGATGGCCACTGATGAGGGCAACCTCCGGGGTGCTTAGACCCAACTCGAAGAACCGGCTGACCGCTTCGTGGCGAAGATCGTGAAGTCTAAGGTCGGTAACCTCCGCCCGCTTCCGGAGGCGCTCCCATGCCAGTCTCACGGCATTGGCGGTCACGGGGAACACTCGCGCATCGTTGCGAGGTAGGGAGGCGAGGGTCTCGACTGCTGTCGGGGACAGGGGGACCGTCCGAGGGTGACCGTTCTTCGTCTTGGTAACCCTGACCGTGCGAGCGTTCAGGTCCACGTCCTTCCATAAAATGGAGACCAACTCCCCCCGGCGCATCCCCGTCTCTATTGCCAGGATGATGAGCGGCTTGAGGTACCAGGGCGACGATTGGCTCAGGGTATCGAGGATGCTTTCGGCCTCACCGCCCTCCAGTCGCCGCTCTCGTGGCTTGGCACAATCCGGTAAGGTGATCTGCTGAACCGGATTGCTCCCCAATGCCAGACCCCACTCACGGCGGGCTACTTCGAAACAATGTTGTAGGATCGCGAGTTCACGGCGAACCGTCCCGGGCTGAACAACCTTGAGCCGGTCGTCGCGGTACGAGACGATGGATGCCGGAGAAAGTCTGGAGAGGGCAATAGAGGCGACCGAATGGGAGCGGAGGGTTTTCAGCCGGTACCGCTCGACCTCTGCCCCTCGCTTGGTGGGCGTGACACTCTGCTCATACCGCAGCAAGAGGTCGCCTACGGTGATCCCCTTGAGGTCACGGAGGGTCGTCGGGAGTTCTGCCAAGTCGATTGCTCTCTCCTTCTCTCGTGCCCATGCCACTGCATCGGCCTTCGTGGAGAACGTCTTGGAGAGGGGAGGGAAGCCGTCGCGGCGTACCTGAACCTGCCAGGAGGAGCCGCGCTTGCGAATAGAAGCCATAGTCGTCTTGTTCCGTCACTGTGACACCAGCGTGACAGACTGACTTCTCTGACTGTTTTGGAGGCTCATTGCCGAAGGGCGAAACTACTTACGTTTCAACCACTTGAGCCTTGGTGGAGCTGAGGGGATTCGAACCCCTGACCTCTGCAGTGCGATTGCAGCGCTCTCCCATCTGAGCTACAGCCCCGGCCGGTGAAAACAACCAAGCGGGCGACTTTTAGGCTCTCTCGCTTTGGTCTGTCAATCGGCCCGAGGAAGGCCCGCCTCGTCTTTTAGGCGGACAAGAGGGGACGGAAGAGCTTTGCCGGGTTGTTCCGGGCGGTCCGGAACGCTACATGAGCAACGCCCGATCCTGACGAGTGACCCATGCGCTCCCTGCTCGAAGTCATCCTGCTGGCCCTGCAGCTCTACACCTACCTGATCATCGCCTCGGCGATCCTGAGCTGGCTGGTGGCCTTCAACGTGGTCAACATGCGCAACGATGTCGTGCGCTCCATCTGGAACTTCCTGGACGCGGTGACGGAGCCCGCCCTGCGGCCGATCCGCAACATCCTGCCCAATCTCGGCGGCGTCGACATCTCGCCGGTGATCCTGATCCTCATCATCATCTTCCTCCAGAACCTTCTCGTGAGGGTCGTCCAGCAATACATTCCGCCGGCGCTGCTCTAGGAGGTTTTTGGCCATGCCCTGGCGCATCCGCCCCGATGGCCTCGAGGTCCGCGTCCGGGTGACGCCCCGGGGCGGGCGCGACGCCATCGACGGGGTCGAGGCCCTCTCCGACGGCAGGCGCGTGCTGAAGGTTCGGGTCCGGGCCGTGCCGGAGGACGGGGCGGCCAACGAGGGCGTCAGAAGGCTCCTGGCCAAGGCCCTGAGGCTCCCGGCCTCGGCCGTCAGCCTGGAATCGGGCGCGACCGCCCGGCTGAAGACATTCTTGATCGCAGGCGAGGCCGAGCGTATCGCCACGGAACTCGCCGCCATCACAGGACAAGGGCCCCCATGAGCGCCACGATCATCGACGGAAAAGCCTATTCGGAGGGCCTGCGGGCCCGCATCGCCGCCGCGGTCGGGGACCTGGCTGGCCGGGGTGTCACCCCGGGGCTCGCCGTGGTACTGGTGGGCGAGGATCCGGCGAGCCAGATCTATGTCCGCAACAAGGCGAAGCAGACCGCGGAAGTCGGGATGCGCTCCTTCGAGCACAAGCTGCCGGCCTCCACCGGCGAGGCGGAGCTTCTGGGGCTCGTGGCCCGCCTCAACGCCGATCCGGCGGTGGACGGCATCCTCGTGCAGCTGCCCCTGCCGAAGCAGATTGATACCCAGAAGGTGATCGAGGCCATCGATCCGGCGAAGGACGTGGACGGCTTCCACCCGATCAATGCGGGCCGCCTCATGACCGGCGTGCCGGGGCTCGTCTCCTGCACGCCCCTGGGGTGCCTGCTGCTGATCCGCTCCGTGCGGGGGGATCTGGCCGGGCTCGACGCGGTCGTGGTCGGGCGCTCCAACATCGTCGGCAAGCCCATGGCGCAGCTCCTCATCGGCCAGAGCTGTACGGTGACGGTGGCCCATTCCCGGACCCGCGACCTCGCCGACGTGTGCCGGCGCGCCGATATCCTCGTGGCCGCCGTCGGGCGGCCCGAGATGGTGCGGGGCGACTGGATCAAGCCCGGCGCCATCGTGATCGACGTTGGCATCAACCGGGTGCCGAACCCGGCCGCTGGCGAGGGCAAGACCAGGGTGGTCGGCGACGTGGCCTACGGGGAAGCGGCGAAAGTCGCCTCCGCCATCACGCCGGTCCCTGGCGGCGTCGGCCCCATGACCATCGCGTGCCTCCTGCGCAATACGCTGGAAGCCGCCTGTCTCCGGCGGGGGATTCAGATGCCGGCGGTGGATTTCGCTGCATCGTGATAGCACATGTGCGCTGCTTGAAGGCCTTTGTCGTTTCCCTCCTATGCTCGCCAGCTCCTCAATTGGCTATGCCAAGCTGGCGCGGCCAGGAAACCAGCAACCCACAACCCTAAGGCAAAGGGCTACTCGACTGTGCCGCCGGAATCTGGCAGCTAACAGAAAAACAGGGGGTAGACAGACATGGCGCTTACAACAGAGCAGCACTTACTTATTGAAACCCGAGTCACGAATGAGGGCCCCAACATTGTCGTGGCTTACCTCTTCTGGTTTTTTCTCGGGATCTTCTCGGCGCACCGCTTCTATCTTGGGCGCCCTGGAACGGCCATCCTCCAGATCCTGTCGTTCTTTATCTTGATCGGATTTGTCTGGCTTTTCATCGATGTGTTCTTAATTCCTAGCATGGTGCGACAGAAGCAGCAGGAGCTCAGGGCTCGTCTTGCTTACCAGTTCAGTGGTCAGTCGGGCTTGGCTGCGGCATAAACCTATAGTGCGGTTTTCGATCCAGGCAGGGCATCAGCTCTCCTTGCGCAGATGCTCCACCAGCTGCCGCGCCGAAGGGGGCAGGTCCTTCAGGGAGCGGATGCACAGGGTCAGGTCGCGGGCGGCCCAGGGGTCCTGCAGATCCACGGGAGCGATGGCCATGGTGCGGGCGGCCCGCCGGGCCGTGGTCTCGGGCACGATGCCGAGGCCGACGCCCGCCTCCACCATGCGGCAGACCGCGTCGAAGCTGCGCAGCTGCACCCGCAGGCGCAAGGGCCTGCCGATGCGGGTCGCCTTGCCCGACAGGAAGCGCTGCAGGGCGCTCGCCCGGTCGAGGCCGACGAAATCGTGCTCCAGCACCTCGGCGAATGGAACGCTGGCCCGGGAGGCGAGGGGATGCGCCTCGGGAACCACCAGCACGAAGCGGTCGCTGCGGAACGGGTAGGTCTCCAGCTGCCCGGTATCGACCGTGCCCGCCACGATGCCGAGATCGCCCACTCCCTCGGCGATCAACCCCACGATCTCGTCGCTGAGCCGCTCCTCCAGGTCGATGGAGACCTGCGGGTGCTGGGCCAGAAAGGCGCCGAGCGCCTCCGGTAGGAACTCCGTCAGGGCATTGGTGTTGGACAGGACGCGGATTTGACCGGCCAGGCCGCCCGTGAAGGATCCGAGATCCTCCTTCAGGCGCTCGGCCTGGGCCAGCATGGCGCGGGCATGCTGCAGAAGGGTCCGGCCGGCGGGCGTCGGGGTGACGCCCAGGCGGTTGCGCAGGAGAAGGGGGGTGCCCAAGGACCTTTCCATGTTGCGAATGCGGGTGCTGGCGGCGGCGAGCGCCAGATGAGCCCGTTCCGCCCCGTGGGTGATGCTGCCCGCCTCCACCACGTGGCGGAAGAGGCTCAGGTCGGTCAGGTCGAACTGCATGGGGCTCCCTTCGTCATTCGCGAAGGCAGATGAGAATAATTAAAGATTGCCCGATAAGCGAGCCCGACGCACATTTCGCCGCTGACGAAGTGTGCCTGTTGTCACCATCTCGTGCGGAAGGCGCATTGCGGTGTTGCCGCACATCCGATACGAACCGTCCCGATTTTTGTGCGATATGCTGTCGCCGCTCAGGAGTGAACGCCATGGCTGAGGCGAAAGTGGCCCCGAGGCCTTTATCCCCCCATCTTCAAATCTACCGGTGGAGCTGGACCATGGCGATGTCCGTCGCCCACCGCATCACCGGCACGGCGCTGTACGGCGGTATCGCGCTCCTTGCCATTTGGCTCGTGGCCCTGGCCTCCGGCCCGCCCGCCTTCGACGCCGTGCAGTGGTTCTTCGGCTCGCCCCTCGGCTACCTGATCCTGTTCGGCTACACCTGGATCCTCATGCACCACATGCTCGGCGGCGTGCGCCATCTGGTGTGGGACTTCGGCTACGGCATGGAAGCCGTCCAGCGCATCAACATGGCCCGCTACACCCTCATCGGCTCGATCGCGCTCACGCTGGCGATCTGGGTCGTGGCTTTCATCGCGTTCTAAGGAGACCGGACCCATGGCCGACAACAGGGCTGACACCCGCGTTTCCATGCGCACCCCGCTCGCTCGCGTGAAGGGCCTCGGCGCCGCCGGGCACGGAGTGGAGCATTGGTGGATCCACCGCGTCACGGCGGTGTCCAACATCCCGCTCATCATTGCCTTCGTCATCATCGTGGCGGCGCTCGCCGGCAGCTCCTACGAGCAGGCCATCGCCATCGTGTCGCATCCGCTGGTGGCGATCATCCTGATCCTCGCAGTGGTCTCGGTGACCAATCACATGCGCCTTGGCATGCAGATCATCATCGAGGACTACGTCCACGACAAAGGGCTGAAGATCGTCGCGGTCATCGCGAACAACTTCTACGCGGTGATCATCGCGGTCTCCTGCCTCTACGCCATTCTCAAGGTCAGCCTCGGCCGCATCCTGGTTTAAGGAATTCTCTCATGGCTCAAGCAACGAACGGCCCTGCCGTCAACGGCAAGGCCTACAACATCATCGATCACACCTTCGACGTGGTGATCGTGGGCGCGGGCGGCGCGGGTCTGCGCGCCACCGTCGGCTGCTCCCAGGCCGGGCTTCGCACCGCCTGCATCACCAAGGTGTTCCCCACCCGCTCGCACACCGTGGCGGCGCAGGGAGGCATCTCCGCCTCGCTCGGCAACATGGGCCCGGACGACTGGCGCTGGCACATGTACGACACCGTCAAGGGCTCGGACTGGCTCGGCGACCAGGACGCCATCGAGTACCTGGTGCGTAATGCTCCCGCGGCCGTCTACGAGCTGGAGCATTGGGGCGTTCCCTTCTCCCGCACGGCCGAGGGCAAGATCTATCAGCGTCCCTTCGGCGGCATGACCACCGAATTCGGCAAGGGCACCGCGCAGCGCACCTGCGCGGCCGCCGACCGCACGGGCCACGCGATCCTGCACACCCTCTACGGCCAGGCGGTCCGCAATCAGACCAACTTCTTCATCGAGTACTTCGCCCTCGACCTGATGATGAACGACGAGGGCCGCTGCATCGGCGTGGTGGCGCTCGACCAGTCGACCGGCGAGATCCACCGCTTCCGCGCCCACATGACGATCCTCGCCACGGGCGGCTACGGACGCGCGTATTTCTCGGCGACCTCGGCCCATACCTGCACGGGCGACGGCAACGCCATGGTGCTGCGCGCCGGCCTGCCGCTGCAGGACATGGAGTTCGTGCAGTTCCATCCGACCGGTATCTACGGCGCGGGCTGCCTCATCACCGAGGGCGCGCGCGGCGAGGGCGGGTATCTCACGAACTCGGAGGGCGAGCGCTTCATGGAGCGCTATGCGCCCTCCGCGAAGGACTTGGCCTCCCGCGACGTGGTCTCCCGCTCGATGACCATGGAGATCCGCGCCGGTCGCGGCGTGGGCCGGAACAAGGACCACATCTACCTGCACCTCGATCACCTCGACCCGAAGATCCTGCACGAGCGTCTGCCCGGCATCTCGGAAAGCGCCAAGATCTTCGCGGGCGTCGACGTCACGAAGGAGCCGATTCCGGTCCTGCCGACCGTCCACTACAACATGGGCGGCATTCCGACGAACTATCACGGCGAAGTGCTGACCCTGAAGAACGGCAACCCGGACACCGTGGTGCCGGGCCTCATGGCGCTCGGCGAGGCGGCCTGCGTGTCCGTGCACGGGGCGAACCGCCTCGGCTCGAACTCGCTCATCGACCTCGTGGTGTTCGGCCGCGCAGCGGGGCTGCGCTGCGCCGAGATCCTGGAGCCGAACGCGCGTCACGCTGACCTGCCGAAGGGCGCCGACGACCTCGCGCTCTCGCGCCTCGACAGGTTCCGCTATGCGAACGGCTCGACGCCGACCGCCGAGCTGCGCCTCGAGATGCAGAAGACCATGCAGAACAACTGCGCGGTGTTCCGCACCGGCGAGGTTCTGGCCGAGGGCAAGGAGCTCATCCATAAGGTCTGGAACAAGGCCGCCGACGTCAAGGTCACGGACCGTTCGCTGATCTGGAACACGGACCTCCTGGAGACGCTGGAGTTCGACAACCTGATCGGACAGGCGGTCGTCACCATGGAAGGCGCGCTCAACCGCCAGGAATCGCGCGGCGCCCACGCCCGCGAGGACTTCGCCGAGCGCGACGACAAGAATTGGATGAAGCACACGCTCGCGTGGCTCGACGACACCTCCCACAAGGTGACGATCGATTACCGCCCCGTGCACACCTACACGATGTCCAACGACATCCAGTACATCGAGCCGAAGGCTCGCGTGTACTGACATCAGCCGTCATGGCCGGGTCCTCCCGGCCATCCACGTCTTCCCACGCCAGAATCGCAGCGACAGGCGTGGATGCCCGGATCGAATTCGGACATGACGAAGTAGAGGCAAGGTAAGTCCTAATGGCCCAATTCACGCTTCCCAAGAACTCCCAATACACCGAAGGCAAGGCTTGGCCGAAGCCGGCCGGGGCCGCGAAGGTGCAGGAATTCCGCATC
>JBOZRS010000020.1:0-21420 GCA_050789065.1 Microvirga sp.
ACGGCCGACACGGCAGCGCCGGGAGGAAGAAAAAGCGGTGCCGCGTTGAAATCAGCCACCGCTCATATCGGCTGCATCCCGCCTCTTTGCAATACGACCTGCCTCATGAAAGGGCTGCATTCTGCACATGCCCCAATCCCGGGAGCCTCACAAAGTCGTCACCGCAGCCCAACACATCACCGGACCGGCATTCATTGCGGAAGTCGCCGCTTGATTTGATGCCCTCCTCTCACAGTTTTCTCATGTCAAGCACATTGCGAGGCAATTTGGGCAGGCGGGGTTTAGTCCGCAGGCGGGATGATCCCGAGCCTTATGGAGGCGGTTCAGACAGGGAGGATTCGATGAACATGCGCATGTTCGAGGCTGTCGCGCTGCTGCTCTTCGGATGCGGTCTCCTCGTCTGGAGCACGGGACGCCAGCCGGTCCCGGTCACGCATGTCCGTGAAGAAGGCAGGATCGCGGTGTCGGACATGCGGTCAGGCTCCACCCGTGACCGCCCGTCCGACCCGATTCATCTTTTCCGGACATCGCTTGCCGATGCGGGCCCGACCGGCGCGGAGGTGCGCCGCACGGTCTACGTTCCGGCCTACTCGTCGATCCGGATGATGAGCGGACGCTCCCGCGTCAATCTGGCGACCACCCTCAGCATTCATAACACCTCTCGGGAGAAGCTTCTCGTTCTGGGGCGGGTCGATTACCACGATACGGACGGCAAACTCGTCCAGGCGTACCTTGACGGACCCGTAGCCCTCAAGCCGCTGGCGACGGTCGAGATGTTCGTGGCCGGTGAGGATCGCCGGGCCGGGACGGGAGCCAACTTCGTGGTGGATTGGGCGGCGGACGGCCCGATCAGCGAGCCGGTGGTCGAGGCCGTCATGATCGGCACCCAGGGAACAGCCACCTATTCGTTCGTCAGCCAAGGGCGCCCGGAACTGATCATTCGTCCAGAGTGAGGACGTCTTTCCGGGCGGGCGGCTGGATCACCCGGCGTTGTGAAACCCTGGGCCTATCAGGGATCACTTGCTCGACCTCAGCGCCGCGAAGCCGCTGCGACCATCGGATCGGAAACCGCAGGCGGCGCAGCGACCATCGTACGGATGCCTTCGGCGACAAGCTGCGCGATGCAGTCATAACCACGGTCGCCCAGGTGAAAGCCATCCCTTGAAAGCATGGAGGCCAGGATGTTCCCTGGGCGCTCTCCCCACTCCTTCATGAGGGTGTAGCGTGAGAACAGCGGCACCTGCTCGCGCGCCGCCGCCGCGCCGACGAGGCGGACGAAGCGCTCGTATCGGGTCGGATTCTGGATGGTCGGGTAATATTGCGGATCGAGAAGAATCAGGTCGACTCCGGCCGCCTGCGCGGCATCGATCCCGCGGCCGAGAAGGGCTGCGAACCGGCCTTCCTCGGCTCCCTGCACAGCATCGTTCGTACCGACCTGCCAGATGACGAGATCCGGCTTGTTTGCCTTCAGGGCAGCCTCGAGCCGTATGATGGTCTCGACAATCGTCTCGCCACCCTTCCCGGCATTGTCGACGATCACTCGTCCCTTCCAGATGTCGCCGAGATCCTCTTGAAGCTGGGCCGGATAGGAAAACGCTGGCGAGGAGGCTCCGATGCCTTCGGTCGAGGACGACCCGATGGCTAGGATCCGGATGGGCTCATGCCGCCTGAGCCGCCGCGGAAGGCTCTCCAGCTTGCCGGAAGCGGAGAAAACCGGGCGGGCCCCATGGCAGGCAGGATCCTGCGCGAATGCAGAACCGCTCGTGACGATTAGGGTCAAGGCTGCCGCGGAAGCGGCCCGGACGGCATGCCGAAGTGACCAAGCTGTCCTGCCCGTCCTTCCCGGGGAGCGGCAATGCCCTTCTTCCATTCCAGATACCGTGCCAGTGCGAGGAGTCCAATGATGCCGATCAAGGTGAATACCATGCCGACAATATGGGGGCTAGCGGACGACTTCACGGCGGCCAGCGTCATGGTGATCTCGCCGAGAGCGCTCAGGACGGACCCGACGGCGAAGACCGGAAGGGAGTTTCGCCCCAAACGCATCATCTCCGCCCCGAAGGCAGTCCCTTGGAGCACCTGGCCGAGACGAAGCTGCGAGACCACATAGGCGAGCGCCAGGAAGTGGACCAGCCGCCCGAGGCCGAGATCGCTCTTGATAATGTCGAGATCGTTGAACGCATTCCAGAGCAGCCCCGGAGCCATCCCGAAGCCCTCCGTCATGATCACCAGGGATGCCACGAGGAGAATGACGGCGCTGGCGAATGCGAGACGCAGATAGGGTATGCCTGGACGCACCAGGAAGGCGCCGGTTGCGATTCCGATGGTGAACAGGAACTGCCAAGCGAACGGATTGAAGAACCATTTCCCCGGCTCGGGCCAACTTGGGAACGCGAGGATGTCCGCGCGTGCGAGAGCATAAATGCCGACCGAAATCGCAATCGCCAGAACGACATGGATCCGCATCAGGATCATGGCGACCGGCGCCCACAGCATCAGGGCGATATAGAGAGGCAGGATATTGAAATAGCCGAGCTGGTGTCCGAGCAGAAGCACCCCCGTGATGCCCCGCGCCGTGTCCTCGAAAACCATGTTGCGGCCATGCGCTTCTATCAAGCTGATGTCGTCGCTCGCCACATAGCCGACCGAGAAGAGCGCAATCGCGCATCCCGTCAGGATGAGGTGCATGCGATAGAGCTCGAACGAGCGGCGGAAGCACCGCCTGATCACGCCGAGAACATCGCCCTGCGGCAGCCTGGGGTAATAGACCATGGCTACGGACAGGCCGGAGATGAAGATGAAGGCTTCAGCCGCATCGGAGAAGCCATAGTTGCGCGGCGTCAGATGCTCCAGAAGATTACCCGGAACATGATTGATGAAGATGATGACGAGAACAAGGCCCCGCCAGAAATCAATGACCGTGTTGCGGCCTTTGGAGGCTTGCATTCCCGATCCTTGTATTTTTGTGGTAACGGTGAAACGCCGGGTGTCACGGCGGGGTCCGACGATCGCTCCTCAAATAGTCGAGATGGATTCGTCTCTCGGTGTGAGTATTCCCACTCCGGGGCCCGCGACAAGCGTGACAGACTATCGCGCACCGGCCGCTTTGACCGGCGGCACCATCCGCCCTAGCTTCGCAGGTTCGCACAAAAATTATCGATTGTTTCGATCTCGAAGGGGGCACCGATGCGAAGACGCGCCATCACCTGTCTTGCAGCTATATCCTTGGGTCTCGTCTGGGTGGGCCAAGCGGTCGGCGCGGATGGGACACGTCGGCAGCATCGGGAGTGGATGCGGAAGCTGGAGCCTCCGGGAGGGACCTTCCCGAACTCCCCGGCCATGCTCACGCAGCACGATGACACCGCAGCGCTCGTGCCGAGCGGAACCGCTGCCCAGCACCGCTCGTGGATCAGAAAGCTGGAAACTCCGAACGGCACCTTGGCTTTTCCTATGTAGCACAGGGGCACGCCAAAGGGCTCGCGCAGCCGCAGCGGCGGTTCAGGCGACATTTGGACCAGCTCACCGCCACATAAACGAAGATTTTTTCACGAACGCTTGGATTAATGTTCGTGTGAGCTTCGTATACATGGCATGAGCGACCCGAAGCGTCTGGATGTCATCGGCCTACTGGGGCCCCTGCGCCGCTACGCTAGGTCCCTGGCCCGCGACGAAAGCATGGCCGAGGACCTGGTGCAGGACACCCTCGTCCGCGCCTATGAGCGGCGGGGCTCCTTCCGCTCTGGCGGCAACCTGCGCGGATGGCTGCTCTCCATCCTGCACAACACCTTCATCGACACGCGCCGGCGCCACCGCGCGGAGGCCAGCCGCCTCGAGGCGGCGGAGATCCTCGCGGACACAGCCGCTCCGCCTGAGCAGGAAAGCCGGGTCAGGCTCCGGCAGATCCAGGCCGCGTTCCTGAGCCTACCGGACGAGCAGCGGGCCGTCCTGCATCTCGTCGCAATCGAGGACCTGTCCTATCAGGAGGCCTCTGCGACTCTTGGCATTCCCCTCGGGACGCTGATGTCCCGCCTGGCTCGGGCCCGCGCGGCATTGCGCACCTTCGAGACCGGCCAGGAATCCGCACCGCCATCCGGAACCAGACCCCAACCCAATTTGCGTATCGTCGGAGGATCCGATGCCTGATCCCATCACCGAGGGCGATCTGCACGCCTATGTGGACGGCCAGCTCGATCCGACGCGCCGGATCGAGATCGAGGACCATCTTGCCCGGTCTCCGGAGGCCGCCGCGCTGGTCATGGCCGATCTCAAGAACCGCGATGCCCTGAGACTGGCCTTTGCCGACCAGTTGCCCCGCCCGCCGGAGCCCATGCTGGCCGCCGCCGCCCGGCTCGAGCGGGCGCTCTCCTGGCGCGAGCTCGGTCTCAGGCTCCGCCGCATCGCAGCGGTGGTGGCTCTTGTCGGATTCGGCTGGTTCGCCCATGCGCAGGGAGAACTCGGCATCACCGATACCCTGGCCTCCCCCAAGCCGCCCGCCTTCGTCGAGGACGCCCTGCACTCTCACGAAACGGCGCTGCTGCGAGCCCGCATGGCCTCGCAACCCTCGACAGGCGCGTACGATCCCGCCGAGATCCTCGCCAAGACCGGAATTGCGCTCCCGGCTCTGCCCGCCGGATGGCGGGTGGTGGACGCACAGGTCTTCCCCTCGCGGGAGGGCCATAGCGTCGAGATCGCCATCGAGACCGGCGACCTGGGGCGGGTCTCTCTCTTCGCCGCGCACGTACCGGCCTTCAATGTCATCGCCCCGACGCTCGCGCATTTCGAGACCGCGAATGCCGCCTACTGGCAGACCGGCCCCCTCGCCTACGCCCTGACCGGCAACGGCAGCGAGAAAGCCATTGAGCGCGCCGCCATCCGGCTCGCCCACACACTTCAGTAATTCCCCACAGGAGGACCTTTGATGAACACTCCCTTTGCCTGGCAGACCGCCACAGCCCGCCCGAGCGGTGCCCTCTTCGATGCGGGCCTGCGCCAGCACATGCTGCGGGTCTACAACTACATGGGCATCGGCCTCGCCTTGACCGGGCTGGTCGCCTTCGCCGTCGCCTCGACGCCAGCGCTGTATGTGCCGATCTTCCAGACGCCCCTGAAATGGGTGGTGATGCTGGCGCCGCTGGCTTTCGTATTCTTCCTGTCGTTCCGCATGCAGACCATCTCGGCCGCGAAGGCCCAGGTGCTGTTCTGGGCGTTCTGCGCCGTCATGGGCCTGTCGCTGGCCTCCGTGTTCCTGGTCTTCACCGGCACGAGCATTGCCCGCACGTTCTTCATCACGGCCACGATGTTCGGGGCCACGAGCCTGTACGGCTACACGACGAAGCGCGACCTGTCGCAGTTCGGCTCGTTCCTGATCATGGGCCTGATCGGCATCGTGATCGCCTCGCTGGTAAACCTGTTCCTGGGCTCGAGCGTGCTGCAGTTCGCGATCTCGATCATCGGCGTGCTCGTGTTCACGGGCCTGACGGCGTACGACACGCAGTCGATCAAGGAGCAGTACGCCGAGGGCTTCGGGCACGAGGCCAACAGCAAGATGGCCGTATTCGGGGCGCTGTCGCTCTACCTCAACTTCATCAACCTCTTCCAGCTCCTGCTCAACCTCACGGGCGAGCGCGAGTGACGAGCCCGAGCGACAGAACGGATCAAGAGCAGCACACCATGACCTTGAACTCTCCCGATCGGCAGGCAGGCCGACGCTTCCTCGCCGCAATCATGGCTGGCATCATCACATTGGCTACAGCCGGAGTGGCGGATGCCCGCCCCGGCGGCAAAGGCAGTTTCGGCTCACGAGGCGCCCGCACGTTCGAAGCGCCGCCCGCGACGCGAACGGCCCCGACGACGGCGCAGCCGATGCAGCGGTCACAGACATCGCCCAGCCAGACCCAGGCGGGTCCGGCCGCCGCTGCGGCGCAGGCCGCTCAGCCTGCCCGAAGCCGCTTTGGCGGCGGGTTCTTCGCAGGCCTGCTGGGCGCGGGTCTCCTGGGGGCTCTGTTCGGTGCGGGCCTGTTCGGAGGCTTGGGATCTCTGGCTTCGATCCTCGGCATCCTCGTGCAGGTGGCCCTGATCGGCGGCCTGGTCTATCTGGCCGTCCAGTTCTTCCGCCGCCGGCAACAGCCGGCGATGGCGGGAGCGGGAGCCGGTGAGCCGATGCGCCGGTCCAGCCTCGATGGCCTCAAGCCCTCGATGGGCGGCGTGTCCCCTGGGGCCAGTCCTGCGGCCATGGGTGCCCCGGCAGCCGCCGCGGGCACTCGTCAGCCGTCCGAGACGCTCGAGATCGAACCGGATGACTACGCCGCGTTCGAACGTGCCTTGCACGATGTCCAGATGGCGTATGGTCGTGAGGACGTGGCGGCTCTCTGGAACCTGTCCACACCCGAAATGGCCGGCTACCTCCAGGAAGAGCTGAACGAGAATGCCCGCAAGGGCGTGCTCAACACCATCTCCGGCGTGAAGCTCCTGCAGGGCGATCTGGCGGAAGCCTGGCGCGAGGGCGTAACGGACTACGCGACCGTCGCGATGCGCTACGAACTCACCGAGCAGATGGTGGACCGCGCCACTCGCGCGCCGGCTCCGGGCGACATCGGCAAGCCCGAGGAAGTGACGGAGGTCTGGACCTTCCGCCGCGAGGCCGGGGAGCCCTGGAAGCTGTCGGCGATCCAGCAGGTCAACTGACCTCGGCACTCAATCGCGCTGGCATTTTCGGTGAGGCGACTCCGGCTCGCCGAAAAATGCAGAGTGAAAAAAGCAAGGCCCGCTTCGTGCGGGCCTTGTCGTGTTGGAGACATCGATCCTCGCGAGAAAGAGCCGGACCTCTCAGTGACCTTGAATGAACCGGCTGAGGAAGAGGCGCGTCCGGGGATGCGTCGGGTTCGACAGCACCACCTCCGGCTTGCCCTGCTCGACCACATTCCCGCCATCCATGAAGACGACCCGATCTGCCGCTTCGCGGGCAAAGCCGATCTCATGGGTGACGACGATCATCGTGAGACCCTGCTCGGCGAGGTCCCGCATCGTGGCCAGCACTTCCCCGACGAGTTCGGGATCGAGCGCCGAGGTCGGCTCGTCGAACAGCATCAGCTTCGGCCGGATCGCGAGCGCGCGAGCGATCGCAACCCGCTGCTGCTGGCCGCCTGACAGCTGACGCGGATAAGCGTGAGCCTTGTTGGCGAGGCCGATCCGCCCCAGCAGCTCCATCGCATAGGCCTCGGCTTCCTTCCGGCTCTGCTTGTGCACGCCGACGGGTGCCTCGACGATGTTCTCCAGCGCCGTCATATGCGGATAGAGATTGAACTGCTGGAACACCATGCCGATCTTGCGGCGCTGCACGGCGATGGCCCGGTCGGAGAGCTTGTGCAGACGACCGTGCCGGAGTTCGTAACCGATCTGCTCGCTATCTACCTCGATGGAGCCCCGGTCGATCGCCTCGAGATGGTTGATGCAACGCAGGAAGGTGGATTTTCCTGATCCCGAAGGACCGAGGATCACGACCACCTCTCCGGGCATGACATCGAGGTCGATGCCCTTTAGCACCTCGTTGCTGCCGAAGGACTTGTGAACGTTGCGGGCCCGAACCAGAGGCTCGGCCGTAGCGGACTCGATGACTTTGGCGGCGACGTTCATGCCGGTTCCTCCAGACGGATAGCGGCGCGGGCACTGGCTTCGGAAGCGCCACGCTCGCCGCGGGCGTAATACCGTTCGATGAATCCCTGTCCGATATTGAGGATGGACGTAATGATCAGATACCAGATCACCGCCACCATCAGCATCGGGATGACCTCGAAGGTGCGGTTGTAGACCGCCTGCACGGAGTAAAGCAGGTCCGCCATGGCGATGACGCTCACGAGCGATGTCGCCTTGATCATGCTGATGAGCTGGTTGCCGGTCGGCGGAATGATGGAGCGCATTGCCTGCGGAATGATGATGCGCCGCAAGGCCCGGGCGCGGGTCATGCCGAATGCGTCCGTCGCCTCGACCTGTCCCTTGTCGACCGACAAGAGACCCCCACGAATGATCTCGGCCATGTAGGCCGCCTCGTTGAGCGACAGCCCTGCGATTGCCGCCGTCATGGGCGTGATGAGGTCGTTCGTGTTCCAGCTGACGAGCGTGGGACCGAACGGGATCGCAATCGAGATCTCCGGGAACAGGGTCGACAGGTTGTACCAGAAGATCAGCTGGACCAGCAGCGGCGTGCCGCGGAAGAACCAGATGAACAGGGTCGCCAGAGAACGGAAAAGAGTGTCCTTCGACATCCGGGCGATGGCCAGGAGAAGACCGACGGCAATGCCGATGGCCATCGCCACGACGGTCAGACCGAGCGTCACCGACAATCCCTTGAGGATCGATGCGGCGGTGAACCACTGCGCCACGATAGGCCAGCCGAAGTTCTTGTTCCAGGCGACGATCCAGGCGAAGTTCCCCGCCACGATCAGCACGAATGCCCAGAGAAGCCAGCGGCCCCATTCTATCGGTTGATGCGCGTTGGCAACGTCGCGAAGCTCCATCGTGGGACTCAAGGTGCGCTCGGTCATGTTCATTACTTCTGCGCCAGATTGATGCCGGGCTTGGAGATCATGTTGTTTTCAAGACCCCATTTCTTCATGATCGCCGCATAGGTGCCGTTCTTCATGAGTTCCTCGACGGCACCAAGCAGTACCCCGCCGAGTGGGGAATCCTTCGTTACGACCGCTCCCTGGAACAGATCCTCGAAGCCGTTCTGCTTGCCGACGGCCGCCAGCTCGAGTTCCCCGTTGGACTGCTGCACGAAGTAGGTCAGCGGCGCCTGCGACGAGAAGAAGGCATCCGCGCGCTTCGAACGGACGGCGAGGATCGACGTCGGCTGGTCGGAATAGGACTGAACCTCAAGCGCCGGCTTGCCTTCCGCCGTGCACTTTTCGGCCTGCGCCTTGATCACCTTCTCGGCCGAGCCGCCCGACTGCACTGCGATGCGCGCGCCACACGCATCCTGCAGGGAGTTGATGCCCTTCGGGTTGCCTTTCTGAACGGCGAAGACGACGTATTCCTGCACCCAGTCGACGAAGTCATTGGCGTCCTGGCGGGACTTGAAGTCGCCGATGGGCCCCATCGAGAACTGATAGCGGCCCGACTTGATGCCGCTCAGCAGCGCGGAAAGCCCGTTGACCGTGGCGTGCTCGATCTTGACGCCGAGCAGCTGGCCAATCGCCTCGGTGAGGTCGGCGCTCGCGCCCGTCATGGTGTGCGCGTCGGTGACGATCTCATAGGGAGGGAACGAACCGCTGTTGACCGAAGTCAGCTTGTTCGATGTCCTGATCTCCTCCGGCAGCTTGGCGCGAAGGTCTTCCTTCACTTTCTGCTGCGGAATATCGCCGGCCGGCGCAGACTGGGCAAAAGCCGGCGCCTGGGTCATCACAACGGCCATCGCCGTGGCGCACAGAATGCTTCGAATGGTCATGTTGTCGTTCCCTTCCTTTTTGAACGTCAGGCGGCTTCCGTCTGCGACTGCACAGCGTGGGCGAGTTCCGGGCGTGCGAAACGCCGGTTTGCCAGAACCGGCAGCACGGAGCGCGCATGGGCGATCCGCGAGGGATCGATTTCGGCGAAGAGGAGCGTCGGCGCCTCTCCGGCGCGGGCAATCGCCACGCCGAGCGGATCGACCACCATGCTCGCACCGATATTGCGCTCGCCGCATTCACCGACGGCGACGAGATAGCAGGTGTTCTCCAGCGCGCGGGCCGTGACCAAGACATCCCAATGCGCCTCCTTCCCGAGCCCACGAACCCAGGCCGCCGGCAGCACGATCACGTCGGCGCCGTCCACGGCGAGCCGGCGCGCCATCTCCGGGAAGCGCAGATCGTAGCAGGTCATCATGCCGACCTTGAGGCCCGCAATCTCCAAGATCCCGGGAATCTCGCTGCCCGGCTGAACGTTGGTCGATTCCTTGGCCGAGAAGGCATCGTAGAGGTGCAGCTTGCGATACTGGGCGACGATCTTTCCATCGCGCACGGTCACGAGCACGTTGAACACACGCCCCGATCCGGACGGCACGTGGATGCAGGTCATCATGGTCAGGTTCGAGCCGCGGCTGGCTTCGAGAACCTGCGTCATGAACGGACCATCGAGCGGCTGCGCCGTCCTCAGCACGATATCCGGATCGGCGATGTCGCGCGCGAGAATGCCCTCCGGGAGCACCAGGAGATCGGCGCCGCCGGCCTCCGCCTGCTTCATCAGCCTGATGCAGGTCTCTGCGTTGTCCTGCCACTCCCGGCTGACGGCAAACTGACCCAAGGCTACTTTCATGCGAGCTCTCCTGCGAGGTTCGTGACGGCCGGGAACAGGGTATCCGGCGTGAGGTCGGTGTCGGCGAGGCCCTGGTTGCGGACCTCAGCCAGGAAATCGGCGATCATCTTCCGATTGGGCTCAAGACCACTGGCGTTCCAGCTCTCGGGCAAGTCGCGCGCGCTACGGCCGAGTTCATCGATGATCCAGGGGGTCGTATCCGCATATTTGCGGCGCTTCTCCAGCCACACGCGCTGGGATTCGTCGAGAAGATCGCTCAGCGCCTGCGGCAGCCACGGGTGTTCGGTCGCGAAGGCGGCCTTGATACCGAGAACGTGGATCCCGGGCATGTAGCCGACGGCGTTGAAATAGCGGAGTTCCGCGCCATGCAGGTCCGGCAGGAGGTGACGGAACTTCGAGTCGCGGGCGAAGAAGCCGGGAGGCATGAACGGAGTGAAGACGGCATCGAGTTCGCCGCTTTCCAGCAGTTCGAGCATCGGCCGCTCGCCCGGCACGGCCTCGATCCGCCCGGGTCGCGCGTAAGGTCCGAGACGGTCGACGATCGGATGCGCCTCGGTCAGGCGGCCAGCATACCAGCGCACGTCCTCGATCCCGACCCCGGCCTGCGCCAGAGCGGCTCGCGTCCAAGTGTTTCCGGAATCCTGCCAGCCGGTGACGCCGATCCGTCCTCCCTTGAGCTCTTCCAGCCGGGTGAGCGGGCTCGTGCGGGCGGTGATGATGCAGCGATGGCGAAAGCCCCGCATGAGGAAATTCGGGACGCCGACGATTGCCGCATCCCCGCGGGCACGCCCTGTCGTGTAGCGGCTGAACGAGATCTCGCTGGCGTCGTAGCGCGGATCGTTGGCGAAATCCTCCGGCAGAGTGCCAACCCGGTCCACCTGAACATGGATGCGGTCCGACGTGACGTCGCCAAGCACCAGCGGCGTCATGTAATCCCAATCGCGTAGCGCCAGACGGACGGTAACCTTCACATTGTTCTCCAGCCGCTCGCCGGCGGGTGAACCCGCCGGTCAAATGTTTGCCGGGATCAGAAATTAAATGTTCATTTCTTCCGATCAATAACTATTATGTTATCGAACATTAAAAGACGACTTGAGCATGGATCATATTCCTGACGCAGAGTGGCTGGCCCAGCGACTGAAGGAGCGCACCGCCCGCGGCATCGCGGTCGAGACGAGTGCCCTCATCCGGTCGGGAGCTCTTCCCATCGGCGCGCGCCTCCCGACGGTGCGCGACCTGGCCTTCAGGCTCGGTGTCAGTCCTGCGACCGTCTCCGAAGCATGGAGCGAGCTTCGCCGACAGAAAATGATCAGCGGCCGGGGTCGCAACGGATCATGGGTTTTCGGAAACACTGTCGCGCCGCGCCCGGCCCGCATGGGCAGCGTCGGACATTTCGGCGAAGGCGTGCTCGATCTGACGATGGCCGTGCCTGATCGTGAGCTTCTGCCGCCCCTCACGCAGGCCCTTACCCATGCGGCCCATGCCGAAAACCTGAACAGCTACGAGCGGACGCCGATCCTCAGCGAGCTGCGCTCGGCCGTCGAGGGACGCTGGCCATACCGCCCGGAGACGTTCCTGGCCACGAATGGCGGCTACAATGCCGTCTATTCGGCCCTGCACGCTCTGGTGATGCCCGGCGCATCCATCGCCATCGAGGATCCGACCGCGATGCGCATTCTCGATATCATCGAGGATCTCGGCGCCGAGATTATTCCGGTCGAATGCGATTCCGATGGGCCGGTTCCGGCATCGCTCGCGAAGGCCCTCCAGAAGAATCCGACGGCTTTCATCTATCAGCCGCGCACGCACTCGGTGACCGGCCGGGCGGTGAGCCAACGGCGCCTGGCGAACCTCGCCAGGACGCTGGAGGCGAGCGACTGCTTCATCATCGAGGACGATGGCGTAGGCGACGTCTCTCCCCTGCCCCCGGTCAGTCTCGGCGATCTGTTCCCTGGGAGGGTCATTCACATCCTGTCCGTCTCGAAATCGCTGGGACCCGATCTGCGGCTCGCCGTGCTGTCCAGCTCGGTCAATGTCGTCAAGCAGATCCAGTCCTACCGCAGCTTCAGCTCGGGATGGACGAGCCGCCTTCTGCAGGCAACGACGGCCTGGCTTCTTAACGATCCCGACAGCACACACATGGTCGCCCACGCGCGCGGCATCTATGCCGCACGCCGCGCATCGCTGACGGACCGGTTGCGCGAGCGCGGCATCGACATCCCGCCGGGAGACGGTCTGTGCATCTGGATTCCCGTCGCATCCGAACAATACGCGCTCGTCACGCTGGCAGCCCGAGGCATTGCCGTTCTTCCGGGCACCAAATGCTCGGTCGCTCCCACCAACCACATCAGGGTCGCGACGAGCACGCTCACCGAGCGCTACGATTTCGTCGCCGACTCGATTGCGCTCGCGGCGCGAGGCGGCCCCGGATAAAGTATACCGTCCTTCTCGCTCGTTCCGGCCGGGGTGAGAACCCGCAGTCCTGATCGAGGTCTCTGGACAAGAACGTGGGCATGCCCTCAATGCGAGATCTCACCTCCGAAGGCGGAGCCTTTTAGACGCTCCCGCAGATAAGATATCCGGCGTTCTCGTTACGAGAGCATCTGGAGGTCGCCGTCGATGGCGATGGCCTGCCCCGAAATCGTTCGCCCGCGAGGCGAACACAGGAACAGGATTTGATCCGCGAGCTGCTGCGCCGTGACGTAGTCTTTCAGCGATGTATTCGCGAGCACGCTGCGCTCCATCTCGCTGAATGAGATCCCGAGCTGCTGCGCCTTGGCCTCAAGCACCCGGCGCTGTCGGTCTCCCGCGACAATGCCCGGCAAGATCGCGTTCACACGGATGCCGTCACCCCCCAGCTCCCGGGACAGAGATTTGGTGAAGCCGATCACCGCCCACTTGGCCGCCGCATAGGGAGTTCGCAGCGGAAAGCCGAACCGGCCGGCTGCCGACGAGAGGTTCACGATCGATGCATTCCGGCTCTTTCTGAGATGGGGGACAGCCAGCCGGGTGCAGTTGAACTGTCCGGTGATGCAAACATCGAGGCAGCGATCCCAATCCTCCGGGTTGATCTCGTCCACCCGGCCGGTCGGGCCTGCGATGCCGGCATTGTTGACGAGAACGTCGAGGCCCCCGAGCGCTCCCAGAGCCTCCTCAAAGACCCGAGCGACATCGGTCCGGTCGGACACGTCCGCATAGGAGCGGGTCAGATCCGGATCGGTCGAGGCGATTGCGTCGAGGGCGGAACGGTCCACATCGCAGACATGGACCCGCGCCCCCTCCTGCAGGAACGCGCGGGCGATCTCGAGCCCGATTCCGGCAGCGCCGGCCGTCACCAGGACACGCAGTCCGGCAATATCAAGATGCATGGTATCGATCTCCATTCCAGGGGATTATTCCGGAGGATCGGCGGGCGGTTGGCCCCGGCGTTTCCGGCACAGAAAAGGAGCGCTGCAGGATTCGAGACATCGGCTACTCCAGCAGGCGTCCGGTGCTCTCGATGAAGCTGGCAGCTCCCCGGATGTCGTTCACGAGCGCGTTGCGCGCGGCAGCCCCGTCTCCTGCCTCGATGGCGGCGACGAGCTTGCGGTGGTGCTCCGCCGCCCCGCCGGTGCGCAGGCGCTCAGGCGAAACCTTGAGGTCGAAATTCAGAACTGGCCCGATCTTCAGCCAGAGGCCTCCGATGATCCCGACCAGTGTCGGCATGTTCGTTGCCCGGTAGATGGCGAAGTGCAGCTCCTTGTTGGCCCGCACGGCCAGATCGGCCCGCGGGTTCGGGCTGCGCGCCTCTGCCAGGAAAGCCTCCTCGGCACGCTTGATCTCGGCCACATCCTGGACAGTCCGGCGGCGCGCCGCCTCCTCGGCCGAGAATCCCTCGACGGCGAGCCGCACCGCCGTCAACTCCTGAAAGCGCGAGCGGGTCATCAGCGGAACGCGCACGGCCCGGTTGGGCAGAACCTCCAGAGACTGGTCCGAGACGAGACGCGCAACCGCCTCCCTGACCGGCATCATCGAAACCCCGAGGGTTTCGGCGACACTGCGGAGAGACATTTTCTGCCCTGGAGCAAGTTCGCCGCTCATCAGAAGCTCCTGCAGCTCGGCGTGGACGCGTTCGCCCAGGGTCACGCGCTCCAGCCGGCCGATCTGGGCGATGGCCGAAGGAGTCTCGGTAATTCGGGGGCTCGACAAGTTGCTCATTTTCGGACAGTCTAACTGTGATCACAGATCGCAGCAAGTAACCACGACAAGATGATCGGGAGGAAGGAAACGGCCATGGCACATTCTGATGATTTGACTCGTCGTACGCTCCTTAAGGGAGCAGCCAGCGCCACCGCGCTCGTAGGCATCGGAATGCCCGCAATCGTCAAGGCGCAAGCCGACGTGATCCGCATCGGGCATCTCACCCCCATCACCGGCTTCCTGGGGCCGCTCGGCGAGTACGCTCAGATGGGCGTGAAGCTCGCGGCCGAGGAGATCAACGCCGCCGGGGGCGTTCTGGGGCGCAAGATCGAGCTCGTGATCGAGGATTCCGTGAACCCGCAGACGGCCTCCGCCAAGGCCGAGCGCCTGATCGAGCGCGACAAAGTTGCGATGATCATCGGCGAGATCTCGTCGGCCTCCGCCCTCGCCATTGGGCAGGTCGCCAACCGGACCAAGACGGTATTCATCAATACGGGCGCCAATTCCGATGCCCTGCGCGGGGAAAGCTGCAACCCGTTCATGTTCCATATCGAGGCCGCGAACTCGATGATGGTCAGGGCCGTCGGCACGTACCTGAAGAACGAAAACATGATCAAAGGGAAGAAGTGGTATTCCCTGACGGCCGACTACGCTTTCGGTCACGATCTCTTCAAGGTGGCCAAGAAATTCGTGACGGAGAACGGCGGCGAGTTCATCGGCGAGGAGCTCGTTCCGACCGACGCCACCGACTTCAGCGCCTATCTGCTCAAGATCAGGCAGGCTCAGCCCGACATCGTGGCCTCCAACCTGGCCGGAAACCAGATCACGAACTTCATCAAGCAATATGCCGAGTACGGCCTCCAGTTCCCGATCACGGGGTTCGGCTTCGATACAGCCGTCGCCTGGGGTGCGGGCAAGGGCAATTTCTCGGGCATCTGGCCGCTGGTCTGGCACCATCTGGTCGACACGCCCTCATCGAAGAAATATGTCGAAGCCTTCACCAAGAAGTACGGCAAGCCGCCCGAGAACCAGTCCTGGGGCGACTACACGTCTCTCAAGATCGTCGCCCAATCCTTCAACGAACTGAAATCGGCGGACCCGCAGAAGCTCGCGGAGCACCTGCGCAAGGGCGCCAAATTCGACGTCCTGAAGAGCCGTGAGGGCTACTTCCGCGCCTACGACAACCAGATGGTCCAGGAAATGTACGCGGTGCGGGCGAAGGACCCGGACAAGATGAAGGACCAGTGGGATATCTACGACCCGCTCGGCACAGTGCCCGGCCCGAACGAGGATCTCGAGGTGCTCGCGCCGCCGAAGGACGGCTCCTGCAAGATGCAGGCATAGCCCGTCACGCATCTCAGGCCGGACGGCGACAGCCGCTCCGGCCACCGAGAGCACGACCTTCCGCTTTCCCAGAATCCCGGCTCCCGGCCGCAGGATTCCCTTTGGACGGAAAAGGAGTCTCGCTTGGCGTTCGTCTTCCTCCTTGAGCAGGTGCTTAACGGCCTTCTGGTCGGCGCCTATTATCTGCTGATTGCCCTCGGCCTGTCCCTGATCTTTTCTCTCGGCGGGATCGTGAACCTCGCCCATGGGGCATTCTATGCGGTCGGCGCCTACCTGACCGTGATTCTGGCGCCGAAGATCGGCTTTGCAGGTGCCTTCGTGGCATCCCCCTTGCTTGTCGCACTTCTGGGCGTCGTCATCGAGCGTCTGCTCTTCCGCCGGTTCTACCGCTCGGATCCCATTCTCAGCCTGCTGCTCACCTTCGGACTCGCGATGATCATCGAGCAGGGTCTGCGGATGATCTTCGGCGCAGCTCCCCTGCCCTTCTCGATTCCGACAGACCTTCGAGGGCAAATCTTTCTCGGCAACTTCATCTATCCTCGCTATCGCATCATCATCTTCGGCGTGGCACTAGCGGCCGTCATGGCGACCTGGTTCCTGGTGTATCGCACGGCCTTCGGCCGGGTCGTCCGCGCGGGCGTACAGAACCCCGACATGGTGGGGGCGCTCGGCATCTCGCTTCAGCCCTACATGACGGCTGTTGCCGCCATCGGCATCGGGCTGGCGGGTCTTGCGGGCGTCCTTCTGGCGCCGATCTCCGGCGTTCATCCGGCCATGGGAGCCGAGATCCTGACGGCAGCCTTCGTGGTGGTCGTCATCGGCGGTCTCGGATCGTTCTGGGGAGTGATCGCGGCCGCCGCGCTCGTGGGCGTTGTACGCGGTCTCACCATCTACTTCTTCCCGCCTGCCGGTGAAGCGTCAATGTACCTGCTGATGGCTCTCGTGCTGCTCCTGCGGCCCCGTGGGCTGCTCGGCGAACGTATCCAAAAATTCGAGTAGGCCGATGCGCAAGGATTACTGGTCCATCCTTATTGCGGCAGCAGCGCTCGTTCTGCTGCCCTTCATCCTAGATCCCCTCGGCCTGCCTCTTCGCACCTCCATTGATGTGGTCGTGTTCGCGATCGCCTGCCTGGGTCTGAACGTGCTGGTCGGCTATACGGGCCTTGTCTCCTTCGGGCACGGCGTGTGGTTCGGGCTCGGAGCTTATGCGGCGGCGTTGAGCCAGCTGCAATGGTTCCCTGAAGGCGTGATCCTTCCGGGTCTCTTCGCCATTGTGTTCATCGCAGTCGTATCGGCTGCTCTCGGCGCGCTCATCCTGCGCCGGCGGGGCGTCTATTTCTCGCTCCTGACTCTGGCCCTGGCAGCAATGCTCTTTGCGATCGCCTTTCGCTGGACGGCTTTGACCGGCGGCGAAAGCGGGCTTGGGGGCGTCGTGCGCGCGGGTACACTCGGCCTCGATCTGAGTTCCGACTGGACCTATTACTGGTTCGTCGCAGCAATCGGGCTCGCCGTCTGCTTTTCGCTGCTGCGCTTTCACAATTCGCCCGCCGGCAGCGTCCTGGTGGCGATCCGCGAAAACGAGCAGCGCGCCCGTTTCCTCGGCTATCCGACAAATCGCTACAAGCTTCTCGGGTTCGTGGTTTCCGCCACCGTCGTCGGCCTTGCAGGCGTCCTTTCCGTTTTCAATCATCGCTTCGCTTCGGCGGAGCCGCTTTCCGTCGCCTTCTCGGGCGAGTTGATTGCCATGGTGGTGATCGGCGGAATGCGGAGCTTCCTCGGGCCTGCATTGGGAGCCCTCTTCTACATCCTGTTTCGCGAGTTCCTCTCGATCTGGACATCCCAATGGCTGCTCTATTTCGGCATCCTTTTCGTCGGGTTCATCGTCCTCTCCCCGACAGGACTGGTCGGGATCGGGCAGCGGATCGCAGCACCATTCCGTCGCAAGGTGGCAGAAGAGGCCGCCATGGCAGGCCGCACCCTGACCGATGAGCCTCTGCCCGCATTTCTCAAGCCGTCCGATCATGTGGACGGCGTGATCCTGGAGGCGCGCAACATCACCAAGAGCTTTGGTGCCCTCAAGGCCGTCCAGGGGGTGAACATCGCCATGCGCGACCGCAGCCTCCACGCCTTGATCGGTCCGAACGGCGCAGGAAAGACAACGGCGTTCAACCTGATCTCCGGGTTCTACACGCCTGACGAGGGCGATGTGCTTCTTCAGGGGCGCTCGATTGCAGGACTTTCCCCGGAGGCGATCACCCAGGCGGGGATCGGACGCTCGTTCCAGATCACCAATCTGTTCCCCGCCCTGAGTGTCGAGGAGAATGTGCGCCTCGCGGTACAGGCCCAGCATCCCGAACGTTTCAATCCCTGGATCTCGGCGCGGTCGATCAAGAAGATCGAGGCGGAAACTGCCGCCATGATCCGGTATCTCGGCGTCGCGGGCATCGAAAAGGCCGAGGCGGGTTCGCTCTCCTATGGCGGGCAGCGGCTCCTCGACATGGGACTGGCCCTCGCGACAAAGCCGAGGGTCCTGCTGCTCGACGAGCCGCTCGCCGGCCTTTCCGCAGCCGAGCGCCAGCGCATCGGCGACATCATCAAGCGGATTTCCCAGGATGTCCCGATGCTCCTCGTCGAGCATGACATCGACCGCGTGTTCCAGATCGCCGACGCCGTCACCGTGATGAACGGAGGCCAGGTGCTGGTCGACGGCACGGTCGAGGATGCGCGCTCGAGCCAGGAGGTCCAGGAGATCTATATCGGATCGGGTGCCGCCGCTATTGCGGCGAAGCCCCGCGAGAGCGCCGTCGAGACAGCGACCCTGCTCACAGCGGAACGAATCAATACATTCTATGGCAAGAGCCACGTCCTAGCGGACGTTTCCTTCGATGTGCGCCAGCACGAGATCGTCGCGCTGCTGGGGCGCAACGGCGCCGGCAAGTCGACCCTGCTCAAGACCCTGATCGGCATCGCGCCTTCTGCCTCTGGTTCGATTAAGCTCGATGGGCAGGAGATCGCCGGTCAGCCATCCGCCGCCATCGCGCGGCTCGGTATCGGCTACGTACCTCAGGGACGCGGTCTCTTTGCCGGAATGACAGTGGCCCAGAACCTTGAGCTCGGACGGTTGAAGCGCGTGACCGGCCATGGCGTGCATTGGAATCTCGACCGGATCTTCGAGTACTTCCCCCGGATCCGCGAGAGGCTGGACACTCCGGCGGATTTCCTCTCCGGTGGAGAACAGCAGATGGTCGCGGTCGCACGCGCTCTTTCGGGCGACGTGAAGGTCCTGCTTCTCGACGAGCCGTTCGAGGGTCTTGCGCCGGCCATCGTCGAGCAGCTCTTCGAGAGCTTCGACAAGCTCCGGCGCGAGGTCTCCATCATCATCGTCGATCACCACCTCGACCTGGCGCTCGCCCTGTCCGACCGGACGGTCGCGCTCGAGCGGGGACGGGTGATTCATACCGGATTGTCGAAGGACCTGCGGGACGATCTTGCGCTCCGCCGCAAGGTCCTGTGGCTGTGATCCTGAAGGGAGAATTCCGAATGCCAAGTGTTGCAATCGTCGGTGCAGGGCTGATCGGCCGAGCCTGGGCGATGGTGTTCGCGCGGGCCGGCTGGGATGTGCGCATCACGGATCCCGATGCCGAGACGCTTTCGAATGCGCAGGATCTGATCCGCGTAGGTCTCGAGGAGCTTGCGCGGCACGGCCTCGTGGACGAACCCGCAGGTTCGGCTGCACGCGTCCTAGCCGTGCCCTCGCTTGCGGAAGCCGTGAGCGGTGTCGATCTCGTTCAGGAGAACGGCCCTGAAAACGCCGAGATCAAGCAAGCTATATTCGCGGAGCTCGACCGGCTCACGCCGGCAGACTGCATTCTGGCCTCATCGACCTCCGCAATTGTCACGTCCCGTTTTACCGAGGGGCTCCCAGGCCGCGCCCGCTGTCTCGTGGCGCATCCGGTCAACCCCCCTCACCTCGTTCCCCTCGTGGAGCTCTGCGGCGCCCCCTGGACTGCTCCCGAGACGATCTCCCGCGCACGGGAGATTTATGAAAGTGTCGGACAGGTCCCCATCATCGTGAACAGCGAGGTCGAGGGCTTCGTTCTCAACCGCCTCCAGGGCGCGCTCCTCGCGGAGGCGTTCAGGCTCGTCGGTGAGGGTGTGGTGAGCCCGCAGGATCTCGACAAAACCCTGAAGGACGGCCTCGGCCTGCGCTGGTCGTTCCTCGGCCCCTTCGAGACCATCGAACTCAATGCGCCCGGCGGCATAGCCGATTACTGTAACCGCTATACGGGCTTCTATCGCCGGCTCAGCGAAGACCCGGCCAAGCCTCACGTCTGGGACAAGGACAATGTAGACCGTATCCTCCAGGCTTGGGGCGAGGCGACAAGCCCGGACGGGCTCGCGAGCCGATCCGCCTGGAGGGACAAGCGTCTGGCTGCCCTGAAGGCCCACAAGAAGTCGCAACCCGAGATGTGATCCCCGGAGAAGGAACAACCCCATGGCTCGCAAGGTCATCATCACATGCGCTGTGACCGGCGCAATTCATACGCCTACCATGTCGCCTCATCTGCCGATCACGCCGGAGGAGATCGCCGAAGCCGCCATCGGCGCGGCGGAGGCAGGCGCCGCGATCGTGCATCTCCACGCGCGCGACCCGAAGAACGGCAAGCCCGATCAGTCGCCCGAGGCCTTCGCGCCCTTTCTTCAGGTGGTGAAGCAGCGCTCCAATTGCGTCATCAACATCACGACGGGTGGCGCGCCGACGATGCTGGTTGAGGAGCGCGTTCGGCCCGCGGCTCATTTCAAGCCGGAAGTCGCTTCTCTCAATATGGGGTCGATGAACTTCGGGCTCTATCCGATGCTCAACCGGTTCAAGGAGTTCAAGTACGATTGGGAGCAGCCCTATCTCGAAGGCTCGCGCGACCGCATCTTCCGCAACACTTTCGCGGATATCGAGTACATCCTCACGACCTGCGCCGAAAACGGCACCCGCTTCGAGATCGAATGCTACGACATCGGCCACCTGTATACCCTCGCTCATTTCGTGGATCGCGGCCTCATCAAGACGCCCCTCTTCGTCCAGAGCGTCTTCGGCCTTCTGGGCGGCATCGGTCCGCACCCGGAGGATGTGGCGCATATGAAACGCACGGCCGACCGGCTCTTCGGCAGCGACTATCAATGGTCAGTGTTGGGCGCCGGCAAAAATCAGCTCCCCATCGCGGCCCAGGCAGCGGCCATGGGAGGCAATGTACGGGTCGGGCTTGAAGACTCGCTCTGGATCGGACCAGGCAAGCTTGCCGAGTCCAATGCCCAGCAGGTGAAGCTGGCGCGTCAGATCATCGAGGGTCTTGGCCTGGAAATCGCCACGCCGGACGACGCCCGCGCGATGCTCTCGTTGAAAGGCGGCGACCGGGTCAACTTTTAGAGCCTTTTTCGGCGAAGTGGATCCGGTTCGCCGTCAAAAAAGGCGACGCAGCAAAGAAGAGAGCTGATTCCACGCGAGGGGAATCCGCTCTAGAGGCTGTTGAGCAATTATCTTTCTTTTCGCGTGAGACGGCGGAGCAGGATGCGGCTCATGGCCAGATAGAGCAGCATCTCGCCGGTCTCGACGAG
>JBOZRS010000021.1:0-94648 GCA_050789065.1 Microvirga sp.
ACCATCGGAGAACTGCTCGATGAGTTCTCGCCTGAGGAGTGCCGGAACTACCTCAGGAATAGCGGATATGAGCCCGTCTAAGCCGAAACTGCTCTAGGCTCTTCATGGACAGGGGGCGAGACCTTCACACCTTGTCCTGATCCACGTGGCCGATGCGGCGCAGGCGCTCGTCCTCGACATTGGCATGCAGGCGCCCATCGTCTTCGTCGAGAGGGCTCGGCATGAGATCGGTCGTCAGGCCGGTCGTCGTCGAGGCGGCCGCGCCGATCGGCGGTGCAGGACTTTCTGCCTGGGTGCCTTCCTCCTCGCGCCGGCCGGTATCGATCCGGCCCTCATCGTCCAGAATGTCGACGACGCGGTCCGCATGGGCATCGTCGACCCTGACGGTGATGAGCACCGCGCCACGGCGAAGCCCCTCCTCGTAGGTCTGCGCCTCGTCCTCGCTGAAGCCGGCGTCGACGAGCGCTCCCATGAGCCCACCGGCCGCGGCTCCCATCCCGGCGCCCACGAGGGTCGAGACGAGCCACCCCGCCGCAATGATGGGGCCGAACCCCGGAACGGCCGCAGTGCCGAGACCCGCCAACAGTCCGGCGCCCCCACCGGCGACGGTTCCGGCGGCAGCGCCCGCTTCTGCGAAGTCGTGAGGAGCAACCTCGCCGCCAGCAGGACCTTCCGCGCGGTCCGAATAGGCGTCGTCGGCATTGCTGGCCACGAGACTGATCTCGAAATCGGATAGGCCGGACGCCTCGAGCCTCTGCACGGCTTTGGCGGCCTCGTCATAATCGTCGAAGAAGGCTGTGATTCTGCGCTCGGCCATGAGGATCTCCTGTCATACCTGTCGCGAGGCTAATGAGCGGCCTGCCGCGCGGTTCCCTGGAGCCGGGACAGAGGGAGACTGCGCCGCCATGCCGCCTTTCGCGAGCGCCCCAATGCCTTTAGAAGCCAATCCTAAAGGATGCCGAAAAGGCGATGATCAGGGGGCCTACCCATCATGCGACATATCCATCTGGACGATGGCTTGCGGCTGCGTTTTCCGGGCCGGAGCGAGGATTTCGATCAAGGGGTCGAGATCGGGATGCTGGCCGTTCTCATGGACCAGGAGACGCCCGAATTCTCCCGCTGGATCTCGCGGGCCAATCTCGGTCAGGTCGAGGCCATCGCCAGGCAGATGGGCTACCGCGTCATCGAAGGTGACGGCGACGAGGAGTGGGCTGACGTCACGTTCCAGCACGGCTCGATCAAGGCCAAGCCCAAGCTCAGACTGGTGCACTCGGTGGGCTGAAGCGGCTTCGTGCTGCGCAGGGCCGGCGTCACTCTCCGGGAATATCGTACAAACAAAGAAGCCGCCCGAAGGCGGCTTCCGAATCGTCTCAGAGCGTGAAGCTTTTAGCGAGCGTCCGCGTCCCGCCGGGTGACGGACCAGGCCGCCTTCATGAGGGCGACGGCCAGAGCGGTCTTCACGATCGTTGCCGCGACGAACGGCGCAGCGCCCACGGTCCAAGCCTTCGCGAACGGCATGACCAGGGAGAGCTGGGCGAGACCGAACACGAAGATCAGCGCGTGGCCGATGGACATCATGACGATGACGCGCAGGAGCGAACGGTCCCAGCCGCGCTCGGCCATGAAGCCCATCACGAGAGCCGCGGCCACGAAGCCGAAGAGGAAGCCGCCGGTCGGGCCCATGAGATAGCCGATGCCCGCAACTGCAGGCGGCGTGTTGGCGAAGACGGGCATGCCCATCGCGCCCTCGGCGAGATAAAGCGCGACCGTCGCGCCACCGAGGCGCCAGCCATAGGACGCGCCGATGAGGAGCACGACGAGGGTCTGCAGCGTCATCGGGACGTAGGGCAGCGGCACCTGGACCTTGGCCGAAATGGTGAGAAGCGCCGTGCCGGCAACCATCAGAACGATGGCCCGAAGGGCGGCGAGGCGGGCATCGTCCCGGGACGGCCAGAGCAGGCCGACGAGGGTCGACGGAGAGGACAGCGAAGAGGCGCCAGTCGACATAAAGCAGATCTCCAGATCACTCCGCCATTCGCAGGCGGCTCAAGACGCCTTATAGGTGGGTCCGGCCAAGGCCTCAAGCTGCCGCAGAGCTTTTCGGGCGAAGTCGCACCGGTTCTCGCCGGGAGCCGAATCCGGTTAAGAATCCCGTTGAGAACGGACCGCGTTTCGGTCAGAAGCGCACTTCGCCTGGATCCCAGACGCCCTGGACCGCATATCCCAAGGACCCTTTCCCAAGGACCCTTTCCCAAGGACCTTTTCCCCAAGGACCTTTTCATGGCAGACGACCTCACCTTCGACATCCGCCCTCCGGCTCACTCGGGCGAGTGCGTGCGCGTGAGTCCCCTCGTCCGCCGCATCGTGGCCGGCAATCCGGGGCCCATCACGTTCACGGGCACCTGCAGCTACATCGTCGGGAACGGGCACGTCGCCATCATCGACCCGGGGCCTGAATCACCCGGGCATATCGAGGCGCTCCTCGATGCCGTCCGGGGCGAGACGGTGACGCATATCCTCATCACCCATACGCACAAGGACCATTCGCCCGCCGCACGGGCCATCAAGGCTGCGACTGGGGCCCAGATCGTCGGCTGCAGCCCGCACCGCAGCGCCCGCCCGCTCTTTACGGGCGAGGTCAATGCCCTCGAGGCGAGCTCCGACAAGGACTACGCGCCCGACCGGGAACTCTTCGAGGGCGATGCGGTCGAGGGCAGAGGCTGGACCCTCGCGGCCCTCGCTACGCCGGGACACATGGCGAACCACCTCGCCTTCTCCCTCCCGGAGGAGAAGGCCCTGTTCTCCGGCGATCACGTGATGGCCTGGTCTACGACCGTCGTAGCGCCGCCGGACGGGTCGATGAGCGAGTTCATGGCCTCCCTCGAGAAGCTCAAAGGCCGGGACGAGACCCTCTACTGGCCGGGGCACGGGGGTCCCGTGCGGGATCCGCAGCGCTTCGTGCGGGCCCTCATCCATCACCGGCGCCAGCGGGAGGCCTCGATCCTCAACCGTCTGGCTGCGGGCGACCGCACGATCCCGGAGATCGTGGCGGCCATCTATCAGGGCCTGAAGCCCGCCCTGATCGGCGCGGCGGGGCTCTCGGTCTTCGCCCATCTGGAGGATCTGGTCGCGAAGGGACAGGTCGCCACGGACGGCATTCCCGCCCTCGACGGCGAATACCGCCTGGCCTGACGCCGGATCAGTTCATGGCCAGCGCCAGGTTCGAGGTCTCCTCGAGGAAGGCGCGAATCCGCTTCGCGTTGGTGCCGAAGTCGTGCGAGCCGAACCGGGAGACGGAGCGGATGTCGATGCGCGTCCCGTCGGCGCGCGGGCGAAGCCGCACGGTGATGTCGTCCGGCATCCTGAGCAGGAGTGTGCGGTCGACCGCTTCCAGGCGCCCCAATCCGACCCGGCCGCCCGGCGGAACGGCCTCGATCACCTGCCAGCCGAGCTTTTCGGCCGCCTTCTTGACGAGGGTGAAGGCCTCGTCGGGGCCGATATCGAGGGTGAGAGGCGCAATCTGGACATAGGCCTCGCGTTGCAGCTCCCGCACCTCAGGAGGCACGTCCGGCGGCACGCGGCCGCCTCGCGCCTCGAGCGCCGCGCGGGAGCGCGAAAAGGCCGGCGGGTCGTCGGTGTCGGTGGTGATGTCGTTGATCGGCGGCAGGATCACGCCTTTCACCGCCATGTAGGCCGGATAGGCCAGAACGAGGGAGGCGATCAGGAGCCCCCGGATGGCGCTCCCCAATCCGCGGCGACCTTCCTGCCAGATGCGGACGAAAGCGACGAGGGACAGGCCCACGGCTCCCAGCGCGATCGCAAGCCCCGCTCCCAGGGCGATGAAGCCGGGCTGGTATTCGACCCGGTTGAAGCGGATCAGCAGGACCGCCATGATCGTCACGGCGAGCGCGAACCATGCGAGCATGGGCGACCACTTCGCCGGCCGGGAGAACGGTTCCTCGAGAATGAGATGGCGCATCAGGTCGTCTTACAAATCTCTTTGGGAGCGCGCCACTCCCCTTGGGCAGGAAGCGGCTCGTCTGGTCGGGGGGACACCTGTTTTCCAAAGCTTTCAGGCATTGATCGGTGACCGGGTGGCAGGACAGAAAAGTTGAAGCTTTGCTTTTCGTTCCCTCCCGGGTCGAAAAGAAGGCGTGAACTGTGCTCGCCGGCAGGGATGACGGACGGAAAGGTTCCAATATAAACTGTTGGCTTGTACGAGGAGTCCAGCCTTTGACGTACCCCGCCCCTGTCGATGACGAGATCGCCGATCCGCTCCGGATCTGGTTCCGCTTCATCCGCCTTTATCGGCGGGCGACGAATGCGGTCGCGAATGAGCTGAAGGCGCTCGGGCTCTCCATTCCGCAATTCGATCTGCTCTCCACCCTCACAGAACGGGAGGGCCTGAGCCAGCAGGAGCTGGCCGAGCGGCTCTACGTGACCAAGGGCAACGTGTCGGGGCTTCTCGACCGGATGGTTGAGGCCGGGCTCGTGGAACGCCGCCCGATCCCAGGCGACCGGCGCTCCAACGCGCTCTATCTCACGGACAAGGGGCGGGATCTCGCCGAGAAAGGCATCGCCACGCAGCGCGCCTACGTGGTGCGGACCCTCGGAACGCTTCCGGCCCAGGACCTCGCCGACCTGGAGCGCATCGTGCTCGAGTGGCGCAACCGCGCCCGGGCGGAGGAGGATGCCGCCCTCGGCAAGTCCCCACGTTAAAGCATCGGATGTGAATTCACGTGCGATGCTTTCAGTTTATGATTTGACGCATCTTTTCACGCAAAACCGGTTCCCACTTTTGCGTTCGAGGCTCTAGAAACCCATGTTCGACGCGGTCGCATTCGCAGGCGGCGGGAACCGCTGCTACTGGCAAGGCGGCTTCTGGGAAGCGGCAGCGCCCCTCCTCGGGCTAAATCCCGAGATGGTCGTGGGCGTTAGCGCCGGCGCCTGGTCGGCATGCTACAGCCTTCTGGGTCTGGGCCGGCGGGTCAACGAGATGGTGGCGGAAGGCTGCAGCCTCGGGCGACGCAATTTCGAATGGCGGGCCTGGCACAGCGAAGGCTCGCCCTGGCCGGTCTCCCTCATGTACCGCAGGCTGATCGAGAGCATCATCGACGAGGATGCGCTGAAGCGCCTGAAGCACGGTCCCGAGATCCTGGTCGGGCTCGCCCGCAAGCCTCGCCGTCTCCCCCTCGCCCTCGCCGTTCCGCTGGGGATCGCGACCTACCAGATCGAGAAGAAATGGCGCTCCCCCGTTCACCCAAGAGGCGGGCGGGCTCTCGGCTTCCGGCCGGAATTCATCCGCGTCCAGGATCTCGCCTCCCCGGCCGACCTATCGGCGGCCCTGATGGCGAGCGCCAGCGTACCGCCCTTCATGCCGGTTGGGCGCGTCGGCGGCATGGCGGCCCTCGACGGCGGGCTCGTCGACAACGTTCCGACCGAGCCCCTGCTGCCGGTGGAGGAGAAGGGCGGCCGGACCCTCGTCATTCTGTCGCGCCTGTACCGGGCCTTCCCGCAGACGAAGGGCCGCACCTACATCCAGCCGTCCCACCCGGTTCCGGTCGGACAGTTCGACATCACCAATCCGGCGGGCATTCGGAAAGCCTACGAGATGGGCTTGAAGGACGGCGAGGCTTTCGCCCGGCGCATCTCCGTCCAAGGGACATAACAGGCGCAGCCCCCGGCGTGGCCGCAACGGCCAATGCCGTTTCGCTGCTCTGCGCCGTATTAATGCGCGATTAAGCGTAGCTGGGGCATTTGCTGCCAAGCCAGCAAATGATCATCGGTCTGCCCAGAAGAGGACATGAGCCCGCGGATCATGAAGGCAGGTTGAAAAACAGCCTGCATCTCTCTGGGGAGGAACCATGATCCAGCAAGCTTCAAACCGCGACGTCCGGTCAAACGGCCAGACCGCTCAGCCTGTGCCGACCTTCAAGCCTGTGGCCCTGCCGGCCCTGGCCGCGGCCGTACGCGCTGTCAAGATTCAGCCCAAGCGCCCACGCAATCCGGAGCTTCCGGCGATCCTGCGCAAGGACGCGGACCTGGGCTGAAACCGGCCGTCCGAACAGGCGAGCGCTTCCGGAGCGCTCGCCTTTTTCTTTAGCGGACGATGACCTTCGTATTCACGTCGACGCGGTTGTAGAGATCGACCACGTCGATGTTGCGCATCCGGATGCAGCCTGACGAAACAGCCCGGCCGATCTTCTCGGGTTCGTTGGTGCCGTGGATGCGGTAGAGAGTGTCCTTGTTGCCCTCGTAGAGGTAGAGCGCGCGCGCTCCCAGGGGGTTCTCGGGCCCACCCTTGGTGAAGTGCACGTGCGGCCAGCGGGCCTTCATCTCAGCCGGCGGGTTCCAGTCCGGCCATTCCGCCTTGCGCGCGACGCGCGAAGTGCCCGTCCAGCCATAGGCCTCGTCGCCGACGGCCACGCCGTACCGGATGACCTTCTTGCCGGGCAGGACGTAATAGAGGAAGCGCTCCTTCGTATCGACGACGACCGTTCCCGGCGCTTCGCCCGTGGGATCGTCCATGAGATAGCGCCCATAGCGCATGTCTTCCTCGGCCTGAGGAATCTGCGCCATCCACTCGGCATCGCGAGCCGATACCTGAGGATCCGGCACGCCCTTGAAGGTGCATCCGGCCAGGGCTGTCATGACAGCCAGAGAGAGGGAGAGGCGGGAAAGGCGCATCGGACTCGATTCCGCTTCGCTGCTCAGGAGCAGCATATGATAGATTCTAGGGCTAGGATAAGCGTTCCTTAAGGGGAAGGAACGAATCATCCGCACCATGCCACGGCTTGCGGTCGAAAGGTGTTGCATCGCAACAACATGAAGAACCGCTCAGGCCGCTGCGAGACCGATTCCCCGGATTGAAGGACTGTGGCATGTCCACGCTTTACATCAGCCACCCGGCCGCTCTCGCCCACCAGACGCCGCCTGGCCATCCGGAACGGCCGGACCGGATTCGCGCCATCGAGCGTGCCCTGGAGAAGGAGCGCTTCATGCCCCTCCTCCGCGAGCAGGCCCCCATGGCCGAGATGGAAAGCCTCACCCTCATCCATCCGGAGGAGCACGTCGTCAGGATCCGGGACATATCCCCGAGGGAAGGGCTGATCAGGATCGACGAGGACACGGTCATGTCGCCCGGCACCTACGAGGCCGCCCTGCGGGCCGCGGGCGGCGCGGTGCGGGCCGTCGACGAGGTCATGTCCGGGCAGGTGACGAACGCCTTCGTGGCGATGCGCCCGCCCGGGCATCACGCCGAGCGTACCAGGGCCATGGGCTTCTGCTTCTTCAACAACGCGGCCATCGCCGCACGCTACGCCCAGAGCCGGTATGGGGCCGAGCGGGTCGCGATCCTCGATTGGGACGTCCATCATGGCAACGGCACGCAGGATATCTTCTGGCGCGATGCCAGCGTGCTCTACTGCTCGACCCACGAGGCGCCTCTCTATCCCGGCACCGGCGCGGCGTCGGAAACCGGGGAATACGGCACCATCGTCAACGCGCCCCTGAGCCCGGGCGATGGAAGCGAGGCTTTCCGGGAGGTGCTGGACAGCCTTGTCCTTCCCCGAATCGATGCATTCGCTCCGGATCTGATCGTCATATCGGCGGGATTCGACGCCCATTGGCGCGATCCGCTCGCGAGCCTCAACCTGACGGAGTCGGATTTCGCGTGGGCGACCCGCAAGCTGATGGACCTGGCCGATCGGAATTGCGGCCGGCGGATCGTGTCCCTTCTCGAAGGCGGCTACGATCTCGAAGGCCTGTCGAAATCAGTGGCCTTCCACCTTGACGCGCTCATGGGCCGGGACCTTCGCACCTGAAGGAGCCGTCACGAAGGCGGCATGGCTCAGGCTCGAGAGCTTGCGCAGCAACTCCCCGAGAGCCACGGCCCGAAGGAACGACAGCCCCGCCAGAACGAGCAGAACGCCCTTCGGATAATATCCGGCATAGGCCGCCATGCCGGCGACCAGGAGAGCGCCGAGCACGGCGATGCCCTGGATCAACGGAAGATGCTTCTGCCCCGGGTAGAGGCCGCAGGACTCGTTGATCGGCGCCGCCAATGCCACGAAGACCTGGAACAGGGCGACATAGGGCACAACTCCCGCAAGATTCGCCAAGCTCGTTCCGCCCAGGAGCGGCTTTGCCAGCACCAGAAGCCCTGCCATGGCGGCGTACGCCAGGACCAGGGCCAGGACCAGACCGATCATCACGCTGCGGCCGAAGATCGGATTGGCCCGCGTGTCGCAAGGCCGCAGCCGGTTCAGGAAGATCGGCGTCGATGCCGCCATGATGATCTGCGTCGGCACATCGAAGAGGCGATAGGCCAAGGCCACATGGCCGGCGAATGCCGCACTGGCCACCATCGGCATGATCAGGAGCGGCGATGTCGCGAAGGCGAGCGACAGGAATGAGCTGGGAAGGCTGTAGGACGGCAGGTTCTTCCAGCGTTGGGCGGTCCGGATCAGGGTCTCCTTGGTCCAGTCATGTCCGAACGTACGAAGGTGCTTCCTGCGTCGCCACACGAGGAAGGCCGCATTGCTGGCGTGCCCGGCAACATCCGCAAGGGCGAAGCAGAGCGCATCCTCGACCGGAGAGAGGACCAGCAGGATGAGGACGGTCGGCTGCACCAGCGCATGGACCAGAGGCGCCCGCCCGAGATCCTTGAACTTTCCCTCGCGCGTCGTCAGCGCATGGAAGAGGCCCATCAGGCCGCGAGCGAGAATGGACAGAGGCAGGAGCAGGGCCAGCTCCATCCTCATCACCCCCGTCAGCCCGGCCACGATGGCAGCGCTCGTGAAGACGAGCCACAGCAGCCCGCCGATGCCGGCGCAAAGGCGCAGGACCTCTCCCGCTTCCGCCTCGGAGCGCGCAGCCACGATGGCAGCGTCGTAACGGAGGAACAAGGCGATGAACGCCAGCGTGGCAAGGGTCTGATAGACGCCGAATTCGGCGAAGCTCTCGATGTTGACCAGCCACGCGGCCACGATCAGCGTCAGGACCGACATGCCCCTTGCGGCGATGAGGCGAGCACCCAGCAGGATGGCCTCGGTCACCGGCCGCCCCTTCACGAGACGCTCGGCTGTCCGAAGGAGCAGTGAAGCCTTAGCCGGAATATTGGAGGATGTATCGTTACGACCGATCGGCTGCGAAGAGCGATGATTTCTGTCCTCTCCAGCGAGAGGACGCACTCCCCGTAGTCGGTTATCGCGTGTGCTCAAATGCGCTCCTCATGGAGCAGAGAGCCTGAATGGGCTGAGGTTGATCGGCGACCGAAAGGTCAGTTTTCAAGGGGCTCCTCGCCGAGGAGTTCGATTCCGAACCCACTCAACCCCACGTAAGACCGCGAGGACGTGGCAAGATTGCGGATCGAGGCGACGCCGAGGTCCTTTAGGATCTGGGCTCCGAGACCGACCTCGCGCCACTGGTTCGAGCGCATGGCTTCGGACGCCGTGGCTTCGTGGTCCGTGAAGTGGGTCATCGGCACACCAGCGGTGCCGTCGCGCAGATAGACGAGCACGCCCCTGCCCTCCTTCGCGAAGCGCTGCAGGGCGGCCGCAATGGTCTTGCCGCCCTCGAACACGTCCGTGAGCGCATTGGCGCGGTGCAGGCGCACGGGGACGTTGCGCCCGTCGCCGATGCGGCCATGGACCAGCGCCATGTGCTGCACGCTGTCGAAGGGCGTCGAATAGGCATAGCCCGTGAACGAACCCCATTGGGTTTCCACCGGGAAAGTCGCGATGCGCTCGACCAGTTTCTCCCGCGCCTGACGGTAGGCGATGAGATCGGCCACAGAGATGCGCTTCAGGCCATGCTTCTCGGCGAAGGCGTCGATCTGCACACCCTTCATCACCGTGCCGTCATCGTTGGCGAGTTCGCAGATCACGCCCACCGGCGGCAGACCCGCGAGCTTGCACAGATCGACGGCGGCTTCCGTGTGGCCGGAGCGCATGAGCACGCCGCCGTCCTTGGCGATTAGCGGAAACACATGGCCAGGGCGCACGAAATCGGCTGCGCCCATGTTGTTGTTGGCCAGCGCCCGCACGGTGTTGGAGCGCTGCTCGGCGGAGATGCCGGTCGTCAGGCCATGGCGCACA
Organism: Microvirga sp.; assembly: GCA_050789065.1. GTDB lineage: Bacteria > Pseudomonadota > Alphaproteobacteria > Rhizobiales > Beijerinckiaceae > Microvirga. The sequence goes on from JBOZRS010000021.1 coordinate 10,098, forward strand.
TCGACCGTGATGGTGAAGGCCGTGCCGAGCGGGGCATCGTTCGACGGCACCATCGGATCGAGCCGCAGGCGGCGCGCCTCCGCGGCCGTGAGGGGCGCGCAGACGATGCCGCAGGTGTTGCGAATGATGAAGGCCATCTTCTCCGGCGTGCAGAGGGAAGCCGCGACGATGAGATCGCCCTCGTTCTCGCGATCGTCGTCATCGGTGACGATGACGATCTCGCCCCTTGCGAAGGCTTCGATGGCCTCGGTAACGCTATGGCTCATGATACGGGTCTCTTCACTCGTCTGCTCGCAGAATGCCTGGTTCTTCATGACCACTTCGTTTCCGCGAAGAACTGCGTCCACTTGTTCACACTGCTTTACTTGAACGGCCACTCGACGCCAGCCCCGACCTGCCCGCGATGGCGCAAGACGTGGTCTGCCAGGACGCAAGCCACCATGGCTTCCCCGACCGGCACCGCGCGGATGCCGACGCAGGGATCGTGACGCCCCTTGGTCATGACCTCGGCCTCGGCACCCGAGCGGGTGACGCTCGCCCGCGGCGTCAGGATGGACGAAGTCGGCTTCACGGCGAAGCGGCAGACCACGGGCTGCCCCGTGGAGATGCCGCCGAGAATGCCGCCTGCATGGTTCGACAGGAACGTGGGCGCCCCCTGGTTGCCCGGACGCATCTCGTCCGCGTTTTCCTCCCCCCGCAGGGCTGCGGCCGCGAATCCGTCGCCGATCTCGACGCCCTTCACCGCATTGATCGACATGAGCGCGGAGGCGAGATCGGAATCGAGCTTGCCGTAGATGGGGGCTCCGAGCCCGGGCGGCACGCCCTCCGCGACAATCTCGATCACCGCCCCGATGGAGGAACCCGCCTTGCGCAACCCGTCCAGGTATTCCTCGTAGAAGGCGGCCGCCTTCGCGTCCGGGCAGAAGAAGGGGTTGCGGGCCACCTCGTCCCAGTCCCAATTATGGCGGTCGACCGCATGGGGGCCCATCTGCACGAGGGCGCCCCGGATGGTGACGCCGGGCAGCACCTTGCGGGCGATCGCACCCGCGGCGACCCGGGCGGCCGTCTCGCGCGCGGAGGAGCGCCCGCCGCCGCGATAGTCGCGGATGCCGTATTTCACGTCGTAGGTGAAATCCGCATGACCCGGACGGTAGGATTCCTTGATCTCGGAATAATCCTTCGAGCGCTGGTCCACATTCTCGATCATGAGCGCGATGGGCGTGCCGGTCGTGACCTGCCGCCCCGTGCGCTCGTCCGTGAAGACGCCGGAGAGGATTTTGACCTGATCGGGCTCCTGGCGCTGGGTCGTGAACCGCGACTGGCCGGGACGGCGGCGGTCGAGCTCCGCCTGGATCTCGGCGACGTCGAGCGGGATCATCGGCGGGCAGCCATCGACGACGCAGCCGAGGGCGGGCCCATGGCTTTCGCCGAAGGTGGTGACGCGGAAAAGATGGCCGAAGGTGTTGTGGGACATGGCGCTACACGGATGTTCAGGGCGTCTTAGAGCCAAAGCGTCCGGGTGTCACGTGCGACGTTCCGAAGACACGCAGCCCCTCACGCCCAGTAGTGCTTGCGCCCCTCGATGACCAGCACCCTGCCCTGCCAGATGTCCATGCTGGCGGCCTGCCTTGGCGAAACCCCGCAGGCGATGGCCAGGAACGCACGGGCGACGCCCCCATGGGCGACGACCACGCTGTCGCGGGTCAGATCGTCCAGGATCGGGCGGACGCGGTCGACCAGCATGGCGTAGCTCTCCCCCCCTCCGGGCGGGGCGTAGTTCCACTTGTCCCGCTCGCGCATGGCCGCCGCTTGGGGCTCGGCCCTGCGGACCTCCTTCCAGGTCAGGCCCTCCCAGGCCCCGAAGGTGAGTTCCACCAAGCGCTCGTCCAGCCGGTAGGTTTCCGGATGCAGACCAATGGTCCCGCGCAGGATCTCCATGGTCTCGCGGGTGCGAGTCATGGGGCTCGCCACATAGGCGAGGTCCTCGTAATGGGGGGCGAGCTGGACGAGGCGGCGTCCCGCCTCCTCCGCCTGGACACGGCCAAGGTCGTTGAGCGGGATGTCCTTCTGCCCCTGGAGACGTCCTTCGAGGTTCCAGTCCGTCTCGCCATGACGGACGAAATAGATCGTGGGGCGAGACGTCGTCACGGCGGCTCCGGTTACTCTTTATCGAGGCTCAGGTCCGGCGCTTCCGGGTTCTTCATGCCGACCACATGGTAGCCGGCATCCACGTGCAGGATCTCGCCGGTCATGCCGCGGGACATGTCGGACACGAGATAGGCCGCCGTCTGGCCCACTTCCTCGGTGGTGACCGTGCGACGCAGCGGCGAATTGTATTCGTTCCACTTCAGAATGTAGCGGAAGTCGCCGATGCCGGAGGCGGCCAGTGTCTTGATCGGACCCGCCGAGATGGCGTTGACGCGGATGTTCTTGGGGCCGAGATCGGCCGCGAGGTAGCGCACCGAAGCCTCGAGGGCCGCCTTTGCCACGCCCATGACGTTGTAGTGCGGCATCCACTTCTCGGCGCCGTAATAGGTGAGCGTCAGCAGCGAGCCGCCGTCGTTCATGAGCTTCTCGGCCCGCTGGGCGATGGCCGTGAAGGAATAGCAGGAAATGAGGAGCGACTTGGTGAAGTTGCCCTCGCTCGTCTCGACATAGCGGCCGGTCAGCTCGTCCTTGTCGGAGAAGGCGATGCAGTGAACGACGAAGTCGAGCGAGCCCCAAAGGCGCTTCACCTCCTCGAAGACGGCGTCGATAGAGGCGCCGTCCGTGACGTCACAATGGCCGACGACGGCGGCGTCGAGTTCCTTCGCCAGGGGCTCGACACGCTTCTTGAGGGCGTCGCCCTGATACGTGAAGGCGAGATCCGCGCCGTGCTGGCGAGCCGCTTGGGCAATGCCCCAGGCGATCGAACGATTGTTCGCCACCCCCATGATCAAGCCGCGCTTGCCGGCCAGGATGCCGGGCGCCGTTGTCTCCGCCATGCTTCACCTAAATCGTCGCTGGACAGGTTAAGGAGGGGCTTCTTTAGCCGACACGGCGGCGGGGGGGAAGACCTCTTGTCCGCGCGGCGGGCAAACAATGTGGTATAGGGTTATTTCCCCTGCGCCGCCTTGGCCGAGCGCTTCTTACGGGCATAGTCCATCAGGTCCTCGTCCACGACCTCGGGCAGGCGGATCTCCGTGGAGACCAGGAGATCCCCATGGCCGCCCGCCTTCGTGGGCAGGCCCTTGCCGCGCAGGCGGAAGGTGCGGCCCGAATTGGTCATGGGCGGGATGGTCATCTCCACCGCGCCGGTCAGGGTCGGCACCCGCACGGAACCTCCGAGGATCGCCTCCTCGATCTCGACGGGCAGCCGCAGGCGCAGGTTGGAGCCCTCCGGCGTGAAGCGCTCATGGGGGGCGATCTGGATGGTCAGGAGCGCGTCGCCCGGATCGACGCCGGGAGCCCCCTGCCCCAGCCCGCGCAGGCGGATTACCTGCCCGTCGGCCACGCCCTTGGGAATGACGACGTCCACGTCACGGCCCGTAGGCAGCCTGACGCGCTTCTTGGCCTCGCGGGCGACTTCCTCCAGGGTCACGGTGAGCGTCGCCGACACGTCCTCGCCCTTCTGGGGACGGCCCCGGCTTTGCCGCATGCCCTCACCGGCCGAGCGGAAGGCCTCGCCGAAGAGCTGCGAGAAGAAGTCGTCCCCTCCCGTGTCGGCGCCGAACCCACGCGCTCCGCGCCGCCCGCCGCCATGGAAGTTGAACCCTCCTCCGAAATCCTCGGCCCGGGCGCCACCCCGCCCAGCCCCAAAGCCCTCGAAACCCTGGAAGCGCGGCTTGCCTTCGGCATCGATCTCGCCCCGGTCGAACTGGCCGCGCTTCTGCGCATCGCCAAGAATTTCATAGGCGGCGTTCACCTCCGCGAACTTGTCCTTGGCCTTCGGGTCGTCCTTGTTGCGATCCGGGTGATAGGCCTTCGCAAGCTTGCGAAAGGCCTTCTTGATGTCAGCTTCGCTCGCGGAACGGGGCACGCCGAGAACGTCGTAGGGGTTGCGCATCGTGAAATCCATGATCCGTCAGATGGCGGGCGGGCAGCCCGACGGGACTGACGACCATATGGGAAAAGTGTTGCCTGCTCGCAACGTTCAGCTGTCGAAAGCTAGACTTTTGCGCCAGCCTTGACCGGTCTGATCTCCTTAAGGGCCCACTCGCCGCCGGAGGGGCGGCAGGCCGTGCCCTGGAGCGACGCATTGGCGGGGCCGGCGAGATGGGCCGAGAACGCGCGGCAGACCTCGTCGTCCTTCACGAAGGGAGCGCCTGTCGGGGTAAAGGTGCCCTTCATGGTCGTGGCGGGGTTGTCCCATGACACCTGCGTGCCGGCTCCCTGCGGATCGAGGGCGACCGCGAGAGCGGCCTTCGCCCGCCGCCAGTCTTCCTCGTTCAGATCCGGCGACAGGGAGACGGGCGGCTTCGGCGTGATGGCGCCGGTCACCTCGGGCTCCTTGGTCTCCACGTCCATGCCCACGAGGGAATAGCTGCACGCGCCCGTCGACAGGGCGATCAGGCCCGCAGCCACGATTTTCATGGCTTCGCTCAGGAAAGCGTCTGATCTATAACGGCGCGGATTGGCCCTCGTCACGCGTCGGGTCTCCAGAACGAAAAGTCACACCTCGGGATAAAACAGTGAACCAGTTAACATCCGGTGACTTCACCGAGACAGAAGAGCCCTTCAGCCTGTTCAAAGCCTGGATGAAGGAGGCGGAAGCGTCCGAGCCGAACGACCCCAATGCCATGGCCCTCGCGACCGTGGACCAGGACGGGCTGCCGAATGTCCGCATGGTGCTGCTCAAGGGCTTCGACGAGAACGGCTTCGTCTTCTACACCAACACGGAATCGAACAAGGGGCGCGAGCTCCTCGGCCAGAAAAAGGCCGCGCTCGTCCTGCACTGGAAGAGCCTGCGCCGCCAGATCCGCGCCCGCGGTCCTGTGACGCTGGTGAGCGACGCCGAGGCGGACGCCTATTTCCAGAGCCGCCCCCGGGACAGCCGCATCGGAGCCTGGGCGAGCCAGCAGTCGCGCCCCCTGGAGAGCCGCTTCGCCCTGGAGAAGGCAGTCGCCCTGAACGCGGCGAAATACGCCATCGGCGAGGTGCCGCGCCCGCCCTACTGGACCGGCTTCCGCATCGCGCCCATCTCCATCGAGTTCTGGCAGGACAAGCCGTTCCGGCTCCATGACCGGGTGGTCTTCACCCGCGAAGGAGAGGGCTGGCGGAAGGTCCGTCTTTATCCATAATGGCGAGATGGCGGCCGTAGACCCCAGGCCCCTGGCGGGCTAAGGGTCTCGCCCCATCACAGAGATCGCACATGGCCCCCTCGACCAACAATCCCCGCCGCATCATGCTGCTCACCGGCGCCAGCCGGGGAATCGGGCATGCCACGGTGAAGCGTTTCTCCGCCGCCGGGTGGCGCGTCATCACCTGCTCGCGGCATGGCTTCCCCGAGAATTGCCCGTGGGAGATGGGTCCGGAGGATCACCTCCAGGTCGATCTCGCGGACCCCGACGATACGCGGCGCGCCATCGCCGTGGTGAAGGAGCGGCTGGCCGTCGAGGGCGGCTGCCTGCATGCGCTCGTCAACAATGCGGGCATCTCGCCGAAAGGCCCAGGCGGCGGGCGCCTCGACGCCATCCACACTCCCTATGAGGACTGGCTGCGGGTCTTCCACGTGAATTTCTTCGCCTCGATCATGCTGGCCCGCGGCCTCCAGGACGAGCTGACGAAGGCCAAGGGCTCGGTGGTGAACGTGACCTCCATCGCGGGCTCGCGCGTGCATCCCTTCGCGGGCGCGGCCTATGCTACGTCCAAGGCGGCGCTCGCCGCGCTCACCCGCGAGATGGCGGCTGATTTCGGCCCCCTGGGCGTGCGCGTGAACGCCATCTCGCCCGGCGAGATCGACACCTCGATCCTCTCCCCCGGCACGGAGAAGATCGTCGAGCAGATTCCGATGCGCCGCCTCGGCACGCCGGACGAGGTCGCGAAGGCGATCTATTTCCTCTGCACCGATGCGAGCTCCTACGTGAACGGCGCAGAGCTGCACATCAACGGCGGGCAGCACGTCTGACGGCGGGAGAGCTTCCCGCCTCGCCCGCTAGGCACTCGCGGCCGTTCATCCTATCCTCCCCGAAAACGCGAGGAGGAATCGATGGCGGACGGCTTTGAAGGGGGATGCGCCTGCGGATCGGTGCGGTTTCGAATGCGATCCAGGCCGATGTTCGTCCATTGCTGCCATTGCCATGACTGCCAGCGGCAGACGGGCAGCGCCTTCGCGATCAACGCTCTGATCGAGGCCGACCGCGTGGAGCTCATGTCGGGCGAGCCGAAGCCGGTCGAGGTGCCCACCGACAGCGGGCTCCCCCATCGCATCCATCGCTGCCCCACCTGCCAGACCGCCCTGTGGAGCGATTATGGCGGGCGCCATGCCATCCGCTTCGTGCGTGTCGGCACCCTGGACGACGCGGCGGCCCTTTCGCCCGATGTGCATATCTACACGCGCTCGAAGCTGCCCTGGGTCGGGCTGCCGGACGGCGTGCCCGCCTTCGAGGCCTATTACAACCCGAAGGCGCTCTGGCCCGTGGAGAGCCAGGAGCGCCGCCGGGCCGCCCTTGCATCCTCCGGTCAGGCGGCCTGAGCCGGCATCTCGCCGATGTAGCGCGACTGGGGCCGGATGATGCGTCCGGTCCTGGCCTGCTCGACGGCATGCGCCACCCAGCCGGCCGTGCGGCCCGCCGCGAAGAGAGGCGTGAAGCCCTCGCGGGGAACCCCCAGGGCGTCCAGCAGCAGCGCGGTGTAGAATTCCACGTTGGTGTCGAGGCGGCGGCCCGGCTTGCGGCGCTCCAGGACCCTGAGGGCGGCTGCCTCGACGGCCTCCGCGAAGGCGATGCGGTTGTCCCGTCCCTTCAGCTGCGCGGCCGCTTTCTTCAGCACGTCCGCGCGCGGGTCTCGCACCCGATAGATGCGGTGGCCGAAGCCCATGAGCCGCTCGCCTCGGGCGATGGCGGCATCGAGCCAGGGCTCCGCGTTCTCCGCGGCCCCGATGGCGTCGAGCATGTCGAGCACCGGTCCGGGCGCGCCGCCATGGAGCGGGCCTTTCAGGGCGCAGAGCCCGGCGACCACGCAGGACAGCAGCCCCGCCTCCGTGGAGGCGACCACCCGTGCCGTGAAGGTGGAGGCGTTGAGGCCATGGTCGATGACCGTCACGAGATAGGTGTCGAGCCCCCTCGCCTCGCTGTCATCGACCGGGGCATTCCGCAGCATGCGCAGGAGATCGGCCGCGTGGCCCGCTGCCGGATCGGGCGCGACGGGACCCAAGCCTTTCGCGCCCCGCACCGCCATCGCGGCCGCCACGGCGGCTCCGCCGACCGCCAGGGCCGCGTGATCCTCTGCCGCATCCGGCAGCCTCGAGAGCAGAAGGCGCATGCCCTCGACCGGTGTCAGGCCGGACAGGTGGGGAGCAAGCGGCTTCAGGAACTCGAAAGCGCGCTCCCGCGCCTTTCCCAGCAGCGCCCGCAGACCGGCCGGCGCGCCGGGAACGAGTCCCTCCCACAGCATCGCAACGGCATCCTCGTAGGGAACGCGGCCGGCCAGCTCCTCCAGGTCGCGGCCGCGAATGATGAGGCGGCCCGCCTCGCCGTCCACATGGCTGAGGCTCGTTTCGGCCGCAACGACATCATCAAGTCCGATTTTCATGAGGCTTCTCCTTTGTCAGATGAGAGCTTCGCGCCGGGCTTGCGGAACCGTCAATCTTGAATCAACATATCAACCTATGCGATCCCCTTCCCTCGACCTGACCTCCGCCGAAGAAGCCTCGACCCGCCTCGGGATCAGCCGGTCGAGCCTCTATGCCTATGTGAGCCGTGGCCTGATCCGCTCCTTCTCCTCCCCGCACGATCCCCGCCAGCGGCTCTATGCGCTGGATGACGTGGAGGCGCTGGTGCAGCGCCGGGCGCGGTTTCGCCGTCCGACGGCGGCGGCTGCGACCGCCCTCGACTGGGGTCTGCCGGTGCTGGAGACGAGCCTCACCCAGATCAAGGACGGGCGGCTGTTCTACAGAGGCCGGGACGCATTGTCCCTGGCCCGCACGGCAGCGCTGGAGGACGTGGCCTGCCTCCTGATCGGCAGCCTCGACCGGACGGCCTTCGCCGCCCCCGCGACGTCTGCCGCTCCCCTAGAGGGAACGGCCCATGGGTCCCGTGCCTACGTGGCGCAGGCCATCCGCCTCCTGTCGGAGCACGATGGCGAGGATATCGTCTCGATCCTCCGCCTCGTGGTGATGGCGGGCAGTGGCGCGCATCCGGGGACGGAACCCTTCCATCGCCATTTAGCCTCGGCCTGGAGCGCGCCCGCCGAGGCTGCGGAGGCGATCCGCCGGGCGCTGGTGCTTTGCGCCGACCACGAATTGTCCGCCTCCGCCTTCGCGGTGCGGGTCGCGGCCTCCACGGGAGCCTCGCTGGGATATGCGGTGATCGCGGGCCTCGCCACCCTGAGCGGCCCGCGCCATGGCGGCATGACGGAGCGGGTGCGGGACGTCCTGGAGGATCACGAGGCGCCGGGCGGCGAGACGCGCCTGGCCGAGCGTCTCGCATCGCGCGATCCGGCGCCCGGCTTCCATCACCCGCTCTACCCGGACGGCGACCCGCGCGGCGCCGCGCTGCTCGAGGGGCTTCCCGTGAAGGCTCCGGACGCCGCCGCCCTGCGGGCCATTGCGGAAGCATCGGGCGGACGATCCTCGATCGATGTCGGTCTCGTCATGGTGGAGCGCGCCTACAACCTCCCACGCGGCGCGGCCTTCGCGCTCTTCGCCATCGGCCGGACGGCGGGGTGGCTCGCCCATGCTGTGGAGCAGCGCTCGCAAGGCTCGCTCATCCGGCCTCGCGCCCGCTATGTTGTGGAGGGGAAAGAGCCTTCATAGACGGCCGGACGCAAAAACGATGATACCACGGCGCTTTGTTATCTCGAAGCAAATATTGCCTTAGCGCATCTTGCTTTAAGTTATGCTTGTCTAGGACAAGTACTCCGTTTAATAAATCTTACGCCTTCATATCGCACAGCTTAGGTTTGACTAGATCAAAATTTACTAACATTAATATTAAATATGGACTTCAATTTCCGTAATCAATCTAAGACGAAATGATCGTCAAACCCGTTTTCATGTATTAGAGGGATCAAAATTTTCTTCTCAGTCGGTTCTTCAAGCGTTCTCGCGAACGTCGCTGTCATATGATTGGTATCTCGATATACAATCATTCCGCCAATAACTGCAGGGCAATGAATATTATTACAAAAATATTCGGAAAAATCCAACGCAGGAACATTCAGAAATTCTGCTGTCGCCAGAGTGGGATCCTGCTTGAATGCTTCTGTCCGTGGGGAGACACAATCAACTTTCCAATCTTTGCTTGTCTCAAAGCACTTGGCCGGCTCGATCGACAGGAATGGCGTCGAGCGAATCGCCTGGATGTTCAATCCCATCTCGATCAAACGTTTCCATGCTGCAGCGCTCCCCTCAACACTGGCCATGCCGTATAGTGGCGTCTGAGATATTAAGATGAGATTCGGCCGCTCCCGAGCGAGCCAGTCGACCACATTCCTCGACCACTCGACACATTCTGCGTATGGGCGCTTGAGCGCTTCATTATAGACCGGTTCCAGCGAGAACAGGCAGGCCGATTTGGCCACGCCCCGGACGTATACCGGCCGTCTGCGGGCCAGCTCCTCGAAAGCCGGGAACCAATGCGTGGCATGGGAGTCGCCCACCAGCACGATCTTGACCCGGCTGTTCGGGTTCCCGAAGTCGCAGGTCAGGACCTCGGTCCCGCTCTGGCTCTGGTGGCATTTGTTGGCGTAGGCGGACGGAACGTCTTTTCTGGCCTTTTCGGGTCTGGGCAGGGCTCTGGCGAGGTCCTCCTTGCGCCAGTCGTAGTGCGGATCCAGCATCGCGAGGGCCCCGCGCGGCAGGCCGCCTGCGACCACCCCCGGATCATCGCTCTCGCGGAGCGCATAGCCCAGGCCGACAGCCACCGTCAGCCCCACGCCCGCCACCCCCGCCGCCAGCGTCCGGCCGACCGGGACGCGCGCGGAGCGGAACGTGTCCTCGACGGCGATCTTGCTGACATGGGCCAGGCCCCATGCCGCCAGCAGCAGCGCGGCGCCGCCACGAAGGCCCGGCGGATGCCCCGTGAGCACCCCGTACACGACAATGAGCGGCCAGTGCCAGAGGTACAGCGAATAGGAGATGTCGCCACAGTACCGGAACGGCCGCGAGGCCAGGACCGGCCGCGCCGACCACGGCGCCGGCGCACCGCTCGAGACGATGATGGCGCCCGCCCCGAGGGTCGGCAGCAGCGCCGCAAAGCCGGGAAAGGCCGTGCCGTCGCTGTAGCTCAGGCTGGCGGCCGCGATGGCCGCCAGGCCCAGAAGGCCCAGAGCGGCGCGGCGGCGTTCCGGCAGGGCCCGCCGGGCCTGGAACACGGCCAGGGCCCCGCCCAGCGCCAGCTCCCAGGCGCGGGTGGTGGTGGCGAAATAGGCCACGCCCGGATTGAGCGGGGTCAGCAGGATCGAATGGATCAGCGAGGCGGCGCCGACCAGGCCGACGAAGCAGCCGAACACGGCTCGCGGGCTCCAGGCGGTCCGTCGCGCGAGGCGCAGGAGGGGCAGCAGCAGCAGCGGCCAGACGATGTAGTACTGCTCTTCGACCGACAGCGACCAGAAGTGGTTCATCGGCCCCTTGGCATCGTCAGCCAGATAGTCGACGGCCTGGGCGGCCAGGTACCAGTTCTGGCCATAGAGCGCACTGGCCACGATGCTGTTGGCGAGATCGGCCCACTGCGCCCGCGGGAAGAGCGGGATGCACAGGGCGACAGTGAGCGAGACCAGGGTGGCGGCCGGCAGCAGCCGCCGGATGCGGCGGGCGTAGAAGCCCGGAATGCTGATCCTGCCGGTGGTCTCGAACTCGGCGAAGAGCGAGCCGGTGATGAGATAGCCCGAGATGACAAAGAAGACGTCGACCCCGACATAGCCGCCCGGCAGGACCTTGGGCCAGATGTGGTAGATGAGAACGGCCAGTACCGCGACCGCACGAAGTCCCTGGATCTCCGGTATGGGTTGGCTGCGGAAACGAGACATTGAATGAACTTTTGGCGAATCCAGCCCGGACAGGCGCGTGGTGCAGTTACGATTTTGGTTGGGCTGATAATTTGGAACCTGCCTCGCTTCAAGCGCTATGCGGTCACGCCTTCGAGTTCCGTAGCATCCGGCGGGCAAATTCCTTGCTGCGGATGAACCGCGAAATTAACCTTCGTTGAGGGAACCTCGGGCCGCTATGGTGTGGCAGAGAAACCATTGGCTCCATGACCAGCGACCGCCTCTATCCGACCCGTCCGATCCTCGCCGTCTCCGTCGCAGTCCTGCGCGACGGGCGCGTCCTGCTCGCCGCGCGGGGAAAACCGCCGAGCGAAGGCCTGTTCTCGCTGCCCGGCGGCATGGTCGAGGCGGGCGAGACCATGGGCGAGGCCGCCCTTCGGGAACTTCGCGAGGAAATCGGGGTTGAGGCCAAGCTGATTGGCCTGATCGCTCCTGTCGAATTCATTGAAAGGGATGCGGAAGGCCATATAAAGCACCATGTCGTCATCGCCGCCCATGCAGCCCGCTGGGTCTCAGGCGAACCCCAGACAGGACCGGAAGCAAAGGAAATCCGTTGGGTCACGGAACGGGACATCGCCGATTTGCCCATGACTCCGGGGCTGGCCGGAATTCTGGAGCAGGCTTTCAGGCTCGAACGCCGGGATTCCGTCGCATGAAACAGGCTCGGCTTCCCGTCGCGGCGCTCGCGGCGCTGCTCGCGTCCCTCCAGCCGGTGCTGGCCCAGGGCTTCTTCGAGCGCCTCTTCGGCCCCCCTGCGGGCCAGGGCGTTCCGCCGCAGCCGCAATATCGTCCGCAACCCCAGTACCAGCCCCGGTATCAGCCGCAGCCGCAATACCAGCCGCAGCCTCAACAGCAGCCGCGGCGGCCTCAGCCGCAGCAGCGCTCGGCCCCGCAACAGCCCCAACAGCCGCAGCAGCAGGCGGAGCCCGCGCCGGTCGCGGAGCCGCCGCCCGCTCCCTACGAGAAGGAACTCCTGCGGCTTGCCGAGATCATGGGATCGCTCGCTCTCCTCAGACCCCTCTGCACGGCCCCCGACGGGAGCGAATGGAGCCGGCGGATGCAGGTCCTTCTCGATGCGGAAGGCACGACGCCCGGGCGCCGAGAGCGGCTGGCGGGCGCCTACAACAAGGGCTATCAGGCCTATGCCCTCACCTATCGGAGCTGCACGTCCTCGGCCCAGGAGGCCTCGGCCCGTTTCCTGCGCGAAGGCCAACAGCTCGCCCGCAACATCACCGGGCGCTACGGCGGCTAGAGCCTCGTGCGGCGCGCTCGGGCGGCATTCCGGCAGCCCGGCAACCCAGGACGATCCTGCGACCAATTATCCACATTTTCCGGACATTTTCCTCTCGCGTTAACCTCTTTTCAAGGAGATGCTGGCGGTAGGGCGGCCCCAAGTTTAAGTACGATTCTACAAAAACACGCGCGCCGCCCCTGCAAGGGGCCTGGATTCATGAACGACAACGACGTCTCTCTCCAAGAGCTGCCCGAACTCAGCGCCCTCAAGCAGGCGGCGCTGAGCTACGTCACCGAGGCATTTGCCGAGGCCGAACTCGATGGGCTGGATGCCGACTGCATGGCGCAAGCCGCGCTGTTCGCAGCCTTCACGGAGCTCGTTGCCACCTACGGCGAGGAAGCCGTCGCGGAATACGCCTCAACCCTGCCGGACAAGATCCGCACCGGCGCGTTCTCGATGGCGACGTCACTGAAGCATTGACATTGAGGCTTCCGGTCATAAGCGGCGGGCTTGACCTGCCGCTCGATCTCGCCATGATAAGCGCATGACAGCGACCCTGCACATCTTGTCGTATTACCGGCCGACTTCATAGAAGCGGCACGGGTCGATTGTTATTGTCGAAATGATGCCGCCGCAGAGCGGCATTTTTCATTTCGACCATGCCCTGCGGCGGCCCCGAAAGCCACCGAGGACATCATGGCCAGCTTGAATTCCACCTTCTCCGCCTCGCCGGAGTTTCCTTCGCGAAGGCCCGGCATCGGACTCATCGGTGTCGGGGCGTTCGGAGAGTTCTGCATTCCGCATCTCCAACGCTTTCTCGACGTCAAGCTTTGCGATCCGGAACGCGACCTCGAAGAGCTTTGCGAGCGACATGGCGTCGAGGCCGTCGGACTGACGGCGGCGGCATCGCAGGATGTCGTGTTGCTGGCCGTGCCCTTCCGTAGGCTCCGGGCCGTCGCGAGGGCGATCGCCCCGCATCTGCGCCCCGGAAGCCTCGTGGTCGATGTCTGCTCGATCAAGGCAAAGCCGCTTGCCATCCTTGCAGAGGAGCTTCCGTCCGGCATCGATATCGTCGGCACCCATCCCCTCTTCGGCCCGCATGGCGGCCGCAACGGCATCGAGGGTTTACGCATTGCGCTTTGTCCGGTGCGCGGCAGAAGCGCCCCGATTCTGGCGCGGTTTCTGAACCGGCGGTTGGGCCTTGAAGTGATCCGCACCACGGCCGAGCAGCACGATCGTCAGATGGCCTATGTGCAGGGCCTGACTCACCTGATCGCGCGCATCGTAACGGCCATGGACGTGCCTCCTCTCGATCACAGCACGACCACGTTCTCCCACCTGGAGACGATGGTCGGGATGGTGCGGCACGATTCCGACGAACTGTTTCGGACCATCGTCGCGGACAATCCGTTCGCCCAGGATGTGATGCGATCCTTCGTGCGGGCCACGAAGGACGTGCTGCAACCCTTCGGCTATCCCGCCAACCGCGATCCCCTGGCGTGAAACCTGCCGCTTTCCTAGGATGACGAAGGATCGTTCATCGGATCACGGGTATGGGAGGCTCGCAGATGAGAGATGCGAAGTTGCGGGTCGCAAGACCCACCGACAACCTCGAAGAGGTCGTGCGCTTCTATCGTGCAGGCCTCGGCTTCGAGGTCGTCGCTGCCTTCGACGATCACGATGGCTTCGACGGGCGGATGCTGGGGCACCCCGGCACCATGTGGCATCTGGAATTCACGCATCAGCGCGGGCATCAGGTCGGCCGCGCCCCGACGCAGGACAACCTCCTCGTCCTCTACCTGCCGGATCGCGCGGAATGGGAAGCCGCCGTGGCGCGGATGCGACGGAACGGATTCCCGTCCGTCCGCTCTTTCAATCCGTACTGGGATCGCCAGGGGCTCACCTTCGAGGATCCCGACGGCTATCGGGTCGTGCTCCAGAATGCGGCCTGGGAGGTCTGATCACTGATGGCTTAGCCGCGAGCCGTCTCCTCGAACCGCACCACCTCGCCCCGCGACGGCGTCTCCAGTGAACCGTCCCACATCACCACGTTTCCGCGCACCACCGTGCCGATGGGCCAGCCCGTCACCTTCTTGCCGTCATAGGGCGTCCACGGGGATTTCGAGGCGATCCAGGCGTTGGTGATCGTCTCGATGCGCTTGAGATCGACCACCGTGAAATCCGCGTCGTAGCCGACCGCGATGCGGCCTTTCCGGGCGATGCCGAAGAGGCGCTTGGGGCCTGCACTCGTCATGTCCACGAAGCGTTCGAGCGTGAGCCTGCTCGCGTTCACGTGGTCGAGCATGATGGGCACGAGAGTCTGGACGCCGGTCATGCCGGAGGGCGTGTCGGGATAAGCCCTGTCCTTCTCCTCGCGGGTGTGCGGGGCGTGATCCGAGCCGAGGATGTCGGCGATCCCCTCGTCGAGGCCCTGCCAGAGGGCGGCGCGGTGGAGTTCGTCGCGCACGGGCGGGTTCATCTGCACATAGGTGCCGAGGCGTTCGTAATCGTCCGGCGCCACGAGGGTGAGATGATGCGGCGTGACCTCGACGGTCACGAGGTCCTTGTGCTCCTTCAGGAGCGCCATCTCCTCCGCCGTGGTGACGTGGAGCACGTGGATGCGCGCGCCCGTCTGTCGGGCGAGGCGAACCAGGCGTTGCGTGCAGGTGAGCGCCACCTCCGCCGAGCGCCAGACCGGATGGGAGCGCGGATCGCCCTCGACGCGCAGGCCCTTCCGCTCGCGCAGCATCGCCTCGTCCTCGGAGTGGAAGGCGGCGCGGCGGCGGATGCGGCTCAGGATCCTGGCGATCCCCGCATCGTCCTCAACGAGGAGCGAGCCGGTGGAGGAGCCCATGAACACCTTGATGCCGGCGGCGCCCGGCAGGCGCTCGAGTTCGGGCAGGTCCTCGACGTTCTCGTGCGTGCCCCCGACCCAGAAGGCGAAGTCGCAATGCATGCGGTGATGGCCGCGCTTCACCTTGTCGGCGAGAGCCTCCGCGCTGACGGTCTGCGGATCGGTGTTCGGCATCTCGAACACCGCCGTGACGCCGCCCATGACGGCGGCGCGGGAGCCCGATTCCAGATCCTCCTTGTGGTTGAGGCCGGGCTCGCGGAAATGCACCTGGGTGTCGATCACGCCGGGCAGGACGTGCAGCCCCCGGCAGTTGATCTCCCGCGCGGCCGAGGCATGGGAGAGGTCACCGATGGCCGCGATCGTGCCGCCCCTCACGCCGATGTCGCGCTCGATGCGGCCGTCGTGGTTCACGACGACGCCGCCCTTGAGGATCAGGTCGAAGATCTGGGGCATGGCAATCTCATCCCTTGAGGCCGCTGCGGAAGGGGCATATGTCACGCTTGACGTGAATAGCAACGGGAGCGGGGCACATGCCATCAGTCCATCTGGCCGACCGAGGCGTGGTAAGGGTTTCCGGCGAGGACGCCAAGACTTTTCTCGACGGCCTCGTCACCTGCGACCTCGACCGCGTCTCGCCCGAGAGCGCGCGGCTCGGCGCCCTTCTCACGCCCCAGGGCAAGATCCTGTTCGACTTCATCGTGTTCCAGGCGCCTCAGGAGATCGGCGGCGGCTATTATCTCGACATGCTCAAGGTCTTCGCCCCCGATCTCGCCAAGCGGCTCGGCTTCTACAAACTCAGGGCCAAGGTGGCGATCGAGGACCTCTCGGAGACGCTCACGGTCGTGGCGGGCTGGGATGCGCCCAAGCCGGAGGCCGATGCCGGGCTAGTGGCGGAGGACCCGCGCCTGCCGGCTCTGGGCTGGCGCGCCATCGTGGCGACGGAGGATGCGGGAGAATTCGCGAGAGACCCGGCGCAGGCCTATCACGCCCACCGCATCGCCCTCGGGGTGCCCGAAGGCGGGCGCGACTTCCTCTTCGGGGACGCCTTTCCGCACGAGGCTCTCATGGACCAGCTGCACGGGGTCGACTTCGACAAGGGCTGCTATGTGGGCCAGGAAGTGGTCTCCCGCATGCAGCACCGGGGCACGGCCCGGACCCGGATCGTGCCCGCCGTGTACGAGGGCGGCTTCGCGGCGGAGACCGGGGTCGAGGTGACGGCCGGAGAGAAGATCCTGGGCAAGACCGGCACCGGCGCCGGAGGCCGGGGCCTTCTCATGATCCGCCTCGACCGGGCCTCGGACGCCTTGGCGGCGGGCGAGACGATCCGCGCCGGGGGCATTCCGGTGGAGCTGAAAAAGCCAGCCTGGGCGAGCTTTTCCTTCCCGGGCGAAGGGGATCCCGCGTCCCAACCCCCAAACGGGCCGCGTTGACCGGCGGTTCGGTGAGCAGGAACCGAACCGTTCACGGGCGCGTTACAGGTAATCGTGCCGCCTATGCGCCGAAGTAATTGCGCAAGGATGGCGTGCGAGGGGATCTTCGATGAGTGCTGCGCAAGCGTTCGGGACGGTGCAGGATGGGGAGCGGTATCAGCTTCTTGTCAACGCCGTCACCGATTATGCCATCTACATGCTCGATCCGACCGGGACGATAACGAGCTGGAATCCGGGGGCTCAGCGGTTCAAGGGCTACACCGAAAGCGAAATCATCGGGGAGAATTTCTCCAAGTTCTACACGGAGGAGGACCGTGCGAACGGCCTCCCCGGGCGCGTCCTCGAAACAGCCGCGCGCGAGGGCAAGTTCGAAGCCGAAGGCTGGCGCGTCCGCAAGGACGGCACCCGCTTCTGGGCCCATGTGGTCGTCGACCCGATCCGCGACCAGAACGGCAACCTGCTCGGCTTCGCCAAGATCACCCGGGATCTCACGGAGCACCTGCGGACTCAGCGAGCGTTGAAGGAAAGCGAGGAGCGCTTCCGGCTGCTCGTCCAGGGCGTGACCGATTATGCCATCTACATGCTCGACCCGGACGGGTACGTGACGAACTGGAACGCCGGGGCTGAGCGCATCAAGGGCTATGCCCAGGACGAGATCGTCGGAAAGCATTTCTCGACCTTTTATACCGACGAGGACCGCGAGAGCGGCCTTCCCCAGCGGGCCGTCACCACGGCGAAGCGCGAGGGCAAGTTCGAGGGAGAGGGCTGGCGCCGCCGCAAGGACGGCACCCGCTTCTGGGCCAGCGTCGTCATCGATCCGATCTACGACCATCGGGGCGACCTGATCGGCTTCGCCAAGATCACCCGCGACATCACGGAGCGGCGCAACGCCCAGGAGGCGCTCGAACAGGCACGGGCCGCCCTCTTCCAATCCCAGAAGATGGAGGCGGTCGGGCAGCTCACGGGCGGGATCGCTCACGATTTCAACAATCTGCTGACGATCATCGTCAACAATCTGGACCTGCTCACCCGCAATGCCCGCGACTCCCGAGACGTCCGGCTGATCGAGAGCGCCCAGCGCGCGGCCGAGCGCGGCGCGAAGCTGACCCAGCAGCTTCTCGCCTTCGCGCGGCGCCAGTCCCTGCAGCCGGAAACCCTAAACCCGAACACCCTCATCCGGGAGTTCGAGGCGGTTCTGCGCCGCGCCTGCAGCGAGGCGATCAAGCTGAACCTGTCGCTGTCTCCGCGGACTAAGTCGGCCTATATCGACGGGCAGCAATTCGAGGCTGCCCTCCTGAACCTCGTCGTCAACGCCCGCGACGCCATGCCGGACGGAGGAACGATGACGATTTCAACCGGCATCATCACGATCGGCCCAAACGACAGGAACCCGTCCGGCATCCCGCCGGGCGAGTATGTGACGGTCACGGTGCAGGATACGGGTCAGGGGATGACGCCCGAGGTCGTGGCCCGCGCCTTCGAGCCCTTCTTCACCACGAAGGAAGTCGGCAAGGGAACCGGCCTGGGCCTGAGCCAAGTTTACGGTTTCGTGACGCAGTCGGGCGGGCACATCGGGATCGACAGCACGCCCGGCCAGGGCACGAAGATCACCCTCATGCTCCCGGCCCAGGAGGGTGGCGCCGAGGACGGCGCGACCGGGCCGGACGAGGACGATGTGCTCCGTCCCGCGAAGAGCAGCGTCGGCACCGTGCTGATCGTCGAGGACGAGCCTGCCGTCATGGAGATCGCCAGCGAGATCTTCGAGAGCCTCGGCTACGACGTCCTGACCGCAACCCAGGCCTCGGCTGCCCTCGACGTCCTCGCCAGTGACACGCGTGTCGATGTCCTGTTCAGCGATGTCGTCATGCCGCAGGGCATGAACGGGGTCGAACTGTCCCGGAAGGCGCGAGAGCTGCGCCCCGGCCTCAAGATCCTGCTCGCATCGGGCTACCCGATGTCGGCGCTTCCCGCGGGAGGATTGGAGGAAGGCATCTCCTTCATCAGCAAGCCCTATCGCTGGACCGAGCTCGCTGACAAGCTGCGCGGACTTCGGACCGGGGCCTGAGACTCCGGCATCGAATGCAAAAGTGGACACCGGTTTTGCATGGAAAGATGCGCCGGATCAGGACCTGAAGCATCGGATGGGGTACGAATTCACGTCCGAAGCTTCAGGCATAGCATTCCGTGATGAGCGGGATCGGGATTTTTCATTGGTCCCGGCCCCGGACTCGAGACTAGCATTCCTGCGGAGCCACCACGGGAACGCCATGTATCAGCCGCCTCACTTCCGCGAAGACCGTCTCGACGTTCAGCACGCACTCATCGGGGCGCATCCGCTCGGGCTTCTCGTCACCTTCGGCGGCGCGGGCCTGACCGCCAATCCGGTTCCTTTCGTGCTGGAGCCCTCTGCCTCTCGGCTCGGTACCCTGAAGGCCCATCTGTCCCGGGCCAATTCCCAGTGGCGCGACTTCGATCCGGCCCACGAGGCGCTCGTGATCTTCCAGGGAGCGGACGCCTACATCACGCCCTCCTGGTACGAGGCGAAGAGGGAGCACGGGAAGGTCGTACCGACCTGGAACTACGCCATCGTGCAGGCTTACGGGCGCATCAAGGTCATGGACGACCCGGAATGGCTGCTGCGGCAGGTCTCCGCCATGACGGCCGCCCAGGAAGCCGGGCTGCCCGAGCCCTGGGCCGTGACGGACGCGCCCGCCGATTTCGTCGCGGCGCAGCTCAGGGGGATCGTCGGCATCGAGATCGAGATCACCCGCATCGAGGGGAAATGGAAGGCCAGCCAGAACAGGTCCGAGGCCGACCGCCAAGGCGTCATGGCGGGATTGCGGTCGTCCGACGATGACGCTTCGCAGCGGATGGCAGATCTGGTCGAGGCGCGGGGCGCCGTCCGGCAATCGGCCTGAGCAACCTCGCCTGCCCTGGAGCACCGCGTGAAGCACTGCCCAGTCTCCTTTCCCACAGCGGCATCTTCCCGTTTGCCGACGACCCCGCTACACCTTGGCCATGACCGATGGACTGATCCTTCACCCCGACGACAAGACCCGCTGCTGGTGGCCCGGCACCGACCCCTTCTATGTCGCTTATCACGACACCGAATGGGGCGTGCCGGAATTCGACGACCGGGCACTGTTCGAAAAGCTCATTCTTGACGGCTTCCAGGCCGGGCTCTCCTGGATCACGATCCTGCGCAAGCGCGAGAATTTCCGCCGCGCCTTCGCGGGTTTCGACCCCGTGGCGATCGCCCGCTTCGATCAGGCCAGGGTCGAGGCGCTGATGCAGGACGCCGGCATCGTGCGCAACCGCGCCAAGATCGAATCGACGATTGCCAGTGCGCGTTCCTGGCTCGCCATCCAGGAACGCGGCGGCTTCTCCCGGTTCCTGTGGGACTTCGTCGACGGCCGGCCGATCCAGAACAACCTGAAGAGCCGATCCGACGTGCGGCCGGAGACCGACGTGTCGAGGCGCGTCTCAAAGGCCCTGAGGGCTGAAGGGTTCAACTTCGTCGGTCCCACCATCGTGTATGCCTTCATGCAGGCGGTGGGCATGGTGAACGATCACCTCACGGGCTGCTACCGCCATGCGGAATGCGCGGCGCTCGCCGAGACGCTCTGATGGTCAAGGAACCCCGCGTCTGGCAGCGGATGCTCTCGGGCCGCCGCCTCAACCTGCTCGACCCCTCCCCGCTCGATGTGGAACTCGACGATATCGCTCACGGCCTCGCCCGCGTGGCGCGCTGGAACGGGCAGACGGTGGGCGCCCATATCTTCTCCGTGGCGCAGCACAGCCTGCTGGTGGAAGCCATCGCGGATCATCTCGACCCGGAGATGCCGCGCGGCTCGCGGCTCGCGGTCCTGCTGCACGACGCGCCGGAATACGTGATCGGCGACATCATCTCGCCCTTCAAGGCGGTGATCGGGGATGCCTACAAATCCATCGAGGCGCGCCTGCTCGGGGCCATCCACCTCCATTTCGGCCTGCCTGCCGAGCCACCCGCGGCCCTCAAGCGGTCCATCAAGCGGGCGGACCGCCAGGCGGCCTTCCTCGAAGCGACGCATCTCGCGGGCTTCGCCCGTGAGGAGGCGGTCAGGTTCTTCGGGCGGCCAGAGCCCCTGCCGCGAAACATCAACGCGTTCCTGGAGCCCTGGCCCGTGGCGGAAGCCGAGGAGCGCTACCGGGAGCGGGTTCTCACCGTCACGGCCGCGCCTCCCTCATAAAACCATCCGAAGCCTGTATAAGCTGCCCGCCTTCAGCGAGATGCGACCATGCCGACCCTGCATGTCTGCCCCCTCTCCCGTCTGCACGACACCGTAACCGAGACCCGCGCCAGCCACCTCGTGACGCTCATGAACGTGGGCTCCCAGGTGGAGCGGCCCCCGACGATCCTGGCGGAGCGCCACCTCTTCATCGGGATCAGCGACATCGTGGAGCCCCTGGAGGGACATATCCTGCCGGCTGCCGAGCATATCGAGCGGCTTCTCGGCTTCGTCCACGCCTGGGGCCGGGAAAGCCCCCTCGTGTTCCATTGCTGGGCCGGCATCAGCCGCTCGACCGCCGCGGCCTACATCACGGCCTGCGCCCTCTCGCCCGACCGGGACGAGGCAGGAATCGCCCGCGCCCTGCGCGAGGCCTCCCCCAGCGCCACCCCGAACCGCCGCCTCGTGGCCCTTGCGGACGACCTCCTGGGCCGGGAGGGCCGCATGGTCGCGGCCGTCGAGCGCATCGGGCGCGGCGCCGAGGCCTACGAGGGCGTCCCCTTTACCTTACGTCTCGCCTGAGGCCAGCAGGGTGCGCCCGCCGGACACCTTGCCAGGACGCCTCACACTTCGCATAAAGCTGAATCACCAGAACGACGGGATACCCGCATGACCGACACCACCTCCATCAAGACCCTCCCCTTCGAGAAGGCCCTGGCTGAACTGGAGGAAATCGTGCGGCGTCTCGAGCGCGGCGACGTGCCCCTCGAGGACTCGATCGCGATCTATGAGCGCGGCGAGGCCCTGAAGAAGCACTGCGAGCAACTTCTCAAGAAGGCAGAGGCCCGAATCGAAAAGATCACCATCGGACCGGACGGAAGCGCGGCCGGAACGGCCCCGCTCGACGTGGGCGAATAGCTCGGCCATTCAAGGATTTGCCAAGGTCCGCCGTTTGACCCGGGCCTCTTGAGCGCCTATCTGCATGTCATTGGATCCCTTGCGAGCGCTTGGCGAGAGTAACGTTGTCCACACCCCTCCTCGACACCATCAAGACCCCGGAAGATCTCCGCCAGTTGCCTGAGAGCCAGCTCAAGCAGGTCGCGGACGAGCTTCGGAGCGAGACGATTAGCGCCGTATCCGTCACGGGCGGGCACCTCGGCGCGGGGTTGGGCGTCGTCGAGCTGACCGTCGCGCTTCACTACGTGTTCGATACGCCCCGCGACCGGCTGATCTGGGACGTGGGCCATCAGGCCTATCCCCACAAGATCCTCACCGGCCGCCGCGACCGGATCCGGACGCTGCGCCAGGCGGGCGGCCTGTCGGGCTTCACCAAGCGCGCGGAGAGCGAATACGACCCCTTCGGGGCGGCGCACTCCTCCACCTCGATCTCGGCAGGCCTCGGCATGGCCGTGGCGCGGGATCTCGACCACAAGCACAACAACGTGATCGCCGTGATCGGCGACGGGGCCATGTCGGCGGGCATGGTCTACGAGGCGATGAACAATGCGGGCGCCATGCATTCGCGCCTCATCGTCATCCTCAACGACAACGACATGTCCATCGCGCCGCCCACCGGCGCCATGTCGTCCTATCTCGCCCGCCTCGTCTCCGGCGGAGCCTATCGGGGCCTGCGCGAGACGGCCAAGCAACTGGCTAAGAAGCTGCCGAAGTTCATCTACGAGAAGGCGGCCCGCGCCGAAGAATTCGCGCGAGGTTTCTGGACCGGCGGCACGATGTTCGAGGAGCTGGGCTTCTACTATGTCGGCCCCATCGACGGGCACAATCTCGATCACCTGCTGCCGATCCTGAAGAACGTGCGGGATTCGGAGACCGGCCCCATCCTGGTCCATGTCGTGACGCAGAAGGGCAAGGGCTACGCGCCCGCCGAAGCGGCCGCCGACAAGTATCACGGCGTCGTCACCTTCGACGTGGTGACGGGCGCTCAGACAAAGCCCAAGGCCAATGCGCCCTCCTACACCAAGGTCTTCGGCGAGAGCCTGATCCGGGAAGCGCGCAAGGACGACAAGATCGTCGCGATCACGGCCGCTATGCCGTCGGGCACGGGCGTCGATCTCTTCGGCAGGGAATTCCCTACCCGCACATTCGACGTGGGCATCGCCGAGCAGCATGCCGTGACGTTTGCCGCCGGTATGGCGACGGAAGGCTACAAGCCCTTCTGCGCGATCTATTCCACCTTCCTGCAGCGCGCCTATGATCAGGTCGTGCACGACGTGGCGATCCAGAACCTGCCGGTGCGCTTCGCCCTCGACCGGGCCGGCCTCGTCGGCGCGGACGGGCCGACCCATGCGGGCTCCTTCGATATCGCGTATCTGGGCTGCCTGCCCAACATGGTCGTGATGGCCGCCGCCGACGAGGCGGAGCTTGTCCACATGGTGGCGACGGCCGCGGCTCATGATGCCGGCCCCATCGCGTTCCGCTATCCGCGCGGCGAGGGCGTCGGCGTCGACATGCCGGAACAGGGCGTGCCGCTTCCCATCGGCAAGGGCCGCATCGTGAAGGAGGGCAGCCGCATCGCGATCCTGTCGCTCGGCACGCGCCTCGCCGAGGCCCTGAAGGCGGCCGAGGAGCTGGAGGCCCGCGGCCTCTCGACCACAGTCGCGGATGCCCGCTTCGCCAAGCCTCTCGACGAGGAGCTGATCCTGCGGCTCGCCCGCGATCACGAGGTCCTCGTCACGGTCGAGGAAGGCTCGATCGGCGGCTTCGGCTCTTTCGTGCTGCAACTGCTCTCCGACAAGGGAGCGCTGGATCGCGGCACCTTGAAGGTCCGCTCCATGATCCTGCCCGACACTTACCTGGATCACGACAAGCCGGAACGCATGTACGTCAGGGCGGGCCTCGACGCGGCCGGCATCGTGACCAAGGTTTTCGAGGCGCTGGGCCGGGAAGAGACCCGCAAGGCGCGGGCTTGAGCGGGCCGACCGTTATCCTTCGTGCTTTGAGGCTGGCATGACCCGCAAACGCGCCGACGTAGTTCTTGTCGAGCGTGGCTTCTTCACGAGCCGCGCGCGGGCTCAGGAAGCCATCGCGGCAGGCCTCGTCACCGTGAACGGTTCCGTGATCCGCAAGGCATCCGACACGGTGCCGGAGGAAGCCATCATCACGGCCGAGCAGCCGCACCCTTACGTCTCGCGCGGCGGCGTGAAGCTGGCGGCCGCCCTCGATGCGTTTCACATCAACCCGGAAGGCTGCGTCTGCCTCGACATCGGCGCATCTACCGGCGGCTTCACCGAAGTGCTGCTCCTGCGCGGCGCCGCCCATGTCTACGCGGTCGATGTCGGTCATGGTCAGCTGCACTACAAGATTTCCGATGATCCGCGCGTGACCAATCTCGAGAGCACGGACGCGCGCTCCTTGAGCCCCGCGCTCGTTCCGGAGCCGGCCGACCTCCTCGTGTCGGATGTAAGTTTCATCTCGCTGAAGCTCGTCCTTCCGCCTGCCATCGCGCTGCTGAAACCTCGCGCCGCGCTGGCGGTTCTGGTCAAGCCGCAGTTCGAGGCCGGGCGCGATCATGTGAAGAAGGGCATCGTGCGCGACGAAGCCGTGCATCGCGCCGTGTGCGCGGACATTTCGGCCTTCGTCGCCTCACTCGGCTTTACCATCATCGGGCTCGTCCCCTCGCCCATCGAGGGCGGTGACGGCAATCGTGAATTCCTGCTTGGAGCGCGCCGTGGTTGAACGAGTGACGATCACGCGCCTCGGCGCGAAGGCCGACGGCATTGCCGAGAGCGCATCCGGTCCCGTCTTCGTGCCCAAGGCGCTCCCCGGCGAGACAGTTACCATCGAGCGTGACGGATCGCGCGCGAATCTCATCGGCATCGAGACGGCTTCGCCCGAGCGCGAGACGCCGTTCTGCCCCTATTTCGACGAGTGCGGCGGCTGCGCGACGCAGCACATGAAGCATGGCTTCTATCAGGCCTGGAAGCGGGACACCCTCGCGCACACCTTGAGGCAGGCGCGGATCGAGGCGCCCATCGATCCTCTCGTCGATGCCCATGGCGACGGACGGCGGCGCGTGACTTTGCATGTGCGCTTTCCGGATCGCGCCATGCATGTGGGCTACATGGCGGCACGCAGCCACCAGATCGTCGAGATCGCCTTCTGTCCCATCGCCGAACCTGCTCTGAAGGAAAGGGCGCCCGTCGTCGCCCGCGCCATCGGTGAGCATCTGAAGAGCGCCCGCAAGCCGCTCGACATCCAGATCACGGCGACGCAGACAGGCCTCGATGCGGACGTGCGCGGGCACGGCCCCATGAAGGATCAGGACCGCCTGAGCCTCATCGATCTCGCGGCGAGCCTCGACCTGTCGCGATTATCGGTTCATGGCGACGTGATCGTCGAGCGCCGTCCCCCGGCGATTGCGATGGGCCGCGCCCTGGTCGTTCCGCCCGCCGGATCGTTCCTGCAGGCGACGCGGCTCGGCGAGGAGACGCTGGCCGGCTTCGTGACGGAGGCCTGCGCGCGCGCCAAGCGCGTGGCTGATCTGTTCGCCGGCTGTGGCCCCTTCGCCCTGCGCCTTGCGGAACAATCGGACGTTCATGCCGTGGAGTTCGACAAGGGCTCCATGACGGCCCTGGACAAGGCCGCGCGTTCGACACAGGGCCTGCGTCGCGTCACGACGGAAGCGCGCGATCTCTTCCGCCGTCCGCTTCTAACGCCCGAGCTCAACGCCTTCGACGCCGTGGTGCTCGATCCGCCGCGCGCGGGCGCGGAGGCGCAGGCGAAGCAACTGGCCCTCTCGAAAGTGCCGCTTGTGGTCAGCGTCTCCTGCGATGCCGCCACCTTCGCGCGCGACGCCGCGATCCTGATGGACAGCGGCTACCGCCTGGAGCGCGTGATCCCGGTCGACCAGTTCAAGCACTCGCCGCATCTCGAAGTTGTCGGCATCCTGAGACGGGACACCGCGAAGAAGCGGCGGTGAGAGAGCAAAGTCAGAAGAGCCGCCCCTGGTCGTCCTCGTCGCTGGAGAGCGGCTTCTTCGCCTTGGGCTTGGATTCGCGCACAGGCGCGGCTTCGGGCTTCGCCACGGGCTCCAGCAGGCTGGGATCGTCGTTCTCGACCTTGTTCACGCGACTGGAGACGGGCACCATGTCGAGCCAGTCGTCGGGGCAAGGCCTGACGAGATGCATGACATCGGTCCGCTCGTCCCGCACATCGAGCCAGGCCCCGATATCGTCCTTCGACAGGATCACGGGCATGCGGTCGTGCACGGCGGAGAGCATGCCGTTGGCGTCCGTCGTCACGATGGCGGCGGTGTTGATCTCGCCGCCGCTCGGGTCGGCGTAGGTTTCCCACAATCCCGCCAGCGGCATGGGTGCCCGGCTGCGGGGACGGATCAGGAACGGCGTCTTCTCGCGTCCGTGCCGCTGCCATTCGTAGAAGCCGTCCGCCAGGAAGATGCACCGCCGCCGCTTGAGCGCTGCCTTGAAGGTCGGCTTCGTCTGGAGCGTCTCGCCCCGCGCGTTGATGACGAGCGGAAAGTCCTTCGGGTCCTTGACCCAGGAGGGCAGGAAGCCCCAGCGCACGAGCATGAAATGCCGCTCGCCCCTGTCGTCGATCACGATCGGCACGGGCTGGGTCGGGGCCACGTTGTAGCGCGGCGGGAAATTCGGCTGCTCGGAATAGCCGTAGAACTCCCGATACGTCTCGGGAGCAAGCGTGATCGCATAACGCCCGCACATGTGGTCCTCCTACAGCCAGCGCTTCCAGCGGAAGAACAGATATGGCAGCACCGCGGCCAGGATCATGAGGGCAATCGCCCAGGGATATCCGAGATCCCAGTCGAGCTCCGGCATGTGGCGGAAGTTCATGCCGTACATGGACGAGACCAGGGTCGGCGGCAGGAAGATCACGGACATGACCGAGAAGATCTTGATGATGTCGTTCTGCTCGATGGTGACGAGACCGAGGGTCGCATCCAGCAGGAACTGGACCTTGTTGGACAGGAAGGTGGCGTGCTCCTCGATCGACTGCACGTCGCGAAGCGCCGTACGCCATTCCGTCTTGTAGCCCGACGACTTCTGGGGCCTCGGCATGCTGGCGGACAGGAACAGCAGCATGCGCTCCACCGACACCATGCTCTCGCGCACGTTGGAAATCACATCTCCCTTGCGGCCGATGGATTTCAGGGCGGCCCGGAAGGACGCGGCCCGGCGATTGCCCTGCCGCTCGTTCTCGAAGATCGATTGCGACAGGCGGTCGATGCGCGATCCGACCGTGCCGAGGATCTCGGCGGCGCGGTCGATGATCGTCTCCAGAAGGCCGTCGAGCACGGCTTCCGGCTGGTGCCGGCAGCCGCCCGGCTTGCCGGCCCGCGCCATGAACATGCTGAAGGAGCGCGGCTCGCCGTAGCGCACGGTCACGAGGGTCCGCTCCGTCAGGATGAAGGAGACGTCGATGAGCTTGGGGTTGTCCGTGTCGGAGCTGCACAGAACGCGCGCCGTCATGTAGCGGGCGTTGTTCTCGTTGTAGAGGATCTCCGACGGCTCGATATCCGCCATCTCCTCCCGGGTCGGGATCTCGATGCTGAGATGCGCCTCAACGAGACGATCCTCTTCGCGGGTCGGCTCGACCAGATCGATCCAGAGGGTATCGGGCGGGATCGGCTCTCCCGGCCGCAGGGCATAGCGGTCGAGCGAGTCGCCTTGAGAGGCCCTGCTCTCGGCCGGTCTGTGGATCAGGATCATGCGCGTCTCCGCCTGTTCGAGGTCTTGTTCTTCCGTTCGGGCCGAGGGGCCGTCATGGCCGCCTTGCTCCATCATCCCCGGGTTTGCTCCAGGGATCCAGACCTTCCTGCCGGAGTGGTTCTCAAGACGTGCATGGCCGGGGCAGGCCCGGCCATGCCGAGACGGATCGTGAGGTTCCGCAGCGCGTCACTTGGAGGGAGGCATGGGCGGTATGTCGTCTGGCACGAAGAAGTCCGGCATCAGCGGCTGGGTCGGATCGACGCGGTACTTCTCGAAATCCGTCACGCCCTCCTCCTGCAGGAACAGGTCATCGATGATGAATTGGCCCGTGAAGCTCTTCGAAGGCTTCTGGAAGATCGCATAGGCTGCGTCGGCCAGGATCTCCGGGGTGCGGCTCGCCCGCACGATCTCGTCGCCGCCGAGCAGGTTCTTCACCGCGCTCGTCGCGATGGTCGTACGCGGCCAGAGCGCATTGACCGCGATGCCCCTGCCCCGCAACTCGCCGGCGAGACCCAGAACACAGAGGCTCATGCCGTATTTCGCCAGCGAATAGGCGAGATGCGGCGCGAACCATTTCTCCTTCATGTCGAGCGGCGGCGAGAGCATGAGGATATGCGGGTTCTGGGCCTTCTCCAGATGCGGGATCGCGTATTTCGACACCATGTAGGTGCCGCGCGTGTTGATCTGGTGCATCAGGTCGAACCGCTTCATGTCGGTCTGCGGCGTCGGCGTGAGGCTGATGGCGCTGGCGTTGTTCACGACGATGTCGAGGCCGCCGAAGGTCTCGACCGTCTTCGCGATGGCGCCCTTCACCGCCTCCTCGTCACGCACGTCGACCACGAGCGGAAGCGCCCTGCCGCCCGCCTTCTCGATCTCATCCGCAGCCGTGTAGATCGTGCCCGGCAGCTTGGGATGCGGCTCGGCGGTCTTGGCCGCGATGACGACGTTCGCGCCGTCCCTTGCGGCCCGCAGCCCGATGGAAAGACCGATGCCTCGCGAGGCGCCGGTGATGAAAAGCGTCTTGCCGTTGAGAGTCATGGCGTCAGCTCGCAAGCGCCAGGGAGGCGTCCTTCAGGAAACCCGCGCCGCTCAGGACCGTGTCCCCCAGCCCCTTCGCGCCGACAGCGATGTTCTCCGCGAAGAAGCGGCAGAGTGCGATGCGACCCGCATGAGCCGGATCCCGGTCGCCCGCATTCGCGAGCGCGTTCGCCGCAAGGGCCGCTTCGGCCAGGGCCGCGCCGCCCTGCGCGAGCGCGAAGAGGCGCAGATACGGCGTCGCGCCGGCGAGCGCCTCCGCGGGAGCATTCGACGAGACCGACTGGAGCAGATAGCTCGTGGCCCGGTCCAGGCTGTCGATGGCGTCGCGCAGGCGCGCGGCCGTCGCACCGAAGGAAGGCGTGCCTTCCTTCATGAGGCGCGTGACCGTGGCCCGCATGGAGGCGATCTGCGCGTGCACCGTTTCGCCGCCGGAGAGCGGCAGCTTGCGGGTCACGAGGTCGATGGCCTGGATGCCGTTCGTGCCTTCGTAGATCGGCGCGATTCGCGCATCGCGGTAATGCTGGGCCGCGCCCGTCTCCTCCACGAAGCCCATGCCGCCATGGACCTGGACGCCGAGGGATGCGACCTCCATGCCGATATCGGTGGCGAAAGCCTTCGCAACGGGAGTGAGCAGCGAGGCGCGCTCGTGCGCCTTCTTCCGGCTCGCGGCGTCCTGCTCGAGATGCGCCCGATCGATGGCTTCCGCCGTCATGTAGCAGATGGCGCGCGCGGCGGCGGTGAGCGCCTTCATGGTGAGGAGATTGCGCTGCACGTCCGGATGCTGGACGATAGGGCTCATGCCCTCGACCGCCCCGATGGCGCGCCCCTGCCTGCGCTCGTTCGCGTATGTCAGGGCCTGCTGGTAGGCGCGCTCGGCGATGGCGACGCCCTGGAGGCCCACTGCGAGGCGCGCGTTGTTCATCATCGTGAACATGCAGGCCAAGCCGCGGTTCTCCTCGCCCACGAGCCAGCCGACCGCGCCGCCATGATCGCCGAAGATCATCGTGCAGGTCGGAGAGGCGTGGATGCCGAGCTTGTGCTCGATCGAGTGGCAGCGCACATCGTTGCGCGTGCCGTCGGGCAGGAACTTGGGAACGAGGAACAGCGAGATGCCGCGGGTCCCGGCGGGCGCATCGGGCAGGCGCGCCAGTACGAGATGGATGATGTTGTCGGTCAGGTCGTGCTCGCCATAGGTGATGAAGATCTTCTGGCCCGTGATCCTGTAGGTGCCGTCGCCTGCGGGTTCGGCGCGGGAGCGCAAGGCCGCGAGGTCGGAACCCGCCTGCGGCTCCGTCAGATTCATGGTGGCGGTCCACTCGCCGGAGACGAGCTTTTCGAGATAGCGGCTCTTCAGGTCCTCGGACGCGTGCGCGACCAGCGCCTCGATGGCGCCGTGGGTGAGGACGGGGCCGATCCCGAAGGCCATGGAGGCGGAGTTCCACATTTCGACGCAGGCCGAGTTCAGCAGCGTCGGAAGCCCCTGCCCCCCGTATTCGGCCGGTCCCGGCAGCGCGTTCCAGCCCGCTTCCGTCCAGGCCTTGTAGGCCTCCTTCCAGCCCGGAGCCGTGGTGACGGCGCCATCCTTGAGGATCACTCCACGCTTGTCGCCTTCGCGGTTGAGAGGCGCGATCACGTCATTGGCAAAGCGGCCCGCCTCCTCCAGGATCGTCTCGGCGAGATCGACCGAGAGATCGCCGTAGAGACCGTCGGCCACGGCACGGTCGAGGCCCGCCACGTGCCGCATGGTGAAGACGATATCCGGGACAGGCGCGCGGTAGGTCATGGTGTTTCCTCTCAAGCGTACGGGTTTTCATATTGACGCGTGTCTTGGCGCCGTTAAACCCGCCAAATGTGCATAGGCCCGCAGGGCGAAGGATAGTTTAGACGTGAACAATCGTGGGTCAATGCTACGGACGGAGCGTCTGGCGTCGGACGAGGCCGGTTTGGCTCAGGCGGCCGCGATCTTGCGCCGCGGCGGCCTCGTGGCCTTCCCGACGGAGACGGTTTACGGGCTCGGGGCCGACGCCACCGACGCGGATGCGGTGGCGGGCATCTATGCCGCCAAGGAGCGCCCGAGCTTCAACCCCCTGATCGCCCATGTGGCCAGCCTGAAATCCGCCGAGGTCCAGGGCGTGTTCGACGAGACCGCGCAGCGACTGGCGAAAGCGTTCTGGCCCGGTCCCCTGACCCTGGTCGTGCCGGTGGCCCCCTCCTGCACGATTTCGGATCTCGCCCGCGCGGGCCTCGACAGCGTGGGCCTGCGGGTGCCGGCCCATCCCCTCGCCCATGCTTTGCTGGAAAAGGTCGGTCGTCCCGTCGCCGCCCCGTCCGCCAATAGGTCCGGGCGCGTGAGCCCGACCGATGCGGAGCATGTCCTGGGGGATCTCGACGGGCGCATCGACGCGGTCCTGGACGGCGGCGCTGCCGAGGTCGGGGTCGAATCGACCATCGTGGCGTGCCTTGGCGGCGCTCCACGCCTACTGCGGCCCGGCGGCGTTCCGCGAGAGGCCATCGAGGCCCTGATCGGGCACGCGCTCGACAGCGCCGCCGAAAAAGGCTCCGGCCCGATCTCCCCGGGAATGCTGGCCTCTCACTACGCTCCGCGGGCGCAGGTGCGCCTGAACGCCACCCGCATCCTGCCGGGCGAGGCGGCCCTGCTGTTCGGTGCCCAGACTCCCGAAGGAGCCGAGGCCGCGCGGGCGACCTTGAACCTCAGCAGAAACGGCGACCTCAAGGAGGCCGCCGCTCATCTGTTCTCGTATCTCCGGCAACTCGACGCTTCGGGCGCTGAAACGATCGCCGTCGGTCCCGTTCCGCAAGCCGGGCTCGGAGAGGCGATCAACGACCGCCTCCGCCGCGCCGCGGCGGAGCGCTGAAGCCTTACTTCGCGGCGAGCTTCGCGGCGATCTGAGCCACGTGCCGCCCCTGGAAGCGGGCGCCGTCGAGTTCAGTCTGGCTCGGCTGGCGCGAGCCGTCGCCGGCCGCGATGGTCGAAGCGCCGTAGGGCGAGCCGCCCTTCACCTCTTCGACGCCCGTCTGGCCCGCGAAGCTGTAGGGCAGTCCGACGATCACCATGCCGTGGTGCATCAGCACCGGCAGGGTGGTGAGGATGGTGGCCTCCTGGCCGCCGTGCTGCGTCGCGGTCGAGGTGAAGACCGAGCCGACCTTGCCGATGAGCTTTCCCTGAGCCCAGAGGCCGCCGGTCTGGTCGAGGAAGTTCTTCATCTGTGCGGTCATCGTGCCGTAGCGGGTCGGCGTGCCGAAGATGATCGCATCGTATTCCGGCAGTTCCTCGACGGTCGCGACCGGAGCCTTCTGGTCGGTCTTGTAGTGAGCGTTCTTGGCCACCTCGGCGGGAACGAGTTCGGGCACGCGCTTCACCACCACGTCGGCTCCGGCCTCGCGGGCACCTTCCGCGGCCGCATAGGCCATCTGCTCGATATGCCCCCAGGACGAATAATACAGCACTAGAACCTTGGTCATCGGGATCTCCAGGCGAGGAATGTTGTTCAGGATCGGAGCGCTCCGAGCCTTGCCGGGACGACAGGCTGGAGGAACGCTCCGCTGCTAGGGTGTGTTGCAAGGACGATAACCTTTCCAATCTGCAAAGCCAGTGCTAGATATGCACTGCATCAATTGCGTGGATGCAAATTCATGTCGAAGCAGCAACATCTCGACTGGGACGACTTCAGGCTGGTGAAGACCATCGCCGAGGCCAGCGGATTGGCAGGGGCGGCGGAGCGGCTCGGAGTCAATCACTCGACCGTTTTCCGCCGGCTCGGGCAGATGGAGGAAAATCTCGGCGTCAAACTCTTCGAGCGGCACCGGACAGGCTACATCCTGACTCCTGCCGGAGAAGAGATGACGGCGCTGGCCGAGCAGATGGAGGAAAACGTCACCGCCTTCACGCGCAAGCTCGCGGGACAGGCGGTTGCACCTGCGGGCGAATTGCGGGTGACGACGAACGACACGCTGCTCGTCCATCTGCTGACGCACATCTTCGCCCGGTTCATCAAGACCTGCCCCGAGATGCGGCTCGACGTGGTTCTCGCCAACGAGGCGCTCAACCTGTCGAAGCGCGACGCCGACGTGGCGATCCGCGCGACGGACAACCCGCCGGAAACGCTGGTCGGGCGGCGCGTGGCGACGATCGCCTGGGCGCTCTACGGCCGGACGGTCGATTTTCCGGCGGCCCCTCAACCGGAGGACTTCGATTCTCCCGCCCTTTACGACCGGCCCTGGGTCGCGCTTGGGGACAATCTGGCGGGCCTCAAGGCGGCCCGCTTCGTGCGCGACCGCGTCGCGCCGGAGAACATCGTCTACAAGGTCAACACGGTCCTGGGGCTCGCGGAAGCCGTCGAGGCCGGAACCGGGATCGGTCCCCTACCCTGTTTCATTGCGGACGCGAAGCCGGGCCTCGTGCGGCTGTCGGAGATCAATCCCGATTTCTCGGCGGGCCTTTGGCTTCTGACCCATCCGGACCTGCGGCAATCGGCCCGCGTGCGGGCCTTCATGGATTTCATGGCCGCCGAAATCGGCAAGCAGAAGAGATGGATCGAGGGCAGCGGGACCCGGGTGCCCTGACCCGCCGGCGCATCGTCAGGCGCGAACCGAAGGTCCGCGCGATCCCTTCCCTTAGGCGATCTCCACCACCACCCGGCCCCTGACCTGCCCGGCGACGATCTTGCGCCCGGCCTCCATGACCTGATCGAGCGGGATGGTGGAGGTCATGGCGGCAAGCTTGCCGTGATCGAGCTCCCGCGCGAGGCGGTCCCAGGCCTCCAGGCGCAGCGCCTTCGGGGCCATGACGGAATCGACGCCGAGCAGGGACACGCCGCGCAGGATGAAGGGCGCAACCGTCGTCGGGAGGTCCATGCCGGCCGCCAGGCCGCAGGCCGCGATGGCCCCGCCGTATTTCGTCATGGACAGGACATTGGCCAGGATGGTGGAGCCGACCGTATCGATGCCCGCAGCCCAGCGCTCCTTGGCGAGCGGCCGCACGGGACCGGACAATTCGCTCCGCTCGAGGATCTCGGCGGCTCCGAGGCCCTTCAGGTAGTCCGCCTCCTCGGGGCGTCCCGTCGAGGCGACGACATGCCAGCCCGCCTTGGCGAGAAGCGCCACGGCGACCGAGCCGACCCCGCCCGCAGCCCCGGTCACGATGGCTGGCCCGCGATCCGGGCGAAGGCCGTGCCGCTCCAGGGCCATGAGGCAGAGCATGGCGGTATAGCCCGCCGTACCGATGGCCATGGCCTCAAGGGGCGTGATCCCCTGCGGCAGCGGAATCAGCCACTCGCCCTTGACGCGGACCTTTTCCGCATAGGCTCCGAGATGGGTCTCGCCGAGCCCCCAGCCATTGAGGACGACGGCATCGCCCGGCTTGAACGCGGGGTTGGACGAGGCCTCCACGGTCCCGGCCAGATCGACGCCCGGAATCATCGGGAAGCGCCGGACCACCGGCGCCTTGCCGGTGAGCGCCAGCCCGTCCTTGTAGTTGAGGGTGGAGTGACTGACACGGACCGTGACGTCGCCCTCCATGAGATCGGCCTCGTCGAATGGCCGGAAGCCGACACTCTGACCCGCGTCGGTCTTGTCGATGACGATGGCTTTGAACGTTCCCATTCCGATCCCTCCTCAAGGCCGGGCGATTGTGCGGCCCGGCGGCGGCTCAGGGCAAGCGCGGAAGCCTCATCCCTTCGGAGCAGGAGAAAGCGCCTATTCGGCCGGCTGCAGGGCCGGCCCGCGCTCGACCGGCCGCTCCTTGATCGGCAGGTTGATCAGGGCCGAGGCGATCCCTAGCCCGATGGAGAGCCACCAGACGAGCGTGTAGCTGCCGAAGGCTTCATAGAATTTCCCGCCGAGCCAGACGCCCAGGAAGCCGCCCACCTGATGCGAGAAGAACGCGAAGCCGTAGAGCATGGCCATGTAGCGGGTGCCGAACATCAGCATCACGAGGGAGGATGTGGGCGGAACGGTCGAGAGCCAGAGCAGGCCGATGGCGACCCCGAACGCGATCGACGTCACGGGCGAGGCCGGAAGCAGGAT
This sequence comes from Microvirga sp., assembly GCA_050789065.1. Taxonomy (GTDB): domain Bacteria; phylum Pseudomonadota; class Alphaproteobacteria; order Rhizobiales; family Beijerinckiaceae; genus Microvirga. The sequence continues at coordinate 44,795 of JBOZRS010000021.1, forward strand.
GAAGGCCGCGATGGCGGCCGAGCGCCCGAAATAGATCCAGGCGAGCAACCAGCGCTTCGACATGCGGGTGGAGAGCCAGCCGGCGGAAAGCGACCCGAAGGCATTGGCGAGGCCGATGACCGCAAGGGTCCAGCCGCCGACGGAGGCGGAGAGGCCCGCATCCTTCAGATAGGCCGGCAGATGCGCCGTGATGAAGGCGAGCTGGAAGCCGCAGGTGAAAAAGCCGAGCACCAGCAGCACATAGGAGCGATGCTGGAAGGCTTCCGTCAGCGCCTGAGCGATCGATTGTCCCGGCACGGGGGCCGGTCCTGCCTGTCCGGTGGCGCCCGCGCCTGGACGGGTCGCCAGCGCGAGGGCCAGAGGCATGACCAGCAGAACGCTGAACGCGAAGATCACGAGGGCCTGCTGCCAGCCGAAGGAACCGATGAGGATGTTGCCGATGGGCGGGAACAGGAACTGGCCGAAGGAGCCCGCCGCCGTCCCGGCCCCGAAGGCCATGGGCCGCCAATTCTCCGGCAGGAGCTTGCCGAAGGCGCCGAGCACGAGGTTGAAGGAGCAGCCCGCAAGGCCGAAGCCGACCAGGATGCCGGCCCCCAGGTGCATGATCCCGGGTGTTGACGCATAGGCCATCACCACGAGGCCGAGCGCGTAGAGCAAGGCTCCGACGCAGAGCACGCGCAGCGCGCCGAATCGGTCGGCCACCGCCCCGGCGAAGGGCTGGCCGACGCCCCAGAGTAGGTTCTGGATCGCGATTGCTAGGCTGAACACGTCGCGGCCCCAGCCGTATTCCATCGTCATCGGGATCTGGAACAGACCCACCGATGCTCTCGGCCCGAAGGAGATGAGCGCGATCAGGCAGCCGGAAAGAACGATGATCTCCGGCGAGAAGCGGGAGCGAACGGACGATGCAGACATGAGCGCGGCCCTGAAGCGTCGAATGGAAGCGCGGCAGACTAGCGCAAGTCCTCCATCAGCCAAATTGAAAGTTTATCGCCTTAAGTATGAACAATGGTGATGGATAAGCATGGCGCCGCAGGTCGCCGCGCTCAGGTGACGAGAAAGTCGCCCGCTGACATCTTGAGATGCTTTTGCAGCGTCGCGATCACGACGGCATGACCGGCCTTCGAGCCGTCGGGATCGTAGTAGAGCACGCCCTTCCGGGGATCGTAGATCACCCGATCATCCCTGTCGTGCGCCTTGGATCCGACCCAGAAGGCCTCCTGCGCCAGTTGCCCCACCTGCTTCAACTTGGTGAACACGGCGTTCTCGAGCCTGATCGTGTCGTAGGTCACGTTGAAATCGGCAATCTTGTCCCGGTTGGCCGATGCGCTCGGCTTGGTGTTGAAGACGAAGGTGTCCTGCCCCGCGCCGCCCCTGAGGATGTCGTTGCCAGCTCCGCCCCACAGAACGTCGTCGCCGTCATCGGCATACAGCACGTCGGCGCCCGTGCTGCCCTGGAGGTTGTCATCCCCGGAGCCGCCCCTGAGGGTGTCGTCTCCGGAACTGCCCCGCAGCAGGTTCGCGGCCGCATTGCCGTAAAGACGGTCGTCCCCCGCCCCGCCGAAGGCGTTCTCGATCGTCACTCCGTTTGCGATGGTGTAGCCGCCGCTCACTTTGTCCAGATGCGAGACGAAGCCCGCCGCGTGCGGGTCTCCGTTGCGAAGCGTGGCGGCGCGCAGGTCGATCACCAGGTCGCCTTTGGCGCGAGTCGCGCTGATCGTGTCGGTTCCGCCCGTGTCCCAGATGCAGGACCATCCTGTTCCCCGGCGGTTCTGGGTCGGCAGTTCGTAGACGTTGTCGCCCTGGGCCGTCGTTTCGTTGGCGCCGTAAAGCGCCTGCAGGGCCGCGATGTCGAAAGCGCCGAGCCCGCCCTGGGCCCCGTAGGAGAGCTTCGTCGGCGCCTTGTCCCATCCGGGATTGTACGACATGACCGTCCAGATGCCCTGGTTCAGCCCCAGGCTGCCCTTCCCGAATGCAGAATAGGTGCCCGGGAATGTCGTTGCATCGTCCCGCGTTCCTCCGTCGTGGGGATGAGCGAGGCCGACGCCATGCCCCAGTTCGTGGATGATGGTGTTCAGGCCGTCGCCCCCGAAACTCAGCGTCGTCCAGGTGTCCTGGAACGTCGAGTTGAAATAGCCCCAGATCTGCTTGCCGGTCGGTGTCTCGTGCGCCCCGAGGGTTTCATCATCGATCGGCGTCTTCCACCAGACGATGTCGGCATCTGCGACCGAACTGGCGGCCGCAAAGGTCAGCTTGCAGACGCTCGAATAGAGACTCGTGGCATAGGCGAAAGCCTGGACCTCGCTCCCGGCCCATCTCATGGCCCCGTTGCCGTTCCACAGAATATCGCTCGGACCGTGCGCGGCGCTGGCTGCGTAAAAGTCTTCCGGCTGGCCGAAATAGACCTTGATCGGTCCGCCCGCCGGGTCCCACGCAATGCCCCCCCAGATCAGGGCGTCCACATAGACGTTTCCGTAACCGGAGCCCGGAACCGAGGTCCTTACATTCGCCATCACGTCACCAGCCTAGTATCCTATACTAGGCATCATCGGCGAATCCCCGGCCGATGGCTATGTGTCGAAAAGCACACCCGGCATCTTGGTTTACGTCTGCCCCGGCCGCAGCTTGTAGAAGATGTGGCGGCCGATCACGTCCATCTTCTTCAGGCGGCGTGCCCAGTAGGGCCGCACGTAATCGGCGTGGTAATGCGTCGCCCCACCCACGTCGGCCAGATAGGTCTTGCCTTCGAGCACGGCGCTCGCAACGCGCTTCGCCCGGTCCCAGGACACGGAATCCGTGATCCGCAGGGCCTTGCCTTCGCACGCGAAGGTGAACTGGCAGGCGAGATGGCGGTGGCGGTTCTGGTAGACGACGCCGCAGATGGTCGAGGGATAGAGCCCGCTCTTGACGCGGTTCAGCACCACCTGCGCGACGGCGGCCTGGCCCTCGGGAGGCTCGCTGCGGGCCTCAAAATAGACGGCCTCCGCCAGGCAGCGCTGCTCCTTGCTGATGTTGTCCGGGTCGATCAGGTCGGCGTAGCGCGGGCGATCCTCCTCGTCCGCCTTCGGCAGGAAGGTCGTATCGCCAGACTCGTTGCGGTCGAGGCGCGGCGATTGCAGCGAGACGGGCGCGGCCGCGATCTCGATGGGCGTCGCCTCCACCGGGGCGGGCGTCGTGGAGGACAGGGCGATGGCGCGCTTGACCATCGGGGTCGTGGGGCTCGCGGCGGCTCCCGTCGAGCCTGCCGCAGCGGCAGCAGGCGACTGGACCGAGGTCGCCTGGCGGGTCGTCGTGAATTCCGGAGCCTGCCAGGGCTCGAACACCTGCTCCATCTCGGGGCCCTCGACCTGACCCTCCATCAGAACTGTCGGCGGCAGGAGGTTCTCGTCCCGGCTGAAGAGCAGGCGCTTGCCGCGCGCCTGTTCGAGGGCCGGGCGCAGCTCGCCCGCCCGGCGGGACAGGGTGGAGCGCGGCGGGATCAGCGGATTGCTCTTGAGGGAGCGGTCGACCACCGGATCGGCACCGGCATCGGCCTTCCGGTCCGCCTTCGGGGGCGAGCCGCTCGACATGACGTCTTCGGGCAGATCGTAGAGGGGCAGCGCTCTCAGGATGTCGCGCCCCAGGTCGAGCCGGCCTCCCGCGACGGTGGCGGCGATGGGCGGGACCAGATTGGCTTCGGTGAGACGGGCCACGGCGCTGCGCGGCGTGAAGCTCACGCCCGATTGTAGGTCGTTGCTGGCCGAGGCCGTGAACGAGATCAGCAAACCGGTCGCCAGCGCCCAGGGCGCGGTCGTGGCGCAGATCCATCTCACCCGAGATCGACGATTCCGAAGACGCACGCGACACACCCTACTCAAACCAGCCCATGGAGCATCCGACAGGAGCGCTCCGGTACCCTATGGTTATTGCCGATTAAGGTTGACGGGCGGTTAAGGCAGGGGCTCAGGACGCGGCCAAAACGGGAGCGGCCTGACGCTTCTCCGCCATGCGCCGCAAGGCCTGCGCCGTCTCGGGGTCGGCCGGGAAGAAGGCCTCGATCGCCAGCTCCGACAGGGTGACGTCGACCGGCGTGCCGAAGATCGTCGTGGTGCTGAAGAGCGTGAGCACGCCCTCCCCCGTCGTCAGTCGCAGCGGCACGACCACGCCGGCGTAATCGTGCTTGGCGCCACGGCCGCGCGCGGCCGTATCGGGTGTCGGATATGCGCGCAGTTCCTGAACCAGATCGGACAGGAAGGCATCTCCCGTGATGTCCACCTGATGGTTGAGGCGAGCTATGAGATGATCGCGCCATTCGGTGAAATTCACGACGCGCCGCGCGAGGCCCGCGGGATGCATGCTCAGGCGCAGCACATTGACCGGGGGCTTCAGCAAGGCGGGATCGACGTCCACGACGAGGGACATGAGCGCCTCGTTCGCGGCCACGAGAGACCAGTGTCTGTCGACAGCGAGTGCCGGATAGGGATCGTGCCCCTTGAGCACGAGATCGACCGCCTGGCGCATGCTCGCAAGCGCCGGATCGTCGAGGGAGCGCTCCGAATAGACCGGCGCGTAGCCCGCCGAGACCAACATGATGTTCCGCTCGCGCAGAGGCATGTCCAGCTTCTCGGCCAGGAGCAGCACCATCTCGCGACTCGGTTGCGAGCGGCCCGTTTCGAGAAAGCTCAAATGCCGGGTGGAGATGTCCGCCTCGAGGGCGAGATCGAGCTGGCTCAGGCGACGGCGCTGGCGCCATTCGCGCAGGTAGTCGCCCATATGTCTGACGGTGTTCGGATTCTTCATGGGCCGACCATAGCGCGAGCCGGTCGCATCTTCCATGACCTCCGAGGTAATCGACGGCGCTCAGCGTCTCGGGAATGCTCGGAGCAAGGTCGGTGCCCCGACCGAGCGATCACAAGGAGCTTCCCGATGATGACGATCCATCCCTCCCCGCTTCTCCGTCAGGCCCTGCTGGCGGACGCCACGACCAGCGCGGCCTTCGGCCTGCTGACGCTGATCGGCGCCGGCCCGTTGAGCCACATGCTCGGATTGCCCGACGTGCTGCTGCGCATCTCCGGCGTGCTGCTCCTGCCCTATGCGGCGTTCGTCGGCTATCTCGGCCTGCGCGAACAGATGAACCGCATGGTTGTATGGGCCGTGGTGATCGGCAATGCGATCTGGGCCGCGGACAGCCTTCTGCTTCTCGCGAGCGGCTGGGTATCGCCGACGAGCGCAGGCTACGCCTTCGTGATCATGCAGGCGCTGGTTGTGCTGATGTATGCGGATTTCCAGTATGTGGGCCTGCGGCGCTCGAACGAGGCCACCGCCTAACGCATCCATGAGGACGGCAGGTCTGTCTTTCGAGGACAGGCCTGCCTTTTTGTCTTTCAGGATTGGATTCCGATGATCGCCAGGATGACGAGCCCTGCGCCGAAGACACCGAAGAAGCGGTCGCCCATGGTGAGAGGCTCGGCCCTGCCCCGCGCGACCGCCTGTCCGAGGACCAGTTCCAGGACAAGCGAGACGGCGAAGGGCCAGAAGGCTGGTGAAATCGCCGCGTGCCGCAACTCGGGCCGCGGCGCCACGACGAGACCGATCACGACGCCGGAGACCAGCATCGCGATCAGGTAGAGCACCCGGCTACGGGACAGAGCCATCGCCACTTAAGCCTGGCTCGCGGCTTTGCCGCCGAGCGCCGCCTGCGCGGCTGCCAAGCGGGCAATCGGCACGCGATAAGGCGAACAGGACACGTAGTCGAGGCCCGTCTCCTCGCAGAAGTGGATCGACGCCGGATCGCCGCCATGCTCGCCGCAGATCCCGAGCTTGATCGTCTGCCTCGTCGTCTTGCCACGCTCGGCCGCGAGCTTGATCAGCTCGCCCACGCCCTCCTGGTCGATGGTGACGAACGGATCCGCGGGCAGGATGCCCTTGCTGGTGTAGGAGCCGAGGAACGACGCCGCATCGTCGCGCGAGATGCCGAGTGCCGTCTGCGTCAGGTCGTTGGTGCCGAACGAGAAGAACTCCGCCGCTTCCGCGATCTCAGCCGCACGCAAAGCCGCGCGCGGCAGCTCGATCATCGTGCCGACCTGATACTCGACCTTCACGCCGCTTTCCTTCGTGACCGCGTCCGCCATGGCGACGATGCGCGCCTTCACGAGGTCGAGCTCAGCCTTCGTCATGACGAGCGGCACCATCACCTCCGGCACGACGGGCTGACCGGTGGTCTTGCCGGCTTCCACCGCCGCCTCGAAGATGGCGCGGGCCTGCATCTCGGCGATCTCAGGGTAAGCCACCGCCAGACGGCAGCCGCGGAAGCCGAGCATCGGGTTGAACTCGTGCAGCTCGCGGGCGCGGTGCTTCAGCTTGTCGACGGACGCGTTCATCGCTTTTGCGACTTCCTGCATCTCCTCTTCCGAATGCGGCAGGAACTCGTGCAGCGGCGGATCGAGCAGGCGGATCGTGACGGGCAATCCGCTCATGATGGTGAAGAGCTCGACGAAATCGGCCCGCTGCATCGGCAGGAGCTTCGCGAGCGCAGCCCTGCGGCCGGCCTCGTCGTCGGAGAGGATCATCTCGCGCACCGCCACGATGCGGTCGCCCTCGAAGAACATGTGCTCGGTGCGGCACAGGCCGATGCCCTCCGCCCCGAAGGTGCGAGCCGTCTTGGCGTCGAGCGGCGTCTCCGCATTGGCGCGCACCTTCATGCGGCGCACCTTGTCGGCCCAGCCCATGAGGGTGGCGAACTCGCCGGAGAGCTCCGGCTCCAGCATCTTCACCTGGCCGAGCAGCACCTGGCCGTTCGAGCCGTCGATGGTGATGGTGTCGCCCTTCTTGAGGGTCTGGCCCGCGACCGTCAGGGTCTGCGCGGCGTAATCGACACGGATCGAGCCCGCGCCCGAGACGCAGGGCTTGCCCATGCCGCGCGCGACCACCGCCGCGTGCGAGGTCATGCCGCCGCGGGTGGTGAGAATGCCCTCGGCCGCATGCATGCCGTGAATGTCCTCAGGGCTCGTCTCGACGCGCACGAGAATGACCTTGTGGCCGGCCTTCTTGGCCGCTTCCGCGTCGTCGGAGTTGAACACGATCTCGCCCGAGGCTGCGCCGGGCGAGGCCGGCAGGCCGGATGCCAGGATCTTGCGCTCGGCTCGTGGATCGATGGTCGGGTGCAGCAGCTGGTCGAGGGCTGCCGGCTCGACGCGGGTGATAGCCTCCTGCTCGGAGATCAGGCCTTCGCTCGCCAGCTCCACCGCGATGCGCAGCGCCGCCTTCGCGGTGCGCTTGCCGTTGCGGGTCTGAAGCATCCAGAGCTTGCCCTTCTCGACCGTGAATTCCATGTCCTGCATGTCACGGTAGTGCTTCTCCAGGATGCCATAGATGCGCACGAGTTCCGCGTAGGCCTGCGGCATGGCCTTCTCCATGGAAGGCTTGTCGGAACCGGAGGCGATGCGCGCGGCTTCCGTAATGTCCTGCGGGGTGCGAATGCCCGCCACCACGTCCTCGCCTTGCGCGTTGATGAGGAATTCGCCGTAGAGCTGCTTCTCGCCGGTGGACGGGTTGCGGGTGAAGGCGACACCGGTCGCGGAGGTCTCGCCCATGTTGCCGAACACCATCGCCTGCACGTTCACGGCCGTGCCCCAGCTCGCCGGGATGGCGTGCAGCTCGCGGTACTTGATCGCGCGGTTGTTCATCCAGGAGCCGAACACGGCCCCGATGGCGCCCCAGAGCTGCTCCTGCGGATCCTGCGGGAAGGGTTTTCCAAGCTCCTTCTCGACCAGCGCCCTGTAGCGCGGGATCAGGGCCTTCCAGTCGGCGGCGGTCAGGTCCGTGTCGAGGCTGTAGCCCTTGCGGTCCTTGTACTCGTCGAGGACCTCCTCGAAATGGTGGTGATCGAGACCGAGCACCACGTTGGAATACATGGTGATGAAGCGGCGGTAGCTGTCATAGGCGAAGCGCTCGTCGCCCGCGCCCTTGGCCAGCGCCTCGACGGTCACGTCGTTGAGGCCGAGGTTGAGCACGGTGTCCATCATGCCCGGCATGGAGGCGCGCGCGCCGGAGCGGACGGAGACGAGCAGCGGGTTGTCGGCATCGCCGAAGGTGCGGCCGGTGAGCTTGCCGACGAAGTCCAGCGCCTTCTCGACCTGCCCCTTCAGCTCGTCCGGATAGGCGCGGCCGTGATCGTAGTAATAGGTGCAGACCTCGGTCGTGATGGTGAAGCCCGGCGGGACCGGCAGGCCGAGATTGGACATCTCGGCGAGGTTCGCTCCCTTGCCGCCGAGCAGGTTCTTCATTCCTGCCTGGCCCTCGGCCTTGCCATCCCCGAAGGTATAGACCCACTGCGTCATCACACGATTCCTCGGCTCAAAAAAGCGCCCTGCTGCAGCGCAGGTGCTGGCTTGAAGCATGCGGAACCAAAACGCAACCTGAACAGCCAAGGTTCCTTAGTCGTAGTCTGACCGGACAAAGTGTCACTTCGGGGGCGGAAAGGCCGGCCGCACCCCTGCTCTCGCTCCTACGAAAATGGCCGGGACGAGCCCGGCCATCATAACCCTTGGTGCAGTATCGTGTCAGACTCGGTAGCGGCCGTTGCGCTTCACGTAGACGGTGGCGCCGACGGGCACGCGCTCGTAGAGATCGACGATGTCCTCGTTCAGCATGCGGACGCAGCCGGAGGAGACCTGCTCGCCGATGCTCCAGGGTTCGTTCGTGCCGTGGATGCGGAACAGGATGTCGCGGCCGTCCTGGTGCAGGTAGAGGGCCCGCGCACCGAGCGGGTTGTCGAGGCCGGCCTCGAGATGGCGCGGCAGGTCGGGCTTGATGCCGACCATCGTCTTGGTGGGAGACCAGGCAGGCCAGACGCCCTTGCGGCCGACGGACGCGATGCCCTTCCAGGAGAAGCCCTGGCGGCCCACGCCGACGCCGTAGCGGATCGCCTTCTTGTCGGGCTGGACGAGGTAGAGCATGCGCTCGTCGATATCGACCACGATCGAGCCGGGCTTCTCGGTGCCGTTATAATCGACCGTCTGCCGGGCGAACTTCGGATCCATCCTGCTGCGGTCGACGAGAGGCACGTCGAAGGGCTTGTCCGCCATGAAGCCGGTGTACCAGCCGGAATCGTCGATAGCGGCCGCCTGGACGGGAGCCTGGGGCTGCTGGGCCGTCTGGCACGCAGCGAGGGGAGCGCTCAACAGAGCGCCAATCAGAAGGCGTCGAATCATCATCGGTCTGCCGGAAAGATCAGTTGCGGCCTACCTAAAGCGTAGGGAGCGGCTTGGCTGTGCCCCCTACGCAACACCTTAACCCGAATTAACCCTTATCCCTCGATACGGGAGAAATCCGCCACGGTGCGGGTCGCCTCGCGAATGTCGTTGAGGAGCCGCAGGCGGTTGGCCCGAAGCGCCGGGTCCTCCGCGTTGACGGTCACCTTGTCGAAGAAAGCGTCCACCGGCTGGCGCAGGCGGGACAGGGCCCGCATCGCGCCCTCGAAATCCTCGTTAGCGACGGCAGCGGCGGCCTCCTCCTTGGCCTGATAGAGAACGACGGCGAGCGCCTTCTCCTCGATCTGCCCCTGGGCGCTCACGATCTGGAGGTCGGGCGCCTCGTTGTAGGCGCGTCCGTCCTTCTTCTCCTCGATGCGCAGGATGTTGGCCGCGCGGCGGTATCCGGCCAGCAGGTTCGCGCCGTCTTCCGTGTCGAGGAACCGGCCCAGCGCCTCCACTCGGCGGACGACCATGAGAAGATCGTCCTGTCCCTCGAGCGCGAACACGGCGTCGATGAGATCGTGCCGCGCGCCCTGGTCGCGGAGATAGACCTTCAGGCGGTCGGCGAAGAAGGAAAGCAGGTCGAGCGCGCGCGCATACATGATCCGCGCCAGCGTCTCGGCATCCGCCAGTTCCCGCTGCCGGAAAATCGCCTCGAGATCCGGAATGGCCGGATGCGCCACGAGGTCGGCGAACGAGCTGTCCTCGATGGCTTCGACGAGCTTCTTGGCCTTCAGGAAAGCCCCGAAGAGAGCGTCCTTCGCATCCCGCGCGAAGGGCTTGGCGAGCTGCGAAACCAGCGGAAGCTTGATGTTGTTTTCGATCACGAGCCGGATCACGCCCAAGGCCGCGCGGCGCAGCGCATAAGGATCCTTCGATCCGGTCGGCTTCTCGTCGATCGCCCAGAAGCCTACGAGCGTGTCGATCTTGTCGGCGAGCGCCACGGCGACCGAGACCGGATCGGTCGGAACGCGGTCGGAGGGACCGAGCGGCTTGTAGTGTTCCTCGATGGCGGCGGCGACACTCGGGTTTTCGCCCTGCTGCGTTGCGTAGTAGCGGCCCATGAGGCCCTGCAGTTCGGGGAACTCGCCGACCATCTCGGTGACGAGGTCGGCCTTGGCGAGGCGCGCGGCGCGCTCGGCGAGAGCGGGATCGGCCCCCACGATGGGCGCGAGCTCCTTCGCCAGGGCCGCGATGCGCTCAACGCGCTCGTACTGCGTGCCGAGCCTCTCGTGGAAGACGATGGCCTTCAGCTTTTCCAGCCGGTCCTCCAGCTTCACCTTCTGGTCCGTCTCCCAGAAGAACTTGGCGTCGGACAGGCGCGCGCGCACCACGCGCTCGTTGCCGCCGACGATCGTCCTGCCGCCATCCTTCGCAATCAGGTTCGAGGTCAGCAGGAACTTGTTGGCGAGCCTGGAGGTCCGCGGGTCGCGCAGCACGAAGCATTTCTGGTTCGCCCGGATGGTGGTGCGGATCACCTCCGGCGGAATGTCCAGGAAGGCTTCGTCGAAGGAGCCCATGAGCACCACGGGCCACTCCACAAGGCCGGCGACCTCTTCGAGCAGGTTCTCGTCCTCGACGAGTTCGAGCCCCTGCGCGAAGGCCAGGTCCTTCGCGTCGTGCAGGATCATGTTCTTGCGGCGGTCGGCATCGATCACGACCTTGGCGCGCTCCAGCGCCGGCCCGTAATCGTCGAAGCGCCGCACCCGGATCGGTCCGGGCGCCATGAAGCGGTGTCCGTAGGTGACGTCGCCGGCGGCGATGCCCTCGACATCGAAGCGCACCACCTCCGGGTCCTCGGTCTCGGGGCCGAAGGTGCAGACGACCGAATGGAGCGGACGCACCCAGCGCAGGCTTCCCGGCTCGCGGGACGCCGCGCCCCAGCGCATGGATTTCGGCCAGGGGAAGTTCCTGATGATGCCGGGCAGGATTTCCGCCAGCACGTCCGTGGTCGCCCGGCCGGGCCGCTCGATCACGGCGACGTAGAACTCGCCCTTCTTCGGGTCGCTCTCGATCTTGGCCTGGTCGATGGAGGCCAGCCCCGCTCCCTTCAGGAAGCCCTGGATCGCCGCATCGGGCGAGCCGACGCGCGGGCCCTTCCGCTCCTCGCGCACGTCCTGCCCCTTCACGGGCAGGCCCATGACAGTGAGCGCGAGACGGCGAGGCGTGGCGAAGGCCTGGGCGCCCTCGTAGAGGAAGCCGCGCTCCACCAGCGCATCGGTGACGAGCTTCTTCAAATCCTCCGCCGCGCGCCGCTGCATGCGGGCGGGGATTTCTTCGGAAAAGAGTTCAAGGAGAAGATCGGGCATGGGAGAGCTTTTGAAATCCGGGAATGAGAGGAAATGCGTGGCGCTGCTCAGGCGGCGGCGCCCCCGCCCTCGGTCTTCAGCCATGCCGCGCCGCAGGCCTTCGCCAGTTCACGGACGCGCAGGATGTAGCTCTGGCGCTCGGTGACGGAGATCACGCCGCGGGCGTCGAGCAGATTGAACACGTGGCTGGCCTTGATGCACTGGTCATAGGCCGGCAGCGCCATGAGGTGGCGGCTGTCGTTGGAGCCGGGCTCGGGCTCGCCGTCCTCCAGGTACTTCCGGCAGGCGGCCTCCGCGTCGCGGAAGTGCCGGAAGAGCATCTCCGTGTCGGCATATTCGAAGTTGTGGCGCGAATATTCCTGCTCGGCCTGCAGGAACACGTCGCCATAGGTGACCCTCTGGTCGCCTTCGAGACCATTGAAGTTCAGGTCGTAGATGGACTCCACGCCCTGCAGATACATGGCGAGGCGCTCGAGGCCGTAGGTCAATTCACCCGCCACGGGCGCGACCTCGAAGCCCGCCACCTGCTGGAAGTAGGTGAACTGCGACACCTCCATGCCGTCGCACCAGCATTCCCAGCCGAGGCCCCAGGCGCCGAGCGTCGGGCTTTCCCAGTCGTCCTCGACGAAGCGGACGTCATGGACAGAGGTGTCGATGCCGATCGCTTTCAGCGAACCGAGATAGAGCTCCTGCAGGTTCGGCGGGTTCGGCTTCAGGATCACCTGGAACTGGTAATAGTGCTGAAGGCGGTTGGGATTCTCGCCATAGCGCCCGTCCTTCGGGCGGCGGGAGGGCTGCACATAGGCCGCGCGCCAGGGCTTGGGACCCAGCGCCCGCAGGGTGGTGGCCGGGTGGAAGGTGCCTGCGCCGACCTCCATGTCGTAGGGCTGGAGAATGACGCAGCCCTGCTCGGCCCAGTAACGCTGGAGCGTGAGGATCAGGCCCTGGAAAGAGCGCGCAGGATTCATATGCGCGGGTTCGCTGGTCATAAAGAGCGTCCGGTCTCAAGAAAATATCAGCCGCACCCTTGGGATGGTGGGCGTCTCAAGTCAAGCGCCGGAAGGCACACGCTGTCATTCCCGGCCGAAGCGCAGCGGAGCGGAGGGAATCCATAGCGTCGCCTCAGTGAATAGATCCCCTTCCCTCGCCTTCGGCTCGCCGGGGATGACAACAAGCGCTTCCTCAATGTCATTCCCGGCCGGAGCGAAGCGGAGGGGAAGGGGATCCAAAATGCAGGCACGACGCTTCCATGGATCCCCTTCCCGAACCTGCGGGTCGCCGGGGATGACAAGTCCTCTAAAGCCCCAGCCGCGACCAATGGGCCCGCTCCTCGACCGCCCCCAGCACCTCGGCGGGGTCGAGGAGGCTGACCTGGCCGGGGATGCGGCGGCCGAGCAGGCGGGCGAGGAGCGGCGGACGGGCGGGCTCGATCATGCGGAACTGCACGTTCTCGCCGAAGCGCTGACGCATGATGGTGCGGATGTCGCCGAGACCGTCGACCAGGCCGAGATCCAGCGCCTCCGCCCCGACCCAGAAGGCGCCGGAGAAGAGGTCCCCGTTCGCCGCGTCGAGCTTTCCGTTCCGGCGGGAGCGGACGAGATCGACGAAGACGTCGTGGATGCGTTGCTGGAGCCCCTTGAGGCGCGCCACGTCCTCCGGGTTTTCGGGCCGGAACGGGTCGAGCATCGCCTTGTTCTCGCCCGCCGTATGCACGCGCCGCTCGATGCCGAAGCGCTCGATCAGCTTGTCGAAGCCGAAGCTCGCGGAAACCACCCCGATGGAGCCCACGATGGAAGCATGATCCGCATAGATCTCGTCCGCCGCGCAGGCGATCATGTAGCCGCCGGAGGCCGCCGCGTCCTCGACGAAGGCGAAGACGGGAAGCTGCTTCTCCTCCGCGAAGGCGCGGATGCGCTTGAAGATCAGGTGGGACTGCGCCGCCGAACCGCCTGGCGAATTGATCACGAGGGCGACTGCCTTCGCGCCCGACAGGGAAAAGGCGCGCTCCAGCATCGGCGCCACGCTCGACATGGCGAGCCCAGGCCGCAGGGGCATGACGGCCCCGATGGGCCCCGACAGGCGCAGAACCGCCACCACGGGGTGCCGACGGGACCGGAAGCGGCTCGGGAGGAGAAACTGCAGGCGTTCCGGGAGAAGGGATGTGAGGGAGATCTGGGTCATGGCGTCCATGTAGTGCACAGGGCACAGCTTCCCAAGATGAACATTCCTTTAGGGAAAGAGTCGAACTTCGTTCATGTAGGGCCGTTTACAGTATCATTCTGAACATCGACCCCGTCGATATCCTGTTTCAGGATGACGGCTGGGCAGCATGGAGGAGATGACTGGATGCGTAAGCTGCTTTTCGGGCTTTTCGGGTTCGCCGCTCTCGGCTTCGGCGCCCTTTCGGCTCAGCCGGCCTCGGCTCAACCATATTATCCCGGCTACCGGCACGATTGGGGCGGCCCGGCCGTCACGACGGTGCAGTATTACGGGCGCCCCTATTATGGCCGTCCCTATTACAGGCCGTATCGCCCCTACTACAGGCCGTACCGTCCCTATGGCTATTATGCCCGCCCGGTCTATGGGCCGCGCTGCGTGGTGCGGGTCCGCAATGTCTGGAACGGCTACCGCTGGGTTCAGCGGCGAGTGCGCACCTGTCGGTACTGACGGACTCCCGGAATTTTCCGCGACGCACGGACGGGCACCTTCGGGTGCCCGTTTTCACAGGAGGGTGGCCTCGCCCCGATGCAGAGCTTCGGCCTGCGGGGTAAAGCGACCATCCGGCCCATTGAGGACGACAGGCGGCAGGACGGCCAGGGGGGCCCGGCTCCCCTTCACGGCCGACAGCAGGACGCGAATCGCCGGCTGACCCACGGCCGGATGCACGAAGCGGACAGCAAGCCCGCCCATGCCCCGACCCAGATGGGCGAGGCACTCGGCGAACCGGTCGGCCCGGTGAATGAGCACGAGGCGCCCTTTCGGCCTGACGAGACCGGCGCAGACGCGAAGCCAAGCCTCGAGCCCGCCCGACGGCAAGGCATGCGCGGCGGCCCGGCCACGATCCGGCGAAATCCGGGCCTGCCCCTCCTCCAGGAACGGTGGATTGGTCAGGACGAGATCGGCGCTTTCGGGTTCGAGTCCGGCCGCGAGGCGCGAGGCCCTGTCCAGGATGTCCGCAACGGCGATCTCACCCCGGACACCGTTCAAATCGCAGTTGCGACGGCAGATTCCGGCGAGGTCCGGATCCCGTTCCACGAAGACATACCGCGCGGCCTTCTCCCGTGACGCGACCATGAGCCCGACCGCGCCGGTCGAGGCCCCCACATCCGCCACCACGTCGCCGGGCCTTGCGGGAGCCGAGGCCGCCAGCAGCACCGCATCCGTTCCGGCCCGGTGTCCCCTGGCCGGCTGCAGCAGACGCACCCGCCCGCCCAGCAGCAGATCCTCCGTGGTCTCAGGCATGCCGCAGCTCGGCATCGAGACCCGCCTCGCGGATCAGGCGGCGGGCCTGGGGAGCGCGGTCGTCGGGAACCAGGATCCGGCGCGGGAATGCGCCGATCATGCCCTCCAGGGCGTTCATGTGCATGTCTGCCACGAGAACCGGGATATTGGCGTTCTCCAATAAGGATTGTAGGAAGCCAATCAGAACGAGATCGTTGGTGCGGACGATTTCGACCATCGTGGTCGGGTGCCTCCCTGGCAGCGTGCTCTTGCATTGCGGCGTGGGAAACCCCATGCACGGTGTTCTCATATTCCTACCGGCTCTTCGGGCCGGCAACCCAGGTCTGCAGCGTGGGCGTCGTCGTACCGTTCGAAGATAAGCATCCCGAGAAGAATGCGGGCATCGAGAAGCTCGTCTCCCTTGTGGCCTCTGACATGGAGCGGGTCAATGCGATGATCCTGTCGCGCACCGGCTCCGAGGTCACGATGATCCCGGAAGTTGCGAATCATCTCATTTCCTCCGGTGGCAAACGCCTGCGCCCCATGCTGACCCTGGCGACAGCCGGACTCTCCGGCTACGAGGGCGACGGGCATGTGAAGCTCGCGGCCTCCGTCGAGTTCATGCACACCGCCACCCTCCTCCACGACGACGTGGTGGACGAGAGCGACATGCGACGGGGCAAGATCGCCGCGCGGATCAAGTGGGGCAACGAGGCGAGCGTTCTCGTGGGCGATTTCCTGCTCGGCCAAGCCTTCCGCATGATGGTGGAGGTGGGCTCGCTCCGCGCTCTCGACATCCTGTCCGCCGCCGCGACCGTGATCGCGGAGGGCGAGGTGATGCAGCTGGCCGCCGCCAAGAATACCGAGACCACGGAGGATGAATACCTCGCCGTGATCCGCGGCAAGACGGCGGAGCTCTTCGCCGCCGCCTGCGAGGTCGGCCCTGTCATCGCCGGCCGCCCCAAGGCGGAACAGGCGGCCTGCCGCTCCTACGGGATGAATCTCGGCATCGCGTTCCAGCTCGTGGACGACGCCCTCGATTACGGCGGCAAGGCCGCGACGCTCGGCAAGAACGTGGGCGACGATTTCCGCGAGGGGAAGATCACGCTCCCGGTCGTGCTCTCCTTCCGCCGCGGATCGGACGAGGAGCGCGCCTTCTGGAGGCGGGTTCTCGAAGAGGGCAACATCACGGATTCCGATCTCGAGCAGGCCATCGCCATCATGCGCCGCCACCGAGCCCTGGAGGACACGGTCGAGCGGGCCCGGCATTACGGCGCCATGGCCCGCGACGCCCTCGCGCTGTTCCCGAGCAGCCCCATGAAGCAGGCGCTGCTCGAGGCCGTCGACTTCTGCATTGCCCGGGCCTACTGAGCCGCCTCCTCCGGATCGTTCTTTTTAACGAACATATCGGTTGACATATAGTTCTCTCGATGCGAGGGTGCCCTTGCTTCGGACGGAGCGTTCCGCCCGAAGCCGCGGTGATTTGAGACGAGCAGCTTGCGCCGCGTCATCAAACGCTAAAGCGCCACGAGCGGCTCCCGCCTCGTGGTTCACGAGGATGACGGCCATGGCCTTCACGCACCCCATGTCGAGACTGATGCCGAACGCGAGGCTGGAACCGGCCTGCGGGTGCTGTTGTCGCACGGCCTGATTTCTTCCCCTCCCTTCCGAACCACGCATTCGGCTCCGGGTTTGGAGCCGTGGATGCACTTTGCCTGAAAGGTCTTCCCATGTCCGATTTCACCCGCCGTACCCTGCTGTCCGCCTCCCTGGCTCTCGGAGCGGTTCTCGCGACTGCGCTTCCGACCGCGGCCCAACAGAAGAGCATCAAGGTCGGCGTCATGTCCGGCGCAGAGGAGGAAGTGGCGCAGGTCGTGAAGAAAGTGGCGGCCGGCAAGGGCCTTACCGTCGAGCTCGTTCCCTTCTCCGACTACGCTCTCGTCAACGAGGCTCTTGAGCGCAAGGACCTTGACGCCAACGCCTTCCAGCACAAGCCCTATCTCGACGCGCAGATTGCGGCCCGCGGCTACAAGATCGTCCCCGTGGGCTTCACCTTCGTGCAGCCCATCGGGCTCTATACGAAGAAGGTGAAGTCGGTGGCCGACCTGCCGAAGGGTGCCAAGATCGGCATTCCGAACGATCCGAGCAACGGCGGTCGCGCTCTCAACCTTCTGGCCGCCGCAGGGCTCATCAAGCTGAAAGAGGGCAAGGACCTGTCGCCGAGCCTGCTCGACATTGCCGAGAACCCGAAGGGCGTTCAGATCTCGGAACTCGATGCCGCCCAGCTGCCTCGCGCCCTGCCCGATCTCGATGCGGCGGTGATCAACACGGATCATGCCCTCAATGCGGGGCTCGACATCCGCAAGGACACGATCGCCGTCGAGAAGCGGGAGGGCAATCCTTACGCGAACTTCGTCGCCGCCCGCCAGGGCGACGAGAACCGCCCCGAGATCAAGACCTTCGTCCAGTCCTACCAGTCGCCGGAAGTTGCGAAATTCCTGGAGGAGCGCTTCAAGGGCGCCATCATCCCGGCGTGGTAAGGCGACACGACCGAGTTTGAATGAGCGGGCCGGATCAGGAAATGATCCGGCCTTTTTCATGAGCCTATCGCAGGCTCGTGGCCTTCACCCACCAGTCCGGCCGCTGCCGCCGGATCAGCTTCGCGGCCGCCGCCGCAGCCCGGCTATTGTCATAGAGGCCGAACACCGTCGCGCCCGAGCCCGACATGCGCGCGAGGCGGCAGCCGCCGGTTCCGGCCACAAGACGCAGCGCCTCGCCGATCAGGGGCTGGATCGCGAGAGCGGGCGGTTCCAGGTCGTTGCGAGCCGCCTTCAACGCATCCGTCAGGGCTCCGGGCGCGGCGGCCGCCATATCGGGATGGGCGAGGCCGGACAGGCTCTGCCCCGGCTGCAGGCCGAGAGCCTTGAAGACGGCGGGCGTCTCGACCGGTACGCGCGGATTGACCAGAACAGCGGGCAGGCGCGGCAGAACGAGCGGAGCCCCCAGTTCCTCCCCGGCCCCTCGCATCATCCGCGCCCTGGGTTCGAGGCAGACCGGGACATCGGCTCCGGTGTGGCGGGCGGCGTCCCGCAGGGCTGGATGGGACAGAGGCAGGCCGTTGAGGCGAGCAAGGAGGCGCAGGGCGGCGGCGGCATCGGACGAGCCTCCCCCGATTCCGGCCGCGACGGGAAGGCGCTTGGCGAGATGGAACGTCCCAACCCGCAGCCCCTCCATGCGCTCCGCCAGAAGGCGGGCGGCCTTGAGGACGAGATTGTCGGCATGGCTTCCGGACAGGGACGCCGTGGGGCCTTCGACCCGAAGGCCCAGGACAGGTCCCGGTTCCAGCCTCATATCATCGCCCGTGCCGGCGAAGGCCACGAGGCTCTCCAGGGCATGATAGCCGTCCGCCCGCCGTCCGAGGACGTGAAGCGTCAGGTTGATCTTGGCGGGAGCGCGGGTGGCGAGCGGCTGAGGCATGGCGCTTCCATGCCCGAGAGAGACGCGGATGGGAAGCCCGGACAGGGATCCTGTCCTGTCATCCCCGGCCTTCAGCTCGCCGGGGATGACAGAGGAGGGACGAAATGCAAATGGCCGGGACAAGCCCGGCCATGAGGTAAAAGAGTCCTGTCCGGACGGAAACGAACCGGTCCTAAAGCATCGGACCCAAAAGTGGACCCACTTTTGGGATCAGTTCCGATGCTCCTTCTCTGGGCCGGCGCATCGTTCAACGCGGAAAAACCGGATCCACTTTTCCGCACGATGCGCTAGCCGCCGCTCTGCGAGGCCGGCTCGGGCTGCGGCTCGGAAGCCGGAGCCGGGGCGGTTTCGGCCGCGGCCGGCTTGGCCTCCTCGTCCAGACCGTTGTCGATCTTCTTCAGGATCTTCACGAGATCCTCCTGCTCGGGGTTCGAGGTCTTGGCGTGGTCCCACTGGAACTTCGCCTCGAGCTTCCGGCCGACCTTCCAATAGGCATCGCCCAGGTGGTCGTTGATCGTCGGGTCGCCCGCCTTCAGCTCCACGGCCTTTTCGAGCTCGCGCACAGCGTCGTCATAGCGGCCCATGCGGTAATAGGCCCAGCCGAGGGAATCGATGATCATGCCGTCACGGGGCGCAAGCTCCACGGCGCGCTGGAGCATCTTGAAGGCCTCGTCGACATTCTCGTTCCGGTCGACCCAGGAATAGGCCAGATAGTTCAGTACCTGGGCCTTGCCGGCCGGCAGGCTGTCGGGGACGAGCTCCAGCGCCTTCTTCAGGTCCGCCTCGGCCTTGTCCCACTGCTTCGAGCGCTCGTAGGACGTGCCCCTGTAGAAGAACAGGATCCAGTGCGAGCGCTGCGGCGTGCCGATCAGCTCGATGGCCTTGCTGTAAGTCTCGGCGGCCTCCGCGAACTTCTTGCGAGAGCGCTGCACGTTGCCGAGAGCCATGACGACCTCGACGTCGTCGGGACGCTCCTTCATGAGCTTTTCGAGATAGGGCACCGCCTCCTCACCGCGTCCCATGAGCTCGAGGTTCTGGCCGATGGAGATATCGGCGCTGGCCCGGATGGGCGAATCCTTGGGCACGCGGGCGAAGACCTCGTTCGCCCGGTCGTACTGCTTCAGGCGCTCATAGACGTCGCCCAGGGTCACCAGGGCCAGGGGATGGTACGGGTCGAGCTCGAGGCCGAGCCGCAGATAGATGACGGCCGTCAGCTCGTCGCCCTGGCTGTTGCCGACGACGCCGAGCCCATAGAGCAGCTCCGCCGCGCCGTCCTGGGCATTGGCGACGAGCGGCATGAGCGGCTTGCCCTCCTTGAGGGTCTCCATGGCGGCCTTGACCAGGGGGTGGCGCGGCACCACCTCGTCGAACGCCTGATAGAGCTTCAGGGCCTCGTCACGGCGGCCTCGCTTGGCCAGGAAGCGCGCATAGGCATCCACCACCTGCAGGGTGTTGCGCTCGCCCTCATAGGCCGCCTTGAAGCGCTTCTCGGCTTCGGCGGGATTGCCGATGACGTCGGCGATGAGGGCGGCGTGATATTCACGAAACTGGTTGAAGACGCGCTCATTCTTGAGCTTGTCGACCGTCGCCAGCGCCTGCTTGCCGTCCTTGGAGCCCGCATAGGTCCAGGCCGTGAGAAGCGTCGCCGTCAGGTCGGCCCGTCCCCCCTTGGCGCCCTTCGTCAGCCGCGCCCGGGCATCGGCATATTTCTTGTCCTTCAGGGCGCGGACGCCGAGCGCGAACTGGGCCAGATTGTTCGACGGATCGCGCGCCGAGAGGCGCTCCGCAGCCCGGAAGGCCTCGGGCATGGACCCATTGGCCAGGAAGGCCACAAAACCCCGCTCCAGAAGCTCTTGATTGCCGGGATCCTCCTGGATCGCCTCACGGAAGAACAGCGATGCAGCCTCCGTGTCGCGGGCCGTCCCTGCCACATAGGCCGAGAGGAAATTCCCCTCGAGGCTCTCCGCAGGCTTCAGGGTCTCGTTGGGATCCGTATTGACCGCCAAAGCCGGCGCGGCCAGGAGGCCGGCCGCCACAAAAACGAACGCAGACAGGCCTTTGCGGGCCAAAGGCATTTTCAAGGTTGGCACGAAGCGCGGCTCCAATCATCGCGACATCTCATCAGGGGGAGATGTGCGCCAAATCAGGCCGGAGAATGGCGTCTCCCCCTCGTGGCGGCAAGGGGACAATTGCCGCTGGACACGTTCTCTTGAAGAAAATCGGCTCGGCGCCGCCGTCCCGGACCGGCTTCGCCGTCCGGGATCATGGGCGGGAGGCGGCGCCTTTCCCCTGTGGGAGAGCCCTGAGAGGCGGCTACGTCACATATTGACGTAGTTCGGCCCGCCGGCGCCTTCCGGCGTGACCCAGGTGATGTTCTGGTTCGGGTCCTTGATGTCGCAGGTCTTGCAGTGGACGCAGTTCTGGGCGTTGATCTGGTAGCGCAGCCCCCCCTCGCCCTCGACCCACTCGTACACGCCGGCCGGGCAGTAGCGCTGCGACGGCCCACCATAGACGTCGTGCTCCGAGGCCTTCTGCAGGCCCATGTCCTTGACCTTGAGGTGGGCTGGCTGGTCCTCCTCGTGGTTGGTGTTGGACAGAAACACCGACGAGAGTCGGTCGAAGGTCAGCACCCCGTCCGGCTTCGGGTACTGGATCGGCGTCACCTGGTCGAGCGGCAGCAGGCACTCGTGGTCCGGCTTGCCGTGCTTCATCGTGCCGAACGGCGACCAGCCGAACAGCTCGGTGAGCCACATGTCGAGCCCGCCGAGCGCCACGCCCGCCGCCGTGCCGTATTTCGACCACAGCGGCTTCACGTTGCGCACGCGCTTGAGATCGGAGCCGATGGGCGAGGCGCGCCAGGCCTCCTCGTAGGACGCGACCTCGTCATTCGCCCGGCCCGCCTGCAGCGCCGCGAAGACGTGATCGGCGCAGAGCATGCCGGACAGGATGGCGTTGTGGCTGCCCTTGATGCGCGGCACGTTCACGAACCCGGCCGAGTCGCCCACGAGGCAGCCGCCCGGGAACGACAGCCGCGGCACCGACTGCCAGCCGCCCTCCATGATGGCCCGCGCGCCGTAGCCGATGCGCTTGGCGCCCTCGAACACGTCGCGCACCATCGGGTGCGTCTTGAAGCGCTGGAACTCATCGAAGGGCGACAGCGTCGGGTTCTTGTAGTTCAGATGCACCACGAAGCCGACCGACACGAGATGGTCGTCGAAATGGTAGAGCCAGGAGCCGCCGCCGGCATTGTTCGGCAGGGGCCAGCCCATGGAATGGCGCACGAGGCCGGGCCGGAAGTGCTCGGGCTTGACCTGCCAGAGCTCCTTGATGCCGATGCCGTACTTCTGGTGATCGCGGCCCTGGTTGAGGCCATAGCGCTCGACCATCTGCTTGGTGAGCGAGCCGCGCGCGCCCTCGGCGAAGATCGTGTACTTGGCGCGCAGCTCCATGCCGCGGGTGAAGTTGGCGTTGGGCTCGCCGTCGCGGCCGATACCCATGTCGCCGGTGGCCACCCCCACCACCTTGCCGGCCTCGACCAGCACTTCGGAGGCCGGAAAGCCGGGATAGATCTCGACGCCGAGCTCCTCCGCCTTGCGGCCGAGCCAGCGGGCGACGTTGCCGAGCGAGCCGACGAAGTTGCCGTGATTGTTCATGAGCTTGGGCATGAACAGGTTGGGCAGCTTCACGCCGCCGGCGTGGCCCAGATACATGAACTCGTCGGCCGTCACCTCCGTCTTCAGCGGGCGGTCGGGATCGGTGCGCCATTCCGGCAGAAGGGCATCGAGGCCGATCGGGTCGATGACCGCGCCGGAGAGGATGTGGGCGCCGACCTCGGAGCCTTTCTCGACCACCACGACGGCGAGGTCGGAGCCGGCCTCGGCGGCATCCTGCTTGAGGCGGATGGCCGTGGCCAGACCCGCCGGGCCGGCGCCCACGATCACGACGTCGAATTCCATCGATTCACGGGCGGGCAGATCGGCGGCCATTGTTCTTCTCCTGATACGCGGCTTCAACGTTTCGAAGGGCGAATAGTTTACATATGAACTATACGTCCCGGCTTCTCAAGTGCAGCCTTCCTGAGACGCTTTCCTAACTTCATTGCAGCCGGACCGAAAGTTCTCTTTCAGCATAAGGTTATGCCGAAAGCCGATCACTGCCGCCCGTTGCGGGGCGCCCCGGCCCCGCGGACTGCGGCCGAGGCACGCGGCAGGGCAAGAATTGTGCTGTGGAGGAACATCCCGAGTTGTCCGCTCACTGCGGGATGCTTACATACGAGCGATGCAGGATCACCCTACCGACCGCGATGCTCTCCAGGCGCTGCTCGACTTCCATGTCGAGGCGGGGGTCGATCTTGCGCTCGACGAGACACCTCACAATCGCTTTGCCGAGCCGAAGGCGGAACCCGCTCCGGCCAGGGCTCCCGCGCCCCCTGCTGCCGCTCTCAAGGTAGAACCACCGCGTCCGGCCCCGGCGCCCCGCACCCTGCCCAAAGCCGCCGCCGGCGCTCCGGACGAGGTGGCGGGCCTTGCCCGCGAACAGGCGCGCCACGCGCAGTCCCTTGAGGAGTTGGAAGCGCTTCTGGCCGGGTTCGAAGGTTGCGCCCTGAAATTCAGCGCCAAGAACCTGGCCTTTGCCGACGGAAACCCGCAGGGCCGGGTCATGCTGGTGGGCGAAGCTCCCGGCGCGGACGAGGACCGGATCGGCAAGCCTTTCATGGGCCGTTCCGGCCAACTGCTCGACCGGATGCTGGCCGCGATCGGGCTCGACCGCTCCCAGGTCTACGTGGCGAACATCGTGCCCTGGCGCCCGCCGGGCAATCGCACGCCGACGCCGCAGGAAATCGCCATCTGCAAGCCGTTCATCGAGCGGCAGATCGAGCTCGCTGATCCGGAATTCCTGCTCTGCCTCGGCGGCCCGGCCGCGCAGAACCTGCTCAGCCTGAAGGACGGGATTCTCCGCACCCGCGGCCGCTGGTTCACCTACAGGACGCAGGACGGGCGGGAGATTCGCGCCCTTCCGACCCTGCATCCAGCCTACCTTCTGCGCCAACCGCTTCAGAAGCGGCTCGGCTGGCGAGACTTTCAGGCTCTTCGGCGGGCTCTCGACGGGCGGGAGTGAGCGGCCTCTTCCCGTCCTGCTTGGAACCTGTTTATACGCTCAAGTCTTAAGGTTCAGCGGCATGGCAGGCCGTAACGTGAAGGTGGATCATGCGCTGGGAAGACTTTCGAACATCCGAGAACGTGGAAGACCGCCGCGGCATGGGCATTCCCGGCGGCGCGGGCGGGCTCGGGATCGGGACCATCGTGGTTCTGGGCCTCATCGGCTGGGCGCTCGGCATCGATCCGCGCCTTCTGATCAGCGGGGCCGAAATGATGACCAATGGCGGCTCCGGCTACGAGCAGCAGCAGCAGGGCCGCCGGGGCGTGCCCGAGGACCAGGCGGGTCGCTTCGCCTCCGCCATCCTCGGCAACACGGAGGACGTCTGGAAGGCGGTGCTGCCCCAGCAGGCCAACCGCCAGTACCAGCCGCCCAAGATGGTGCTGTTCTCCGGCGCGACCCGCTCCGGTTGCGGCGCGGCGCAATCGGCCATGGGGCCGTTCTACTGCCCGCTCGACCAGACCGTTTACCTCGACCTGTCCTTCTTCCAGGAGATGCAGCGCCGCTTCAGGGCCGGAGGCGACTTCGCCTATGCCTATGTGATTGCCCATGAGGTCGGCCATCACGTGGAGAACCAGCTCGGCATCCTGCCGCGCGTCCAGGAGCGCCAGCGCGAGGTCGGACAGTCGGAGTCCAACCACCTGTCCGTCCGCGTCGAGCTGATGGCCGATTGCCTGGCCGGCGTCTGGGCGAACCATTCCAACGAACGCTGGAACTCCATCGACCAGAGCGACATCGAGGAGGCGATCAACGCGGCCCAGGCCATCGGCGACGACCGCCTGCAGCAGCAATCGCAGGGCCGGGTCGTCCCCGACTCCTTCACCCATGGCTCCTCGGAGCAGCGCGTGCGCTGGCTCACGACCGGCCTGAAAAGCGGCTCGATCCAGTCCTGCGATACGTTCCGGGCAAGTCGGCTCTGAGAGCACGGGCGCGGCGCCATCCCGGACCTGCCTCATCCGGTCCGGGATGACTTCGGTGGAAGCCCGAGCGTCTCTGCGGTAGAAAGGCGTCGATCACGCGAGAGTTCTCTCATGCCCGGCATCGACGACACCCTCCCCTTCATTCCCCTCGGCATCGCGGTGCTGACCGTCTCGGACACGCGTTCGCTGGAGGACGACAAATCGGGTGCAACGCTGGCCGATCGCCTGACGGCAGCGGGCCACAGGCTCGGCGACCGGGCCATCGTGACCGATGACGTGGAGGCGATCCGCCAGAAGGTGACCGACTGGATCGCGGATCCTGCCATCGACGTGATCATTACGACGGGCGGCACCGGCTTCACCGGCCGCGACGTGACGCCGGAGGCCATCGAGCCGCTGTTCGAAAAGCGCATGGAGGGCTTCTCCGCCGTCTTCCATCGCATCTGCTACGACAAGATCGGCACCTCGACGATCCAGTCGCGGGCCACCGCCGGCGTGGCGGGGGCGACCTTCATCTTCGTGCTGCCGGGCTCTCCCGGCGCCTGCAAGGACGCCTGGGACGGCATTCTCGTCACCCAGCTCGACTATCGCTACCGCCCGTGCAACTTCGTCGAGATCATGCCGCGCCTCGACGAGCACCTGAGGCGGGGCAAGCTCCAGCCCTGATCCAATCAGCCGAAGACGGGATCGCGCTCGATCGTGGCCGACAGGGGCACGGGCGCGCTGGCCTTGAGTTCGCGCAGCAGCACGCGCCGGTGCACCAGGTCGCCGGCGCGGACTGACGAGCGCCCGAGGAGGTTCGCCAGCCGCCCGAGGAGACCGGTTCTCCGGCGCTGGAGCCGGGCGAGCCCCCTTTCGGGTTTGGCCAGGCCGACGAACCGGTCGAGCACTCGGATCCAGCCCTCCTGCGGGATATCGCCATCGTCGAGACACAGGAGCCAGTCCCGCCGCGCCGCCCTCGCCCCGTGCGTCCAGGACGCGTCCTCGGCCACGATCAGGGTCGCGCCGACCGCATCGGCCACCTTCGCCACCGTTTCATCCTGGCCGCGAGACAGAATGACCGCATCGCCCACCAGCCCTGCGGCGACGGCGGGCACAAGGGCGCTCAGGGTGGCAGCCAGGGCCTCGGGCCCGTGGGTGACGCGGACGAGAACGGTAATCATGGCACAGATATAGTCCCTCCGGCCGAGGCCGTCTCCCCTGAAGGAGACTTGATTTTGTTCCGCGTTTGTTCTTTGTTCTTCGAACGTTCCCTTCAGCAGATTCGTTCGAGGCCGCCATGACCCTCCGCGCCAAGGGCTCGACCCGCGATCCCGTCCTGTCCAGGCCTGCAAGCCGCTCCCCCATCGAGGTGGCGGAGGCGGCCCGCCGACGCATGGACGATCCGGCCTATCGCATCGAGGCCGAGCGCCGCCGAGGACGCGGCGCGGTGTCGAACCCGACCGGACGCTACGAGCCCGCGCAGCGGGAAAGCTTCGACGACGGATGGGACATCGAGGAGGACCTTCCGCCCCTCCCCACCGAGGTGCTTCTGGAAAAGCCACGCACGATCATCACGCGGAACGATTCGCCCGACATCCTCTTCGAGAAGTCGATCAACCCGTATCGCGGCTGCGAGCACGGCTGCTCCTATTGCTTCGCCCGACCCACCCATGCCTATCAGGGCCTGTCCTCGGGCCTCGACTTCGAGACCAAGATCTTCGCCAAGCCCAACGCCGCCGAACTGCTGGAGAAGGAACTGCGCGCGCCAGGTTACGCCCCGACGACCATCGCGCTCGGGGCCAATACCGATCCTTACCAGCCCGTGGAGCGGCGCTTCCGCATCACGCGCTCCGTCCTGGAGGTGCTGGACCGGGCCAACCATCCGGTCGGCATCGTGACGAAATCGGCGCTCGTCACCCGCGATATCGACATCCTGAGCCGGATGGCCGACCGGCAACTCGCGAAGGTCGCGATCTCGGTCACGACGCTCGACCCGAAGCTCGCCCGCCGCATGGAGCCCCGCGCCGCCTCTCCGGCCAAGCGGCTGGAGACGATCCGCAGGCTCACCGAGGCTGGGATCCCGGTGAGCGTGCTCGTGGCGCCGATCATTCCGGCGATCAACGATCACGAGATTGAGGCCATCCTCAGGGCCGTCGCCATGGCCGGCGCGCAGGAGGCAGGCTACGTGCTCCTGCGCCTGCCGCACGACCTCAAGGACCTCATGCGCGACTGGCTGGTCGAGCATTACCCGGACAAGCTCAAGCACGTGTTCTCGCTGCTGCAGGAGGCGCGGGGCGGCAAGGATTACGATTCGCAATGGGGGATGCGCCAGTCCGGCGTCGGCCCTTATGCCTGGATGCTGGGCCGCCGCTTCGAGACCGCCGCCGAGCGGCTCGGCCTCAACAAGCGCAGCCTGAAGCTCCGAACTGATCTGTTCCGGGCGCCCGCCAAGGAAACGGGGCAGCTGAGCCTGTTCTGATCCCCTAAGCCATCCAGGACGCGGAGGAACTGCCGCACCTCGCCGGGGATGACAACCTGGCCGGCTGCGGCTTTGATGCGCCGGATGCCAGCACCGATTCGCCAAACCCGAAAACCCGGCCTCGGCCTTGAGCGCGAACTCGCCGCGCGGGCCGCAGGCTACACCTGCATCGCCGGGCTCGACGAGGTCGGGCGCGGGCCTCTGGCGGGTCCCGTGGTGTCGGCGGCGGTCGTGCTCGATCTCGACTGCGTCCCCCAGGGCCTGGCCGATTCGAAGGCACTCAGCGCTGACAGGCGCGAGGCCCTGTTCGTCGAAATCATGGCGACCTCCCAGGTCGGCATCGCGTCCGTGTCCCACGCGGAGATCGACACCATCAACATCCGGCAGGCCTCGCTGCAGGCCATGTGCCGCGCCCTGGCGGCGCTCCCCTGCAAGCCGGATATGGCGCTGGTCGACGGCAACGATCCGCCCCGCCTGCCCTGCTCGACCGAGGCCATCGTCAAAGGTGATTCGAGCATCGCGTCGATCGCGGCGGCCTCGATTGTCGCGAAGGTGGTCCGCGACCGCATGATGGCGCGGCTCGGGAATGCTTACCCCGCTTACGGTTTTGCGAGCAACGCGGGCTATAGCACGAGGACCCACCTCACGGTGCTCGCGAGCGAAGGCCCCTGCCCCTTCCACAGGCTGAGTTTCGCGCCGTTGCGCCAAGGGTTACTGGACCTGTAACCTCCCTTAACGCCCGTTAACGGAAAAACCCAATCTTTTCAATAAGTAGGCAAGTTTTGCCGAGACAAAAAAGATGCGTTTTTCCGCACTTGGAAACCTGATCTTTACCCTGAGCGCAGATGATCCGGATTGTCAGTTGCGTAACCGGTGATCACCCATGGGTACCTTGCGTACCGGGGCTGCCGGCGCCGCCTCCCGGATCAGTGTCTCGCGTACCGGGCGGTCTGCGCCGGCTCCTCGGACGGGGCGTAAAGCCTCTCTCTCCGTCCTGCCGCCGTCTCTCCCTCTCAATGAGATTCTTCTCGGCGATTGCATCGCCAATCTCGAGAAGCTTCCTCCTGAGAGCGTGGACGTGGTCTTTGCGGATCCACCCTACAATCTCCAGCTCGAACAGGCGCTCACGCGTCCGGACCAGAGCCTCGTCGACGCGGTCGACGACGACTGGGACAAGTTCGCGAGCTTTGCCGATTACGATTCCTTTACCCGCGCTTGGCTCTCGGCCGTGCGCCGCGTGATGAAGAAGAACGCGACGCTGTGGGTCATCGGCTCCTATCACAACATCTTTCGGGTCGGCGCGGCGCTGCAGGACCTCGACTTCTGGATCCTGAACGACATCGTCTGGCGCAAGGCCAACCCGATGCCGAACTTCAAGGGCCGCCGCTTCACCAACGCGCACGAGACCATGATCTGGGCCTCGAAGAGCGCGGATTCGAAGGGCTACACCTTCCACTACGATGCGCTGAAAGCCGGCAACGAAGACGTGCAGATGCGCTCGGACTGGTTCATTCCGATCTGCACCGGCGACGAGCGCCTAAAAGACGCTCAGGGGCGCAAGGTCCATCCGACCCAGAAGCCCGAATCGCTGCTGGCCCGCGTGCTGCTCTCGTCGTCCAATCCCGGCGACGTGGTGCTCGATCCCTTCTTCGGTTCCGGCACCACCGGCGCGGTGGCGAAGATGCTGGGCCGCAACTTCATCGGCCTCGAGCGCGATCCCGTCTATGCCAAGGCGGCGCGCACGCGCATCGACGCGGTCGAGCCCCTGTCGGACGTGTCGATCGCCGCTCCACCCGAAAAGCGCACGGAAGTACGCGTGCCCTTCCTCTCCCTCATCGAGGGCGGCCATGTGAAGGCGGGCGAGACGCTGGTGGATGAGCGCCGCCGCCACAAGGCGGTCGTCCGCGCCGACGGCACGCTGGCGCTCGGCCCCATCGTCGGGTCGATCCACAAGATCGGCGCGCTGACGCAGGGCTTTCCGTCCTGCAATGGCTGGACCTTCTGGCACGTGGAGCGCAACGGCGGGCTGGTCTGCATCGACGAATTCCGCACGAAGGTGCGGGCGGAGCTGGCCGCATAAGCCTCGCTCGCGCAGCATGTCTCAAGACGCGATGGCCGGCTCGATGCCGGCCATTTCTCTATCGGCGCGACGACAGCCATTGCAGCAACTCGGCATCGAAGAGATCGCTCTCCTCCCATTGCGGTGTGTGGCTGCTCCTGTCGAAGATCCGCATCGTCAGGTCGCGGAAGCTCGATCGATACGGCTCCCAGGTGAAGGCAGGCGCGACGAGATAATCGAACCGGCCGAGAGCCAGGAGGACGGGCCTGTCGAGCCGCTCCAGCCCCTTCGCGATGTCGATGTCGCGAAAGGCCTCGCCCCAGAGATGGTCGAAGACCGGCATGTTCACGTGAACGCCCTGCCACAGGCCTGTGGCATCGAAGCTGTGGTCGTACCAGCTCCTGGCGCCCAGGCGGATGCAGAAGGTGATGAAGCGCCTGTCCGGCGCGGCGGCGATCTCGCCGGGCAGGAGCGCGAGATCCTGCTCCTGCTTCGCCTTGCGTTCCGGGCACACGGCCTCCTGCCAATGCCGCTCCCTCGCCGCGTCGAGGGCCTCGCTGTGGTTCGGAGCCATGCCGATCAGCACCACGTGCGAGACATGCCGCGGGTATCTCTTGGCGTATTCCAGCGCCATGAAGCCATGGCCCGAATGGCCGATGATGACGACCCGGTCAAGGCCGAAATGACGCCGCGCCAGGTCGATGTCGTCGAGAACGACGTCGAGAGAATAATCGTCGGGCGCCATCTCCTGCGACGAGTGCGCGAAGCCGCGATGGTCCACGAAGAACAGCCGAAGCGATTGCCGCAACCGTTCCGAGAAGGTCCACGGGTAATAGACGGCGCTCCCGATCACGAGGGCGGGCGTTCCCTGTCCCTCGACGGAGTAGCTCAGCTCGAATGGTCCCGAGCGAATAGCTCCACGCTCGACCGCAGGATTGGGGTTTCCGGATTCAGACATCGCATGTCCTTCCAATACGCGGCTTCTGCCTCAAAGGGGCGAGCCTGTGAAGGCCGCCCCTCACCGTCAGAAATGAGGACCACCTGCAAATCTCTGACGGGCTGCCGGAGAAGGTGGTCCGAGTCACGATCCGGCCGACCTCATCGTTGGACCAGAACATTCTCCTATGCCGGCACCCTGCAGACGCTTTAGCATCCTTTCATGGCTCATTCTCCTCACGACCCATTCCGGCCCGCTTTCACGGAACCGTCCTGGGACGATCTGCGGATCTTCCTGGCCGTGGTGGCTCACGGATCGATGAACCGCGCCGCGCTGACGCTGGGCCAGAGCCAGCCCACCATCGCGCGACGGATCAAGGTTCTGGAGGAAACGCTCGGCGTCGCCCTCTTCGAGCGCGGCCCCAACAGCCTCGACCTGACGGAGGCGGGACGCGCCGTGCTCGAGGCCGCCTCGCCGATGGCGGAAGCCGCAAGCACCGTGCCTCGGACGGCAGCGGCCTACCGCCCGGACCCCGATGCGCCGGTGCGGGTCACCGCGACCGCATCGGTGACCCTGTTCCTGTCCCTGCACTCGGCGGAGCTGCATCAGGCCGCAGCCCCCGTGGAGATCGTCTACATCCCGACCCGCCGCAGGCTCGATCTCGCATCGGGCGAGGCCGATATCGGCCTGCGCATGCGCAACCTGCCCGAGGGAGCGGACGATCTCGTGGCGCGAAAGGTCGGGCAGATCGCCTTCGCCATCTACGCCACCTCGGAGAACCCGTCCGCCGTCATCGCTCCGCCGGAAGACCCGACGCTCTCCCGCCAAGCGGCCTATGTGGCCGAATTCGCCCACGGACGCACCATCGCGGCCAGGATCGGCGACATGCCCATCCGCTATCAGGCCGCCAAGGCAGGCCTGGGCGCCGCGTTTCTCCCCTGCTGGCTCGGCGATTCCGACCCGGACCTGATCCAGGTGGTCAAGCCCGAAGGAGACCTGATCGAGGACGTCTTCCTCGTCATGCACCGCCGAAGCCGCGACCGGTCGAACGTGGTGCGGGTGGCGGACGCCCTCGCGGATCTCTTCAGGCGCAACCGGAAGGCGCTTGTCGGCGGCTGACGGGAAAAGATCCGCCTCAGGCCCGGCTCTCGGCCGCCGGCTTGCCTCCCGGCAGATCGCCCAGCGCATGCGCCAGCACTTTCTTCATGGCGCCGGGCAGCGCCTCCTCGTTAAGCTGCAGGCGGGGCGTCCAGCGCATCTCGTCCGGCGCGGGCGTGCCCTTCGGGACCCTGGCGAAGAGGACTGTCAGCTCCAGCGGGAAATGGGTGAAGACGTGGCGGACTGTCCCCGGCAGGCGCTGCCAGCGGGCTTCGATGGGCGCGTCGAGGACGGCGCGGGACGGCTCGTAATCGGGCTCCCAGCTGCTCGTCGGCGGCTCGGCCATGCCGCCGAGCAGGCCCTGGGGCGGGCGGGTGCGGAGCAGGATCGTGTCGTCGGCGCGCAGGACCACGAAGGCCGCGCCCCGGCGCAGTTGCCCGGCTTCCTTCTTCTGCTTTTTCGGGAACGCCTCCTGCAGCCCCTCCGCGCGGGCTCGGCACGGCACCATCCAGGGGCAGAGCGCGCAGGCAGGCCGCTTGGGCGTGCAAATGGTGGCCCCGAGATCCATGATGGCCTGGGCGAAATCGCCGGGCCGGTCGGCCGGCACGAGTTCCTCGGTCAGGCCGCGGATAACGGGTTTGGCCTTCGGCAGCGGTTCCTCGACCATGTAGAGGCGGGAGATCACCCGCTCCACGTTGCCGTCCACCGCCGCCGCCTTTTCGTTGAACGCGATGGCCGCCACGGCGGCGGCCGTGTAGGCGCCGATGCCCGGAAGCGTCAGGAGGTCCGCCTCGGTCGAGGGGAAGCGCCCCCCGAACTTTTCCACAACCGCCTTGGCGCAGGCATGAAGATTGCGGGCGCGGGAATAGTAGCCCAGTCCCGCCCAGGCCTGCATGACCGAATCCGTCGGAGCCGAGGCGAGGGCCTCGACAGTCGGAAAACGCTCCAGGAAATCGACATAGAAGGGCTTCACGGCCGCAACCGTCGTCTGCTGCAGCATGATCTCCGAAAGCCAGACACGGTAAGGGTTCGGGATCTCGCCCGGCCTCGCGCGCCAAGGCAGCTCGCGCCGGTGACGGTCGTACCAGGCGAGCAGGCTCTCGGGATCAGGCTTGGTGACGCTCGAAGCGGGCGTTAACATGTCGTGTGGAATAACGGTCCTCATCGCATATTCCAACGCGGCTTTTGGACATTCAACATGAGACGACCGAGGCCCCTGGCCCGCCCCCTTGCCGAACTCCTGGATGTCTGCCTGTCCCCCAGCCTTGCGGCGCAGGGCTTCGCCAACTCCGACATCGTCATGGCCTGGCCCGACATCGTCGGGGAAAGGCTTGCAGCCTTCACCCAGCCGCTCAAGATCGAGTGGAAGCGCAAGGCCCCCCATGCCGATCCGGACTCCCGGCCGGAGCCGGCCACCCTCGTGGTACGGGTGGAGAGCGCCTTCGCGCTCGAGCTCCAGCACATGGCCCCTACGGTGATCGACCGGGTGAACACCTATTACGGCTGGCGCTGCATCGGCAAGCTGGTGCTGAAACAAGGTCCCGTGAGGCGGGTTGAGAAGAAACGGCCCGCGCCCCCTGTCCTGACCCCGGCGGACCGGGAAAGGGTGAGCGCGGCCATCGGGCCTATCGAGGAGGAAGCCCTGAAGGCGGCTCTCGACCGGCTCGGGCAGGCGGTCGTCGGCTCGCGCCCGCGCACGAAAGCGTGACGGGACGGGCGCTTGCCTTGGGGGCCAACTCATTCTACCGCAGGACGGAATCTCTTCAGGAGCCATCCCACGATGATCACCCGGCGTCAGACGCTTCAGCTTCTCGGAACCGCAGCCGCCACGGCCCTCCTCGTCACGAGCCTGCCGGCCTTCGCCCAGAACGTGTCCGTCCAGGACCTCGCGGTTGCGGGCCCGCTCGGCGACGTCGCGCTCGGCCCCGCGGACGCCAAGGTGACGATCATCGAGTACGCTTCGATGACCTGCTCCCACTGCGCGCACTTCCACGAGACCACCTGGCCGGAGCTGAAGAAGCGCTACATCGATACCGGCAAGGTGCGCTTCATCCTGCGCGAATTCCCGCTCGACCCCCTGGCGACGGCCGGCTTCATGCTCGCCCGCTGCGACGGTGACAGCAAGTTCTACCCCATCACGGACCTGCTCTTCGACAAGCAGAAGAGCTGGGCCTTCGTCGACAAGCCGCTCGACGCCCTGCGGGCGATGATGAAGCAGGCGGGTTTTTCACAGGAAAAATTTGATGCTTGCCTCAAGGACCAGAAACTTTATGACGCTGTGAACACGGTGAAGAACCGGGCGATGGAGCAGTTCAACGTGGACTCCACCCCGACTTTCTTCATTAATGGCCAGCGTTATCCGGGAAGCATGTCGATCGATGAGCTTGAGAAGATCATCAAGCCGCTCCTGGGCGAATAAGCCCCTTCATCCTGCCCCCATGGGGCGGGCCGGAAAGGCGCGTCCATGAAGCTGACGCGTCTTCGCATCGCGGGGTTCAAGACCTTCGTCGAGCCGACGGACTTCCTGATCGAGCCGGGATTGACCGGCGTGGTGGGTCCGAACGGCTGCGGCAAATCGAACCTCGTCGAGGCCCTGCGCTGGGTCATGGGAGAGAACTCCCACAAGAACATGCGCGCCACGGGGATGGACGACGTCATCTTCTCCGGCTCCGGCGGGCGCCCGGCCCGCAACTGGGCCGAGGTGATGCTCACCATCGACAACGCCGAGCGCACCGCCCCCGCTGCCTTCAACGATGCCGACCTTCTGGAAATCTCGCGCAAGATCGAGCGCGAGGAAGGCTCGACCTACCGGGTCAACGGCAAGGAAGTCCGCGCCCGCGACGTGCAGATCCTGTTCGCGGACGCCGCCACCGGCGCGCGCTCCCCGGCCCTCGTCCGCCAGGGCCAGATCAGCGAAATCATCTCGGCCAAGCCCCAGGCCCGCCGCCGCATCCTGGAAGACGCGGCCGGAATCGCGGGTCTCCATGCCCGCCGCCACGAGGCGGAGCTGCGGCTGAAGGCGGCCGAGGACAACCTGCTCCGCGTCGAGGACGTGATCCGGGAGCTGGAAACCCAGGTCGAGAGCCTGAAGCGCCAGGGCCGCCAAGCCTCGCGCTACAAGAACCTGTCCTCCGAGATCCGCCGCCTGGAAGCCCTGATGTACGCCATCAGCTTCGCCGAGGCGCGGGAACAGGCGGCCACGGCCGAGCGCCAGGTGGCGGAAGACCTCAAGGCCGTCGCCGATCTGACCGAGGAGCAGACCAGGTCCGCCACCGCCCAGGCTGTCGCCGCCCATGCCATTCCGGGCCTGCGGCAGGCGGAGGCCGAAGCCGCCGCCGCCCTGCAGCGCCTGACCCATGCCCGCAACGAGCTCGAATCGGAGGAGCGCCGCTCCAAGGAACGGGTGACGGAGCTGGAGCGGCATATCTCCGACCTGAATCGCGACCTCGCCCGCGAGGCGGCGCAGCGCACGGACGCGCAGGCGACCATCGAGCGCCTGCAGTCCGAGGCGGCCGAGATCGCGCTGACGACCGATGGGGCCGACGACGCCCGTGCCGAGAGCGAAGAACGCCTGCACAATGCCGAGGCAGAACTCGCCGAGGCCGAGGCTGCGCTGAGCGCCCTCCAGGCTCAGACCTCCGACCTCAACGCCCGCCGCGCCGCCCTGGAACGGGCCGTGCGCGAGGAGATGGAGCGCGCGGCGCGCTTCCGGGCCGAGAAGGAGCGTCTGGAGCGCGAGATCGCGGCCCTGTCCGCCTCGACGGACGACGCACCGCCGATCGACGACCTGCGCGAGGAAGCCGCGATCGCCGAGGAAACCGCCCAAGGCGCGGAAGAGGCCGTGATCGAGGCCCGTGAAGCCCTGGCCGCTACCCGGGAGGCCGAGAACCGCCTACGCCAGCCTCTAAATGAGGCCGAGCGCAAGGCCCAGCGCCTGGAAACCGAGGCGAGGACCCTCGCGAAGCTCGTGACCTCCGCCACAGGCGATCTCTGGCCGCCCGCCCTCGACCAGATCACCGTCGAGAAGGGCTACGAAACCGCGCTCGGCGCGGCCCTCGGCGACGATTTGGAAGCCTCCACCAATCCGTCGGCTCCCGCCCACTGGGCCGATTCAGGATCAGGCGAGAGCGACCCTGCCCTGCCGGAAGGCGTCCGCTCGCTGGCGGCTCTCGCCAAGGCGCCGCCCGAATTGCGCCGCCGCCTGCGGCAGATCGGCGTCGTGAGCAAGGAGGAGGGCCAGCGCCTGCGCGGCCTGCTGAAGCCCGGCCAGCGTCTCGTCTCGCAGGAAGGCGACCTGTGGCGGTGGGACGGCTTCACCACGGCGGCGGAAGCGCCCTCGCCCGCCGCCCGGCGCCTGGCGGAGAAGAACCGCCTCGGAGACCTGGAGCGCGAGGCCGCGGAGGCCCGCGAGCAGGCCGAGCACCTGCGCCACGAGGCGGAAGCCGCGCTCGACGCCGTCCGGCGCGCCGCCTCCCACGAGATGCAGACCATCGAGGCCGCCCGCCAGGCCCGGCAGGCTCTCGACGCCGTGCGTTCCCGCCTGACCGCCGCCGAGCGGCGGGAGGCCGAACTCGGCCAGCGCCGGTCGGCCCTCCAGGAAGGCTTGGCGCGCCTGTCGGAGAGCGAGAGCGAAGCGCTCGAACGGGCCCAGGACGCCGAGGCCGCCCTGCAGGAACTGGCTCCGGCCCCCGATCTGGAAAGCCGGCTGCTCGAAGAGCGCACCCGCGTGGCCGAGCGCCGCGCGGCGGCCTCGGAAGCCCGGGCCGCCCTGCAATCCCTGGTGCACGAAGCCGAGCTCCGGCGCCGCCGGCAGGACGCCATCGCGGCCGACATCCGCCTCTGGACCGAGCGTGCCGGCCGTGCCGCCAAGGCCCTCGAGGATCTGGGCGAGCGTCTGGAACGGGCCCAGGACGAGCACCAGCGGCTTCTCGAAGCTCCCGACACCTATCTCATGCGCCGCCGCGCGATCATGGCCGAGGTCGAGCAGGCGGAAGCGAAGCGCAAGGAGGCGGCCGACCATCTGGCGGATGCGGAGACGAAGCTGGCCGAGACCGACCGCACCGCCCGTGCGGCTCTCGAAGCCCTGTCCGCCGCCCGCGAGGCCCGCGCCGGCTCCCAGGCCCGCCACGAGGCCGCGATCCAGCGCCTCGCCGAGATCACCCGCAACATTGCGGAAAACCTCGAGACCACCCCGGCCGGCCTGATCGAACTCGCGGGCCTGAAGGAGGGTGTCACCCTGCCTTCGCACGGGGAGATCGAATCCAAGCTCCACTCCCTGAAGTCGGACCGGGAGCGCCTGGGCGCCGTGAACCTGCGCGCCGACGAGGAATTGGCCGAGCTCGAAGCCAAGTACACCAGCATTGCGACGGAGCGGGACGACCTCGTCGAGGCCATCAAGCGCCTGCGCCAGGCCATCGGCAGCCTCAACCGCGAGGGGCGCGAGCGGCTGCTCGCGGCCTTCGACGTGGTGAACGGCCACTTCCAGCGCCTCTTCACCACCCTTTTCGGCGGCGGAACGGCGGAGCTGACCCTGGTCGATTCGGACGATCCGCTGGAGGCCGGCCTCGAGATCCTGGCCCGTCCGCCCGGCAAGAAGCCCCAGAGCATGACCCTGCTCTCCGGCGGCGAGCAGGCGTTGACGGCGACCGCGCTCATCTTCGCCGTGTTCCTCACGAATCCCTCCCCCATCTGCGTACTCGACGAGGTGGACGCCCCGCTCGACGACGCCAACGTGGAGCGGTACTGCGACCTCCTGGAGGAGATGGCGCGCCAGACCGAAACCCGGTTCGTGGTGATTACCCACAACCCGATCACCATGGCGCGCATGGACCGGCTCTTCGGCGTCACCATGGCCGAACGGGGCGTCTCGCAGCTCGTCTCGGTCGATCTCCAGAGCGCCGAGCGCATTCTCGAAGTGGCCTAAGGTTTTCAGCCGCCGCCCCCGTTCGGACTCAAAATCATGTGGGCTTTGAGGCCGGACCGGCCTCAAATTGCATTTTTGACAGTTATTGCAGCGACTTATCTCTTTTCAGACGGTCCTTGACAGTACGGACCCCCGACCATATGTTGCGCCCGGCTTTCGGGGCCGGGCTTCCAAGCACTTTTCCCGCAACGCTTCAAAGGAGAACGCAATGGCGGACCCTCACAAGCGGAACGGTGAAAATGGGCAGAAACCGGACGGTACCGATGATGCCAACCTGTCAGCGAGGCTGAAGTCTCTCGACGCCCGGATCTCCCAAGCATCCGTTCGTCGGGCAGAGCCCGAGCCTCGTACCCGCCAGTCTTCGGATTCCAGTGCGCTCGGCCAAGCCTTCAGGCTCTCGGCCGAATTCGTTGCAGGAGTGTTCGCAGGCGGGGTGATCGGTTGGCTCGTCGATCACCTGTTCGGGACTTCTCCTTGGGGGCTCATCGTTTGTCTCATACTCGGCTTCTGCGCCGGCATGCTCAACCTCTTGCGAGCAGCCGGACTGGCGAAGCCGGCCAAGTATGACGAGAAACGGTAGCGCACCGAATTCGACGGCCAACGGCATTGTACAACAGCGAGCGATAAGAGCGGATCATGGCGAGCCCGATCGAGCAATTCCAGATCAAGCCCATCATTCCGGTCATCAATTTCACCAATTCGTCTCTGTTCATGCTCGGCGCCGCCGCCGTCATCGTGGGCGGACTGATGCTGGCGACCCGCAAGCGCGCCGTCGTTCCCGGCCGCGGCCAGTCGGTCGCCGAGATGCTGCACGACTTCGTGGCCGGTACCCTCACGGACGCCACGGGTCCGGAAGGCATGAAGTTCTTCCCACTCGTCTTCTCCCTTTTCATGTTCGTGTTCACGGCGAACATGCTCGGCATGATCCCGGGCTTCTTCACGGTGACGAGCCACATCATCGTCACCTTCGCCCTCGCCCTGCTCGTGATCGGCACCGTCATCATCTACGGTCTGCTCAAGCACGGAACCCACTTCTTCGGCCTCTTCGTGCCGTCGGGCGTGCCCGCCTGGCTCCTACCCTTCATTGTGGTCATCGAGGTCATTTCCTTTCTGTCCCGTCCGGTTTCGCTCAGCCTGCGTCTCTTCGCGAACATGCTCGCGGGACACATCGCGCTGAAGGTTTTCGCCGGCTTCGTCGTTGCGCTTCTGGGCGCCGGCGGCGCTCTGTCGATCCTTGCTCCGCTGCCGCTCCTCATGGCGGTTGCTCTCATGGCGCTCGAGTTCCTCGTCGCCGCTCTGCAGGCCTACGTCTTCACGGTGTTGACCTGCATCTACCTCAACGACGCGCTGCACCCGGGGCACTAGGCCAGCGCTGCGTTCCCACCTCCCCTCCCGGTCACAGCATTCCTCAAGGAGATCACAATGGATCCGGTTGCTTTCAAGTTCCTCGGCGCGGGCCTCGCCTGCATTGGCATGGGCCTCGCCGCCATGGGCGTTGGCAACATCTTCGGCAACTTCCTCTCGGGAGCTCTGCGCAACCCGTCGGCGGCCGACAGCCAGTTCGCCCGCGCCTTCATCGGTGCGGCGCTCTCGGAAGGTCTCGGCATCTTCTGCCTCGTCGTCGCTCTCGTTCTGCTCTTCACCTAATCTCACGATGGTGATCGGGAGGTTGGAGCGCGCATCGCGCTTCACCTCGACAGGGGTGACGGCGGCTCTCCGCCGTCATTCGTTGTTTCTAAGCATCGTGCGAAGAGGCGGCCTCCGCTTCCTCGCGAAAACGATGCAGCAGTAAAGAGATAGAGCACGCCGCCCGATTCCATCGGAAGGCTCTCTGCTCTAGGATTATTCATCCTTTTAGGATCTGCTCCATGGCTCAGGCTCAGACGACCCATGCCGCAACAGAAGCGCACGGTGGCGCTCACGAGGATGCCGGCTTCCCGCCCTTCCAGACGGAAACCTATGCCGGCCAGCTCCTCTGGCTCGCCATCACCTTCGTGCTCCTCTACACGCTGCTTTCCAAGCTGGTCCTGCCGCGCCTGACCGGCATCATCGAGAACCGCCGCACGATCATCGCCGGCAATCTCGACGAAGCGGCCGCGATGAAGACCCGCGCCGAAGAGGCCGGAGCGGCCTACGAGAAGGCCCTCGCCGAAGCCAAGGGCCGCGCCCAGGCTCTCGCCCAGGAGACCCGCTCGAAGCTCGCCGCCGAGAGCGACGCCAAGCGCAAGGCCCTCGAGGCCGATCTGAACAAGCGTCTGTCCGAATCCGAGGCGACGATCACGGCCCGCAAGTCCGAGGCCATGAGCCATGTGCGCGAGATTGCCCGCGATACGGCGACCGTCATCATCGAGCGCCTGACCGGCCAGGCTCCGGCCCCGCAGACGGTCGAGGCCGCCCTCGACCAAATCAACGCCTGATCAGGAGATCCGAAATGCTCGCCAGCGCCGAATTCTGGGTCGCCGTCGCCTTTGTCATCTTCTGGGGCATTCTGTTCTACTTCGGCGTCCCCGGGAAGGTCCTGAACCAGCTCGACTCCCGCGGCAAGCGCATTGCGGACGAACTCACCGAGGCCAAGCGCCTGCGCGAGGACGCCGAACGGCTCCTCAAGGAGTTCGAGGCCAAGCGCGCCACCGCCGAGCGCGAAGCCGCCGAGATCGTCTCCTCCGCCAAGGAAGAGGCCGAGCGCCTTGCCCGCGAGGCGCAGGACAAGATGACCGATTTCGTGAAGCGCCGCACTGCGTCCGCCGAGGCGAAGATCGCCCAGGCCGAGGCTCAGGCCTCCGCCGAGGTCCGCGCCGCTGCGGTCGACGCCGCCATCAAGGCGTCCGAGCGCGTTCTGCGGCAGGAGATCACCGGCCCCGCCGCCGCCTCTCTCGTGACGCAGAGCCTCAACGACGTGCGCACGAAGCTGCAGTAAAAGGGCTTCGTCCCGACCTGAGATACCAAAGGCCGCCCTTGAGGCGGCCTTTTTGCTTGGAGACCCTGCCATGCTGCTGATCTTCGACTGCGACGGCGTGCTCGTCGATTCCGAGGTCCTGGCCTGCCGGATCGATGCGGAGGTTCTGACCGAGATCGGTGTTCCCTACACGGCCGACGAGATCGCGCGCCGGTTCGTGGGCGTGAGCATGAAGGATATGATCGGGCGGATCGAAGCCGAGCGCGGCCTCACGCTGCCGGGTGATTTCGGCGACAGGGTCAATCGGGCCCTGTTCGCGCGCTTCGAGACCGACCTGAGGGCCGTCGACGGCGTGCGGGAAGCTATTCTGGCCCTCCCCTTTCCGCGCTGCGTCGCCTCCTCGTCCGTGCCGGAGCGCATCGCGCTGTCCCTTCGGGTGACGGGTCTGGCGGACCTGTTCGACCACATCTTCAGCGCATCGGAAGTCAGACGCGGCAAGCCCGCGCCCGACCTGTTCCTCCATGCTGCGAACCGCATGAGGGTGCCTGCCGGAGACTGCCTGGTGATCGAGGATTCCGCCGCGGGCGTCCAGGCTGCCGTTGCGGCCGGCATGCGCGTCATCGGCTTCACGGGCGGCGGACATTGCGATCCGGGTCACGCCGGCAAACTGCTCCGGGCCGGCGCCCATGCCATCGTCGAGCGGATGGCGGATCTGCCGGAAGCCGTCGAATCTGCCCCCTGACATGAAAATGGCCGGGACGAGCCCGGCCATTCCTGCATGATACGATCCGGCGTTATTCCGCCGCCTCGGCCATCGGCGCGGGCGGGGTCCACTTGAGGACCGGATTGCGCGCGGCGCGGGTCTCGTCGAGGCGGCGGCGCGGGGCATGGTAGGGTGCTCCGGTGAAGCGCTCCTTGTCGTTGCCCGTTGTCGCCGCGAGAGCGAGGTCGCGCAGCGTCGCGATGAAGAGGTCGAGCGACGCCTTCGATTCCGACTCCGTCGGCTCAATGAGCATGGCGCCATGCACCACCAGCGGGAAGTACATGGTCATCGGGTGGTAGCCCTCGTCGATCATCGCCTTCGCGATATCGAGGGTGGTGACGCCCGTGTCCTTCAGCCACGCATCGTCGAACAGCACCTCGTGCATGCAGGGCTTGTTGCCGAAGGGCAGCGAGAGGAGATCCGACAGGCCGGCGCGGATGTAGTTGGCGTTGAGCACGGCGTCTTCCGAGGCCTGCTTCATGCCATCCGAGCCATGCGAGAGCATGTAGGACAGCGCGCGCACATACATGCCCATCTGGCCATGGAAGGCGGTCATGCGGCCGAAGGGCTTCGCCGCCGCGTCCTTCCCCTGCTCCACCAGCTCGAACCCGTCCTTGCCCGTGCGCACGAACGGCACAGGCGCGAAGGGCGCCAGGCGCTCGGAGAGCACCACTGGGCCCGAGCCCGGGCCGCCGCCGCCATGCGGGGTCGAGAAGGTCTTGTGCAGGTTGATGTGCATGGCGTCGACACCGAGATCCCCCGGCTTCGCCTTGCCGACGATGGCGTTGAAATTTGCGCCGTCGCAGTAGAAATACGCGCCCGCCTCGTGAATGGCCTTCGCGATCTCCGCCACCTGGGGCTCGAAGAGACCGCAGGTGTTGGGATTGGTGAGCATGATGGCCGCGACATCCGGACCGAGCCGCTCCTTCACATCCTCCACATGCACGAAGCCATCCTCGCGGGCCGGGACCGGCTTCACGACGAAGCCGATGAGGGCCGCCGTCGCCGGGTTCGTGCCGTGCGCCGAATCGGGCACCAGCACCACGTTGCGGGTCTTGCCCTCGCCCTTCGCCTCGATGGCGGCCTTGATCGCCATCATGCCGCAGAGCTCGCCATGGGCACCCGCCTTGGGCGAGAGCGCGACGGCCGTCATGTTGGTGAGCGTGAGCAGATAGCGCCCGAGCTCGCTCATCAGCTCCAGCGCCCCCTGCACGGTCGAGACCGGCTGAAGCGGATGCACGTCGGAGAAGCCCGGAAGCCGCGCCATGCGCTCGTTGAGGCGCGCATTGTGCTTCATGGTGCAGGAACCGAGCGGGAAAAGGCCCGTGTCGATGCCGTAGTTCATCTGGCTCAGGCGCACGTAGTGGCGCATGGCCTCGGGCTCGGAGAGGCCCGGCAGGCCGATGGCCTCCTTGCGCTCCAGCCCGCCGAGGCGCGGCGTGAAGGCCTCCGGCTCGTCGAGATCGACGCCGGTCGTCTCGGCGCGGCCGATCTCGAAGATCAGCGGCTCGACCTGCGCCAGCGCCTTGTTGCCGGTGAAGGTCGGATGCGCATTGGTGCCGGCTTCTCCGGCGGAAGAGGGACGTCCCTGGCGGTTCAACATCACAGAACCTCCTTCAAGGCGGCACAGAAGGCCGCGCGGTCATCATCGGTGTTCACTTCGGTGGAAGCCACGAGAAGCAGGTTGTCGAGCCCGACGCCGGGCAGGAGGCGCGATACGGGCACGCCTGCGAGCACGCCCTTCTCGGCCAGACGCTCGACGACTTCGGCCGCAGGCTTCGCGAGCTTCACGGTGAATTCGTTGAAGAACGTCTTGTTGAGGACTTCGACGCCCTTCACGCCCGCGAGCTGATCGGCGAGCTTGATCGCATTCGCATGATTGATGCGGGCGAGGCGCGTAAGGCCGGCCTCGCCGAGCAGCGTCATGTGAATGGTGAAGGCGAGCGAGCAGAGGCCCGAATTGGTGCAGATGTTCGACGTCGCCTTGTCGCGGCGGATATGCTGCTCGCGGGTCGAAAGCGTCAGCACGAAGCCGCGGTTTCCGTCCGCATCCACCGTCTCGCCGCAGAGGCGGCCCGGCATCTGGCGGATGTATTTCGACTGCGTGGCGAAGAGACCCACATAGGGCCCGCCGAAATTGAGCGCATTGCCGATGGACTGGCCCTCACCCACCACGATGTCGGCACCCTGGCTGCCGGGCGAGGCCACGAGGCCGAGCGACACCACTTCGGTGAAGACGGCGACCAGCAGCGCGCCGTGCTGGTGCGCCTTTTCGGCGATGGGCTTGAGATCCCGCACGTTGCCGAACACGTCCGGTGACTGCACGACCACGCAGGAGACGCTGTCGTCGATCTGGGACAGGATGTCTTCCGTGCCGCCGACATCGGGCTTCATGGTGACGACCTGGTCGCTCGCCATGTCGGAGAGCGTGCGCACCACATCGGCGTAGTGCGGGTGCAGGCCGCCCGAGAGCACGGCCTTGCGGCGCTTGGTGACGCGGTGCGCCATGAGCACCGCCTCGCCCGTGCCGGTGGAGCCGTCATACATGGAGGCGTTCGCCACCT
Organism: Microvirga sp.; assembly: GCA_050789065.1. GTDB lineage: Bacteria > Pseudomonadota > Alphaproteobacteria > Rhizobiales > Beijerinckiaceae > Microvirga. Next base: position 88,033 of record JBOZRS010000021.1, read on the forward strand.
CCATGCCGGTCAGCGCCGCCACCTGTGTCTGGAACTCGAAGAGGTATTGCAGCGTCCCTTGGGCGATTTCCGGCTGGTACGGCGTGTAGCTCGTCAGGAACTCGGAGCGCTGGATCAGGTGGTCGACGGTCGCGGGCACGTGGTGCTTGTAGGCTCCGGCGCCGACGAAGAACGGCACCGAGGAGGCCGGGATGTTCTTCGCGGACATGCGGGAGAGGATGCGCTCCACCTCCAGCTCGCCCTTGCGGCGCGGCAGATCGACCGGCTCCTTCAGGAGAAGGTTCTTCGGCACGTCGGCGAAAAGATCGTCAACGGCCCTGACGCCGATCCGCGCGAGCATCTCGCTGCGGTCGGTATCTGACAAAGGGAGATAACGCATCGGCAAAAAACCTTGGGTCAGTTAGTGCGAGGGAAGGCCCGCCACCACGATTTCCGTCAGGACGGAATTCGCGATGAAGCATTCCTTGTGGGCGAGGTGATGCATGTCGGCGATCTGTTCGGAGGTCGGGCGCTTGTCGCCCGAGAACTCGATCACCGGGTCGAGCGTGACTTTGGAGACGAAGAGCTTGCCATTCTGGTTCGGCGTCATGACGCCCAGCGCCCGGTCCTCGTACCGGTCGACGACGAAGCGCTTCTTGGCGGCGATCGAGAGGAAGGTGAGCATGTGGCAACTCGACACCGCCGCCACGAACGCCTCTTCCGGATCGACCGCGTCCTCGCGGGACAGGGGCATCGGCACCACCGATGGCGATGCCGATGCCGGAACCTCGATGCCGCCATCGAACGACCAGACATGGCCGCGGCTGTAGCGGTTATCCGAGAAGACTGCGCCGTCCCGGGTCCAGCGTACCGTGGCTGCATATTCGTGCGACATCGGCGGCAACTCCCTTAGGAGATCGACTTCACGAATTCCTGGTACTGCTCTTCGGTCAGGAGGCCGTCGAGCTCGCTCTGGTTCGTGAGGCGGATCTTCATGAACCAGCCGCGACCGGCCGGATCCTCGTTCACGGTGCCGGGAGAAGCTTCGAGATCGCTGTTGACCTCCACCACTTCGCCGGAAACGGGAGCGTAGACCTCGCTTGCGGCCTTCACGCTCTCGACGACGGCAGCCTCGTCGCCCTTCTTCAGGGTCTTGCCGATGCTCGGCAGTTCCACATAGACGACGTCGCCGAGCTGGCTCTGGGCGTAGTCGGAGATGCCGACGATGCCGGCATCGCCCTCGATGCGGATGTATTCGTGATCCTTGGTGTAGCGCGTGGTCATGGTGTCCCCCTGGGTTTTAGCGCTTGTAGCGGTGAGGTGCAAAAGGCATGGCCGCGACCTTGGCCGGGATCGGCTTGCCGCGAACGACGAGATGAAGGTCCGTTCCCGCCGAGGAAACATCCTTCGAGACATAGCCCATGGCGACCGGGCCGTTGACGGTGGGCCCGAAGCCGCCGGAGGTCACGATGCCGACCTCGCGGCCGTCGGGCGTGGTGATGATCGTTCCCTCGCGGGCGGGCGCACGGCCCTCGGGCCGGATGCCCACGCGCACGCGGGCCGGGCCGTCCTTGATCTCGCGCTGGACGCGCGCGGCACCCGGGAAGCCCCCCTCCTCGCGGCGGCGCTTCTGGATCGACCAGATCAGGCCCGCCTCGATGGGAGAGGTGGTGGTGTCGATGTCGTGGCCATAGAGGCAGAGGCCCGCTTCCAGGCGCAGCGAATCGCGGGCGCCGAGGCCGATGGGCTTCACTTCCGGGTCGGCGAGAAGCGTCTTCCAGAGCTTGGCCGCGTCTTCGGCGCGGCAGGAAATCTCGAAGCCGTCCTCCCCCGTATAGCCGGAGCGGGAGACATGGCACGCGACGCCGGCGATCGTCACGTCGGCGGACATCATGAAGGGCAGGCCTGCGGTCTCGGGCGCGGGCCTGGCGAGCACGGCCTCGGCGGAGGGGCCCTGAAGCGCCATGAGCGCGAGCCCGTCCTTGCGGTTGAGCGTCACGCCTTTCGGCAGACGGGCCTGGATATGGGCGTAGTCGGCCTCCTTCATGGAGGCGTTCACGACCAGATAGAGCCAGCCCTCGTGGCCGGGCGCGCCGACGCGGGTCATCATGAGGTCGTCGAGGATGCCGCCATCGTCGGCGAGCAACTGCGAATAGCGCTGCTGGTTCGGCTTCAGGTTCAGGATGTCGGCGGGAATCAGCGCCTCGATGGCCCGGGCCACGGTCTCGTGGCTCTTGTCCTCGGCCACCAGGAAGGCCTGGCCCATGTGGGAGACGTCGAACAGGCCCGCATGCTCGCGGGTCCAGTTGTGCTCGGTGAGGATACCGCTAGGGTACTGCACCGGCATGTCATAGCCGGCGAACGGCACCATACGGGCGCCTAGGCCGACATGTTCGGCATGAAGCGGGGTTTGCAGAAGCGGCTGGTCGCTGTGTGCAGGCTCGGCCATGGGATTCCCTCAAAAGGCGCGCGTTTGTCCGGACCTTCCGGTCCGGTGTTTGCGCCCCCTCTGTCCCGAGACCTGAGAGATTTCCCATGGGCACGGGGCCCAAGGTTACGCCCGTCGGTGGGCGACGTTTCCTGAAACGTCGCCGCTTTCCAGAGTGCCAGCTCCCGCGCGGTCCTTTGGCCTGAGCGTTTCCGGGGCGGTTGCGCCTTCGGCGCCGGACTCGAAGGTCCGGTCTCTTCCGCGGGGATCAGCGGCTGTCTCAACCTGTGAAGAGGATTTGCGATCCTGTCAATAAATCAGGCGACCGCAATTAGTTTGCCCCTGCCTTAATTGACGGCAGGCTCCGGACGGCCCATCTTAGCGCCATCTTTCATAGAAGGGGGAAAGCGCGGCCCGATCCGGTCGGCAGCTCCTGGCACCGTTGCTCGAACTGGTCATCGCTCTTTTCCTCGTCGCCCTCAACGGCGTCTTTGCGCTTTCCGAACTCGCCATCGTGTCCGCCCGCCGGGTCCGCCTCAAGGCCATGGCCGAGCAGGGCCGCACCGGGGCCAACACCGCCCTCGCCCTCATGGAGGATTCGGGCCGGTTCCTGTCGACGGTCCAGATCGGCATCACCCTTGTGGGCATCCTGGCAGGCGCCTTCTCGGGCGCGGCCCTCGGCGACAAGCTGACCCAGATCTTCCTCGATCACGGCATGCCCCCGGGCGCGGCCGAGCCGCTGGGCTACGGCCTCGTCATCGGCCTGATCACCTACCTGTCCATCGTCGTCGGCGAACTGGTGCCCAAGCAGCTCGCCCTGCGCCACCCGGAGGGCATCGCCTGCGCGGTCGCCCCGATGATGCTGGTCCTCTCGAAGATCGCCGCCCCCGCGGTCTGGCTCCTCAACGCCTCCACCTCCCTGATCTTCAGCTTGTTCGGCCCGGCCTCCGACGACGGCTCGACCGTGACCGAAGAAGAACTCAAGATGCTCGTGGGCGAGGCGGAGAGCGCGGGCGTGATCGAGGAGGAGGAGCGCCGCATGATCTCGGGCGTGCTCCGCCTCGGAGACCGGCCGGTGCGGGGCCTCATGACCCCCCGCACGGATGTGGACTGGATCGACCTCGACGACGATGACGACGAGATTCGCACCCTGCTCATTGAGACCCCGCATTCCCGGCTGCCGGTGAGCGAGGGCGGCTCGGACAACGTGATCGGCGTGGTGCAGTCGCGGGAGATTCTCGCCCATCTGCTGGCCGGACAGCCTCTCGACATCCGCCAGCACATCCGGCAGGCGCCGGTCATTCCGGACACGCTTTACGCCCTGGACGCCCTTGCGGTCCTGCGCGACTCGGAAGTGCCGATGGCGCTCGTCCATGACGAATACGGGCATTTCGAGGGCGTCGTGACCCCGGCGGACGCCCTGGAGGCCATCGTCGGCGCCTTCCGGTCCGACACCGAGACGCCCGAGCCGGACGCGGTCCGCCGCGAGGACGGCTCATGGCTGCTCGCGGGCTCGATGCCGGTGGACGAGATGGCCGAGACCCTGGGCGTCACTCTCCCCGAATCCCGCAGCTATCATACGGTCGGCGGCCTTGTGATCAGCGAAATCGAGCACCTGCCCAATACGGGCGAATACGTGGACGCGCTCGGCTGGCGGTTCGAGGTCATCGACCTGGACGGCCGGCGGATCGACAAGGTTCTGGCCATTCCGCTCAGCCTGAGGGCGGGCAGCGCCGCCCTGCCCTGAGGGCGGCGCTCCGAAGCGTCAGCCGCGGCGCCCGCCGGTCGCCCGGCTGCCGAGGCCAACTTCAATCTCGAAATCGTTGGCGGAGGCGGCGGGCACAAGAATGTTGCCCTCGACGACCGTGAAGCTTGTCTGCGTGTCGCTGGCCGGAATGGCCGCCGCCGTGCGGCGGACGCGGTTGGCGAAGACGGCGGAATTGTCCTTCACGACGATCTGGACGGGCACGTCGAAGCGCCCGGCCGAACCGCCGGGCCCCACGAGGACGCGCCCCTCGATGCCGACCTTGACCAGGGTCGATCCGTCCGGCTGGCCGGTGCATTCCCGCGCCAATTGTCCAAGGGTGATCTGGCTGTTCCTGACGATGATGGCGGCACCGCCGTCGCTGACCGTCACCGGAGGGCAATAGACCTCCTCGGCCCGGACCACCTGGGCGGGCGGAACCGTCGTGCCCGCGAGAAGCAGCGCGCTGCCCAGGCTCGTGCCGCCCTCTCCGGGCGTGTTGCATCCCGCCAGAACCGAAAGACCGAGCATGGCGACAGCCGAGCCCGTCTTGGAGCCAAATCCGCTACCCATGAGAACCCCCACCCTCTTTTATGTCTCTTTCTGCCCTGCCCTTATGGCAGCGCATCGAAGCCGGCCGCGAAGCCGTTCAGCGACACGGGAATCCCGATCCCCTCCTCCGGCGTCTGGAAGACGATGAAGGTGGCCGACTGGCCGCCCTTCATTTGGTTGATGAGGCTGTCCTCCATGACGACCTCGGCGACGCAGCCGGTCGCCAGGCAGCGCACGAAGCCCGCCCGGCCGATATCCGTCTGGTCGACCTTGAGGCCCAGTCCCGACGGCAGGAGAATACCCAGAGGCGCGACGACGCGCAGGAGCCGGCTTTTACCGTCGGCGGTTTTCAACACGATAATCACGAGGGTAACGTTCGGGCGGTCTTCCGCGACCACGTTCTGCACCAGGGCGCACTGTTCCGCCGTCGCTCCCGCCGGGGTTTCGCAGCGCATCTGCCAGTCGCCGAAGGTGTTCTTGACCATGCCCTGGGCATTGGCGCCGCTCGAGACGGACAGGGCCGACAGGCCCAGCAAGGCTGCCGCTCCACAGCGAATCCATCGTGACAAGCCCATCGGTCTCTCCATTCCTGAACCCCGTCACAGGGCAGCGGCACGGCCGCTCCGACCCATTTTCATGGGCCCGTTCGGACCATGGCAGGGGCCGTGATGTCAAGCGAGAGAGCGGAATCAGGACGGCAAAACGGCATTTGGCGGTTATGACGCACAAATTGCAGCGCTTGCACCGTTGCGCTTATTCGCGTCCTGTGGTCTTTGACGCAGATCAAACAGGTGATGGCGCAGGCCGGGCACCCAACTCTGCATGCCTGCACCTTCCCCGATGCTTTCGTGGCCGTCGGCCACCTTATCTAGGAGCTTTGGAACACCGATGCGGATCGAGACCTCAAGACTTCGATCGGTGACTGCCCTCTCCACGGCGGCGGTCGCACTTGTGTTGGGCATAAGTGAGGCATGCGCCGCTGCGGGCCGGCCTTCCCCATGGGAAACCGGCATGCAGGAGATGGTGACCGACCTCGGGCGCCAAGTGTCCACCTTCCACACCTATCTCGTGTGGCTGATCACGATCATCTGCGTGTTCGTTCTGGCGCTGCTGATCACGATCGTCGTGCGCTTCAACGAGCGCAAGAACCCGGTTCCCTCCCGGACCACCCACAACACCCTGCTCGAGGTTGCCTGGACCGTCGTCCCGGTGCTGATCCTCGTGGCGATCGCCATTCCGTCCTTCCGCCTGCTGCGCCAGCAGCTCGTGCCGCCGACCGCCGACGTGGTCGTGAAGGTCACGGGCTATTCCTGGTATTGGGGCTATGAGTATCCGGCCGATCAGGGCGGCGGCTTCAAGTTCGACTCGAACCTCGTCGATGCCAAGGATCTGAAGCCCGACCAGCCCAAGCTGCTCACCGTCGACAACGAGATGGTGGTGCCGGTGAACAAGAACGTCCGGGTCCAGGTGACCTCGGCCGACGTGCTGCACTCCTTCGCGATGCCGTCCTTCGCGGTCAAGATCGACGCCATTCCGGGCCGACTGAACGAGACCTGGTTCAGGGCCGAGCAGGAAGGCGTGTACCACGGCCAGTGCTCCGAGCTCTGCGGCAATGGCCACCCCTATATGCCGATCACCATCCGTGTCGTGAGCGAGCAGCAATATGCTGCGTGGCTGGCGGAGGCGAAGCAGAAATACGCTTCCACCGACGGCACGACCCGGCTCCAGTTCGCGAACGCTCAGTAATTGACAAGCAAGGACCACAGAGGTCTCATTATGGCACATGCAGTTGATACCGCTCACGCGGATCACCACGATCACCCGACCTTCTGGCGCCGGTGGTTCTATTCGACGAACCACAAGGACATCGGCACGCTCTACCTCCTGTTCGGCTTCACGGCCGGCATCATCGG